>NZ_BAGM01000051.1 GCF_000308855.1 Nocardia veterana NBRC 100344 | reverse complement strand
CCGGCCGAATCGGCTCCCCCCCAGGAAGCCCCGGCACAGCAGGCGCCCGCGCAGGAAGCGCCCGCCCAGCAGGCTCCGGCCGCCGCCTCCGGCGGTGCCGCCGAAGGCACGCCGGTGACGATGCCGGAACTCGGCGAATCCGTCACCGAGGGCACCGTGACCCGCTGGCTCAAGCAGGTCGGTGACCAGGTCGAGATCGACGAGCCGCTGCTCGAGGTCTCCACCGACAAGGTCGACACCGAGATCCCGTCGCCGGTGGCCGGCACCCTGCTCGAGATCAGCGCGAACGAGGACGATGTGGTCTCCGTCGGCGGTCAGCTCGGCGTGATCGGCAGCGGTTCGCCCGCCCCCGCGCAGTCCGCTCCCGCCCCGGCTCCGGCCCCCGCGCAGGAAGCCCCCGCCCAGCAG
>NZ_BAGM01000052.1 GCF_000308855.1 Nocardia veterana NBRC 100344 | reverse complement strand
CGGCGCCGCCGGCGCGGGTGACATCGGCGCGGGTGACGTCGGCGCGGCCGGGGCCGGCGTAGTGGTCAGCGGCACCAACCGTTCCCCTTGGGCCTGAACGAGTTTCGGCGGGAGCACACCGGGCGTGCTGGGGATGGTGTTGAGCGGCGGCACCGGCGCCCCCTCGGCCGGAGTCTCCTTACCGATCACCGTGACCGAACCGTCCGGCCCCACCAGCAGCCGGGCCGGATCCTTCGCCGGAATCATGCCCAGTTCCCGGGCACGCTCGGCCAGCACGGGCGCGGAATCGGCCGCGGCCACCTCGCGCTGCAACGCGGCACGCTCGTCGAGCAACTGCCGATTGATGCGCCGCGCATCCGAGAGCTGATAGCTGTCCTCGGCCGCGTGCGTGGTCAGCACCAGGGTCGCCAGGAGGCCGCAGCCGAGCAAGGCGAGGATCGCCGCGACGAACGGCAGCCGGCCGGCCATCAGCGAGCCGGTACGAGTCGGTAGCGGTAGCGGCGCCTTCTCCCCCGCGCGATTGCGCCGCCGCGCGTAGGCGCGCTGGGCCGCACCGGATTTCACCCGCTCCGCGCTCTGCGCCTGCCGTGGCGCGGACCGCTGCGCCCGCCGTGGTGCGTCCACCCGTGTCCGCACGCTCATATTCCTGCCTCCCCTACCGTGTTCCTGTGGGACTGGCCGTGCCCCCGGTGCCGGATCGACGTCATCCGGCGGCCTGTATTCGCTCCGCGGCCCGCATACGCACCGGCGCCGCGCGTGGGTTCTCCTCTATCTCTGCTTCGCTCGCCTTCTCCGCGCCTCGGGTCAGAATCGCGAATTCCGGGCCCATACCGGGCAATTCGACCGGTAGGTCCAGCGGTGTTCGCGACGCGGACGCCTGCGCGAAGATCTGTTTGACAACCTTGTCCTCCAGCGACTGGTAGGACATGACGACGATGCGGCCGCCCACCTCCAGCGCGTCCAGTGCCGCCGGCACCGCGGCCTGCAGTGACTCGAGCTCCCGGTTCACCTCGATCCGCAGCGCCTGGAAGGTGCGCTTGGCGGGGTGCCCGCCGGTGCGCCGGGTGGCCGCCGGAATCGCGTCGTAGAGCAACTCCACCAACTGGGCGCTGGTGGTGAACGGCCGTTGCGCGCGCCGCCGCACGATCTCGCCGGCGATGCGCCCGGCGAACCGTTCCTCGCCATAGGTTTTCAGAATCCGGGCGAGCTCACCGTGGCTGTAGGTGTTGAGCACATCGGCGGCGGTGAGATCACCGGTCGGATCCATGCGCATATCCAGCGGTGCGTCCACCGAATAGGCGAACCCACGGTCGGCCTCGTCGAGCTGCATCGAGGACACGCCCAGATCCATCAGCACCGCGCGCACCGAGCCGCGCTCGGGCAGTCCCGCCTGCCGCAGGGCGTCGGGAAGGCCGTCGTACCTGGTGTGCACCAACGTGATTCGGTCGGCAAAGGGCTCCAGCCGGGCACCGGCGAGGCGCAATGCCTCGGTGTCGCGGTCCAGTCCGATCAGCCGGATCGCCGGATAGGTACGCAGAAAATGTTCGGCATGCCCGCCCAGACCGAGGGTGGCGTCGACCAGCACACCGCCGGATTCCAGTGCGGGACCGAGGATTTCGTCGGCACGCCGCAACAGGACCGGAACATGGCGGGGGCGGTCGCTGTCATGATTCACCTCGACCTCCCGGATCCTGGCTCACGGTGCTTGCGACGGGTGGGTTGCCTGGGGTGGACAGCCAATGCCCCGGGGTCTCTGTCCGAAGCACGGCACCTGGCGTTGGGGAAGTACGTCAGGGTCCGTGTCGGGCAGAGGCCGCAGGGCACTCGCCTGTCTCGGATCAGAAAATTCCGCCCAGCGACTCGTCTCCTGCCAGCGAGTAATCCTCCTCGTGCTCGGCGAGGTAGGAATCCCACGCCTGTTTGTCCCAAATCTCGAGGAAATCGACCGAGCCGATCACCACGCAGTCCTTGGTGAGATTCGCGTATCGGCGATGTTCGGCCGACAACGTGATCCGGCCCTGCCCATCGGGACGCTGTTCGTCCGTGGACGCCGCCAAGGCACGAACGAAAGCCCTTGCCTGCGGATTGCTTCGGGACGCCGCCGCGGCTCGCCGCGCCAACGCGGTGAACTCCTCTTTGGGATAGACGGCAAGGCTGTGGTCCTGTCCTTTCGTGACCATCAACCCTCCCGCCAGTTCGTCGCGAAACTTCGCAGGCAACGTCAGTCGCCCTTTGTCGTCCAGCCGAGGCGTGTAGGTACCGAGAAACACAGTCTCGACACCTCCCGCTCGATCACCTCGTCTGGTCGGCCTCTTATCAGTGCGCGCTCCACATTACCCCACTTTCCCCCACTTTCAATCGAAAGCCGCGGTGATCTCGGTCCCCGGGCAGGCGATTCGGCTGGTCAGCTCAGCTATCACCGGGGTGGGGAGATTTCGGCGAGTTCCTCCGGCGCGCCTCGGCGCCGGCGACGACGGTCCGACAACAATCAGCAAACCTGCAGTTCGGAGGGGCGCTGCGGTCGGGTGGGAAGTAGTGGGGGATCCGGGTGGGGAAGCGTGGGGAATCGCGGGGATCGGTGAAACAGCGCGAGCGCGACGGTGATCAGAACCACTCCCCCGATACGAAAACGACACGCCGCAAGCTACGGCGTGTCGTTCGCAATCTTCGTTTATCGGCTATCGGCTAACAGGCACGGCAATCATCGCGCAACCGTCTTCGGTCACTCGCCTCCGCGTCCGGGAGCCGAGTCGACGCTCAGCTGTCCTGTTCGAAGCGACGTCTGAACCGGTCCTCCATCCGAGCGGAGAAGCCACCGGCCTTGCGCTGCTTGCTCTTTGCCGCTCGTCCGGGCGCGCCCCCGGGACCCGTGGCGGCGTCAGCGCTGCCCCGGCCTCCCTTGGACATCCCCGAACCACCCAGCAGCAACAGCACACCCGCACCGAACATCACGATGAAGCCGAGCAGGCTGATGATGGGGAACCCGCCCGGCTTCACCGGCAACGCGATACCCGCAACAAGAAGAACGAGGCCGAGGACGAAGAGCGCGGCCGCCTGAAGTCTGCGTCTTCCGGTGGCAGAACGAAGCCGTCCACCACGAACGGTCGAGGCGAATTTGGGGTCCTCAGCATAGAGCGCGCTCTCGATCTGTTCGAGCATGCGCTGCTCGTGCTCGGAGAGTGGCACGGTACCTCCCCCGGCACTAGGTCCTGGTTGTCGCCTCCGGGTAGACGACAAGTAGCCGACCTTGGCGGCTACTGCCACCAATGATACGAGTTCGATCAGTGCGCTACCACCTACTCGCCGATGTTCACGCCGTGCCGTCGGCGAGCCAGCCGGCCGCTGGACGCAACCGAGCTGCGCTGACGGCCAGTGCGTCCTCCACATCACGCAGGAATGCCTCGACCCGGGAGGCGAACTGGTCGGCCTGGGTATCGCTGATCGCGCGATCCAGCCCGGCCTCGAGCGCGGCGCGGGTTTCGGAGTAGGAACTGAAGTAGTCCGACCACATCACGAATTCCGGCGCGGCCTGCTGCATCAGCACCCAGGCATTGCGGGAACGGGCCCGCGGCGCCCGGTCGGCGCCGGTCGCGGCGAGCACCGCCCCGGCCCCGCGCAGCGCGGCCAGGTAGGCGGTGCGCAACCGCTCGCGGGGATCGGGTTCGGCCCAGGCCTGCTGCACCATCGTGTCGGCACGGTCGAGCAGTCCGCCCGCCCGGCCCGCCCGTCGCGGATCGTTCATCCGACCAGCCATCTCGACACCTCCACACTTCGCATATCCGACCCCGGTCCACCGCGGTGAACCGAACAGATATTCGAACGTTTCAATTGGTGTGAATATAGAGAGGACCACCGACAACTTTCGCGACGAACGAGAGCCGCGCACCCTGGATATGGCCCACCCGAACGCGGCCGCGACCTCCGCGGCCATCCGACAGACAGAGACGGCCCCCGAAGATATGGCTCCCCGCACATGACCGCCGTCCGGCCCCGCCACACGCCCGCCCCCGTCGTCGTCGACATCTCGGCCGCGACGCTGCGTCAGCGATTGCACGATGCGCTGGCGGTCTATGTCGCGGCGATGGACTACCCGCGCGGCACCGAGCACCACCGTGCTCCCATGTGGGCCGAACACACGACCCGGCCCGGCTGGCAGGCGGTCGCGGCGGTGGTGCCCGACGACGACGGCCGCATCGATCTGCGGACGGCGCCGATCGTCGCGATCGCCTACGGCTACCGGGGCGCACCGCATCAGTGGTGGCATCAGCAGGTGCACACCGGAATGCGGCGCTCGGGCTGGCCGGAGCAGACCGCTCGCGCGGTCCTGTCGGACTATTTCGAACTGACCGAACTGCACGTCCACCCGTCCGCACAGGGGCGCGGCATCGGCGAAACACTGCTGGTTCGGCTGCTCGAACAGCGCACCGAGGCGGCCGTGCTGCTGTCCACCCCGGAGGTCGACCACGAGGACAACCGGGCCTGGCGGCTGTACCGGCGGCAGGGCTTCACCGATGTGGTCAGGCATTTCGTCTTCTCCGGCGACACCCGCCGCTTCGCCGTGCTGGGCCGCCGGCTGCCGTTGCAGGCGCCCGCGCAGTGACCACGCTGATCATCGGGTCCGGCCACAACGCGCTGGTCGCCGCCTGTTATCTGGCGCGGGCCGGCGAGCCGGTGGAGGTCCTGGAACGCGACGAGGTGCTCGGCGGCGCGGTGTCGACGGTGGAGCGGTTTCCCGGACATCTGGTGGATCGCGGTTCCTCGGCGCACATCATGATCCGGCACACCGGGATCATCGAGGAGCTCGAACTGGCGAAGTTCGGATTGCGGTACATCGATTGCGACCCTTGGGGTTTCGCCCCCGCGCCGCCCGGTTCGACGGACGCGCCGATCGTGTTCCACCGCGATCTCGACCGCACCTGCGCCGCCGTCGAACGCGCCTGCGGATCGCGCGAGGCCGACGCCTACCGCCGGTTCGTGCACACCTGGGGGCCCCGCGCCCAGCGGGTGATGCGCGCCTTCGGCGGCGCTCCCACCCCGGGCCGATTCGTGCGTTCGTTCTGGGGGCTGGACGCCCGCGGCGGCGGTAGCGCGCTGTCACGCGAATTCCTGCAGTCCGGAGACGCGTTGCTGGACAGCTGGTTCGACAACGAGCGGCTCAAGGCGGCCCTGGCCTGGTTCGGCGCGCAGTCCGGGCCGCCGATGTCCGAACCCGGCACCGCGCCGATGGCCGGCTTCGCGGCCCTCATGCATACCCTGCCGCCCGGCCGCGCGGTCGGCGGCAGCGGCGCGCTGACCGCGGCGCTGGTCGCGCGGCTGCGCGCGGACGGCGGTGTGGTCACCGCCGGCGATGCGGTCGTCGAATTGCGGCGCGCGGGCGACGGCTGGCGGGTCCGGACCGCGGCCGGGCGCGAGCTGTCCGCCCGGACCGTCGTCTCCGGGGCTCATGTGCTGACCACGCTGGACCTGTTGCGCCGCGGCGGATTCGACGCCGGCGTCCTCGACGAATGGCGGCGCCGGATCCGAGTCGGGCCCGGAATCGGCATGGTGGTGCGGGCGGCCACCGACACGCTGCCCGGCTACCCCGGCGCCACCGCGGCCGAATCGGCGCGCGGCCTGCAACTGCTGGTGACCGACCGGCGGCAGTTGCGGCTCGCGCACGGTGCGGCCCTGGCCGGTGAACTACCGCCGCGGCCGGTGGTTCTCGCGATGAGCTTCAGCGCGCTGGACCCGACCATCGCACCGCCCGGACAACATCAGCTGTCGCTGTGGGCGCAATGGCATCCGTACCGGCTCGCCGACGGCAGCGACTGGGCCGACCACGGCGCCCGCGAGGCCGATCGCATCATCGCCGAAGTGGACGGGTACGCACCGGGTTTCGCCGATTCCGTGCGGCAGCGCCACGTGCAGACCCCGGCGGATCTGGAACGCGAGCTGGGCCTCGTCGGCGGCAATGTGATGCATGTCGAGATGTCCCTGGATCAGATGTTCTTCTGGCGGCCGCTGCCGGAACTGTCCGGACAGCGAGTGCCCGGCGCGCCGGGCTTGTATCTGACCGGCGCCTCGACACATCCGGGCGGCGGAGTGTCCGGCGCCAGCGGGCGAACCGCGGCGCGGCTGGTGCTGCGCTCGGTACGCCGCGGCCGGTTCGCCCGGCGATGACCGCGCGGCTGTGGCCGGCGCTGACGACTCTGGCCTGGGTGGCCGCGCAGATCAGCTACCCACTCACCGCCGGGACGGCCCGCGATCGGGTGACGGTGTCGATCGTCGTGCTGGCGGCCGCGACCGCGATGCTGCACGCCACCGTTTCCCGCGGCCCGGGCTGGGCGGCCGGCTGTGCGGCGATCGTCGGCGGCGTCGGCCTGCTCGCCGAAATCGTCGGCACCGCAACCGGTTTCCCGTTCGGGTGCTATCACTACGCGCACGGCCGGCTCGGCCCCGAACTGGCCGACGTGCCCCTCCTCGTGCCGGTGGCCTGGATCGGCGGGCTCTACCCGATCTGGGTCGCGGCCGGACTGCTGTGCCGGCGCACCGGCGCTCGGGTCCTGACCACCGCCGTCGGCGCGGTCGGCTGGGATCTCTTCCTCGATCCGCAGATGGTCGCCGACGGGCAGTGGACCTGGTGTTCGGCGCAGCCGGGGTTACCCGGAGCAGGTGATATCCCGTATACGAACTATCTGGGGTGGTTCGCGGTCGGCGCGGTGATGGCCGCTCTGCTCGCCGTGCTCGAACCTCGGTGCGCACCCCGCGGCGCCGGGCCGGCGGTGCCGATCGCGGTGCTGCTGTGGACATGGTTCGGATCGGCTCTCGCCCACGCGGTGTTCCTGGATCTGCCGGCCTCCGCCGGCTACGGCGCGATCGGGCTCGGGCTGGTCGCCGTACCCACCGCGCGGTGGGCGGTACGGCGGGTCGGACGAACCGGCCGCCAGGCGGTCCGAAACGGCGCCGGCGACACACCCCGGTGCACCGGTACGCCGGAGGCCGGTCGCTAGCAGGCCCGATTCGAATCGGCCACCGGGCCGGCGCGCAACGAAGGCCCCGTCGCGTGCCGGTGATCACTGCGCCGCATGGCACGATGTGTGCCGTGCAGCCGAGTCCGACACCATCGATGCCAGAATCGACCCACCCGCCGCGGCGTACCCGGCGTCATCGCATCTCGTCCATCGCACTGCTGGCGTTGCTGCTGGCACCGTTGCTGGCCGGCTGCCTGCGGGTACAGGTGTCGATGGGTGTGTCGTCCAACGACCGGGTCTCCGGACATCTGGTGGCGGCCGTGATCCCGGCCAACGACAAGGACAAGGGCCCGCAGCTGAAGGCCCCCGACACGCTCGCCGCCAAGATCCGGGTCGAGCCCTACACCCAGGACGGCTACGTCGGCAGTCAGGCCTACTTCGACGACCTGACCTTCGGTGAGGTGCAGCAGCTGGGCTCGCTGTCGGATCAGACGCAGGGCATGTTCAACCTGCAGTTCACCCGGACCGGCGACAAGGTGACGCTGAGCGGCCGGGTGGATCTGAAATCCGTTCCGCCACAAGGCTCGGACATCCAGTTCACGGTCGCCTTCCCGGCCCGCGTCGCCACCACCAACGGCACCCGCCAAGGGGATTCGACGGTGTCGTGGAAACTGCCGGCCGGCGATGTGAGCACCGTGCGGGCCGAGGTCAGCTACGCCGACCCCAACACCCGTTCCTTCGCCGGGTGGGCCGGCATCGTGGGCGGCATCACGCTCGCCGTGGCCGCCATCGTCGCCGTGCTGGCCTATCTGAACCGCAACCCCACCCCGCCGTGGCGGCCGCGGACGCATCAGGACGCCTGATCCGCCGATGAACGCCGGGCGCGCCCTACGCACCGTCGCGGCACCGCCGCCGAGCGGCGTCGCGCGGCTGTCCGCGACGGCGCGAGCGGTGTTCGAGCCACTGGTCTGCGCGGGTACCGTCGTCGCCGGCGCGGGATGTGCGGTGGCCCTGGCGAATCGGCTGAGCATGCGCCGCTTGCGGCCGGATGCGACGCCGGTGATCGAACCGGTGGTCGTCGCGATACCGGCCCGCGACGAGGCCGCGCGACTGCCGGGGCTGATCGCGGATCTGCGGGCCCAACAGGGAGTTTCGCGGATGCGCGTGTGGATTCTCGACGACGGTTCCACCGACGGCACCTTTCCCGCCGCGGTCGAGGCCATCGGGGACGACGAGCGATTCACCGTCGTCGCCGCCGATACCGAACCGCCGCCCGGCTGGACCGGGAAGACCGCGGCGTGCGCCCGTCTGGCCGAACTGGCCGGAATCTGTGCCGATCCGCCACCGGGTGCGCTGATCTTTCTCGATGCCGATGTCCGGTTGCAGCCCTGGACCATCGCCGCCGCGGTACGCGAATTGCGCCGCAGCGCAGCGGGTTCGGTGGCGCCGTGGCCGTATCAGCGGGCCGAGACCGTCGTGGAACGGCTGGTGCAACCGCTGCTGTGCTGGTCCTGGGCCGCCTCCTTGCCGGTGCGCGTGGCAAACCGCAGCCTGCGGCCGTCGACCGCGGTGGCGTGCGGGCAGTTTCTGGTCTTCGACGCCGCCGTCTATCGCGCGGTGGGCGGGCATGCCGCCGTCGCCGGGTCCGTCACCGAGGACCTCGCGTTGGCACGGGCCCTGCGCCGTGCCGGGCACCGGACCGAACTCGTCGCGGCCGGGACGATGGCGAGCACCCGGATGTACCGGGGCGCGGCGGAAGTAGAGCAGGGATACACCCGGTGGCTGTGGTCGGCCTACGGCGGGCCGGCGGGTGCGGTCGGCGTCGATGTGGTGGCCGCGGTGAGCTGGCTGCTACCGGCCGTCGCGGCGGTATGCGGTCGCGGACGGCTGCGCCGGGTGGGCGCGACGGGTTACGGCCTGGCCGTCGCGAGCCGGCTGCTCGCCCGTTCGCTGGAATCCGGCGGTGACCTGCGCGGCGCCGACGGCCTTGCGGCACTGGCACATCCGATCTCGATCGGTGCCTATCTGCGCCTGTCGGCCCGGTCGTGGCGGCTCCACCGGCGCGGCCTGCTGCGCTGGAAGGGCCGGTCGGTGCCGGCGGGTCCGAACCCGGCCCGGCCCGGACCCGCGGCGATCAGCGCACCGAGGTGATGCCGACCGTCGGCAGGAACAGGCAGGTGTGATCGCCGTTGCGAACGGTGCCGAACACCGCCGCCAGGACGGTGCCCGAACCGGTGTCGACCGGCACCGCGCGCACGCCGCCGAGCGGCAGCGCCGAGAGGAAGAAGTTCCGGATCCCCTGTTCGAAGGCCGGGCGCACCTGCGGTGGCAGATCGGCCGGGATCATCGACGAGACGACCTGCGACAGCGGCCCCATGGCCGCGAATCCGCCGCGCCCGTTCGCCACGTTGAACCACGCCACCTGCATGCCGGCGGTGTCCGGGCCGTCGGGGCCGAGGCCGTAGGGGACGAACGCGAACATGGTCTGCCCGGCCTTCACCGCCGACAGATCCAGCCCGGGCACCGGCACCGCCAGGTTCGGCCACGGTCCGGGCACCGCGCCGGCCAGGGCCGGAACCAGTCCGAGCGTGCTGCCGTCCTGGCAGAACGCGGCGGCGGAAGGCCACAGGAAGGGCTGGATACCGAGCTGTTTCAGCCCGTCCACGGCGCTCTGATAGGCGCCCAGCAAATCGCTTGCGGCCGCCTGGTTCTGCCCCGCCGCGGCAATCGCGGCGGCCGGATCCGGTGGTGCCGCGGCGGCGGTCACCGCACCCGCGAAGGTCAGCGCACCGGTCACGGTGAGCGCGGCGGACAGGCGGACGAAACTGGTTACCACGGCCATCGGGGTCTCCTGCGTTCGGCGGAACATCCGCACCAGGTCGGTCCGCCGGGCCGCACAGCATGACTCGGGGACCTCCGCGTCGTCACGGTGCACGAGAGGGTACCGCCGGTGCGCGCGAATGCGTGGCAACTCGCGCGCGAAACGCCGATCAGGCGCTGACGGCCGCCGGGGTCACGGTGTAGCCCAGGTTGGTCAGGACCTCGGTGGTCGCCTTGGCGAAGTTCAGGGTGATGAAATGCAGGCAGGGCGCGCCCTCGTCGATCAGCCGCTGCGCGATCTCGGTCGCGATCTCGATGCCGACCGCACGCACCGCGTTGCGGTTGGCCTCCGGATCGTTGCCGGCGGCGCGTTCCAGCCGCTGCATCACCGCTGCGGGCAACGCCCGGCCCGAGAGTTCCTCGGCGCGCTGCACCGTGCGCAGCGAGGTGATCGGCATCAGCTCCGGAATGATGGGTTTGGCGCCCTGCTCGGCGTCGCAGGCGGCGACCCGATCCCGCAGGCGCAGATAGTGTTCCACGTCGAAGAACATCTGCGTAATCGAATATTCCGCTCCCGCACGCAGTTTCGCGACCAGATAGCGGGTGTCGTGGTCGAGGTCGGGAGACCGGTAGTGCCCCTGCGGGAACGACGCCACGCCGACGTGGAAGTCGCCCAGGCCACAGACGATGCGGACCAATTCCTCCGCGTATTCGACGCCCTCCGGGTGCTTGCGCCACTCCCCCAGCGGATCGCCGGGCGGGTCGCCGCGCAGCACGAGCATGTTGCGGATGCCGGCATCGGCGTAGCTGCCGACGATCGAGCGCAGCTCGGCCACGCTGTGCCCGACCGCGGTCAGGTGCGCGACGGTCAGCAGGGTGGTTTCGCGGGCCAGCTGTCCGGTGATACGGGCGGTGCGGTCGCGGGTCGATCCCCCCGCGCCGTAGGTCATCGAGACGAAGGCCGGGTGCATCCGCTCGAATTCGCGGGCGGCGCGCCAGAGCCGGGCTTCGGCCGCGGCGTCGCGCGGCGGGTTGAATTCCACCGAGAACGGAATGCCGCCGTCGGGCCGCCGACGCAGCTGCCCCACCACGGAGGGAGTTCCGGACGGCGTCCGGGAAGGTCGGCCTGGGGTCGATCGTCCCCGCACGTTGTCGAAACTCACCGGTCCAGTGTAGTAGGACGGCCTGGTCCGACGGGTCGCCCGGCCCGGATTCGCCCCGGTCCAGCCGCTGGTCCGCGAGCCCGGGCGGTTTCCGGGCCGCCCCGGCGGCCGGATTCGGGAGGACGCCTGTCCTGCCCGCGCCACGGGCCGCTCGGGTCGTGAACCGGACGCAGTAAGGTTCTCGGTGGTCCGGCGGGCGCCGCGACGCGAATCGTTCGCGATGGCCGGCCCGGGCGAAGGTGAGCCGGGGACCGACGACTCGTCGCGGTACACCGCGAGGTATCAGCGCCGGCGACACCTCGGGCGCGCCGGAATTGCCCGGCTCGTCCGGTGTCGGCTCGCCGATACGATGACTATCTGGAGGTTGTGTTGTCCGTTGGCCCGGCCAGCCCGGCACGTCCGGCGCCGAACGACTCGGCCGCGCTGGTACGCGCGGTCGAACAGGCGCTGACCGGATTCTTCGCCGGCCGCCGCGAACTGGTCGCCGAACTGGGACCGGTTTTCGTCTCGGCCACGGCCGCGCTCGAGGATTTCGTGCTGCGCGGCGGCAAGCGCACCCGGCCGTCGTTCGCGTGGACCGGCTGGCTCGGCGCGGGCGGTGACCCCGACGGCGCCCAGGCCGACGCGGTCCTGACCGCCTGCTCGGCGCTGGAACTGGTCCAGGCCTGCGCACTGATCCACGACGACATCATCGATTCCTCCCGAACCCGTCGCGGGTACCCCACCGTGCACGTGGACTTCGAACGTCGCCACCGCGACCGCGGTTGGGGCGGCGATTCGGCACATTTCGGTACCAGCGTCGCCATCCTCATCGGCGATCTCGCGCTGACCTGGGCCGACGACATGATCGCCGCGGCCGGGCTGGATGCCGCCGCCCGGGCCCGCTTCGCCCCCGTGTGGGCCGCCATGCGCACCGAGGTGATGGGCGGCCAGCTGCTCGACGTGCACGGCGAGGCCGGAGCCGACGATTCGGTGGCCGCCGCGCTGCGGATCAACCGCTACAAGACCGCCGCCTACACCGTGGAGCGCCCGCTGCATCTGGGAGCCGCGCTCGCCGGCGCGGAGGCGGAGCTGATCGCCGCCTACCGGGAGTTCGGCACCGATATCGGCATCGCCTTCCAGCTGCGCGACGATCTGCTCGGCGTCTTCGGCGATCCGGCGGTCACCGGCAAACCTTCCGGCGACGATCTGCGCGAGGGCAAGCGGACGGTGCTGGTGGCCGAGGCGTTGCGGCGGGCCGACGCCACCGATCCCGCCGCGGCCCGGCTGCTGCGCGACTCACTCGGTACCGATCTGACCCCCGACCAGGTGACGCGGTTGCGCGATGTGATCACCGACCTGGGTGCGGTCGCCGACGTGGAACGCCGCATCGACGAGCTCACCGAACGCGGGCTCGCCGCCCTGGCCGCCAGTTCGGTCACCCCCGCCGCGGGACAGCGATTGCGCGCGATGGCCCTGGCCGCGACCCGGCGCGTCGCATGAGGACCGTTACCGGGCCCAGCGACCGGATCGTCGTCGTCGGCGCCGGCCTGTCCGGGCTGGCCGCCGCACTGCATCTGGTCGGCGCCGGACGCACGGTCACCCTGCTCGAGCGCGCCGACCACCCCGGCGGCCGGGTCGGGCGTTACCGTGGGCCCGACTACGAGATCGACTCCGGCGCAACGATTCTCACACTTCCGAACCTGATCGACCGGACCTTGGCCGCCGTCGGCTCCAGCACTGCCGAGCACAACCTGGTCATCCACCGGGTCGATCCCGGCTACCGGGCCCGCTTCGCCGACGGCAGTGTGATCGGCGTCTACTCCGATCCCGAGCGGATGGCGGCGGAGCTGCGGCGGACGTGCGGCGACGATACGGCCCGGCGCTACCTCGATCTGCGCGGGTGGCTGGCTCGTATCTACGACGCGGCCTACGACCAGTTCATGGACACCAATTTCGACTCGCCCCTGGATATGGTCCGGATCCCGGCCAAGCGGGCGGCACTGTGGGAACTGGTGCGACTGGGCGCATTCGGGCGGCTGGGGCCGCGGGTGCAGCGAATCCTGGGCGCGGAGCAGCCGGCCCGGCTGTTCACCTTTCAGGCCCTCTACGCCGGCACGGCGCCGGACCAAGCACTGGCCGTCTACGGCGCGATCCCACATATGGACACGTCGCTCGGGGTGTACTTCCCGGTCGGCGGTATGCGGGCGATCACCGCGGCGCTCGCGGCCGCCTTCACCGGCGCGGGCGGCCGGCTGGAATTGAACTGCGAGGTCACCGGCATCGAGTATGCCGCCGGCCGGGCCCGGCGAGTCCGCACCGCCGACGGCCGCGGCGTCGACTGCGACGCGGTGGTGCTGACCGCCGATCTGGGCTCGCTCGATCGCTTCGGCATCCGACGGCGGCGGCCGCTGCGCGCCGCCCCGTCCGCGGTGGTCGCGCACGGCACGGTGCCGGCGCGGATCGCGGCGCAGTGGCCGCTGCAGGCCCACCACACCATCGATTTCGGCCGGCAGTGGACCCGGACGTTCACCGAGATCGCCGCCGGTCGCGGCCGCGGCCGGCTGATGAGCGATCCGTCGTTGCTGCTGACCCGGCCGGCGCTCACCGATCCCGGTCAGTTCATCGCGCGCGCGACCGGCCGGCACGAACCGCTGTCGCTGCTCGCCCCGTGTCCGAATCTCGATGCGGCGCCGCTGGATTGGGCCCGCCTCGGGCCAGCCTACCTGCGCGAGCTGCTGGACGTGCTGGAAGAGCGCGGATATCGCGGTATCGCCGACCATTTCACCGTCGACCACCTGGACACGCCGCAAACCTGGTCGGACCGCGGCATGATCGCGGGCACACCGTTCTCCGCGGCGCATCTGTTCCGCCAGACCGGGCCGTTCCGCACCCGCAATCTCGTGCGCACCGCGGCGAATGTGGTGCTGGCCGGGTGCGGCACCACTCCGGGCGTCGGCGTACCCACCGCCCTGCTGTCGGGAAAACTGGCCGCCGAACGCATTACCGGCGGCGTGCGGCACGCCGACGGCGGCACGTCGCCGACCGGCGCGCTAGGGTTGCCGGCAACCCATTAAACTGGCCCGCGACCGAACCACTCGCCGCGGTTGCGACCGCACGACATTCCCGGGGGGAAGACGAACCATGCCGACCCCCGATACGGATACCGCCCCCGCGACAGCGCCTGTGACCAGCGCGGTCACCACGGCACCGGTGACCGCCACCGTGCCGGTGCCCGAACCGGCCGTCCACACCCTGCGCTGGTGGATCCGCTGGGCCGGCGACTTCTTCCGCAGTCCGGAGGGGCACGCCGCCCTGCTCGGGTTCTGGGGTGCGGTCATGATCACCGTCGGCGGCCTCGGCGCCGGCGCGGTCCGCCGCAGCGATCCGCTGCTGGAAGCCGCCCACCTGTCCTGGCTGCGATTCGGTCACGGTTACGCGCTGGCCACCATCGTGGTGTGGCTGGGCGTGCTGTCGATGATCATCGCGTGGGTCCGGCTGGGCCGCATCACCATCGGCACCGGCGCCCGTACCGACCGCCCGGCCAGCACGGTCACGCTGAACGAATTGCGCGCGATCGTCGGCATCTGGATCCTGCCGCTGCTGTTCGCGGTTCCGATGTTCAGTCAGGACGTCTACTCCTATCTGGCCCAGGGCGCCCTGCTGCGCGACGGATTCGACCCGTACAAGGTCGGCCCGGTCGTCAATCCCGGTGTGCTGCTGGACAATGTGAGCCCGGTTTGGACCACCACGACCGCGCCGTACGGCCCGATCTTCCTGCTGATGGGGCAGGCGATCACCAGCATCACCGGCGACAACGTGGTGGCGGGCACGATCGCGATGCGCCTGGTCATGCTGCCGGGCCTGGCGCTGATGATGTGGGCCGTCCCGTATATGACCAAACACCTCGGCGGGAAGCCGACGGTCGCGCTGTGGCTCGCGGTGCTCAATCCGCTGGTGCTCATCCACCTGATCGGCGGTGTGCACAACGAGATGCTGATGGTCGGCCTGATGG
Source organism: Nocardia veterana NBRC 100344 (assembly GCF_000308855.1). Taxonomy (GTDB): domain Bacteria; phylum Actinomycetota; class Actinomycetes; order Mycobacteriales; family Mycobacteriaceae; genus Nocardia; species Nocardia veterana. The sequence continues at coordinate 87,113 of NZ_BAGM01000052.1, read as the reverse complement.
CCGCCGGCATCGCGCTGGTTCTCGAACGCCACCACGTCGCCGGTATCGTCGTGGTCGCGATCGGGGTCGCGATCAAGGCGACCGCCGGTGTGGCACTGCCCTTCCTGGTGTGGATCTGGATGATTCACGAACGGGAACGACGCGCGGCCGAGAACGAGGGCCCGCTACCGCATCCGATTCGCACCTTCGTCAAGATCGCGGGCCTGGGAGTCTCGGTCTTCGCGGTCGTCTTCATCGCCGCCTCGGCCGCCGCCGGGGTGGGGATCGGCTGGCTGACCGCCCTGTCGGGTTCGAAGAAGATCATCAACTGGCTGTCGCTGCCGACGATCATGGCGCACATGGTCACCTGGGTCACGCCGCTGAATCTCGGCGAGGTGCTGGTGTGGACCCGCGCACTCTGCGCGCTGGCGCTGGTGATCATCCTGGTGTGGACCTGGTGGCGCTACAAGAGCACCGAACGTGATGCGGTGATGGGCATTCTCATCGCCTTCGTCGCGATCGTGATCCTCTCCCCCGCCGCTCTGCCGTGGTACTACTCGTGGCCGTTGGCCCTGGCCGCCGGTTTCGCCATGTCGACGACCACGCTGATGATCCTGGTCGGATTGTGCACGTGGCTGATGCTCGTCTTCCAGCCGGGCGGCTCGATCGGGTTGTACAACCTCTGGCACGTCGCGGCGGCCACCTTCGTCGCCGTGGTGGCGGCGCTGTCGCTGCGCAAGGTGGATCCGCTGCGGTTGCGCGCCGATTCGGGCAGACCCAAACCATGACCGGCCGCGGCCCCGATGCCGACCTGGCGGCCGCGTACCGGCACTGCAGAGCGATCGCCGCGGCACACGGCCGCACTTATTTCCTGGCCACCCGGCTGCTGTCCGCACCGCAGCGGACGGCGGTCCACGCCCTGTACGCCTTCGCCCGCACCGTCGACGACATCGTGGACTGCGCGGAAACGGGCTGCGGCGCAACCGGTTCCGGAAACCGGGACGTCGCGTCGGCTGTGGGCGATCCATCCGCCGGCCGCACGGGAACGGACGCAGCCCGCGCCGCGGGCGATCCGCTCTCCGCCGTAGCGCATCTCGACCGGATCGAGCGGCAAGTGCGCACAGCGCTGTCCACTTCGAGGCCGCTCGATGCCGTATCGGACGAGCCCTTCCCCGTCGGCTGTGTTCCGCCCCACCCCCGCGACCGGCCCGTCGTCGCCGACCGCGCGGCCGCGGGCACGGCGATCGACGGCCCGATCCTGTACGCGCTCACCGACACCGTCGCCCGGTATCGCATCGCGCCCGAACATTTCCGGGTGTTCCTCGACGCCATGCGGATGGACGTGCCTGGAAGTGCGCTGTTCCGCGACCGATACGCGGATATGGGGGAACTTCGCGAGTACATGCGGGGTTCGGCGGCGGCGATCGGGTTGCAACTACTTCCCGTCCTCGGCACCGTGGTGCCGGTAGCGGCGGCCGAACCGGCGGCCGCGGCGCTGGGTGAGGCATTCCAGCTCACCAATTTCCTGCGCGACATCGCCGAGGACCTCGATCGCGGACGCATCTACCTGCCGGGCGACGCGCTCTCGGCCTTCGGTGTCGATGCCGGGTTGCTCGCGCACTGCCGGCGCACCGGCCGGACCGACCCGCGGGTCCGTCGCGCCCTGGCCCATCTGATCGCCGTCACCCGCTCGGTGTACCGCACCGCGCTGCCGGGCATCGACTTGCTGCGGCCTCGGGTCCGGCCCGCGATACGCACCGCCGCCGTGCTGTACGCCGGAATCCTCGACGAGATCGAACGCCACGACTACGCCGTATTCGACCGCCGCGCAACGGTTCCCACGCCACGTCGGCTGCGGGTCGCGGTCACCGAGCTGGGTGCCGGAGTCAGCCGCCTGCGGTCCGCCCCCCGTCCGACGATCGGCATTCCGGCCGAGCACACCGCCGGGGCCGACCGGGCGGCCCACCTCATCGCGTAGTACCCGCCGCGGTCTGCCGGGCCGGCATCCTGCTGTCGGCGGCCGCCCGGGTCGCCGGACCTCCTGGGGCGACCCGGCTCGCGGACGAACCGGGAGCCGGGCTCGCCCGGTGCCGGATCAGAAGGGCTCGGCCGCGGCGCGGCGCACGACCTCCCGTGCCAGCGGGCCGTGGATGGCGTCGATGGGCCGGCCGGGCAGCGAATCATCGGCGGTGTAGAGCCACTCGAGGATTTCCTCGTTCGAGTACTTCGCATCCCGCATCACCGTGATGAGCCCCGGCAGGGGTTTGACGACCGCGCCCGAGGAATCGAAGAAGTCCTTCGGGATACCGGCGATACCGCCGCGGCGGATCGCGATCAACTGATGATCGCGCAGCATCTGATGCACTCTGGTCACCGCGATGCCGAGTTGTTCGGCCACATCCGGCAACGGGAGCAGGGTCACCGATTCGGGAACGACATCGTCGCTGCAGGGAAATGCACTCACGGGGACAACGGTAGTCCGTCGCGTGGCGGATACGGCATACGCCCGGCGACCGGGCACGGTGAGGACGTCCTCAGCGACCGGGACGGCCCGCGCCTATACGATCGGGTATGCCGTCTCGGGGCGGCATCCGCTGGTGGAATTTCGAAAGGACTGCAGTTGATCGGCCAGATGCTGGACGGGCGCTACCGCATCGACGCGCCGATCGCGCGCGGTGGGATGTCGATGGTGTTCCGGGGAGTCGACACCCGGCTGGACCGGCCCGTGGCGATCAAGGTGATGGACCCGAAGTTCTCCGGCGATCCGCAGTTCCTCACCCGCTTCGAATTCGAGGCCCGCTCGGTGGCCAAGCTCAAGCACCCGTCGCTGGTGGCCGTCTACGACCAGGGGGTGGACGGGGAGTACCCGTTCCTGATCATGGAATTGGTCGAGGGCGGCACCCTGCGCGAGTTGCTGCGCGAACGCGGCCCGATGCCGCCGCACGCGGTGCGAGCGGTGGCCGAACCGGTGCTGCGCGCCATCGGTGTCGCCCACGCGGCCGGGCTGGTGCATCGCGACATCAAACCCGAGAACGTGCTGATCTCCGATGCCGGTGAGGTCAAGATCGCCGATTTCGGCCTGGTCCGGGCCGTTGCGGGATCGAACCTGACCTCGGCCAGCGTCATCCTCGGGACCGCCGCCTACCTGTCTCCGGAGCAGGTGACCGCGGGCAGTGCCGACGCCCGCAGCGACGTGTACTCCTTCGGCATCCTGATCTTCGAATTGCTCACCGGCCGAACACCGTTCACCGGCGACACGTCGCTGTCGATCGCCTATCAGCGGGTCGAGAAGGATGTGCCGAGCCCCAGCCGGTTCATCGAGGGGGTGCCGCCGGAATTCGACGAACTGGTCGCCCACGCCACCGCTCGCGAGCCGGCACACCGGTTCGCCGACGCGACCGAGATGGCGGCCGAACTGCATCGCATCGCCGCGGTCCTGCATCTGCCCGAGTACCGGGTGCCGGCCCCGCAGGAATCGGCGGAGCATCTGTCGGCGCGGTACCGGGTGGCCCAGACCCCTGCCGGTCCCGCCGAGCCCGCGAATACCGGCCGGCCGATCACGGAGGCGACGACGCGGCTCGCCGCCGAACCCGCACACACCCGGGTGATGACCGCCGCGCATCCGATGCCGGACCCGGAACCGGAACCCTCCCGGCTCGCCCCGCCACCGCCGCAACCGCCCTACCGGCAGGAATTCCAGGCCGATCGAGGCAGCTCCCGACGCCGGGTGCTGATCTGGGCCGCCGTGGTGGTGGTGCTGGCCCTGCTGCTCGGCATCGGCGGCTGGTGGCTCGGGGTCGGCCGCTATTCGTCGGTACCGCCCATCGCGGGGATGAACACCGAGCAGGCGACGGCGACGCTGAAGAACGCCGGGTTCGAGACGACGGTGCGCAGCAAAGCCTCCGACATCATTCCGGTCGGCGGCGTGGTGGGCACCGATCCGTCGGCGGGAGCGCGGGTGCTGAAGGGTTCGACGGTCGCGGTCCTGGTGTCCAGTGGTCAGCCACAGGTGCCGCAATTCCGGACCGGGCAGGACGCGAAGACGGTCCATCAGCTCATCCGTGATGCCGGCCTGACACCCGTCGACGGCGGGGAACGCCCCAGTACCGCGCCGAAAGGTTCGGTGGCGCAACTGGATCCGGCACCGGGCACCGTCCTGCCGACCGGCGCACAGGTGAAGGTCTACCGCAGTAAGGGCTCCCAGCCGGTGAAGGTGCCCGACGTGCGCGGCAAAACCGTCGAGGAGGCCAGAACGGCCCTGCAGAACGTCGGCATCACGGTCGCCGACACCCGGGACGAATTCGATTCCCGGGTCAAATCGGGCCAGGTCGCGGGCACCGACCCGGCGGCCGGGACCCAGGCTCTGTCCGGTTCGTCGGTGACGTTGATCGTCTCCAACGCCGTCCAGGTCCCGGACGTCATCGGCAGGAACGCCGCCGCGGCGCGTACCGAACTCGAGAATCTCGGGCTGAAGGTCGTGCTGAATCAGGTATTCAGCGGTGACCGGGGCACCGTCCGGGTGCAATCCCCGTTCGGCGGTGCGAATGTGGCGCCCGGATCCACCGTGACCCTCACCGTGCTGCCCTTCTGATCCGGTAGGTCTCCGATCCCGTAGTCCTCTGCCCCGCAAGGACTCTCGTCCTCGGGCCGGCTCGGTACCGATCAGCCGACGACCCCGCCGACATCCGCCCCGCCGAGCAGTTCCGCCTCGCTGACGCCGAGCCGCGAGCTGGCCAGGTCGAGCGCCTGCTGGAGGACCGCGCTGGCGCTCGCCCCGACCACCTGGGACTGTTCCAGACGCCCGTTGCCTCGTACCACCCGCAACCGGCATCGCCAGGCAATTCCGGCGCGGTCGACCTCGGGCCGCTCGATCACGAGCGTGACCGGGACACCGTCGACCTCGAACACATGCTCGGCGAGGGCGGCGACGGGTCTGTTCGTCGCCCGCCCGGGGGAAATCGAACGATCAGCAGGCGAATGCGCTTTCCTGGTTATCGACGCGCCTTGCATAGCGATCCTCTCCGAACACGTCCCGCACAGCCTGGTGCCGCTGCAGTCCCACGAGTGGGAACCTAGTGCAGGTTTCGGAGTTCAGCAACCGCACAGCTAACTTTTGCGGATCATGTCACGCTGCCGTGACGGATCACGGGCCTCAGCCGACGGCCAGCAGGGGCGTCCCGGTCTCCGGATCGTTGACCGCCACCACTGCCGCGGTGGTGAACACCTCCACCGGGACCCCACCGATGCTCGGGCTGATGTTGGTGGTGATCTGTGCGGCCGCCGCACTCGGCACATAGCCGTGGTCGAGATCGAAATCCCAGGAGATCTCGTACCCCCAGCTGATGTTGAAGATCAGCAGCCGGCTGCCGTCGCGCAGCACCACCTCCGACGGTATCCCGTCACGATCGCGATCGCGCAGCAAACGCAGGATGGTGCGATCGACATGGCCGATGTGCGGCGCGCTCTGCGCGCTCGCCGGGATATCCCCGCGCGAGCGGCCGGCGCCGCGCGAAGGTCCCTCGTCATTGCGAAATACGACGTCCACTATGGCCGATCCGTCACCGCAGCATCTCGGCGACCAGGAATGCCAATTCCAGGGACTGCTGCGTATTCAGGCGAGGATCGCAGGCCGTCTCGTACCGGTCCTCGAGGTCCAGATCGGAGATGTCCTGCGCGCCGCCGAGACATTCGGTGACATTCTCACCGGTCAGCTCGATGTGCAGGCCGCCGGGATGGGTGCCCAGGGCGTGGTGCACCTCGAAGAAGCCCTGCACCTCGTCCACGATGCGGTCGAAGTGACGGGTCTTGTAACCGGTCGAGGACTCGTGGGTGTTGCCGTGCATAGGATCGCACTGCCAGATCACCTGATGGCCCGTCGCCTGCACCTTCTCGATGATCGGCGGCAGCACGTCGCGGACCTTCGTGTTACTCATCCGCGCGACGAGGGTGAGCCGGCCCGGCTCGTTGTTCGGGTCGAGCCGTTCGACGTATTCGACCGCCTGATCCGGGGTGGTGCCCGGGCCGATCTTGATTCCGATCGGGTTGGCGAGCAGTTCGGCGAAGGCGATGTGCGCACCGTCGAGCTGGCGGGTGCGCTCACCGATCCACAGGAAGTGCGCGGACAGGTCGTAGAGCACCGGATCGCCGGCGGCGTTGTGCGACAACCGCAGCATCGCGCGCTCGTAGTCGAGGACCAGGGCCTCGTGGCTGCAGTAGATCTTCGCCGACTGCAGGCTGGGGTCCTGGACCCGGCAAGCGTTCATGAAGGCCAGGCCGCGATCGATCTCGGAGGCCATCTGCTCGTAGCGCGCGCCGGCGGGCGACTGCGCGACGAAATCGCGGTTCCAGTCGTGCACCTTGTGCAGGTCGGCCATGCCCGCGCCGGTCAGCGCGCGCACCAGATTCATGGCGGCGCTGGCGTTGGCATAGGCGCGCACCAGCCGCGAGGGATCGTGTTCGCGCTGGGCGGGCTCGGCGACGAGCGAGTTGACCATATCGCCGCGATAGGACTTGAGTCCGAGCGCGTCGACATCGGCCGAGCGAGGTTTGGCGTACTGGCCCGCGATCCGGGCGACCTTGACCACCGGCAGGCTCGCACCGTAGGTGAGCACCACCGCCATCTGCAGCAGGGTGCGGATATTGCCGCGGATGTGCGGCTCGGTGTTGTCGGCGAAGGTTTCCGCACAGTCGCCGCCCTGCATCAGGAAGGCTTCGCCGCGGGCGACTTCGGCCAGTCGCAGGCGCAGCTCCTCGACCTCGGCCGGCACGCACAGCGGCGGCACACTCTCGAGGACGGTACGCATGGTGGCGGCCTGCTCGGGATCCCACGACGGCTGCTGCAGGGCGGGGCGGGCGAGTGCGGCGTCGAGGCGCCGACGGAGCTCGGCGGGCAACGGTGGCAGTTCCGGCAAGCGATCGATCGGTACGTCGACGGTCCAGTTCACCAGATCAGAATACGGACCTTCCGCAATCGTGGGGTAACCCGGAGGGTAGGGGGCGATGAATCCGGCCGCCCGGGGTGGGCCGTAACCTCGAGCGCAGGGCCGGGTCGGGCGGTTCGGCCGACATCGCACCGCGAACACCGGTGGACGCCGAATCGGGAAGGGCACTGACCGCGTGAAATATTTTTATGACTGCGAATTCATCGAAGACGGGGTGACGATCGATCTGATTTCGATCGGCGTGGTCTGCGAGGACGGTCGGGAATATTACGCGGTATCAACCGAATTCGACCCGGAGCGAGCCGGACAATGGGTGCGGCGCAATGTCCTGCCGAAACTCCCCGCACCGTCGTCGCCGCTGTGGCGCAGCCGGCAGCGCATTCGCGACGACCTCTATCAATTCCTCGTTCCCCGCCCGACCGTGCGGCCGGAGTTGTGGGCATGGGTGGGCGCCTACGATCACGTGGCGTTCTGCCAGCTCTGGGGTTCGATGGTGGATCTGCCCGCGGCCCTGCCGCGCTACACCAACGAATTGCGCCAGCATTGGGATCAGCACGGCCGCCCGGAATTGCCGCCGGTCCCGGCCGATGCCCACGACGCGCTCGCGGACGCGCGGCACAACCTCGCCAAGTACGAGGCGATCGAGGCCTTCCGGCGCAGCGGGGCGATCACGGGAATCGATCAGCGGTAGCGGATTCGGCAGCGATGCGCCGCTGCCGCCCGCTCGCTGTGCCGGCGCGGGTGCGCACGGCCTGACCACACCGCTCCCGCCCGGGGATCGGCGGGCGCCGAAACCACCGATACGAATTCGGCCCCCGGACGAGGTCCGGAGGCCGAATTCGGGGTAGTTGCGGGGCCGTTTGTTCAGCTCGCCAGGGTTTCCGGGATGCGCTCGGCCTCGGGGCGGCTGCCGGACGGCACGCCCTTCTTCAGGCTGGCGGCGTACACGTCGACGTACTCCTGGCCCGACATCCGCATCAGCTCGTACATGATCTCGTCGGTGACGGCCCGCTCGACGAAGCGGTTACCGCCCATCCCCTCGTACCGGGAGAAGTCGATCGGCGCACCGAATTTCACGGTGACGCGGCGACGGCGCCACCGGAACGGGCCGGGCGGGCACACCTCGTCGGTGCCGATCAGTGCCACCGGGATCACCGGCACACCGGTCTCCAGGGCGAGGCGTGCCACCCCGGTCTTGCCCTTGTACAGTCGGCCGTCGGGCGAGCGAGTGCCCTCCGGGTACAGACCCACCATGCGACCCTCCCGCAGCAGCTTGCGGGCCGTGTTGAGCGCATCCTCGGCCGCGCTGGCGCCGCTGCGGTCGATCGGATATTGGCCGGTGCCGGCGAAGAAGAACTTCTGCAGCCGGCCCTTGAAGCCGGGCGTGGTGAAGTACTCGGCCTTGGCCAGATAGGTGATTCGCCGCGGACTCATCAGCGGAGTGAACAACCAGTCGGTGAACGACAAATGGTTGCCGGCGAGGATGACTGCTCCGTCGGCGGGGATATTCTCCACGCCCTCGACCTTGGGACGGTTGTAAAGGTGCATGAAGGGCCCGACCAGCACGAATTTGAGCAGCCAGTAGAACATTGCGTCCTTTCCCCTGTGATTGTTCGAACGGGACCGGCCTCGTCGCAGGCTCCTCCTGGACCCGACTCTACCGCCGCCGACCTGCTGCGACCAACCCCACACGAGGTATTTCACATGTCGGCAATCACATCGGTGAATTCGGGTACACGAAGGGCGCATCCGGGGGTGGAAACAAACCGATTGCCGGTCCCGATCCACTTTCGCGGGGCACGACGATCGGTTTCCGCCGATCCGAATCGCAGCCCGGCGCAGCGCCGCCTACTCGCGCCCCGCGGCCGAGCGGGCTCGTTCGGAGCGCGGCGCGGCCGGTTCGCGGCCGGTCCCCTCGGGGCCCCCGCCGGCCAACGCTGTGCGGGCGAGTTCGGCGGCGCCGATCATGCCGGCCGCCTCACCGAGCTGGGTGGTGCGGATGCGGGCCAGCGGGCGATGGCGGCCGCCGGTGATGGCCTCGGCGTAGTGTTCGCGCGCATCGTCGAGGAACAGCGGCGCCGAGGAGCTGACCCCGCCCGCGATGACGATCAGGTCCGGGTCGAAGATATCGCTGACGAACGCCAAGCCCAGGCCGAGCCAGCGGGCGAAATCCGCCATCACGTGCAGTGCCACCGGATCACCGTCGTGCGCCGCGCCCGCGACTCGCCGCCCGGTCAGCGATCCCGGGTCACCGACGACTTCGCGCGCCAGAATCGTCGACGGCATCGGATCGGTGGCGAGCATTTCGATCGCGGTGTCGACCAGAGCCGTTCCGCTGCAATATCGCTCCCAGCACCCGCGTTTCCCACACGGACACACCCGGCCGTGCGGAACGACCTGCAAGTGACCGAGTTCGGGTGCGACACCGTAACTTCCGCGATACAGCCGGCCCTCCACCAGCAGCGCCGCCCCGATGCCGGTACCGATCGCGACCAGTACTCCGTTGTGCGCGCCGGCCGCCGCGCCGAACCGGTATTCCGCCCACATCGCGGCGTTGGCATCGTGTTCGAGAATCACCGGCAGGCCGAGCCGACGCCCGAGCCGCCCGGCGACCGCGGTGTCCTCCCACGGCAGATGCGGCGCGAACCGGACCGAGGACCGGGATTCGTCGACGAATCCGGCGACCGCCAGCCCGACCGCACCGATGTCGTGGCGCGCGCACAGTTCTCGTACCGCGCGATCGAGACCGTCCTCGAGCGCGTGCGCGGAATGCGGCGTGGGGGCCTGCACGGTGTCGAGCACCTCGCCGGTGCCGTCGACGACCGAGGCGCGGATATTCGTCCCGCCGACATCGATGCCGACGGTCAGTGGGGCCTCGCGCCCGATCCGCGTGGTCATTTCTCGAACCGCACGGGGATGGGAACATAGCCGGTTCGCTCGGCCGAATCCCGCCCCCGCCCGGCACGTTTCGAACGCCGCCCGGACCGGGCGTCGCCCGGCTCGGCGGCCGCAGCGGATGTCTCCCCCGCGCCGCCCGCTCGGCTTCCTTCGGTGCCGCCCGCTACCGCTGCGCGCGCCGGTCCGTCCTGCTGTGCGTCCACACGTCCGGATCGGGTCGCGCCGGCCCGGTGCCGGCCCTCGTCGGCGGCAGGATTCGCGGCGCCCGGATCGGCGTCTTGCGCGCCCACCCCGTCCGCGATCCACCCGTCGGCCGCGGTGCGCCCGAGGCCGGGATCGAATTCGTCTGCGGCGGTACCGGATTCGTTCGCCGACCCGGCGTCCGGATCCGGAAGGTCGTCCGGCAGCAGCGGTTCGACCGGGACACCGGCCAGGGCCTCGCGCAGCACGGTCACGATCGCCGTGCCGTGATCGGCGATCGCGGCGACCACCTCGTGATGTTCCCCGCGGACCAGCGCGGCCGCCGCGCAGACCGGGCACCAGCTGCAGCTGTCCCACTGCCGATCGTCGGCGGCCGCGCGGCGCAACGCGGGCTCGATGCGTTCGAGCAGCGTTTCGGCGAGTGCGCGCAGCTCCTGGGCGAATTCGCCGAAACTGTCGTCGTGGGCGTGGGTCATTGCGGCCACACCCTCGGGTCGGGCCGGAAGCGCACGACGAGCTGACCGTCGACGAGTTCGGCGTCATCGACCGTGCACCGTCGCAACACCGGCGCCAGGCGTAGCCGCCGCCGGACCCCGTCCGCTCCCACGATCACATCGTCCTCCACTCGTCCGAGTCGCAGTGTGCCCGGGTCGACCACCGGCAGCCGCAGCCGCAGCGTGAACACCGACTCCAGCCCGGTGCCCGACTCCCACCGCACCTCCGGCGCCCCGGCCGCACCGCCCTGCTCCGGCATCGCATCGCCAAGCATAGGGTCTGCCGCCGGAGCCGGCGGGTTGCCACGAACCGGCAGCGCCTGAGCGAGCGCCGCCAGCGCCCGGGGGCCGACCGGTTCCGGTCCGCTGTGATGGGCGATGGTCACCGGCACATCGGGCATCCGGCGGCGCAATTCGGCGATCACGTCGAGTTGTTCGGCGCGCCGCTGCACATACCACTGCACGGCCGGATGCGGCGGACCCTCGGGTACGGGTGGGAGCACCTTGTTCACCACCACCGCGTCCAGGCGCATCCCGAGCAGCGCCGCCGCCGAGCGCACCCGCGCCGATTCGGCCAGTGCCACCCGCTCCGGGCCGGTGATCAACCGTGCTCCGGTGCGGTGCGGATCGGCCAGCAAATCGCGAATGGCGGTCACCGCCGCCGCGATCCGCTCGATCGTCGAGGCCAGCACCGCCCGCCGCAGATCGGTTCCGGTGGCACTCATCATGCGGGCATGTTGCGGCCACACTCGTTCCAGATAGCCGAGCAGTGTGTCCGGTGCGGTGACGATGCGCAGCATATCCGCCGACGGCGGGCAGTCGACGATGATCAGATCCCAGTCGTCCTCGCCCGCGAACTGCGCGATCTCGCTCAGGGCCAGCAGTTCCTGCACCCCGGGCAGCCCGGTCAGTTCGGCCGGGTCCAGGGCCGCGAGGTCGATGCCGTGGTCGTGGCCGGCGCCGCCGATCATCCGCACCACCTCACGGAACCGATCCTCCAGCAGCGCAAGGGAATCGATCTCGATGACGTCGAACCCGGGGGCGACGGTCGCCACCCCGGCGACCGTGCCCGGGTCGTGCGCGAAGCGGAAACCCAGTGCGTCACCGAGGGAATGGGCCTGATCGATCGAGGCGACCAGGACCCGCTGCCCGGCCTGCACCGCGGCGATGGCCGCCGCGCAGGCCAGCGTCGTCTTTCCGACTCCGCCCTTGCCGATGAACAGTTCGAGCCGGGTCGTGACGGCACCACGACCGCGCTGCGCGGCCGCCGTCAGCCTTCGACCCGTTTCTTGAGTTCCTTCAGGGCCGTATCGGTGATCACCTTCTCGGCTTTGCGTTTGAACATCCCGATCATCGGAATGCTGAGGTCCACGGTCAGCTCGTACACCACCTGGGTGGTGCCGTCGGGCTGGTCGATGAGCTCGTAGGTGCCGTCCTGGGCCTTCTGCAGCTCACCGCTGACCAGTTTCCAGCTCACCGCCCGGCCGTCGGCGCGCCAGTCGTAGGACAGCACGTAGGTGTCCTTGACGACGCCGGCGTCCAGGACGAACCGCGCGGTGCGCGCCCGCCCGTCCGGGTAGGTCTCGAGTACGTCCACCGATCGCGCCGCCGAAACCCACTCCGGATACGACGGTAGATCGGCGATGACGGCCATCACGCGATCCGAGGGGGCATCGACGATGATCGACCTCTGGGTCCGGTCGGCCATGACTGACAGCGTTTCCTTTCGACCTATCGTGCCGGGGACACACCGGCGGGTCGGCCGGCCTCCAGCCGTGCTTTCACCTCGAAGGACATCTTCTTCCCGGCCACCCGGCGGGATCTGTTGGCCGCCATCAGGGTTCGCGGCGACAACGAGGCCGCGCCCGGCGGCTCGGCGTGCAGGAAGTAGTGCAGGATCACCCCGTCCAGCGACGGCTCCAACCACACTTCCATGGTGCCGGTCAGCGGGCCGGCGACCGACCAGCGAATACCCTTGTCGCCGCGGTCTTCTCGAACTTCCAGGGTGAGGTCGGGCCACCACCGCCGCCACCGTGCGCGGTCGGCCAGCACCTCGGCGACCGCGGCGCCCGAAGCGGCGACGAAGGTCTGGTCGGCCACCTGAATGCTGCTCACGGCTGTGGCTCGCTGCGCTCGCTCATGGGAGCCGAGCCTACTGGGTCACAGCGCCGACACGGTAACGACCCGGGCTCCGATCGGCACCACCTAGTTCCCGGCGCCGCCCGCCCCCGACCGCACCGCCGGATCGAGCAGAGTACGCAGCCGGGCGCCGAGCACGTCCCAGCGCCACTGATCGGCCACCCATTCCCGCCCGGCGGCACCCATCCGGGCCGCTCGGTCGGGGTCACCGAGGATGTCGGCGACCGCCGCCGCGATCGCACTCTCGCTGCGACCGTCCACCACGGTGCCGGTGCGCCCCTCGAGAACCGTTTCCGGTGCTCCACCGGAATTTCCGGCGACCACCGGCACTCCGGTCGCCGAGGCTTCCAGGTAGACGATGCCCAGACCCTCCACGTCCAGCCCCGCGCCCCGGGTGCGCGAGGGCATCGCGAAGACGTCGGCGATGGTGTGGTGGGCGGCCAGTTCGGCCGCGGGGACCCGCCCGGTGAAGACCACATCGCCGTCGAGGTCCAGTGCCCGCACCAAACCGCGCAGCTTGTCCTCGTACGGCCCGCCGCCGGCGATCACCAGGACCGCGCCGTCGACCCGGCGACGGATTTCCCGCATCGCGAGGATCAGCATGTCCTGTCCCTTGCGCGGGACCAGCCGCGACAGACACAGCACGGTCGGACGCTCACCGAGGCCGTAGCGGGCGCGCAATTCGGCTCGCGCCGCCGGGTCCGGACGGAAGATCGAACTGTCGACGCCCGGGGGCAGATATTCCAGCGCGGCCTGCGCCCCGAAGGCCGCCGCGAACCGCCGCCGGGTGTATTTGCTGACGTAGGTGACGACATCGGTGTGATCGCCGATCACCCGCAGCACCTGCCGGGCGGCCGGCAGCATCGACCATCCCACCTCGTGACCGTGCGTACTGGCCAGGATGCGATCCGCACCGGCGCGCCGCAGCGCGGGCGACATCAACGCCAGCGGCGCCGCGGCACCGAACCATACGGTGTCGCACCGATGCTCGCGCAGCAGTTTCGCCGCCCGGCGCACAACCAGCGGGGTCGGCAGCATCAGCGTGGTCGGATGCCGGACCACCCGGAACGGCTGTTCGGCGTCGAAACGCAGGTGGGAATCACCGCGCCAGCGCGGCGCGTAGACGACGAGATCCTCCGACGGCATCCGCACGGCGAGCGAATGGACATACGACTGGATCCCGCCCGGGCGCGGCGGAAAGTCGTTGGTGATCAACAGCGTGCGGGCCATGGGCCGAGTCTATGGGTGCGCCCGGTCCCGGCCGGGCCGGGCCTAGGCCGCCACTCGCGCCTTGATCCACTCGCGCCAGGCCGCGACGAACGCGTCGTGATCGATGCCGAGGATCTCGCGCAGGCCGTGGTCCAGCGCCGCGCGATCCTGTGGCCCGCTGGCCAGCCGCCGGTAGAGCGCCACGAGCTTCGGCTCCCCGAACCGGTCGGCGACGAAGGCGTTGGCCGACCAGGCCTGTTCGTAGGCCAGAGCGGCGCTGGTGTCGGCGGAGGGCACGAATGCGGCGTCGGCGGGCAGATCGGCGGGCAGGTCGCCGGCCCGCGCGCGGGTGGTCACGGTCGGCGCGACCTGCGCGAACCGCTGCTGCCCGCCCCGACGGCCGCAGTATTCGGCGAATCCCTCCAGCACCCACTGCGGCGAACCGTCGACGGTCTGCGCCCGCGCCGCGACGTGGGTGAGCTCGTGTCGCAGCGTCTCGCGCAGCCCGTCCGGTCCCAGGCGGCGGCCGGCATCGGCGGCGAAGACGATGCGCTGGCCGGTGGGCCGAGCGCCGGGAACGAACGGGTCCGCGACCGAGGCGGCCGCGACCTCGTTGGAGACCGGGCCGGTGGCGTGGGTCAGGGCCGCGAACTCCGACGGACCGGAGGCGACGGCGACGACCGCCTCGTGTGCCCAGTCGGTACCCCACACCTCCGAGACGGCCGTCACCGCCGGACCGACCTCGCGCGCCAACTGGTCGACGTCGCCACGCTGATACGGATGGCCGAGCACCACCGACAGCTTCCCGTCGTCACCGGAAACCTGTTGGGCGACAACGGGTCCGTACGAACTCATGATCCGCCGCAGGTCCGGGACCTGCGGATCGGCGTGGGTCATCGGCGCGGAGTCGGAGCTGGTGGCGGCGGGAACGGTAGGCAGGCCGGACTTCGGTAACAGCAGCAACGCGCCGCCCGCCGCGGTCAGCGCGACGACCATCGCGATGGTGGCGACGAATTCGAACCGTCGACGATGTGCCAGCCAGTCCCGGACCCGCAGCAAAGCGCTCATTCGACACGATCCTCACATCGGTGTGATTACTCGCCGCCAGATTCTCGCAGTGTTTACGGCATTCCGATCCAGTATCGGCGTGCGGAATGGAAAGGCGTATTACCCATCGGCGCCACCGCGACCGGCACACCGAACGTGGACGCGTGCAGGATCATGCCGTTTCCGGCGTAGATGCCGACGTGGGAGGCATCGGAATAGAAGAACACCACGTCACCGGGCTGCAGGTCGTCGCGGGAGACCGGCGTACCGACGGTGGCCTGAGCCTGGCTGGTGCGCGGCAGATCGATTCCCACGTGGTGGAAGGCCCATTGCACCAACCCCGAGCAATCGAACTGATCGGGACCGGTCGCGCCCCAGACATAGGGGTCCCCGACGCGGGTGAGCCCGGCCGCGAGGGCGCTGGTGCCGCTGCCCGGCACCAGCCCGCGCAGCAGGGTGTCGCGGTCGAATCCGGGCGGGAACAGCGATCCGGCCAGGGTGGACTTCTCCCCCGCCGACAACGCGCCCCACGCCTGGATGACCTGCGCCATCGCGCCCTGCAGATCGGCGCGCTTGCGTTCCAGATCCGCGCGCACCTGATCGGCCTTCTGGGAGGCGGCCCGGGCTGAGTCGGCGGCGGTCTTGGCCGCGGTTTCGGCGGCGGTGGCCGAGGCGGAGGCCTTCGAGAACTGGGCCAGCTGGTCGGCGGTCTGGGTGGACAGCACGTCCAGAGTCGACATCTGATCCAGCAACTGCTGCGGGGAATCGGAGACGAGCACCGAGAAGAGGCGGTTCGTCCGGGCCCCCTGATAGGCGGCGACGGCGGTACGGTCCACGGCCGGTTGATATTTGCGCACTTCGGCCTTGGCGGCATCGACGGCCTGGGTCGCCGTGGTGAGTTTCGCGTCGGCGTCGCGGGCGGCGGCCTGTTTGGCTTCCAGGTCGCCCTGTGCGGCCAGCGCCTGCTGATTCAACTGCTCGGATTGGTGGGACAGCTCGATCAGACGCTGCACGGCGTCGCCGGCCGTGGCCGGCTGCCCGGCCGGTGCCGGATCGGCGGCGGCCAGACCACCCGTCCCCGCCCCGAATACCAGCACACCCACCGCGAGTGACCCGCCGACCAGGCGCCTGGTTCTGTTGCTGCGCTGCGCGTTACCTTTGTGCGCTGTCACGGCCTGCCGTGCCCCGTTCTCTCGTCCCGAGCTGGAAACCACGAAGGTCTCGATAAGGTTACGGAACGGCGACCGTCCATGTCCAGCAGGCCACGAAACGATCACGCCGTATACCCGGAATGCCCGGATCGGCGGTCCGAACTGTACGGAATGCGCCGATCCGGGCCGAGCAGATCAGTAGCGGCGAGCGCCCGCCACCGGCATCGAGGAGATCGGGGCGACCTTCACCGGCTCACCGGCGGTGGAAGCGTGCACCACATTGCCGTCACCCACGTACAGGGCGGAGTGGCTGCCGCCGTAGAACGACACCACATCGCCGGGCTCCAGCGCGTCCAGCGACACCGGGGTGCCCGCGTCGAGCTGCTCGTAGCTGGTACGGGGAAGTTCCCGGCCGGCCTGCTCGTAGGACCACTTCACCAGGCCCGAGCAGTCGAAGGCGTCCGGACCGGCGGCGCCGTAGGAGTAGGGAGCACCGACCTTGGACAGGGCCGCGTCGGCCGCACGCCGGCCGACGGTCTGCTGCGGCGCGAACGGCGCCGGGCCGATGCCCGGAATCTGCACGCCCGGCGGAACAGCACCCGGCGGAATAGCGCCGAGGACCTGGTCGGGAACGTCGAAGGTGCCGACGCCGGGTACGGTGACCGGCGCGGCGGCGGCGGTGGTCGCCGGGAGCAACAGAGCGCTGAGGGTGGCTGCGCCAACGGCTCCGGCCGCAACGGCCCTGCGGGCGGTGCGAGGCAGCCCCTGAACCTGTCGCTTGATCGCCATGATGCGGTACTCCTCATCTGCCCCACGACGCCGCACCCGGTGGTGCGTCGGACTCCGTGAGGTCTCGAAAAGGTTACGAGGACATAACGGTGCGTTGTAAAGCCCAGCCGATCCGAAACGAGATCAGGTAAGAAGCCCCGGTCGATGGCCTGCGAGATAACTCACAGCAATCACGAATCGATAACGATGGGGCGGTTCGGTTGCGATCCCGGCGGTATCCCGACACCCGCCATCGGGCGCGCCGCCCCACCTCGGACCGACCGGCAGACCCCCGAAAGCGCACGTAGCCCGGATTCGATCTACCAAAAACCAACCGAACAGTCCGCAGGTTTACAGCACCCACCCCTGGATCGAACCCAGCCGACGGTCGCGACCGCACCGCGCCGCCGTACCCACCATGATCAATAGCTGAACCGAATTACTGTGGGCCTGGTCACATTTCCGCATATTCGCGCAATCCGAACCGCGCACATCGCAAACCTCGTCGCTGCGCGGCTTCGGCGACCGTTCGTGTCGGACCCTGCGCCTACGCTGCTCGCCGTGGCAACCCCCGCTCCGCGACCGGCCCAGCTGGCCCTCGAAATCCCCGGTCACGGCGGCGACGAACCCGAGCCGGCACTGTGCGAGGTCACCTTCGTCGTGGTCGACCTCGAGACCACCGGCACGCGACCCGAGGGAGACGCGATCACCGAAATCGGCGCGGTGAAGGTGCGCGGCGGCGAGGTCCTGGGGGAATTCGCCACCCTCGTGGATCCGGGCTGCGCGATTCCGCCGCAGATCGTGCAAGTCACCGGCATCACCACGGCTATGGTGCGACAGGCGCCACGGATCGAGTCGGTACTGCCCGGATTCCTCGAATTCGCTTCCGGCGCAGTGCTCGTCGCCCACAACGCCCGCTTCGACATGTCCTTCCTGCGGGCGGCCGCACAGCGCTGCGGCGCCGAATGGCCCGCCTTCCAGGTGCTGTGCACGGTCCAGCTGGCCCGCCGCATCCTCGACCGGGAGGAGGCGCCGACCGTCCGCCTCTCGGCGCTGGCGCAGCTGCTCGGTGCCTCGACCCGGCCCATCCACCGCGCCCTCGACGATGCTCGCGCCACCGTCGACGTCATGCACGCGCTGTTCGAGCGGGTGGGCAATCTCGGCGTGCAGACCCTGCCCGAGCTCATCGACTATCTCCCCGAGGTCACCCGGCGACAGCGCGCCAAACGCGTCCTGGCCGCGGATCTGCCGGCCACCCCGGGGGTCTACCTGTTCCGCGGCCCCTCCGACGAGGTGCTCTACATCGGAACGGCGGTGAATCTGCGCCGCCGAGTACGCAATTACTTCACCGGGTCCGAAACCCGCACCCGGATGCGGGAAATGGTCATGCTCGCGCAGCGGGTGGATCACGTGCGGTGTGCGCACGCCCTCGAGGCGGGGGTGCGGGAGCTGCGGCTCCTGGTCGCGCACACCCCGCCGTACAACCGACGCTCCAAATTCCCGAAACGCGCATGGTGGCTGACCTTGACCGACGAGGCGTTCCCCCGGTTCGCGGTGAGCCGCACGCCGACCGCCTATGCCCTGGGCCCCTTCGGTTCTCGCACCGAGGCCACCGAGGTCGGTGAGACGCTGGCCGAGTACAGCGGACTGCGCACCTGCACCACCCGCATCCCGCGCGGCGGCGCACACGGCGCCGACTGCCCACCCGCCGCCGTCGGCTGCTGCCCGGCCGCGACGTTCGGGCCGCGCGCGACGGCCGCCGACTACGCGATCGCACCGCGGGCGGTGCGGGAACTGTTCATCGGCCGCGACGACGCCCCGTTGCGAGCCATTGCCGCCCGGATCGACGAGTACGTCGCGGCCGAACATTTCGAAGCGGCGGCGCGCCTGCGGGACCGCACCTGCGCGCTGGTGCGCGTCCTACGCCGCACCCAGCGATTGGCCGCGCTCGCGCGGATCGCCGAACTGATCGCCGCCCGTCCCGACGGCAACGGCGGCTGGGAATTCACGGTGATCCGTTACGGCCGCCTGGCCGCGGCCGGGACCGCCGCCCGCGGCGTCGCTCCGATGCCGGTGGTCGAGAGCCTGGTCGCCGCCGCGGAGACCGTCCTGCCCGCGACGCTGCACACCGTCGCCGACGCCCCGGCCGCTCCACTGCCCGGCATCGGCGACGGCCTCGACGACCCCCGCCATCCCCCGCTGCGGGGCGCCTCGCCCGAGGAGACCGCACTCATCGCCCGCTGGCTCGACCAGCCCGGCACCCGCATCGTGCGCACCAGCGAGGGCTATCGGGAACCACGGCTGGGCGCCGGGCCCTGGCTGGGATGGCTCGAGCGGGCCGAATCCGCTGCCCGCGCCGAATCGGCCGCAGGCGAATATCTCGCCCGCACCGGCACCTAGGCCGCGTGGTCGCGCCCGCTCATTCGCCGAGCGAGAACCCCGCCTCCACCTCCGCACTCGAATACGACTTGAAGGCGATATGGGTCGTGGTGCGCAGCACGCCCGCCGTCTTGTTCACCCGCCCGGTGACCACCTCCGCGATCTGCTCGTGGTCGCGCACCCGCACCACCGCGATCAGATCGACGTCCCCGGCGCAGGAATACACCTCGGCGACGCCGTCGAGATCGGCCAGCGCCTGCGCGGTTTCCGGGATGCGGGCGGCCTCGGCGTGGATCAACACGATCGCGGTAATCATGGCGCGAGTCTATTGCGCGCCCCCGACGAACCGGCAGCCGCCGCGGCGGTCGAGACGCGACGAGGCCCCGAGCCGGAATCGACTCGGGGCCTCGTGCGACGAACGGATCAGTGGCTGTGCTTGCCGCCACCGCCGCTGCTCTGCTCCTGGTAGGCCGCCAGGACCTGGAGCTGCTTGTGCTCGGCCTCGTGCTCGGCGGCGACGAGGGCATCGGCCTCGGCGGCCGGGTCGGCCCGCAGGAACGAACCGGAACCGGGCTTGCCCGCCCAGCCGAGCTTGTTCATCTTCTTCGGCACCGGCGCACCCTGGTACTCCAGCGGGATCGGGTGGCCGTGGTCGTCGACCGGGCCCAGCGGCTGGTGCACCTCGATGTACTCACCGTGCGGCAGTCGCTTGATCACACCGGTCTCGATGCCGTGCTCGAGCACCTGACGGTCGGCGCGCTGCAGACCCAGGCACATCCGGTACGCCAGGAAGTAGGCGATCGGCGGCGCCAGCAGCAGTGCGATCCGGAAGAACCAGGTGGTCGCGTTCAGCGATACGTCGAACTTCAGCGCGATGATGTCGTTGACACACGCCAAGGTCAGCACCAGGTAGAACGCGATGGCCATGGCACCGATGGCCGTCCGCACCGGCACGTCGCGCGGCCGCTGCAGGATGTTGTGGTGCACCGTGTCGCCGGTCAGCTTCTTCTCGATCCACGGGTAGGCGATCAGCACCACGAACACCAGGCCCATGACGAGCGCGACCCAGAACGGCGCCGGCACTGTGTAGCGGCCCAGATACAGCTCCCACGGCGGCATCAGACGGGCCATACCGTCGGTCCACATCATGTAGAAGTCCGGCTGCGAACCCGCGGAGACCTGAGACGGGTTGTAGGGACCCAGGTTCCAGATCGGGTTGATCTGCAGCACACCACCCATGACGGCGACCACGCCGAGGGTGAACATGAAGAACGCACCCTGGTCGGCGGCGAACACCGGCACGATGCGGGCACCGACCACGTTGTTCTCGGTGCGGCCGGGTCCGGGGAACTGGGTGTGCTTCTGGTACCAGACGATCGCCACGTGCGCCGCGATCAACGCCAGCATGATGCCCGGGAAGAGCAGGATGTGGGCGACGTACAGGCGCGGGATGATGATCGTGCCCGGGAAGTCACCGCCGAAGATCAGCCAGTGCATCCAGGTACCGACCAGCGGAATACCCATCGTGATACCGCCGAAGGCGGCCCGCAGACCGGTACCCGAGAGCAGGTCGTCGGGCAGCGAGTATCCGAAGAAGCCCTCGAACATCGCCAGGATCAGCAGCAGCGAGCCGATCACCCAGTTCGCCTCACGCGGCTTGCGGAACGCGCCGGTGAAGAAGATGCGGAACAGGTGGATGATGATCGAGCACGCGAACAGCAGCGCGGCCCAGTGGTGCACCTGCCGGACGAACAGACCACCGCGGACCTCGAAGGAGATCTGCAGCGCCGATTCGTAGGCACGCGACATGGTCACGCCACGCAGCGGCTGGTAGGACCCGTGGTAGACGACCTCGGTCATCGACGGATCGAAGAACAGCGTCAGGTACACACCCGACAGCAGCAGGATGATGAACGCGTACAGCGCGATCTCACCCAGCAGGAACGACCAATGGGTCGGGAAGACCTTGTTGATCGACCGCTTCACGAACGCCGCGGCACGATACCGCTCGTCCATCTCGTTGGCCTGAGCGACCACTTTGCTTGGGCTCATGAACGACGCTCCCAGAAGGCCGGTCCGAGCGGCTCGATGAAGTCGCCGTTGGCGACCAGGAAGCCGTCGGTGTTGACGGTGATCGGCAGCTGCGGCAGCGCGCGGGCGGCGGGACCGAAGACCGGCTTACCCCACTCGGTGGCCGAGAACTGCGACTGATGGCACGGGCACAGGATGCGGTTGGTCTGCTGCTCGAACAGCGAGGTCGGGCAGCCCAGGTGGGTGCAGATCTTCGAGTAGGCGAAGTAGTCGCCGAAGTTGAAGCTCTCCTGGCCCTTGCGCTTGATCGCTTTCTGCGCGTCCTCGGTGCGCAGACGGATCAACATGACCGCGTTGCGAATGCCGCGCAGCGACTGGAGCTCCTCCTCCTTCTTGCCGCGCCATTCCTCTTTCCAGGGGAACACGGTCTCCATGGCGCCGGCGTCGAGGTCCTCGGGACGCACCAGCACGATGTCCTCGGGCCGACCGGTGTCCTTGCGCAGGTAGATGGTCTGGCCCGGGTAGTCCGGGGTCCAGCCCGACACCCACAGCGGGGACTTGTCGCCCTTGGCCCACGGGTTCTTGATCATGCCGCCGACGAACAGGAACAGTGCGCCGATACCCAGCACACCCACGCCCAGTCCGGCGGTACGGGTGATCATCTTGCGGCGACCCAGGGTCGAGGTCTCCAGCGCGTCCGACAGCTGCGCGCCCAGCGTGCGCCGGTCCACCTCGTCGGAGGGGCCGTCGTGGCGGGTCTGGATGGAGATTTCGTTCGGGACGAACTTCTTGCGGATCAGGACCGCGGCGACGCCGATCGCCAGCACCGCGATACCCAGCAGCAGGCCGTAGAGCGGGGTGGCCAGCGAGTAGAGGCCGTTGCCGTCCTCGTGGCGGCCCTTGTACTCCCACGGCCAGAACAGGAAGACCCCGATCAGCGCGGCGGCCGCCAGTCCGGAGATGGCGAACCACAACGTCACCTGACGCTCGGCACGCTTCTCCGCGCGGGTGCCCGGAACCGGCCAGCGCGGAGCGCGATAGACGACGTCGACCCCGTCGCGCGCGGTGCCGAGTTCGACCAGCTCCTCTTTCGACATCGCGTCGAGCTGTTCCTCGGTGGGGTTCAGGTTCACGTCCTTGTCCCCTGCGTTGCCGCCGCCATCCTCAGGCCGGCTCATGTCGTTTCGCTCCTGTTCGCTGTTACTCATGATCGGGAACCGATCCACATCGCCGAGCCGACCAGCGCCACGATGCCGATGACCCAGATCGCCAGCCCCTCGGTAGCGGGACCGAAGCCACCCAGGCCGTAGCCGCCCTCCGGCTTGGACTCGGTGCGATCCTTCACATATGCCACGATGTCACGCTTTTCCTCCGGAGACAGCTGCCGGTCGGAGAATTTCGGCATGTTCTGCGGGCCGGTGAGCATCGCGGTGTAGATCTGCTGCGCGGAGGCCGGCTCCAGCGGCGGCGCGAACTTACCGGAGGACAGCGCACCGCCCTTACCGGTGAAGTTGTGGCAGGACGCGCAGTTGAGGCGGAACAACTCGCCACCGCGGCCCAGGTCGGCGCCCTTGATCAGGGATTCCTGCGCGATCTCGCCGTTGGGGTCGCGGACCACGGTCGGGCCGCCGCCGTTGGCCGCGATGTAGGCGCCCAGCGCGTCGGTCTGGCGGGCGTCGAACTTCGGCGGCTTGCGCTGGATCTGCGAACCGTTCGCCGCGGCCGGCATGCGGCCGGAGGACACCTGGAAGTAGACCGCCGCCTCGCCGACGCCGATCAGGCTGGGGCCGCGGTCCTGCACACCCTGCAGGTTCGCACCGTGACAGGTGATGCAGGAGGTCTCGTAGAGCTGCTTACCCTCGCGGATGAGCGCGGACTGATCCTCGTTCGCCGTGGCCACCTGCGCATGCGGGGTGAGCGCCGATGCCGCGAAGCCGGCTCCGACGAGGCCCATCAGAAGAACCAGACCGCCGGCGAGCTTGCGGCGCATCCGGCGCTGCTTGCGGGTCTTGATGGCCTGGTTGTTCTCAGCGCTGCCGATCCCGCTCGTGGGATCTGGCGCTGACGGGGGAGATGAACTCATCTGTGTCCCTTTGGAGTAGACGGAACCGACTTGTGCAAAGTGTGTTTTTGTCGCGGACCGCGCGTGACGGCCGCCGCCCGGCTAGCGGACGAAGTAGATCGTGGCGAACAGCCCGATCCAGACGATGTCGACGAAGTGCCAGTAGTAGGAGACGACGATCGCGGCCGTGGCCTGCGCCGGGGTGAACTTACTGACCTTGGTGCGGACCAGCAGGAAGATGAACGCGATGAGACCGCCGATGACGTGCAGACCGTGGAAGCCGGTGGTGATGAAGAACACCGAGCCGTAGATGCTGCTCGAGATGGTGGTGCCCTCTTGGTAGAGCGCGTGGTACTCGGTGCCCTGGCCGATCACGAAGAACAGGCCCATGAGGAAGGTGAGCACGTACCAGCGCCGCAGTCCGAAGACGTCACCACGCTCGGCGGAGAACACGCCCATCTGGCAGGTGAACGAGGACGCGATCAGCACGGCCGTGACCGGCACGGCGAGCTTGAGGTTCAGCTCGGTCGGTTCCGGCGGCCAGTTGCCATGAGCCTGGGCACGAGCGACGAAGTACATGGCGAAGAGGCCGGCGAAGAACATCAGCTCGCTCGACAGCCAGATGATGGTTCCGACGCTGACCATGTTGGGCCGGTTCAGCGAATGCACACGCTGAGTAATGGCCGATCCTGGGGTCCCTACTGCGGTCGTCACGCCGGTAAGTATGACTCGTCGTAGTACGACAGGCGTACCCGGGTGCGAATTCGGGGTGTCGGGGCCGGAATCACCAGCGCGCGTGCGGGTCTGGGGCAGCATTCGGCGTGTCCGGTGAACCCGCAGGTCGAGCGCCGATGCCAACGTGAACAGCTGGGAATTTCGGCGTGTGGAATATTGCGGAACAGGGCGACGGAAGGCGGGCGGAATGGGAATTCGATCGGTGTGGCGGCGGCTGTCCGGCCGGGCCGCGACGGCGGAATTGGATCCGGCACGAACGGATCTGGTCGTCGTCGTATCGAGTTTCGACGATGCCGAGGCCTGCTCCGGCGCACTGGAGCGCGCGGTCGGCTGGCGGCCGGGAGAACCGGCGCTGCTGCGTCATCATCTGCGGATCCCGGCCGCGGCCCGGGCCGAGGTCGTCTCGATCGCCGCGCAGGACGGCTACGCTCCCGTGGACCAGGCCGTGACCGGCGATCGGGACGATTCCGGTCATATCGAGTTGGTATTGCAGCGCGTTCAGCTCCTCGATGCCCTGCATTGTTCGCAGGAACGGTCGCGCATGGCCGGTCTGGCCCAGCGACACGACGGCACCGCGGTGGGCTGGGACGCGCTGCAGCCGAGCGGGGTCGATTCGAGCTCTCGCTAGCTCGCGGGCACGCTCGGGCCGTTCGGTACCGCACCCGCCGGGAGGAAAACCGTCGGGTCCTCCGATTAGGCTGCTAGCCGGGCATCTGCCGACGACGCGGCGGGTGCTCGTTGCGCACCCGCGCGGTCGTCGCCGGGTGCTCCGATCGCGAACGGGAGATGTGATGAGCGCGCGCAGCTGGCCCGAGATTCTCGGTGCCCTGACCGACGGGGTCGATCTGACCGCGGAGGAGGCCGCGTGGGCGATCGACGAGATCTTCTCCGACAACGCCACCCCGGCGCAGATCGCCGCCTTCGGTGTGGCCATCAAGATGAAGGGCCCCACCGCGATCGAGCTGTCCGGCCTGGCGAGCGGCATGTTGAGCCATGCCCGGCGGGTCTCGCTGGATATCGGCGCGGTCGACATCGTCGGCACCGGCGGCGATCGTTCCGGCACCGTCAATATCTCCACCATGTCCGCGATCGTCGTGTCGGCTGCGGGAATCCCGGTGGTCAAGCACGGCAATCGGGCGGCCTCGTCCAAGAGCGGCGGCGCCGATGTCCTCGAGGCGCTGGGTGTGCGCATCGCCCTGAGCCCCGAGTCGGTGGCCCGGTGTGTGCGCGAGGTGGGCATCGGCTTCTGCTTCGCCCCGCTGTTCCACCCGGCGCTGCGTTTCGCCGGTCCGGCGCGCAAGGAGATCGGCATCCCGACCGTCTTCAACGTGCTGGGCCCGCTGACCAACCCGGCGCAGCCGAGCGCGGGCCTGATCGGCTGCGCGTTCGCCGACCTGGTCCCCGTGATCGCCGGAGCGTTCGCCGAGCGCGGCGCCAACGCGCTGGTGGTGCGCGGGAACGACGGGCTCGACGAGATCACCACCGCCGATACCACCGATGTCTGGGTGGTCGCCGGCCGGGAGCAGCGCGAAACCGTGATCGATCCGGAACGGCTGGGTATCGCCCGGGTCGATCCGGCGGCCCTGCGCGGCGGCGACGCGACCGTCAATGCCGCGATCGCGCGCGAGATGTTCGCCGGTGCCCCCGGTGCGGTGCGCGACGCGGTGCTGCTGAATTCGGCCGCCGCCGTCGTCGCCTACGAATTGTCCCCCGCCCACGCCGGCACCGATATTCACGAGCTGCTGCGTCCCGCGCTGGAGCGGGTCGCCGAGGCCGTCGACAGCGGCGCGGCGACGCATCTGCTCGATCGCTGGGTGAAGGTGAGCAACGAACTCGGCGAGTAGATCCGCCGGGATCGGTAGAATCGCCAGGAAAGCAGGCAGCGAGGAGCGGTGCCATGAGCTTTCCGAAAACACCCCGGGGGACGCGCGGTAAGCCCGCGATGGCGGCGAATCCGGTCACTCGCGTCGTCATGCGGACGATGGAGCGCTACCACCGCTTCCGGGGCGACCGGTTCCAGGGGATCGATCTGCTGTATCTGACCACCGTCGGCGCCAAATCCGGGCAGCGGCGCCGGGTGACCGTGGCCCGCTTCCCCGACAGCAAGGGCTGGTTGATCGCGGCCTCGATGGGTGGCTCGCGGGACAACCCGGCCTGGTACCACAACATCGCCGCTCATCCGGATCAGGTGTGGGCCGAGGTCGGTGGACGCGAATTCCCGGTCCACGTCGAACAGCTCGAGGGCGCCGAACGCGCGGCGGCATGGGAACGCATCTGCTCCGAACAGCCCCGCTTCCGCGGCTACGAGGAGAAGACCGACCGGGCCATCCCGGTGCTCAGACTCACGCCGGCGACGGGATGACCGGCCCTCTCACTTCAGATAGCGCACGATACTTTCGGCCACACATGCGGGCTTGTCGGCGCCCTCCAATTCGATGGTGACGGTACGGACCGCCTGGAGGCCGCCGGGGATCTCGGTAACGGAGTCCAGGTGCACGCGAGCGCGGATGCGCCCACCCGAGGGCACCGGCGTGATGAAGCGAACCTTGTTGAGCCCGTAGTTGATTCCCATTCGGATGCCGCCCACGGTGGTCGCCTGGTTGCTCAGCGGCACCAGTAGCGACAGCGTGAGGAATCCGTGCGCGATGGTGTGCCCGTAGGGGCCCTGGGCGGCCTTGTCGGCATCGACGTGGATCCACTGGTGGTCGCCGGTGGCGTCGGCGAACGTGTCGATGCGATCCTGATCGATCTGCATCCAGTCGCTGACTCCGAGTTCGGTGCCCACCGCCGCGGCGAGCGCGTCCAGATCGGCGAAATCGGTCATCTCTCGTCCCTTCCGTGCATCCGCCCGCTCGAGCGGCTCACCCGAAACGTTGCTTCAGTTCGCGTTTGAGCACCTTGTGCGTCGGTCCCAGCGGCAGTTCGGAGACGAACTCCACCCGCCTGGGATATTTGTACCGTGCCACATGTTCGCGACCGTAGGCGATGACGTCGGCCGCGGTCAGCTCATCGGCGGGGACCACGACCGCGACGATTTCCTCGCCGTAGGTCTCGTCCGGCACCCCGATCACCGCCACCTGCGCGATCTTCGGATGCCGCAGCAGCGCCTCCTCCACCTCGGTGGGATAGACGTTGAATCCGCCGCGGATGATCATCTCCTTGATCCGGTCGACGATCCGCAGATATCCCTGCTCGTCGCGCACGCCGAGATCGCCGGTGCGGAACCAGCCGTCGACCACGGCCCGCGCGCTCGCCTCCGGATTGCCGGTGTATCCGCCGAATACGTTGTGCCCGCGCACCACCACTTCACCGATGCTGCCGGTGGGCAGCAACTCGATGCGGTCGGCGCGGCCGGGATCGGCGATCTCCACGTCGACGCCCCACACCGGGTGTCCGACGGTGCCGGGACGAGCGCCGAAGACCGGCTGGTTCACCGCGGCGGTGGGCGAGGTCTCCGACAACCCGTACCCCTCCAGGATCTGCGCGTGGAACACCTCCTCGAAGCGCTCCAGCACCGGTAGCGGCAGGGCCGCACCACCGGAGATGCACAGCCGCAACCCGGGCAGTTCGGCGGCGTCGGCGGCCGCCTCGAGCAATCCGTGATACATCGTCGGAACACCGTGGAAGGTGTTCACCCGCTCGGCCACCATCAGCCGAATCGCTTCGGCGGCGGTGAATCTCGGCATCAGCACCAGGGTCGCCCCGGCTCGCCAGGTCGAATTCATCGATACCGTCTGCCCGAATACATGGAACAGCGGTAGCGCGCCCAGCGCGATGTCGTCGCGGTGCACATCGTTGGCGTCGAAGGCGTTGACGGTGGCGCACATGACCATGTTGAGATGGCTCAGCTCGGCGCCCTTGGGCCGGCCGGTCGTGCCGCTGGTGTAGAACACGACCGCGGTGTCGAGCGGGCCGCGCGGCACGAACAGCTCGATCGGCGTGCCGGAGAGGGCTTGCGGTCGCACGCAGTCGATCCCGACTCGCCGGGCCGCTTCGGCGCCGACCGATTCCACCTGCGGATGACAGATCAGCAGCGTCGCCTCACTGTCGCGCAGCACGAATTCGGCCTCGTCCGCGGTGAGCAGCAGATGAACCGGCACCACGGTCGCACCGGCCGCGAGAATCGCGTAGTAGGCGCGGGGAAAGTCGGCGGTATTCGGGCACATCAGCGCGACCCGATCCCCGGGACGGATGCCGCGGTCGATCAGTGCGCCGGCCTGTTCCCGTGCCGCACACCACAATTCGGCGAAGGTAAGTCGCTGGTCGCCTTCGATGAGCGCGACGTGACCGGGCCGGCGTCGCGCCGGTTCGGCGAGGATGCTCGCCAGCGACAGGGTCGCGTTCACAACCCCATATCCTTGGCGATGATCATCTTCATGACCTCGTTCGTCCCGCCGTAGATGCGGTTGACCCGGTTGTCGGCGTACAGCCGCGCGATCGGGTACTCGTTGATATAGCCGTAGCCGCCGTGCAACTGCAGGCAGCGGTCGATGACGCGGGCGGCGACCTCGGTGCAGAACAGTTTCGCCGAGGCGGCGTCGGCGGCGCTGAGCTCATCGGCGTCGAGCGCGTCCAGGGCACGGTCGACCACGGCCTCGGCCGCGTCGACCTCGGCCTTACAGGCCGCGAGTTCGAATTTCGTGTTCTGGAACGAGGCCACCGGTTTGCCGAAGACGTTGCGCTGCTCGGTGTATTCCTGGGCGAATCGCACCGCGGCCGCGGCCTGGGCGTAGGCGCCGACGGCGATCGAGAGACGTTCCTGTGGCAGGTTCTGGCCCAGGTAGGAGAAACCCTTGTTCTCCTCGCCGAGCAGATCCTCGACCGGAACCCGCACCTCGGTGAAGGTCAGCTCGGCGGTGTCGGACACCTTCAGGCCCAGCTTGTCGAGTTTGCGGCCCACCGTGTAGCCGGGGGATTTCGTATCGACCACCAGCAGCGAGATGCCGAAGCGGCGGTCGTCGGCGCGCGGCGGGGCGGTGCGCGCGCAGACGATCACCCGGTCGGCGTTCACGCCACCGGTGATGAAGGTCTTGGCGCCGTTCAGCACGTAGTGCGTGCCGCCCTCGGAAAGCTTTGCGGTGGTGCGCATTCCGGCCAGATCGGAGCCGGTGCCCGGCTCGGTCATGGCGATGGCGAACATGATCTCGCCGGCGGCGAAGCCGGGCAGCCAGCGCTGCTTCTGCTCGTCGGTGGCGAGTTTCTTCAGGTACGGCAGGCAGAGTCCGACATGCACGCTGGAACCACCGAACGACACCCCGGCCCGAGCCGCCTCCTCCATGAGGACGGCCTGGAATTTGAACGATTCGATGCCCGCGCCGCCGTTTTCCTCGGGCACCTCGATGCCGAAGACACCCAATTCGGCGAGCTTGTAATAGAACTCGCGGGGCACGATGCCCGCCTCGTACCACTTGTCGTAGACCGGAACCACCTCGGTTTCGATGAACTTGCGGACGGTCCGGCGGAAGGCTTCGTGATCCTCGGTATAGCTGGTTCTGCGCATGATCTTCTCCTGGGCGGATTTCAGAGCCGACGACCGCCGTCGACGTAAATGGTCTGGCCGGTGATGAACGACGCCTCGTCGGAGGCGAGGAAGGCGACGGTGTTCGCGATGTCCTCGGGGCGCCCGACCCGGCGCATCGGGGTGATTTCGGCCGATTTCGCCTGCCACTGTTCGACCGGCACGCCGACCCGCGCCGCGGTGGCGGCCGTCATCTCGGTGACGATGAAACCCGGCGCGACGGCGTTGACATTGATGCCGTACGGGCCCAGTTCGATGGCCAGGGTGCGGGTCAGCCCCTGGATGCCCATCTTGGCCGCCGAATAGTTGGCCTGGCCGCGGTTGCCGAGCGCCGAGACGCTGGAGGTGTTGACGATCTTGCCGTACCGCTTCGCGACCATATGCCGTTGGGCGGCACGGGAACACAGGAAGGCGCCGCGCAGGTGGACCGAGATCACCGTGTCCCAGTCCTCGACCGACATCTTGAACAGCAGGTTGTCACGCAGCACACCGGCGTTGTTGACCAGGATGTCGAGCGATCCCAGTTCGGCTGCGACCCGGTCGAAGGCGGCGTCCACCCCCGCCTCGTCGGTGACGTCGACGGCGAGCGGTATCGCCACGCCGCCGGCGGCGACGATCTCTTCCGCCGTGGCCCGGCAGGCACCCTCGTCGAGGTCGGCGATGGCGACCGCCGCGCCATCGGCGGCCAGCCGGGCCGCGGTCGCCGCACCGATCCCCCGCGCGGCTCCGGTCACCACGGCGACTCTGCGCTGATCCGACATGAAAAACTCTCCTCGAACTCGAAAGCGGTTGTCACACGAAGGCATTCACGCCGGTGAGGGCGCGGCCGATGAGCAATTTCTGGATCTGGCTGGTGCCCTCGTAGAGGGTGAGGACCCGCGCGTCGCGCAGATATTTCGACACCGGGTATTCGTCGATGTAGCCGTACCCGCCGAAGACCTGGATGGCGTTGTTCGCCGCCTTCACCGCGGCCTCACTGGCGAACAGCTTCGCCACCGAGGCCTCGGTGCCGAACGGCCGACCGCGATCGACCAGGTCGGCGACCCGCCAGGTCAGTAGCCGGGCGGCCTCCACGTCGACGGCGATATCGGCGATCAGCTCCTGCACCAGCTGATAGGAAGCGATGGATTTGCCGAACTGCTCGCGTTCCCCGGCGTACCGCACGGCGGCCTCCAGACACGCACGAGCGACACCGACGCAGCCGGCCGCCACACCCATCCGGCCCTTGTCCAACGCGGCCATCGCGATTCGGAAGCCTTGTCCCTCGGCACCGAGTCGCGCCGAATCCGGCACCCGCACCCCGTCGAGCACGATTTCCGCCGTGGCCTGGCCGCGCAGGCCGAGTTTGCCCTTGATCTCGGTGCGGCCGAAACCCGGTGTGTCCGTGGGCAAGAGGAATGCGGTGACGCCCTTCGGTCCCGGCCCGCCGGTGCGAGCGAAGATCAGTGCGACATCGGCCCAGGTGCCGTTGGTGATGAACATCTTGGTGCCGGACAGCACCCAGTCCGCGCCGTCGCGCACGGCCCGAGTGGTCAGATTCGCCGCGTCGGATCCGGTGCCCGGTTCGGTGAGGCCGAAGCAGCCCAGCGACTCCCCCGCGCACAATCGCGGCAGCCAGTCCCGTTTCTGCTCGTCGCTGCCGTAGGTCTTGATCGACTTGGCCACCAGCCCCAGGGAAACCGAGACGATCCCGCGCACCGAGCTGTCGCCGCGGCCGAGCTCCTCGAGCAGGAGGCAGTACGACAGCGCGTCCCCACCGGAGCCGCCGTACTCCTCCGGGATCTCGATGCCGAGAAATCCCATGTCACCGAGCTTGCGCACGATCGCGGTGTCGACCGATTCGGCGCGATCCCAGGCCGTGGCGTAGGGCACGACCTCCTTGTCGACCCAGGCGCGGGCAACCTCGCGCAGCTCGCGGTGGGCCTCGCCGAGTTCCAGATCCATGACGGACACTCCTAACCGAACGTTGTTAGGTATCTATCGCCACGATAAACTAACAGCGTTCGGATATTCAAGAGCCCCGTCGCCGACCGTGTAGGTTGACCTCGGCACGGATCGGATTCGCGGCGAAGGAGGTGGCGCGCATGCCCCGGCCACGGGTACCGCTGCTGAGTCGCGAACGCATCCGCGAGGCGGCACTGGAGCTGATCGACCGCGACGGACTGTCCGAGCTGTCGATGCGGAAATTGGCGGCCGAACTGGGCGTTCGAGCCGCCTCGCTGTACGGCCACTACCCCACCAAGGACGACCTGCTCGACGACATCGCCGCCGGGATCATGTCCCATGTGGACGCGTCGGCCTTCGAAACCGCCGACTGGCGAACCGGGCTGATCTCATGGGCGCGCTCGTATCGCGCCGCCCTGGTCCGGCACCCGAATTTCGTGCCCTACCTCGCCGCCGGCCCCGGGAAGCGCGACGAGAATCTGCGCGCCGCCGATGCGGTGCACGGCGGCCTGGTCGGCGCCGGCTGGCCACCGCGCCAGGCCACCATGATCGGCGCCGCCACCCGTTACGTCGTGATGGGCTCCACCATCGGCTCGTTCTCCCGCGGCTTCGTCGACGATGTGCAGGTCTACCGCGACCGTTACCCCCACCTCGAGCAGGCCCATCTGCTGCGCGCCAAGGCCGACGAAATCGACGCGGAGAGTTTCGAATTGGCGCTGGAATCGTTCGTCGCGGGCCTGGAGCTCCGATTCGCCGCCATCCAGCAGCGCCGCGCCCGCCGCCGGGAGAAATCCGCCGACGGGCGAGCGTGATTGCGGACCGCCCGGGCCCGGCTTCCGAGGTTGATACCCGTGACTACGCGGCGACCGGCCGCGGGTACGGGCTGTGCATGGTCAACCAGCGGATTTCGAGATCCTGCCGAAGGTAGTCCATCCGGTTGTCCCAGAACCGCTTCATATGCGGCAGCGCCAGATGCCGGTCCAGGTCGTCCTTCGATCGCCAGACCTCGTAGAAGACGAAGGTGCCGGGCTCGTTCGTGTCCTCGTGGAAGTGGTATTCGAGCGCACCGGGTTCGCTTCGCGTCGGCGCGACGAACGACAACAGCAACTCGCGAAGTTCGGCGGCCCGTTCCGGCTTGGGGCGGGCGAAGCCGACCAGGGCATAGGGCGTCTCGGTCTTAGGTACGAACTCTGTCATACCTTGGGACGGTAGCCGTCCCAAAGGTACGATGCAAGCCATACCTTAGGAATGGGAGATGCCATGCCCGATACGACCGAGCCCGCACCGGAGGACATCGATCTGGGCGCGGTGTTCGCCGCACTCGCGGACCGGCACCGGCGCCGGGTGGTCCTCACCCTGCTGGCCGAACCCGACGGAACCGAACGGCCCTGCAGCTCGTTCGGTCTGCCGGTATCCAAATCCACACTCACGCACCATTTTCGAGTGCTTCGGCAGGCCGGTCTGATTCGTCAGGTCGATCGCGGCAACAGCAATATGGCCCAGCTGCGCCGGGCCGAGCTGGAACAGCGCTTCCCGGCGCTGATCGACCTGCTCCGGGCCGAGATCCGGGATTCGGCGGACGCGACCGTCGAGCGGAATCAGAGGTCGGCGAAGACCGACCGCACCTCGTCCTCGGTCAGGCCGTAGTCGGCCAGCGAATACGTGTGCGCGGGCTTGCGAGCACCGGATTTGCTCTCCTCGTCGAGGGCCCGCATCGCGGCGCGCGCCGACTCGGTGTAATCCAGCCCGAAGGTCGAATAGATCTTCTCGACGGTGCCGAAGGGATCGGCCCGCAGATCCTCGAATTGGATGTCGAGGAACTGGTCGGGGTTGTATCGCGCTCGCGCTGAATTGAATTCGCGCAGACCACGCGACCACAACTCGAGCTGGGTGCGGCCGATGGTCTCCCCGACGAAGGTGTTCGACCACCCCTTGGTCGCCTGCTCGGAGAGACTGCACGAGGAGGCGACGATGGTCACCGGGTCGCGGTGGGTCTGGATGATCAGCGCGTCCGGATACACCTCCAGCAACGCGTCCAGGGCGAACAGGTGGCTGGGATTCTTCAGCACCCAGCCTCTCGAATCACCCATCCCGATCAGCTGCAGATTGCGCTTGTGCCGCTGATAGGCGTTGGTCCACTCCTGCTTCTGCAACCACCGCGAATAGGTCGGCAGATAGGCCAGCGATTCGTAGGCGATGGATTTCACGGTCTGGCGCAACAACTGCCAGCATTCCTCCACCTCAGCGGCACTCATGTAGTGCAGGCCCATGAATTCCGGATTCTCGATGTGATGCTGGGCGAATCCGGCGTCGATCCGCTGGAACACCGGATTGTCGGCCCAGGTCTCGCGCGGTGGGCGCGGCTGCGGCAGTTCGGCCAGCCACATCTCCAGCGCCTGATGTTGCGGGTCGGCGGCCAGCAGGCGGTGCAGGGCGGTGGTGCCGGTGCGGGGCAGGCCGGTGACGAAGATCGGCCGCTCGATCTTCGTCTCGGCGTACCCGGGATTGGCCTTCCAGGACGCCTCGCTCAGCGCCCGGGCGACCAGCGCGCCGCGCAGGAAGTAGCGATTCATCTTGGAACCGAGCTCGGTGAGGTCGGCGTCGCGCTGGTAGGAGTCGAGCAGCACACCGAGCGCCTCGGTGTAGTCGTCGTCGCCGAAATCGGTGAGGCCGCAGAACTTGGTGGCCGACGCGTGCAAGTCGTCGACGGTCCCGACATTCGTGCGTGCAGTCATGAATTGTCCTTACTGAATGCGAAGCGGCGCCGCGAACTCACGCGTGGTATTCGCCGCAGTTGACGTCGAGGGTCTGGCCGGTGATGGCGCTGGCCCACTCGGAGGCGAGAAAGACCACGGCCCTGGCGATCTCGTCCGGTTCGGGCAGACGTTTGAGATCCGACCGGGAGGCGGTCTGCTCGTACACCTGCTCGAC
Source organism: Nocardia veterana NBRC 100344 (assembly GCF_000308855.1). Taxonomy (GTDB): domain Bacteria; phylum Actinomycetota; class Actinomycetes; order Mycobacteriales; family Mycobacteriaceae; genus Nocardia; species Nocardia veterana. The sequence continues at coordinate 52,686 of NZ_BAGM01000052.1, read as the reverse complement.
CGTGATGCCGTATTTCTTGGCGACCTCACCGAAATACCACTTCAACTGATCGGCCCAGATGTAGCCGGGCGCCACACTGTTGACCCGGATACCCTTGGCGCCCAACTCGGTTGCCAGCGTCTGCGACATCGCCAGCAGCGCCGATTTGGCGACCTTGTAACTGCCGTAGCGCGGTTCGGAGTGCCGCAGCACCGACGAATTGATCATCACCACCGCGCCGCGGGTCTTGGCCAGTTCGTCGGTGAAGGCCTGGGTGGCCCGCAGCGTGCCGAGCACGGTCAACTCCAGGCTGTCGCTGATCTGCTGAAAGTCGGTGCGCTCCAGCGGTTTCATCGACGGCATCGCGAAGGCGTTGTTGATCAGCGCGTCGACCCGGCCGAAGGTCTCGACCGTGCGCTCGACCAGATTCGCCACCGCGGCGTCGTCGGTGATGTCGGTCGGCACGATCAGGCTGGTGCCACCCGCGCTGTCGATCTCGTCGGCCACCTCCCGCAGCCGCGATTCGGTGCGCGCGGCCAGCACCACCTTCGCACCGGCGGCGGCCGCCTGCACGCACAGCGAGCGGCCCAGCCCGGGACCCACACCGCTGATCACGATCACCTTGTCGGCCAGCAGGCCCACTCCGGCGCTCATCCGAGCATCCGATCGGCGAAACCGCGCTGGCGGTCGGCGATGCGCGCCCGCCAGCCCGCCTCGTCGATGCGGTTGAGGTCGTAGTGCGGCAGCTGCGCCGCCACCTCGTCGAACGGCACGAGGGCGAACTGCGGCCCGTCCGCGGGAGTCATCTCCCGGGCGACGCGCTGCCAACGGAACTGCAGGATGCCGCGGCGGCGTCCGGTCGTCTCGATCCAATTGGTGATGCCCGGGTTGCGCGCCGAGACCACCATGCGGATCATCCCGTCCGGATCGACCTGCGCCTGCGCGCTGTTCAGGCTGGTCTGATGGTTGACGTAGTCGAGGGAGATGTACCAGCGGCTGCCGAGCTGGAAACCCTGATAGGGCGCATCGGATTTCGGCACGGTGATCACCAGCGCCTGGTCGTCGTCGAGATCGAAGTGGCCGACCGAGGAGTACTGCGTGCTGAGCCCGCCCGGGGTGAGCCGCGGTTCGGTGAGGGTGTTCACCGGCAGGTCCAGGTAGAACCACTTGGGGAAGTTGAACCAGGTGTGGATGCGCTGCACCAGCGCCCGCGCCGCCGCGCGGTATCGCTTGCGCAGCTGGTCGACGCCCGGTTCGGCGGGCGCGGTCCCGACGGTGTCCAGACGTTCGATGCGGATGCTGCCCTTCTTCTCCGCGTTCCAGTCGCCGTAGACCTCGCGCACCGCGAGCATCGAGGCGCCCTCGCCCAAGACGAAATAGTTCGGTCCGGCATCGGCTTTCGGCGGGCCGAAGCGGAGCTGATAGCTGCCGTCGTCGGCGATCCGCAGCCGGCGATCGTCGAAGGCGTCGTCGCCGTTGGGTACGTCGGTGGCGGTGTAGTCGCCGCGCAGCACCTGGAAACTCAGGTCGACGGTACTGCCCCGGACGCCGGTGATCAGGTACTCCGCACCCGGCTCGATATTGGCGTGGTAGTAGAGCGTATCCGGGTTGTCCAGGCCCATTTTCGCGTGCGGACCCGTCGAGCTGACGAAGTAGGGGTGGCTGGTGCCGTGCGTTTCCGACAGCTGCAGGCAGGCGGCGATACTGCCCGCGAGGTAGGCGTAACCCTCGGCGAGGTCCTGCTCGTCGTGGATGAAATCCGCTGCCGCGATCAGCTTCTCGGCCTCGGCGATCGCCGCGGTGAACGGTTCGGTGAGCGCGCCGCCGCCCGGAAGTCCGTTGCCGGCGGCGGTGTCGGTGCCCGGTGCCGATCCTGTCGATGTACTCATGTCGTCCTTGTGTGTCGTGGCGGATCTGCGGTTCAGAGTCTCAGTTCGCGCCGGATCAGCGCGGCGATGTCGGCGGGTGAGCCGTGGTCGGGGGTGATCACGAGCTCGGCGTGTTCGGGACGTTCGTAGGGTGAGTCGATACCGGTGAACTCCGGCAGCCGGCCCGCGCGGGCCTTGGCGTACAGCCCCTTCGGGTCCCGGCGCTCGCACACCTCCAGCGGGGTGTCGACGAAGATCTCGTGGAAGTCCAAACCGCTCGCGGCGTGCACCGCACGCGCTTGGGCGCGCTGGTCGGCGAACGGGCTGATCACCGAGACGATGGCGATCAGACCCGCGTCGGCGAACAGCGAGGCCACCTGGGCCACCCGGCGGATGTTCTCGCGCCGGTCCTCGTCGGTGAAACCGAGATCGGCGTTGAGTCCGTGCCGCAGATTGTCGCCGTCGAGCCGGTAGGCGGGCCGGCCGGCGGCCACCAGCTGACGCTCCAATTCCACAGCGATCGTGGACTTTCCGGAGCCGGAGAGGCCCGTCAGCCACACCGTCGCCCCGGCGTGCGGACGCTGGCCGCGCCCCACCGACGAGCTGTGCCAGACCACGTCCTCGCGAACCACCGCCGGGGCAGCCGAGGCGTCCGGCACCGACTCCGGCCCGGTGTCACGGGCCAGGATCATGCCCGCGGCCACGGTCTGATCGGTGTCCTCGTCGATCAGGATGAAACTGCCGGTGCGGCGATTGTCACGATAGCTGTCGACCATCAGCGGGCGCTGGCTGCGCAGGGTGAGGCGGCCGATGTCGTTGAGCGCCAAGGCATCCGCGTCGGTGAGGCGGTGCAGCGTATTGACGTCGAGGCGATAGTCGAGCCGGTCCACGCGCACCCGGGTGGTCTGGGCGGCGGTGCGGATGCTGTAGCGCGCGCCGGGCCGCAGTTCGGTGTTGTCGGAGAACCAGCACACCATCGCGTCCACCTCGGTCGCGATATGCGGCCGATTGCCCGGGCGGGCGAGCATATCGCCGCGGCCGACGTCCACCTCGCTGTCGAGTTCCACCGACACCGCCATCCCGGTGAACGCCTCGTCGATCTTGGTGCCGCCCGGACCCCAGATCCGCGCGACCCGCGCCGCGCGACCCGAGGGCAGAACCACCACGTCGTCGCCCGGTTTGAAGATGCCACCGGCGATGGTCCCGGCATAGCTGCGCTGCGCGGAATCGGCGTCCCCCGCAGCACTACCGTGCGGGCGGATCACGTATTGCACCGGCAACCGGGCGTCGATCAGGTTGCGGTCGGAGGCGATATGGACCAGTTCCAGATGCCGCAGCAGCGGCGGTCCGGGGTACCACGGGGTGTGCTCGGAGCCGGTCACCACGTTGTCGCCGTGCAGTGCGGAGACCGGGACGAAACTCAGGTCGCCGACGGTCAGTTTCGCCGCGAAATCGGCGAATTCCTCCCGGATCTCGTCGAACCGCGCGGCCGACCAGTCCACCAGATCCATCTTGTTCACGCACACCACCAGGTGCGGCACCCCGAGTAGCGAGGCCAGGAACGCGTGACGACGGGTCTGCTCGACCACACCCTTACGCGCGTCGACCAGGATCAACGCCAGATCCGCGGTGGACGCGCCGGTCACCATGTTCCGCGTGTACTGCACGTGACCGGGAGTGTCGGCGATGATGAATTTGCGGCGCGGGGTGGTGAAGTAGCGGTAGGCCACGTCGATGGTGATGCCCTGTTCCCGCTCGGCGCGCAGGCCGTCGGTCACCAGCGCGAGATCCGTCGCGGCATCGCCGCGTTGCGCGCTGGCGCGCTCGATGGCGGCCAGCTGATCGGAGAACAGGCTCTTGGAATCGTAGAGCAGACGGCCGATCAGGGTGGATTTGCCGTCGTCGACGCTGCCCGCGGTCGCGAGACGTAACAGATTGCGGCTCATCAGAAGTAGCCCTCCCGCTTGCGGTCTTCCATCCCGGATTCGGAGATGCGGTCGTCGGCGCGGGTGGCGCCGCGCTCGGTGAGCCGGGTGATCGCGGTTTCGGCGATCACGGCCGCCGGATTGTCGGCCTCGCTCTCGATGCAGCCGGTGCAGGTGGCATCGCCCACGGTGCGGAACCGCACCGTCGTCTCGAACACCGGTTCGTCCGGGCCCGGAGTCAGGAAGGGATTGGCGGCCAGCAACATCCCGTCGCGCCGGAAGACCGGACGGCGGTGCGCGTAGTACAGCGACGGCAGTTCCACCGCCTCGCGGTCGATGTACTCCCAGATGTCGAGTTCGGTCCAGTTCGACAGCGGGAACACCCGGATGTGCTGGCCCGCACGGTGTTTGCCGTTGTAGAGGTTCCAGACCTCCGGCCGCTGCGCGCGTGGCTCCCAGGCGCCGAATTCGTCTCGGAAGCTGAACACCCGCTCCTTGGCGCGCGCCTTCTCCTCGTCGCGGCGCGCCCCGCCGAAGACGGCGTCGAAGCGATGGTCGGCGATCGCGCGCAGCAATGTGGTGGTCTGCAACCGGTTCCGGCTCTCCCCCGGCCGCTCGGTCACCCGCCCGGCGTCGATATCGTCCTGCACCCGCGCCACCAGCAGCCGCGCGCCGAGCCGCGCCGCCGTGCGATCACGGAAGTCGATCACCTCGTCGAAGTTGTGCCCGGTGTCGACGTGCAGCAGCGGGAACGGCAGCGGCGCCGGCCAGAAGGCCTTGCGCGCCAGCTCCAGCATCACCGCCGAGTCCTTGCCGCCGGAGAACAGCAGCACCGGTCGTTCGAAGGTGGCCGCCACCTCCCGGAAGATGTGCACCGATTCGGCCTCGAGGGCCGACAGATGCGACAGCTCGTATCCCGTCCGCATCACAGTCGCCTTGTCCGCGTCGATTCGCTCGCTTCCCCTCGGGTTGCGTTGTCGAATATTCGACGCTATCGTTCGATATTGTGACACCGACGATAGGCGGGAAACTGCGCGTCGGTCAAGAGGCCGTGCGTGGCCACGCCCGTCTCCCCACCTCGGACTCCCACCACCCCAGGAAGAGCGCATGACCGAGAGCACCGACACCCCCGCCACCTCCGCCGGTTCCCCACCGACCCATCGCGTGGTGCGGGTGATCGAGCTGCTGTCTCGCCGCCCCCTCGACCACCTCTCGCTCGCGCGCATCGTCCGCGAAACCGGACTGTCCCGCGCGACCGCGCATGCGGTTCTCACGCAGCTCACCGCCGACGGCTGGACCGTGCGCGATATCGACGGCAACTTCGGCCTCGGATTGGGCTTGCTCGCCGTCGCGAGACGCGCCGAAGCCGCCTTCCCCCTGCGCCGCCTGGCGCTGGCACCGATGCGGGATTTCGTTGCCGCCCAGGGTTTTCCGATCTTCCTCGCCGAACGCGACGGCGGCTCCATCCTAGTCACCGAAACCGCGGGCACCCCCACCGTCGGATGGATCAGGCAGGGACGGCGGCTGCCCCTCGCCCCACCGGTGGCGCGCGAATTCATCGCCTGGGCGCCCGCCGAGGAACGCGAACGCTGGCTGGCCGACGCCGACCCGGCCCACCGGGACCGGTTGCTCGCGGTGCTCGACGCGGTCCGGGCCCGCGGTTATTCCGTGGAACGTCTCGCCGACGAATCCGCGCCGATCCTCGAAGCGCTTGCGGCCCTGCGCCATTCGCCGGTCACCGATCCGCTGCGCAACCGGCTCGGCAGCATGATCACCGACCTGATCACCATCGACTACCTGCCCGACGAGTTGGGGACCGAGAACGCGGTCGTCACCGTCGCCGCCCCGATCTTCGCGGCCGGACGGGTCGTCGCTTCCGTGGTGGCCTGTCCCGATACCCGCCTGTCGGCGCACCGGCTCACCGAACTGGGCGCGGCGATCACCGCGACCGCCGCCCGGATCACCGAGGCCACGAGCGAGAACTGAACGGGTGCGGCGCGATTCCCCGCCACGACGCCGTTACCGTGAGGGAATGGAATTCGCCGAAGGCTGGGACACCGTCGCAACCCTGGTGGGCGGCCGCTGGGTCGAACGGCGGCCCCGGCGCCCGGACGTCGCCGAACAACTGCTCCGCGAAACCCGGTTGATGCCGTGGCTGGCGCCCCGGCTGCCGCTCCCGGTGCCGGTTCCCGAGGTCGCCGGGCACGATCCACTCGTCGTTCGGCATGCCCTCGTTCCGGGACGCGCCCTGGAATCACCGGACGCCCGAGCGGGATTCGCGATCGGCCGATTTCTGCGCGCCCTGCACGACTGCCCGGCCGCGACGGCGGTCGAGCACGCAGCGGCACCCCCAGCCGAGACGCACCGCACCCGGGCCGAGACTCTCGATCGGTTTCGTGTCGACGTCGTGCCGTTACTGCCGCGGCCGGACCGGGCCGCCGCGACGGCTCTGCTCGCGGCGGCCCGCGATCTTCCCGCCGATACGCTCGTGCACGGAGATCTCGGTCCCGAACACATCCTCGTCGACGCCGGCCGGGTCAGCGGGGTCATCGATTTCGGTGATGTGCACATCGGCGATCCGGCCGTCGACCTGGCCTGGGCGCTGCACGGCACGCCGGCCGAGTTCGCGGCGGCCGTGGCAACCGCGTACCGCGTCACCGACGAACTCCGCCGGCGGGCTTCGGTGTGGCATCGGCTCGGGCCCTGGCACGAGGTGATCCACGGCCTCGACACCGGTGTGGACGACTACGTCCGCAGCGGGCTGACCGGCCTACGGGAGCGCCTGTCGCCCGTGGATCAGCCGCGCAAGCGATAACTGGGACCGGGATCCGCGGCGACGTAGTCGGCCCACGTCCGAGTTCCGTCGGCATGGTCGGGGCAGGTGTTGTCGCCGGCCCGGAAGCCCCGGGCGACCGCACCGGGCAACCGGAGCGGGAGCGTCCGGCGCGGCCGGCCGTGCTGCTGCCGCCAGATCTCGGTCAGTTCCGCCAGCGTGTGCACCTGCGGCCCACCGAAATCGGCTGCGCGCCCGCGTGGTTCGCCCTCGACCAGATCGGCGATGCGGACGGCGACATCCTCGGTCGCCACCGGCTGGAACCGGAAATCCAACGGCAGCGCAGCGATCGGCAGCCGCTGCACACCGGACAGGACCGCGGCGAGCAGGTCGTGGAACTGGGTGGCGCGCAGGATGGTGTGCGGCAGCGCGCTGCCGGTGATCAGCTCCTCGCAGGCCAGCTTGTTGCGGTAGTACCGGAACGGAATGCGGTCGATCCCGACGATCGAAACGTACAGCAGCTGCCGCGCTCCCCCGGCCGCCGCGAGCAGATTGCGCGTCTGATCGATGTCCGGCTTTCCGAAGCGGCGCGAATCCGACGCCGCGTGGACGATCAGCTCCGCGCCGTCGGCCGCGGCCGGCACACCGGCCCCGGTCGCCAGATCCCCCACATGGGTTCCCGCTCCGGGCCGCCGCGACAACACCCGCACCTCATGCCCACGCACCCGCAGCCGATCCACGATCTGCCGCCCGAGCGCACCCGTCCCGCCGGTCACCAGCACTGTGCTCATGGGCTCCACCCAACTCCGTGCCACCGGTCCGGGCAAGAACCCATCGCGGATGTCACATCGGGGGACACCGGATCGATGCCGAACCGATCGTGCAAACCGCGCCGAATCAGGCGGTTTTCCCGCATTTTCGCCGAGGTTTCCAGGAAAGTCCCGGGGTGCGCCGAGCCGTCACCGCCCGGTACCGGCCGCGCAAATCTCGGTGCAGACGTAGCGCCGCTACTGTGGTTAGCTTTGAGGCCATGAGTACCACCCTCGCTGCTCTGCCGGAGGAATATCTGCCCCGCGACACCGCGGATGTCGTTCGCACAGTGCGTGATTCACGACCGCAACCGCTGACCGTCCGCGGCGGCGAGCACAGCAGCGAGCAGCTCGACGACGAACCCGGCCCGCCCGACCGCCGCATCGTGCTGTCGCTGCGCCGGATGAACCGGGTACAGGCCGTGGACGCGGACGCGCGTCTGGTGCGCGTGCAGGCCGGTGCACGGCTGTCCGATATCGACCGCACCCTGGCCGCGCACGGCCTGGGCCTGCCGATCGTCGGCGACCATCGCGAGATCACGGCCGGCGGTTTCGCGGCCGTCGGCGGGCTCAGCGCGGCCTCACATCGCTACGGCATGTTCAGCGACAACGTGGTCGCCCTCGAATACGTCGATCCCGAGGGCAGATTCGGCACCTGCGGGCGCACCCATCACGCCGACCGCTTCCGCCGCATCCTCGGCGGGGCCGGCCGCAGCGGCATCATCACGGCCCTGACGCTGCAGGCCATCGAGGTCGACAAGGATCACACCTGGCTCACCTCCGACGCCCACCGCTTCCTCGACTTCGACACCTTCGTCGAACATTCGCACGCGGAGATCACCCGCCCGGGCGATGCGCTGCTGCAGGTCGGCCGGTGGGTCGACACCGCCCCGCTGCGCGTGTCCCGCCCGGTCGGCACCGGGAACATCCAGCTCGGCACGGTCCGCTTCGGCCAGTGGTCCAGCCTGCATCCGACCACCGCCACGCCGTCGCTGCGCGCCCGCCGCGAACTGGGTACCCGCGCGCGAAAGTCGCTGGGCGCCATCGCGTCCGCGGCCGGCGGCCGGGCCGGAATGCCGGTGCGCAACGCGGCCGCCGGTGCGCTGATGTTCGCACCGAAGGTGCTCACCCTGCGCGATGCCGAATATCTGGCCGACACGGTGATCAGTTCCTCCGAACGCGGACCGGCCTACCGGGTGGCGGTGTTCGCGCCGCTGTCGAGCTACAGCACGGTCTTCCACCGCCTGCACGACCTGTTCGCCGAGCACCGCGAACGCAGCGGCGCCTTCACGGTCATCTCCGCCATGACCTACGGGGTGCGCTCGCCGTATCTGCACGAATCCGCCGGCGAGGACCACGGCTTCATCACCTTCACCTGCCGTCTGCGCCCCACCGGCAGCTACACCGGCCGGTCCGGAGCCCCGGAACTCCTGCGCGACGTCACCGCCGGCATCGACGACATCTGCCGATCCGAACGCGCCCGCCGCTATCACACCGGGGAGTGACCCCCGCTTCGACGCAACGAAAAACGGCGCCCCGGTCGAGACCGGGGCGCCGTTGTCGTTCGGGGGCTCAGTGCTTCTCGGGTCCGAGGTGGTACTCGAACACCAGACCGGCGACCGAGGCGAGCACGCACAGCACGCCGATGGCGATCAGCCAGTACTGGAAGAACGCGAACCCGATCGCGGTGACCGAGGCGGAACCGGCCAGCAGGATGGGCCAGAAGCTACCGGGCGAGAAGAAGCCCAGGTCGCCGGCGCCGTCCACGATCTCGGCCTCCTCGTAGTCCTCGGGGCGCAGATCCAGGCGGCGCGCCACGAAGCGGAAGTAGGTGCCGACGATCAGGGTCAGACCGGCGGTCAGCACGATGGCGGTCGTACCCGCCCACTCGACGCCGGTGCGGGACTGGCCGGTGAAGAATCCGTAGACCACTGCCACGATGATGAAGAACACCGTGAGCAGCTCGAAGATGCGTGCTTCGACCTTCATGTCAGTTCAGTCCTTACTTGCTCTCGGCCTGGCTGGCTTCGCGCGCGGTGCGACGGGTGTCGAACGGGTGCGTGGTGGTCGCGACCGGCGACTCGCCGATGCTCGACAGCGCCTCGGCATTGGTCTTACCCGCCTCGCGGGCGGCGATGTACTTGTCGAACTTCTCCGGCGTCACGGCGCGCACCTCGAAGTTCATCATCGAGTGGAAGGTACCGCACATCTCCGCGCAGCGGCCCACGAAAGCACCCTCGTGCTCGATCTTGGTGATCTGGAAGGTGTTGTCGGAGTGGTTTTCCTTCGGGTTCGGCATCACGTCGCGCTTGAACAGGAACTCCGGCACCCAGAAGGAGTGGATGACGTCGGCGGAGGCCAGCTGGAATTCCACGACCTTGTTGGTCGGCAGCACCAGCACCGGGATCTGGTCGGAGGAACCGACGGTCTCGACCTTGTCGTAGTGCAGGTAGGAGATGTCGTTGGCGGGCAGACCGTGCACCGGGCCCGGCTGCGGGTGGCCGTCGGCCTTCCGCTCCTTGTACTCCTCTTTGATCTGGTCGTTCATCGCCTGGCGGGTCTCGTCGACACCGTTGTAGACCTGGCCGTTCTGGCCGACGACCTTCTGGTAGCCGAACTTCCAGTTCCACTGGAAGGCGGTCACGTCCACGACCACGTCCGGATTCGAGGTCTTCTCGTGCACGTAGTTCTGCACGACCACGGTGAAGTAGAACAGCACCGCGATGATGACGAACGGAATCGCCGTGTAGGTCAGCTCCAGGGGCACGTTGTACCCGGTCTGCCGCGGGAACTCCGGGGAGGTCTTCTTCTTGCGGTGGAAGGCCACGGTCCAGAACGTCAGACCCCAGACCAGCACACCCATCGCCAGGGCGGCGACGACCGACCACGTCCACAGTTCCCGCATCCGGGTCGCCTGCGGGGTCACACCCGTGGGCCAGCCGAACCGAAGCACGGGATTGTCGATCGAGCAGCCCGAGACGAGCATCACGGTGATCCCCATGGACACCGCAAGCCCGGCCCGCCGAAGGATGCGGCCCCGCCGTACCCGGGCGGGTCGTGCCCCTATCGCTTCGCTCGCCTTGTGCGCCACGCTCAACGCCTTCCTGGTCGTCCATCCGACACGGTGCTGCCCGGAGGCCGGGCGGCACGTTTTCAGCACGTTCGGGACCTTTGCGTGTGCCGCACAGAACGCACGGCCGACCACGAGAGTTCCCGAGTACTACGCAGCGTAGACCAAACCGGCTCCCGCGTTGTGCCCGGGTCGCTTTCGACACACCGGCCACCGGGTGTATCGGCCCCCTCGCTCCGCCCCGGGGTGAGTGCGGGCGCCGACGGGCGGGACCGCTGTGCGCTGAGGCGACGGCACGGCCCGCGGTGCGGCATACTCGGGGACTGGTTTCGAATGTTCTCCGCGTACCCGATCCGGAAACGAGGTTCTCGACGCAGTGTGTGGACTGCTGGGATTTCTGACCGCCGATGTGGCCACCGACTCCGTCGTGCAGCAGGTGTACGACGCCTTGCAGTGCGGGCGCCATCGCGGCCCGGACGAGCGAGGTACCTGGCACGACGAGCACATCATCCTGGGCTTCAACCGGCTGTCGATCATCGATATCGAGCATTCGCATCAGCCGCTGCGCTGGGGTCCGCCGGAGAGTCCGCAGCGTTATGCGCTGGCGTTCAACGGTGAGATCTACAACTACCTGGAGTTGCGCGCGCAGCTCCGCGAGGAATTCGGCGCGCAGTTCCGCACCGAGGGCGACGGCGAGGCGATCGTCGCGGCCTATCACCACTGGGGCACCGCGGCCATCTCCAAGCTGCGCGGGATGTTCGCCTTCGCGATCTGGGACACCGAAACGCGGCAGCTGGTACTGGCCCGCGACCCGTTCGGCATCAAGCCGCTGTTCCTGGCCACCGGCCCGGGTGGTACCGCCTACGCCAGCGAGAAGAAGAGCCTGCTGGAACTGCTGCCGGCGTTGCAGCTGTCCGACGAGCTGGATCCGCGCGCGCTCGAGCACTACACCGTGCTGCAGTACGTGCCCGAGCCGGAATCGCTGCACGCGAACATCCGCCGCCTCGAGTCCGGGTGCTACGCGGTCCTGCGCCCCGGCGGCGAACCGGAGGTGACCCGCTACTTCCGTCCGGACTTCCGGGTGCGCCCGTTCGCGGCCGGATCCGAGGAGGCCCGCTACCGCGAGATCGCGGCCGTGCTCGAGGATTCGGTCGCCAAGCACATGCGGGCCGATGTCACCGTCGGCGCGTTCCTGTCCGGAGGCATCGACTCGACCGCGATCGCGGCCCTGGCCATCCGGCACAATCCGAACCTGCTGACCTTCACCTCCGCCTTCGAACGGGAGGGTTATTCGGAGGCCGATGTGGCGGCCGAGACCGCCGAGGCGATCGGCGCGAAGCATTTCATCCGGACCGTCAGCCCGGAGGAGTTCGCCGGCGCGATCCCCGAAATCGTCTGGTACCTCGACGATCCGGTGGCCGATCCGGCGCTGGTGCCCCTGTATTTCGTCGCCCAGGAGGCCCGCAAGCACGTCAAGGTGGTGCTCTCGGGTGAGGGTTCGGACGAATTGTTCGGCGGCTACACCATCTATCGGGAGCCGTTGTCGCTCAAACCCTTCGAATATCTGCCGAAGGGGGTGCGGCGGCTGGCGGGCAAACTCTCGGATCGGATCCCCGACGGCACCCGCGGCAAGAGCCTGCTGCACCGCGGGTCGCTGAGCCTGGAGGAGCGCTACTACGGCAATGCCCGCAGCTTCAACGACGCCCAGCTGCGTGCGGTCCTGCGCGACTTCCGGCCGGAGTGGACCCATCGGGACGTGACCGCGCCGATCTACGCGCAATCGCGCGGCTGGGATCCGGTGGCGCGGATGCAGCACCTCGACCTGTTCACCTGGTTGCGTGGCGACATCCTGGTCAAGGCCGACAAGATGACGATGGCGAATTCGCTGGAACTGCGGGTGCCGTTCCTGGATTCGGAGGTGTTCGCGGTCGCCGAGCAGATCCCGTACCAGCAGAAGATCACCAAGGAGACCACCAAGTACGCGCTGCGGCGCGCGCTGGAGACAATCGTGCCGGCGCATGTGCTGCACCGCCCCAAGCTGGGCTTTCCGGTCCCGCTGCGGCACTGGCTGCGCGGCCCGGAACTCTACGACTGGGCGGCCACCCAGATCGCCGAATCGCAGACCGACCACCTGCTGGACAAGGCCGCGATCAAGGCGATGCTGGAGGCGCATCGGGCGGGCAACGGCGATCACAGCCGCCGCCTGTGGACCCTGCTGGTGTTCATGATCTGGCACGGCATCTTCGTCGAGGACCGGATCAAGCCGACGATTCAGGAGCCGACGTATCCGGTGCGGCTGTAGGCGCATGTGCCGCGAGTCCCGCGCCGGTCGCGGCAAAGGCCTAGCCTCGTAGGCATGTGCCGAAACATCACCGCCCTGCGCGGGCTCGAACCGGCGGCCACGCCCGAGGAGATCGAGGCGGCCGCCCTGCAGTACGTCCGGAAGGTCGGCGGGCTGACCAGTATCTCCGCCGGGATGCGTCCCGCCGTGGACGAGGCGGTGGCCGAGATCGCGGCCGCCACCACGCGCCTGCTGGCCACCCTCCCCGACCGCAAGGTGCCACCGAAGACGGTGCCGCCGCTGCGGCGGCCGGAGGTCCGGGCCCGCATCGCGGCGCGCGGTTGACGGTCCCCGGCGCCGCCGGTCCGGCGATTCACCTCGCGTTGGCCACCCTGTCCCACTTCCTGAACCCGGACCGGGTTAGCTGAGGGCATGAGCGAGTACGGCGTATCGGAGCCGAATCAGGGCGAAACCGAAGGGGATCCGCGCCCGTCGGGCAGCAGCGCGGAGGTGACCGGCCCCGCGAGCACGGACGTTCACGTTTCCGACCAGCGGCCCCGGGCCGTGAGCCGTCGCTGGTTGTTCGGCGCGTCCGGAGCGGCGGCGCTCGCCGGACTGGCCGTGGGCGCGGGTGCCACGGCCGCGGTCCACGACGACGGTTCCGCCGGCGCGCACGACCTGCGTTCGGTCGCACCGGATCTGGTGGTGGGCCCCGGCCGGGTGGCCGCACCCCCGGTCACCGGCCTGCATCTGCAGTTCGGCTCGGATGCCGCGCGGGAAGCCGTGGTGAGCTGGCACAGCAGTGGTTCGGTGCGCAATCCGGTGGTCCGATTCGGTCCGGCGTCCGCCGGATTCGGCAGTACGGTTGCGGCGCGCACGCGGGTGTATCGGGATGCCGCCTCGGGCCGGGAGGTCTACACCCACCATGCGGTGCTGACGGGACTCACCCCGGCCACCGATTACGTCTACGCGGCCGGACACGACGGCGCGACAAGCGAATTCGGCACGCTGCGCACCGCGCCGGCGGGCCGCGCGGCGTTCCGCTTCACCAGCTTCGGCGATCAGGGCACGCCCACACTCGGCCGGCTCGACAACGGCCGCTACGTCAACGACAACCTGGGCTCACCGTTCGCCGGGGACGTCACCGCCGGGATCGAACGGCTCGCCCCGCTGTTCAACCTGGTCAACGGCGACCTCTGCTACGCCAATCTCGCCACCGACCGGATCCGCACCTGGAACGACTGGTGGGCCAACAACTCTCGCTCCGCCCGGCACCGCCCCTGGATGCCCGCGCCCGGCAACCACGAGAACGAACGCGGCAACGGTCCGATCGGATATGCCGCCTTCCAAACCTATTTCACGGTGCCGGACAACGGCGCCGAGGATTTCGCCCGCGGCCTGTGGTACGCGTTCACGGTGGGCGGGGTGCGGGTGATCGCCCTGGCCAACGACGACATCTGTTACCAGGACGGCGGCAACAGCTATGTCCGCGGTTATTCCGGTGGCGCGCAGAAGCGCTGGCTGGAAACGGAATTGGCGGCGGCCCGCACCGATCGCGACATCGACTGGATCGTGGTCTTCATGCATCAGACCGCAATCTCCTCCGCCGACCGGGCCAACGGTTCCGACCGAGCGATCCGGGAGCAGTGGTTGCCGTTGTTCGACCGCTATCAGGTCGATCTCGTGCTGTGCGGACACGAACACCATTACGAGCGTTCCTATCCCGTTCGGGGCGTGCTGGGCACCGATACGCTCACCCCGAACCCGGTGCCGAACGCGGTCGAACTGGGCCCGGCGACGGCCACCGGCCGTCCGACCGAGATCATCGACACCACCCGGGGCACCGTCCATGTGGTGATCGGCGGCGGCGGCACCTCGGCCCCGTCCAACACCCTGTTCTTCCCCGATCGGCAGGGCCGGGTGATCACCGGCGTCGGCGCCCCGGATCCGGTCACCGGGAGGAAGACGCCGATCTACGTGATGGAGCAGGCGGCGTGGTCGGCGTTCAAGGACCCGGAGAATCCGTACGGCTTCTGCGCCTTCGACGTCGATCCGGGCACGCCGGGCGGGAACACGACGATCAGCGCCACCTACTACGCGCTCAACGGGCCCGGCGAATTGAAGGTGGTCGACGCGTTCACGCTGACCCGTCCCCGCTCGGATCGGTGACCGCCGGCTCCGGGAGCCGGTCCGCGCCCCAACTGCGATGAATGTAGCCGACCACGCGATCCAGCTCCGCGCGGTCGACCGACGCGAGTTCGCCGCGCTCGAGCGGATCGAAGTGGAAGATGTAGAGCCGTGAGGCGAACTGCTCGAACGGCAGCGACCCCTCGCCGAACCGCTCCCCGTGTCCGGCGGTGCCCACGACCACGCCGTCCCCCCAGTCCTGGCCGCTGTCGTTGTTGGGGTTGTAGAAATACACCCGCATGACGTCCTGCGGGTCCAGGTTCACCCGCAGCACCGTGATGGCATGCCAGCCCACGAACCGAGCGGCGCTGTCGGTGACGGCGACGCCGGCGGGCTGCGGGTGGATCAACGGCTGATTGCCGTTGTAGAACGGGTGGTAGCTGGCGTAGAAGTGCCGGAGGAACTCGTCCAGATCGATGAGGCGACCGCTGGCCACGTCGACATTGATGCGGAACCCGCGGCCCGACCACCAGCCGTGGAATTCCGGATTGACCCACCGATGCGGATCGCCCTCGCGTCCCGCGCAGCGCCGCCCCATCTCGGCGTAGATGCGGTCCAGATGCGGGACCACCAGCAGCGAGACCGGGTCCAGATCGAGCGGCAGGGTGGTCGCGACCCCGGCCGAGGCCTCGCGAGAGGAAATCGGCTGTCCCTCGAAGTGCATCACGATCTCGTCGTCGCGGGCGGCCCAGGCCACCGTCTGCAACAGATAATCCGGATCGTTGTACGCCCACATCGACAGCGCCCGGGCGGACTGGCAGGTGGGATTGTCCCCCTGCCCCACGCCCAGCGGCTGTCCCAGGATGGACAGAATTCCCGCCAGCAGCCGGTTGCGCGGATCGGGTGCCGTCCCGAACACCTCGGTCAAGCGCCGCCGGGCGGTGGCCGACAGCGGCAGCGCCAATGCCCGCCACAGCGCCGGCGCCACCGGTGGTTGGTACAGGATCCCGCGTTCGAGCAGCAGTGCGAGACCGTAGATGCTCTGCGCGGTGTCGATGTGCACCGCCTGCTCGATCAGCGCGCGCACCAGCTCGTGATAGCAGAGCAGACAATCGCGCCCGGTGCTGGACAGGCCCAGCGCCTCACCGAGCAGATACTCCCCTCGGCTCAGCAGATAGCGCAGCAGCACCGCGTGATACGGCGACACCAGTCCGGTGTCGTGCATCGAGCGCGCGAAACCCGTTGCCTCGTACTGCAGTGCGCTGTCGTCCATGGACTCGAGCCGGGTGCGGTAGACCTCGACGCCCGGATCCTCCCGGCAGGCGTCGGTGGTGCCGTAGAGGCTGCTGATCAGCCGGTCGGCGCCCAACGCGCCGGCGCCCAGGTCGATATCCGGATCGGCCCGGGCGACGGCGATCTGGGTGATCATTCGCTTCACCTGATCGACCTGGATGGGCCGCTGTCGCAGGATCCGCCAGATCTCGTCCACCAGATGCTCGAGCACCTTCTCGTAACCGATCTCGACCACCAGGTGGTGCAGCAGTTCCCGCGACACCTGCGCCATCCGTCCCTGTTGTTCCCGCTCGGCCTCGCTGGGCGGGCCGAACAGCAGGGCCAGATTCATCGCGAGCACCTGCGACAGATGATCGAGCGCCTGGTCGGCGGTGATCGCGGCGTGCTGGTACTCGCCCTTCGCCACCGCCAGCAGCCGCAGATCGCTGACCGTCTCCAGCACGACGATGTCGGCGTTCGCGCTGCGCAGGGAGCCGGTGCTGAGCGCGGGAATGAGAATCTGCGGCTGCGCCCAGTCGGTGCCACGGAACAGGCCGGCCGCTTCGAGTTCCCGCGCCCGCGCCCGTACGGCCGCGCAGCCGCCGGGCAACGGCAGCACTTTCCGCAACGCGCCCAGCACTCTCGCCACCGTGACCTGCTTACCGAAATCGCTGGTGGCGGCGAGGGTTCGGGTCGCTTCGTCGAGTTTGGCGAGCCGTCTGTCCAGGGTCGCGTCGTCGCTGCCGATGGGACTCACCAAGGGCCCTCCCGTAATCCGTGCTGCCGAGTCGGATTCATACGTAGAAGTCGAGTTCTTCCTGCCGCTTCAGCAGATCCCGCAGAGCGTACGGGTCCTCGCCGAAGAAGTACAACAGTCCCCAGTGATTTCCGAAGGCGGTGCGCTTGGTGACCTTCTCCGACAGCGGAGCGGTGAGTTCGTGCGAATCGAAGTATTCGTGATCCTCGGTTTCCTCCGGAATCGAGAGCCGGCTGACCACGCGCCGCCGCGGATACACCCCGAAGGATCCGGCGTGACCTTTCGCGTCCACAACTTCCCGCGGGAAGAACGCCTCGATCTCCTCCTCGGTCGTCTTCGGGTCGAAGGCGAGCACGAGGGCGTGATAGGCGTTGAACCCGTAGGCCCGCTCCAGAAGCTCGAACACCTTGAAACCCGGTGGCCGATAAGCGACTTCGCCGAAATACATCTCGCCGTCGCTGGTGACGAAGTATTCGGGATGGACGAAACCGAATTCGATATCGAAGGTCTTGATCAACTTTTCGACCTGCCGGGTGATCTCCGGACGGTACCGCTCCAGCTCCGGTGTTGCCGGGACGAAGACCGAATATCCGAGCCGCACATATTCGGAGATGTTCAGGAACCGGATCTTTCCGCCGTGGATCCACGCCTCCACCGCGAATTCCCAGCCGTCCAGGTGCGATTCCATCAGAACCGGGAACTCGTCGTCCGGTATCGCGTCGACCTCGTCGGGGGTGCGGATCACGCGGTGCCCGAGACAGCCGGCCTTGTCGAAGGCCTTGATGTGGATCGGGTCGTTCGGATCGCCGTCGAGCTTGAGCAGCGTCTGATTGACGCGTTTGAGAAATCGGATCACATCGTCGCGTTCGTGCGCTTCCTCGAAGATGCCCACCCGGATCCCACCGAGCTGAGCGCGCCGCTTCATCAGCGATTTGTCGCGCAACAGCATCGCCTGCCCGAGCAGGCGGGGGTTGCCGAGCAGGACCGAATTGATCGCACCGGCCCATTCGACGGTTTCTTCGAAGATCGGGATCGCCACGTCGACACCCATCGCGTGCAATGTCTCCGCGATTTCCATCGACCGGTCGTTGAGGCGTTCGAAATCCCAGGGAATATAAGGTATTTCGTGCTCGCTGCAATACTCGTGCGCCCACTCCGGAGCGACCACCACATACCGCCGGTCGAAACGGTCGATCGCTTCCACGGCGCTCAGGCTCCAACCCAACAGGGCGACATAGCCTTTATCCGGATTCTTGTTCTTCGAGTCACGGAACGACATCGACAAACCTACTCCCCTCTCGACCTCGGTTCATCGATGTCGAGGTCTCGAACTGGCGCGCGAAACATCGATCCCGACAACCTGCCGACAGCGAAGTATCCGCGGTGCGCTCGGCGTCGTCGGCGGGCGGCGAATACGGTGATCCGGTGTCACCGTCATTTCCGACGAGTACCCGTGGCGTCGATTTCCAAACCGGGACAATGCGTTCGGCGAACCGCGGCGGCCGCCGTCCGGGCCGACGTTCACCGTTCGGGAACGAAATTCGTATTCCGCTGCGTCACCGCAAATTCGGATGGTATCGAGCGGCCCGGCGCTAGGTGACGTGCACCAGGTCCAGCACCCGGCGGACCTGCCCGGCCTCGGCGCCGGCGGGTGGCGTCGGCGCCGCCCGATGCCAGGCGGTGAGCAGCAGATCGCACGCGCTGCCGGTGACGACCGAATCCGATTGCGCCGTACCGTATTCCACGACCGACAGCGGCGGCGTGAGGCGCAGCGTCCAGGCCGGGGCGTCGATATCGGTGCACCGGAATTGCACGGCGTAGCCGCTCAGGTCGTCGGGAATCCCCGGACCCCGGCCGAGGAAGCGCGGAACGAAGACGGTGAGCCATTCGTCCACGCCGTCCGCCGCCAGCCGGGGATCGATCGGCTCGGCAGTGCCGGGTGACACCGCGTCCTGAGCGTCCCAGCGGTGCATCGCCGTCTCGTGGGCCTGCCGGCGCAACCAGAACCGCACGGTGCCGGGACCCGCGAAGGTGTCGGCCGGCGCGTCGGGGTCCAACTCGTCCAGGGCACGCACCAGCTCGTCGCGGCTGTCGCGATACCACCCGGGCAGTTCCGTTCGGGCCGGCCGCGGCTGCCGCGCGACTTCGGCCGCGGCCGATTCACCGCCCCGCAGGAATGCCGTGGCCCACCGATGAATCCGGCCGAGGTGGGTGATGAGCCGCGCGACATCCCATCCCGGGCAGGCGGCGACCGGTGCGTCGAACGCCGCGAGCGGAATCGCCGCGATCCGGTCGCCCTCGGTCACCAACGCTGCTCGCCACATCGCATCGTCCACACCGGCAACCTACCGGCGCCGCCCTCACCGCGGCAGCGTGAGCAGTGCCACTGCGGCGGCCACGGTCATCTCGATCGCCGCGCCCAGAACGTCGCCGTTGAGCCCGCCGAAGCGTCGCACGCAGTGCCGGACCAGCATGCCCGCGCCGAGCAGTGCCGCGGCGGCGGCCACCGGCCCCCACCACCACGAGCCGCCCGCGACCAGCGCTGCCACCAGGCCGATCGCCGTCCATCCGACCACGGTGCTTCGCGACTGGGTGCCCGCCACCAAGGTTCCGAATCCGGAGCCCGGAGCGGCCGAATACCCGTGCCGGCAGGCGACGACGACGGCGACGCGGCTCAGCGCGATCGCGAAACCCACCGCGTACCACCGCTGCTGCGCGGCGAGTTCGGCGAATCCCAGCGCCTGCACCCCGATCGCGAACACCAGCGCCACGACCCCGAACGGCCCGACGCCGCCGCTTTTCATGATCTCGCGGGCCCGCTCGGGCGGCCCGTAACAGCCCAGACCGTCCGCGCTGTCGGCCAGTCCGTCCAGATGCATCCCGCGGGTGGCGAGCGCCAGCATCCCGACGGTCAGCAATCCGGACAGGCTCGAACTCGCACCCACCCAGTGCAATACCCACAGCAGGCCGGTTGCCGGGGCTCCGAGCAGAATCCCCACCATCGGCGCCAGCGCGATAGCCCGCGCGGCGGTCGTCCGATCCACCGATTCCGGACCGCGGATCGGGAGCACCGTCAACCACGAGACGGCCAGCCGCACGGCCCCGTTCACAGCCGCTCCACTGCCCGGGCGGGACCGTCACCGGCCCGCGACATCCGTTCCGGCAGGCCGCTCAGGACACGACTTCCGCTGCGGCCGAGCCGGATTCGGCATCGGAGGTGCTGACTCCCGCCTCACCGAAGGTCGCCATCTCGGTCAGCGCGGCGACCGCGGCCCGCACGATCGGTAGTGCGCTCACCGCGCCCGAACCCTCGCCCAGGCGCATATCCAATTCGACCAGCGGTTCCAGCCCGAGCTTGGCCAAGGCCGGCGCATGCGCCGGTTCGGTGGAGCGGTGCCCCGCGACCCACCAGCGCTTGGCGCCGGGCGCGAGCATCTCGGCGATCAGAGCGGCGGCCGTGACCACCACGCCGTCCAGGACGACCGGGGTACGCCGGGCCGCGGCCTGCGCGAGAAAGCCGGCGGTGGCCGCGAAATCGGCGCCACCGGCCACCCGCAGCAGCGCGAACGGGTCCTGCCGATGCGGCCGCGCCCGCCACATGGCATCGCGCACCGCCGAGGCCTTCCGCATCCAGCCCGCATCGTCCACGCCGGTGCCGCGCCCGACGGCCACCACGGGTTCGGTATCGGTCAGGGAAGCGATGAGAACCGTTGCCGGCGTGGTGTTGCCGATTCCCATATCGCCGGCGATCAGCAGATCTGCGCCGCCGTCGATCTCCTCGTCGGCGATGGCCCGGCCGGCGGCCAGCGCCGCGTACAGCTCGGCTTCGGTCAGGGCGTCCTCGCGGTCGATGGCGCCGCTGGATCGGCGAATCTTGTAGGCCGACACCGAGGGATCGGTATCGGCGTCCACCGCGATGTCGACGACCCGCACCGTCGCATCGGCCAGCCGCGCCAGCGCGTTCACCGCCGCCCCACCGGACAGGAAGTTGGCGACCATCTGGGCGGTCACCTCGCTCGGATAGGCCGACACCCCGTGTCGCGCCACGCCGTGATCGCCGGCGAACACCACGACCCGGGCACGCTCGAACTGCCGCGGCGGGCACTGTCCCTGGCAGGCGGCGATCCAGTTGCCCAGCGTCTCCAGCCGGCCGAGCGCACCGGCCGGCTTCGTCAGCTGCAACTGCCGCTGTTCGGCCTGGGCCCGTATCCGCGCGTCCGGCGCGGCCACCGGCCCGAAAGCCGGTACGGTGCCGTCGAATGCGGCCGCCGCGCGCGGTCCGGTCGGCGACGCGGCAGCCTCGGTCGCGCCGACCGCCGGTTCCGAGGGACTCCGGCCGCCCAGCTCGGCGGCGGCCGGCCCGGCTTCGGGCACAGCGCCGGAATCCGAATCCGATTCGGGGCCGGTCTCTTTCGAGACGGCGCGAGCACCGGTTCCGCGCTCGTTCGCGACCGCCCCCGCGGAAAGTCCGGCGGCAGCCGCGGCTGCGCCCAGTGCACCTTCCGCGGTCGTGCCCGCCGCCTTCAGCACCACGGGAACGCCCGCGACGACGAGGACGACCTCGTCGCATACCGCCGCGAGGCGTTGATTCAGAGTGCCGAGTTCGTCTTGGAACAGCCGTCCCGACGCGGTCGCCGGAACGACACCGAGTCCGACCTCCGGACTCACGATCAGCAATCGGTCTGCGTAGCCGGTGACGGCCGCGACCAGGGCATCGATATCGGGTCCGACGGTGCCGCGTGGCGCCTCCCAGGCGGCGCGGGCGTCGAGTCGGGCGGTCAGCCAGGTGCCGAGATCGTCGATCAGGGTGACCGGTGCGGATTCCCCGAGGACGGTGATCGGGTCGTCCTCCACCACCCGCCAGCTACCGGGCCGGCGCACCCGATGGACGGCGACGCGAGCGACGAAATCGGCATCGGTGGGATCGAGGATCGCGGTCGCCACGTACCGCACCGGACCGAGGCGGCCGGCCACCTCCTCGGCATAGGCCGATTTACCCGACCGCGCCCCACCGAGCACCAGCGTTCGCAGCCCTCGGCCGCCCGCAGCATCGTTCACCACGTCAGCACGGTACCAATCGGGCGGCACCGCGATTCCCGCGTACTGGCCGACGCCGCACATCGGACCGCCGGGCTGTCAGCGCGTATGCCCGGAACGGATTCGGTGCCTGACGGCTCGGCTGGTGCTCAGGCCCGCAACACGCAGGCGGGACCCGGCCGGCCCCGCCGGAACCGATCTCAGACGGCGTCGCCCGGCGAGACCCGCGGCTTCGGTGCGCGCATGCGCCGGATCTGGGAGGCGCGGACGAAGGCGTACCAGCCCAGCGACCAGCTCGACGTGGTGTCGTCCGGATACCGCTCCCGCACCCGCTTGTTGATGATGCGGCCGATCACGAAACCCTCCGCGACCATGAACAGCATCATCACGATCATCGCCAGCGTGACGTAGGCCTGCACCTGCGGGGTGAGGAACATGGTCAGGATCAGCACCAGCGCCAGCGGCATGAACAGCCCGACCAGGTTGCGGCGAGCGTCGACCAGATCGCGGACGTAGGCCCGCACCGGCCCGCGATCGCGCGGCAACAGATATTTGTCCTCACCCGCCAGCATCCGGGCGCGACGGTCCGCGGCGGCGGCCCGGCGCTCGGCGGCGGCCGCCTTGCGCTCCTCCCGGTTACCCCGCATGGCCTTGCGCCGCTCCCGGGCTTCCTTCGCGGTCAGCGGCGCCGGCGCGACCGGGCCGCGGCGTCTGCCCTGGGCATCGCGGCGTTTGGGCGTCGGGCGGCCTTTGCCCGCGGTCGGCGCGGGCGCCGGCCGCTCCGCGACGGTGGCCGAGTCGCCGCCGGTCGCGGCCGAGGTGTCGTCGGCGTGGTCGTCGGTGGTGCTGGCATCGCCACGGCGCAGGAACTTCACGCCGACCAGGCTATTGGATGGCACACCGACCGGGAAATACGGTCTCCGCGGAGCCTGTGTCATCGGTCATATCGCCCATACCGCCAAACCGGCCCCGACCGGCCGGTCTGTGGCCGCGACACGCCCCCAGCTGTGGCGATTCGCACGTCGGACCGTGCCCGACCCAGCATTTCCGGGGCCGACCGGCCCGCCCCGCCGCCGACAGTGGCAAGATTGGAATAGCCACCCGCGACGTGGCGTTGACAGCTACCGAGCCGTGCGCTGTTCACGGAAACAACGTTCACGGGTAACGAGGGTCTGCGAGGAGACTTCATGACTGTGCAGAACGAGACCACCACCCACGGTGTGATCCTGACCGACGCCGCCGCGGCCAAGGCCAAGGCGCTGCTGGACCAGGAGGGTCGCGACGATCTGGCGCTGCGTATCGCCGTGCAGCCCGGTGGTTGTGCGGGCCTGCGGTATCAGCTGTTCTTCGACGATCGCACCCTCGACGGTGACCTGACCGCCGAGTTCGGCGGTGTCACGCTGGCCGTCGACCGGATGAGCGCCCCCTACGTGCAGGGTGCGTCCATCGACTTCGTCGACACCATCGAGAAGCAGGGTTTCACCATCGACAACCCGAACGCCACCGGCTCCTGCGCCTGCGGCGACAGCTTCAACTGACATATCCCCCACGGCGCGGAATCTCTGCGGAGGTTCCGCGCCGTGTCGTGCACACGGTACGGTAAAGCTGAATTCGCCCTCGACAGACAAGGACCGGGCTTCGTGACCATCGCTGTGTCCGCTTCCATCGCGACCGACCATCTGATGCGATTTCCGGGGAAATTCTCCGACGTCCTGCTTGCCGATCAGTTGCAGCACGTGTCGCTGAGCTTCCTGGTCGACGATCTGGTGATTCGCCGAGGCGGTGTCGGCGGCAACATCGCGTATGCGATGGGTCTGCTCGGTGGCAGCCCGCTGCTGCTCGGCGCGGTGGGCGCCGACTTCGGCGAATACCGCGAATGGCTCGAGCGCCACGGGGTGGACTGCTCGGCGGTCCGCGTCTCGGAGACCGCGCACACCGCACGGTTCGTCTGCACCACCGATGAGACGATGGCCCAGATCGCGTCGTTCTATCCGGGTGCGATGAGCGAAGCCCGCGACATCTCGATCGCCGAAGTGGCCGAAAACCGTTCGCTGGACCTGGTTTTGGTGGGCGCCAACGATCCCGACGCGATGTTGCGCCACACCGAGGAGTGCCGCAAGCTCGGCATCCCGTTCGCCGCGGATCCGTCGCAACAGCTGGCCCGGCTCGACGGCGACCAGGCGCTGGCCCTGATCGACGGCGCCACATACCTTTTCACCAACGAGTACGAGTGGGGTCTGCTGCTGCAGAAGACCGGCCTGTCCGCCGAGGAGATCGGCCGGCGCGTCGGCATTCGGGTCACGACTCTGGGTGCCAAGGGCGCGCTGATCGTCGATGGTGACGGCGTCGAGGTGAATGTCGAAGTGGTGCCGGAACTTTCACAGGTCGATCCGACCGGCGTCGGGGACGCATTCCGCGCCGGATTCCTCACCGGGCACATTGCCGGGCTCAGCCTGCAGCGGTCCGCCCAGCTGGGTTCGCTCACCGCGGTGCTCGTGCTGGAGACCGTGGGCACTCAGGAGTGGTCGCTGGATCGCGAGAGCGCGCTCGAACGGTTGCGCGGCGCGTACGGACCGGAGGCGGCGGACGAGCTCGGCGCGCTGCTGCGCTGATTCCGCGAGGGACCGAGCCGTTCGGTGGCCCGCGCGCCGGTGACGATTCACAATATTGCGTCCGGATGCGCGGAGTTCGCCCGCGAACAATAGGGTGTGCACATGGGATCCGACCGTTTATATTTTCGTCAGCTGCTGGCGGGCCGGGATTGGGCCGTCGGCGATCCGATCGCCACGCAAATGCGCAATTTCTCGTATTTGATCGGCGATCGCGAGACCGGCGAATGCGTGGTGGTCGATCCCGCGTACGCGGCGGGTGATCTGGTCGATATCGCCGAGTCCGACGGTCTGCGGCTGACCGGCGTCCTGGCCACCCACCACCACCCCGACCATGTCGGCGGCACGATGATGGGCTTCACCCTGCGCGGGGTGAAGGAACTGCTCGAGCGGGTCCAGGTCCCGGTGCATGTCAACCACGAGGAACTGTCCTGGGTCGCCAACGTCACCGGTATCGCCCCGAGCGAGTTGACCGGCCACGACCACGGCGACACCCTCGCCGTCGGTGGCGTCGAGATCGAATTCCTGCATACCCCCGGCCACACTCCGGGCAGCCAGTGCTTCCTGTTCGAGGACCGGCTCGTCGCCGGTGACACCCTGTTCGTCGACGGTTGCGGCCGCACCGACTTCCCCGGCGGCGATTCCGACGCCATGTTCCGCAGCCTGCGTCATCTGGCCGAACTGTCCGGTGACCCGGTCGTCTACCCCGGCCACTGGTACTCCGAAGAACCCAGTGCGGCCCTGTCGTCGGTGCGCGAGAACAACTACGTCATGCGCCCGACCACCCTGGAACAGTGGCACATGCTCATGCCCGGCTGAGCCGAACCGCATCCGCACGAAGCCCTCTCGCTCTGCGCGAGAGGGCTTTTCGCCTGTGCGCACACCAATTTTCCGCGGCCCCACGCACCTTCCCGGCATCTCGGCCGCCGAGCTCACCCGCAACGTATGACGGCACGCCGGCGTCCGCGCTCTAGCGTGATCGTGCGGGAGCGCACCCCGCCGGACGAGCACGAGCGGATCCGAGTCGGCACAGCACCAGGACGTGGCGAGGAGTCGAGATGGGCGATCTGCTCGTACTACTACTTCCGGAAGTGATCGGACTGATCGTCACCCCGGGCGCCGTCGCCGGGTGTGTACTGCTGCTGCAGTCGCATCGCCCGGTCGCCGACGCCTCCGCGTTCGGCGCCGCATTCCTGCTCGTCTATGCCCAGATCGCGGTGGCCGCGCTGCTGGGCGGTGCGGGCGATCCACAGTCCACGTCGAAACAGACCTCGCACTGGGCCGGGCTGGTGGTCGGCGTGCTGTTCCTGCTGGCCGGCGCCGTCATCGCGGCGCGCAAGCCGACAACCGCGTCCAGCGGCGGGCCCCGCTGGATGACGCAGCTGGAGAACACCGGACCGCGTGGTGCGTTCATCGCGGGCCTGGCCTTGGCGGTGATCAATCCGAATCTGTTCATCATGCTGTCGGGCATGAGCCTGATCGCCAGTTCGGGCACCTCGGTCGCCGCGTCAGCGGTCGGGACGATCGTGCTGCTCGTCGCCGCGGTCCTCGATTTTCTCGTCCCGATCGGCATCTACCTGCTGCTGGGCGAGCGCGCCCGCACCGGACTCGACGCGGCCAAGGTCTGGATGATCCGGCACACTCGGGTGCTGTCGATCGGCGTGCTGCTGGTCTTCGGCGCCCTCTTCACCATCCGCGGCATCGTCAATCTGGCCTGAGCGCGGCGACCGCCCGGTCCACCGCGACCGTCTCGAGGAACGCCATGATCGAGATGGCCGGCACCCGGGCAAGCAGGCCGCCGATATCGCGCAACCGCGGCACCCCGGCATCTCATAACGTGGTGGGTGAACCGAGCCGCGAACGTCAGCGCTCGGCCGGCGTATCGGCGACCACGCGGAAACCGAGGTTTCCCGTCGAGGAAACCGGCTCGCTGCCCTGCCGCGCCGACACCCGGTAACGGCGGCAGTAGGACAGGTGGCACAGATACGATCCGCCCCGCATCACCCGGTCACGGCCGAGATCGGGGCCGGTGGGATCGGTCTCGGGACTGTGCCGGTAGTAGTCCGGGGAGAAGTAGTCCGAACACCATTCCCAGACATTGCCGGTGGTGTTGTAGAGCCCGAATCCATTGGGCGCGTACGCGTCCACGGGCATCGTGCCCACATGCGCACCGGGTGCGGTGCGGGGGAAATCGCCGGTGAAGACGTTCATCCGTCGCTGCCCGTCCGGCTCGAAGTCCTCACCCCAGGGGAACGGGCCGGTGGATCCGGCGCGGGCGGCGTATTCCCATTCCGCCTCGGTGGGCAGCCGCGTGCCCGACCAGTTGCAGAAGGCCTGGGCGTCCTCCCAGGAGATATGGACCACGGGATGGTCGGCCAGGGCATCGAGGTCGGAGCCGGGCCCGAACGGATGGGCCCAGTCCGCGCCTTCCACCTGCCGCCACCACGGGGCGTTGACCACCGCGCGGGTGGGCGGCATATCGGGCGGCAGCAATCCGGCGAAGACGAACGACCAGCCGTATTTCTCGGCGTCGGTGCGGTAGCCGGTGGCGGCGACGAATGCGGCGAACTCGGCATTGGTGACCGTGTACCGGCCGATAGCGAAGGCGTCGACCGTGACCGGATGGCGCGGCCCCTCACCGTCCCCGGGATAAGCCCAGCGGCTCTCGTCTCCCATGGTGAAGGTGCCGCCGGGCACGGCGACCAGCCCGGTCTCGAAGTCCGTGCGGCGAGCCGCGTCTGCCGGCCGACCGGCATCGGAACCGTGTCCGGTCGATTCGGCGCTCTTTCCGGCCGCGGGTGCGCAGCAGGCGTGGTGGGTGCCGGAGTCGGTGCGGTGTGGCATGACTTCCTCTCCCTCACTGTCCGAAACGTCAACGCCGGCAGCGGTAGCCGGCCGTACGCTGATCCGACCGTACCGCCCGATTCGCCAGGTCGTGGCGGTATCGGCAACGGGGTGCGCGGCAGCGGCGGTGACACCGTCATTCACCCGAGCGGATGAGGTCCGCCGCCACGACCGGTGGTGCACTCGGCCTCTGGTTCCGGGAAGCCGAGATCAACAAGGTGCTCCCGCTCAACGACCTCGCGGTCAGCGGCAAGGATCTGCAGACCTTCCTCGGGCTGGAATTCGAGGTCCTCGCCGAGGTCACCACGACGGCCGGCAGCGCCGAGGTGATCTTCTCCCACGGGTCGCGGTTCGGTGGTCACGCGCTGTACGTCGAGGACGGGACGGTGCGCTACACCTACAACTTGCTGGGCATACCGCCGGAGCAGCGGCTGGAGGCGTCCGCTCCGGCACCCGGGAAACACACCATCGGTGTCGATTTCCGTATATCGATGTCGAAAAGCATGACGAGGCGGCATTGTCACGGGACTGACGATGCCGCCGCGGCGCTCCGGCGCGGTCCGGGGCGCCGCATGCATCGACGCTGGGTCGCGCCACGACCTCAGGCCAGGGTGCGCAACCAGCCGTGGTTGTCGGCGAAGGTTCCGCGCTGGATTCCGGTCAGGGTGTCGCGCAGTGCCATGGTGACCTCACCCGGCTGACCGCCGCCGATCTCGAATTCGCCCTCGGCGGAGTGCACCCAGCCGACCGGGGTGATGACGGCGGCGGTCCCACACGCGAACACCTCGGTGATCTCGCCGGATTCCGCGCCCGCACGCCACTCCTCGACCGAGACCTTGCGTTCCTCCACCGGGTAGCCGGAGTCGGCGGCCAGTGTCAGCAGGCTGTCGCGGGTGATGCCCGGCAGCAGCGAACCGGACAGTTCCGGGGTCACCAGCCGCGCCTCGGAACCGGACCCGTAGACGAAGAACAGGTTGTTGGTGCCCATCTCCTCGACGTACTTGCGCTCACACGCGTCGAGCCACACCACCTGATCGCAGCCCTTCTCGGTGGCTTGCTGCTGGGCCAGCAGCGAGGAGGCGTAGTTGCCGGCCACCTTGGCCTCACCGGTGCCCCCGGGCGCGGCGCGCACGTATTCGGTGGACAGCCACACCCGCACCGGCTTCACGCCACGCGGAAAGTACGCTCCCGCAGGCGATCCCAGCAGCAGATACTTGTAGGCGGCGGCGGGTTTCACGCCGAGCCCGGCCTCGGTGGCGAACATGAACGGCCGCAGATACAGCGACTCCTCACCACCGGCCGCGGGCACCCAGTCCGCGTCGACCTCGAGCAGCTGCCGCACCGACTCGATGAACAGTTCCTCCGGCAGCTCCGCCATCGCCAGCCGCCGCGCCGACCGCTGGAACCGCGCCGCGTTGGCGTCGATGCGGAAGGTGGCGATGCTGCCGTCGGCCTGCCGGTACGCCTTGAGCCCCTCGAAGATGGCCTGACCGTAGTGGAACACCATCGTCGCCGGATCCATCGACAGCGGTCCGTACGGTTCGACCCGTGCGTTGGTCCACTGGCCGTCGATGTAGTCGATCGACACCATGTGGTCGGTGAAGTACCGGCCGAACCCGGGCGCCGCCAGAATCTCCGCGCGCCGATCCGCCGGAACCGGGGCGGGATGCGGGGTACGGGTGAACTGTGCGGCAACTGTCATGATCTCGATACTAGAACTGCGGTACTCGGCGCCGATGCGCGGACCTGCGTCGGCAGGACGAGGCCGCACCGTCAGAGCCACGGTCTCACCCGACGACCGGCCCGTCTCCCCCTCGCCGGCACGCGGGAGCGCTGCTCTCGCGAGCGAGACTGCCTCGCCTCCCTCCCCGGCGAACGCGGGTCATCGGGTTCGTCGTCGACCGGTGTGGTCGACCGCGCTAGGACGTGCGCGGGGCGACGAAGGGCGGCCGCACCACCTCGGCGCGCAACCGGCGCCCGCGCACATCGACGGCGACCTCGTCACCCGGCTCGAGCCCGGCATCGGTGTTCAGCAAAGCCAGCGCGATACCCACCTTGAGGCTGGGCGAGAACGTCCCCGAGGTGGTCTCCCCGACCTTCTCCTCCCCCCGCAGGACGGTCTGCCCTTGCCGCAGCACACCTCGATCGATCGCCTTGAGCCCCAGCAGGATTCGCCGCGGGCCGTCCGTTTTCTCCTGTGTCAGTGCGGCTTTGCCCCAGAACGCGGGCTTCTTCCAGCCCACCGCCCAGCCCGCCCGGGCCTGCACCGGCGAAATATCCAGTGTCAGTTCGTGTCCGTGCAGCGGATAGCCCATCTCGGTGCGCAGCGTGTCGCGCGCGCCCAGCCCGGCCGGTTGCCCACCCGCGGCCGTCACCTGCGCCAGCAGCGCGCGGAAGACCGCCTCGGCGTCGGCCCAGCGCGGCAGCAGTTCGTAACCGTGCTCGCCGGTGTACCCCGTCCGGCACACCCGCACCGGGCGGCCGTCCCATTCGGCGTCGGCGAACGCCATGTACTCCATATCGGTGGGAAGTCCCAGCGCGCCGAGCACATCGGCGGACTTCGGCCCCTGCACGGCGAAGACGGCGAACTCGCGATGCTGGTCGGTGATCGAGATCCCCTCGGGCGCCGCCGCGCGCAGCTCGGCCACGACGGCCGCGGTGTTGGCCGCGTTCGGCACCAGGAAGATCTCGTCGTCGCCGACGTAGTAGGCAATCAGATCATCGATCACCCCGCCCGCTTCGGTGCAGCACAGCGTGTATTGCGCCTTGCCCGGACCGATGCGGCCGAGGTCGTTGGTCAGCGCCGCGTTCACGAATTCCGCCGCACCGGCTCCCCGGACGGTCGCCTTGCCGAGGTGGCTCACGTCGAAGACACCGACGGTGCTCCGCACCGCGGTATGTTCGGCGACCGTGCCCGCGTACTGCACGGGCATCTCCCATCCCCCGAACGGGGCGAAGGTCGCGCCCAACTCGGTGTGGACGGCGTGGATGGGGCCCTGCTGCAGCGTCTCGTCGGTCACCGGGCGAGCTTATCGAGCGGTCGACCGGTGGTCGGCGCCCGTCCCGCCGTGTCGATCCGGGCTACGCGCTCATCCCCGGTTCGTCGCTCGGCTCCGGCCCGAGCAGTTCGTCCCCGTGTTCCTCCACCCAGTCGCCGAGCGCGCGCATCGGTCCCTCGACCAGGCTGCGGCCCAGCGGGGTCAGCGCGTACTCCACCCGGGGCGGTGCCTGCGCGTAGCGGTGGCGTTCGATCAGGCGGTGGCCGAGAAGCCGGCGCAGGGCCTCGGTCAACGCCTTGTCGCTGATGCCGCCGATCTCGGCCCGCAGATCGCTGCGCCGCCGCGGCCCGCCGAGCAGCCCGACCAGCACCACGGGATCCCAGGTGTGCGCGAAAAGGTCGGTCGCCGCGCGTAACCGGCAGTCGGCGACCAGTTCGCCGGCATGTTCGTCGTAGCCACTCATCCTGTGATGATCACCCGTCCGTTGCGCACCGATCGGTGCGTATCGACATGCCTACCGTAACGCCGGATCGACAACTCGAAGGAGCAGCGGATGCGCATCACGATTCTGGGAACGGGCACCTTGGCCGAGGCATTGGGCAGCCGGTGGGCCCGCGCCGGACACGACATCACGGTCGCCGGACGATCGCCGGTCAAGGCGCGGCAGCTGGCCCAGCGGCTCGCCGCTCTACCGGCCCAGCGGCTCGGCGCGATCCGAGCCGTCCCGCTCGCGGAATCCGTCGCCGACGCCGAGGTGGTGCTACTGGCGGTCGCATACACCGGCACCGAGGACGTCCTGCGCGCGGTCGGCGCGCCGAGCGGCAGCCTGTCCGGCCGCACCGTCATCGATCCGGTCAACGCGGTCGAGCACGGAGTCGGCATGCTGCGCCTCCCGCCCGGCATGTCCCACGCGCGGCGGGTGGCGGAGCTGGCCCCGGGCGCCCGAGTGGTCAAGGCCTTCCATCTGTTTCCCAGCGAGCAGTGGACCACCGGCGAGACCGCGACGGTGACGGTCTCGATCTGCGGTGACGATCCGGCCGCCCTGCGGACCACCGAGCAGTTGGTCCGGGACGTCGGGGCCGCCGCGACGGTATTCGGCGGCCTCGACCGGGCCCGGCAGCTGGAGGAGGCGGCCGGATTCGTCATCTCTCTCGCGTTCTCCGGTGTCGATCCCAGCCGGGCGGTACCGGCCGTGCCGTGATCGGATACACCCACCTCCGCCACTGTCGAGGCGCGTCCGGACGAGGCGTTCGAGACCCCGTCGCGAGAAACCTCGCCGCGCCCGCACAGCGGATGTGAGATCGGAGAAATCGTCTTTCTACACACGGCAACTCGACGGCGACACCGGATCAACGATCGGGAAACACGGCGGTGATTCGCTGTTTTCATGCGAATTCCCTCCCGTTTCTCGAAATCGTCCTCCGCCCCGTCCGCCTCGGCGTCGATCTACGAGCAGATCGGTGGGCACGAAGCCCTGGAGACCGTGGTCGAGGACTTCTACCGCCGGGTCCTCGCCGACGAGGAGCTCGCCGGCTTCTTCTCCGGCACCAACATGTCGCGGTTGAAGGGTCGACAGGTGGAATTCTTCGCCGCCGCGCTCGGCGGGCCGCTGCCCTATACCGGCGCCCCGATGAAGCAGGTCCATCAGGGCCGCGGCATCACCATGCACCACTTCAGCCTGGTCGCCGGGCATCTGACCGACGCTCTGCACGCGGCCGGCGTGCTGGCGGCGACGGTTTCCGACATCATCGGCGTCATCGCCCCGTTGGCGCCCGACATCGCTTCGGACGCACCGGTTTCCTGATTTCGGCGACACCGAGATCGGCGTCGATCGGGTACGAGCGAGCCACGCGTCGTCCGCCGGTGCGGGCCGCGCGAATATTCCGTCGAACCTGCGCGCCGGCGTTGTTATGGTGTCGGGGTGAATTCTCCGGAGGCATCCGAACGGTAGCCGCCCGGCCCACGGGCCGGGCGGCGTTGTGGGTATGTACTGCCGGTCGCCGCGCGACCGGTATCTCGCAGCGCCGGATGCTGGTGGATTTCTGCGGCCGGGCGGCGCCCGGTTCCGCAGCCGTCTCGGATGCCGTGGCTCCCCGCTGCGGCGTCCCGTATCCGGGGAGTTCTCTCCTATGCCAATTGTGGTTTTCGTGCTGGCTGTGGCGGTTTTCGCCCAGGGCACATCGGAATTCATGGTCTCGGGACTGTTGGAGCGGATCGCGACCGACACCGGGGTGTCGCTCGGCACTGCCGGCCTGCTGACCTCGTTGTTCGCCGCCGGTATGGTGGTGGGTGCGCCGGTGCTGGCGATCACCGCGGGCCGGTTGCCGATCCGCTGGGCGGTGACCGCCTTCTCGAGCCTGTTCTGTCTGGCGCACGTAGTGGGCGCTCTCGCAACGGATTTCACGCTGTTGCTGGTGACCCGCGTGGTTGCGGCCGTCGCGGACGCCGGGTTCCTGGCGGTGGCGCTGGCCGCGCTGCCGCGAGTGGTCGGCTCCGGCGCGGTCGGTCGCGCGACCTCGGTGGTGGTGTCCGGGGTGACGGTGGCCTGCATCGTCGGCGTTCCCGCGGGCACCGCGCTGGGGCAGATCTGGGGTTGGCGGTCGGCGTTCTGGGCGGTGGCCGCGCTCACCGCGGCGACCCTGCTGCCGGTGTGGCGGATGCTCGGTCGCGCTGCCGACGGCGGTGAGCCGTCGGCGAGCCGGGCGGGCTCGATCCGGCGGGAGTGGTCGGTGCTGCGGCAGCGGCCGACGCTGATCGCCGCGGTGCGCGGAATCCTGGTGAACGCGGCCACCTTCGCCGGCTTCACCTATCTCGGCGCCGTCACCGCCGGCGCGACCGGCCATCGTGGATGGATTCCGTTGGTACTGGCCGTCTTCGGGCTCGGCTCGTTCGCCGGGGTGACGGTTGCCGGGCGGTTCGCCGACCGGTATCAGCGGCGGATCGTGGTCGTCGCAACGGTGAGCCTCGTGGCGGTGTGGCTGCTGGCCGCGGTCTCGGCGCAATCGCTGCTCGGCGTTCTGCTCATGTCCGCGGTGGCCGGGGCGATCGCCTTCGGTGTCGGCTCGACCCTGATCGCATCGATCGTGCAGACCGCCACCGCGGCGGCGCCGCGAATCGCCGGTGCCCTGGCGACCACCGCGTTCAACGTCGGCGCCGTTCTCGGCCCCGCCACCGCCGGTCCGGTTGTCGACCACACCGATCGTCCGGCGACCGCACTGTGGTGCAGCGCCGCCTTCAGCGCGATCGCGGTCGGCGTCGTACTCACCGATCGCCGCCGGCGCGTTCCGCACCCGGTCGACCGGGTGCGCGCGGCCACGCGCTGAGCACACCTACGCAGCCGGGCCGCCTCCGCCGTACTCCGAATCGAATCCCGCCCCGTCGGGTGGCGACACGCTCGCAGCGAGTGCGGCGGAGGCGGCCAGTAGCGCCCACGACCGCCGGTCGATCGCCTTCGCGCGCGCGGCCAACGCGGCGCGGGCATCACCCACCCGATACGCCTGCCGCAGCATCGACATCAGTTCTCGCAGTGCGGGTATGCGATATCCGGCGCGCCGGAGCTGATGCACGATCCGCGCGTCCCGCACATCCTCCGGCGCGTACAGCCGCGCGCTTCGTGCCCCCGACCGACCGGGCACGACCAATCCCTCGGCATCCCAGTGCCGCAACGTCGACGGCCGCACCCCCAGTGCGTCCGCGAGTTCGGCCACGGTCATCGAATCGGCCGGCTCCGCCGCCAGGATCGGTTCCGCGGCGATCGATTCGACGGCCCGTTCGGCCGACCGCACCTCGCGCCGTTCGGCATCGAGCCGGGCATGCGCGGCATCCAGCAATGCCGGCAGATCCGGCCCGGTCCGTGCCGCCCGCACGACCTCCTTCGCCGCCACCGGCCCGATCGCCGCCGCCAACGATCGATACGCTCGCGCGAAACGCACATGGATCTCGGCGTAGCGTCGATATCCCGACGGTCCCCGCACGGCCGGCGGCAACACCCCGTCCCGCTCGAGGTTGCGCACCTGCTGCACCGAATATCCGGCGCGCCGGGCCACATCGACCGTCCGCAGACCAGCGGATTCGCGACTTTTCACACCACTACCAGCCACTTCATCGGCCGAAGTCTCCACAAGCACATGAATGAAACGCTAGAACAATGGAGATCAACGAGATCGTCGGATTCGTCGAGAACCTCGGTGGCGTCCTGACCCTGCGCCCGCAACCCGGCGACGGCACCCCCGAGATCAGCTGGGGCGACACCTTCTTCTACTACGCCCCGGACGGCGTCCTCCCCCGAACCCAACCCTTCGCCACCATCGTCACCAAGGACTACCCGGGCGACGAATCCTCCCAACTGAATCGCCCGAATACCTTCCGCGTCAACATCTTCGCGGGCACGGAAGCATTCACCCGATGGACGGGCCACAGCCCGCGCGCCGACGTCGCGCCCCAGAACCCCGGCATCGCGGATACCGTGATCGCCCACCCGGTCTACGCCCGCCAGGGCTGGCTGGCCGTGGTCGATCCCGGCCCACGCACCGACGCGGCGGTCCGCGACCTGCTACGGTCCGCCCACGCCGCGGCCAGGACACGGTACGACCGGCGAGAATCGCACGGCTGAATCGCTCACCGAGCCGCGCGCCGAGCCCGGCCGGCTCGGCGGAATCGGCCGTTGTCGCTCAGTGTCCGCTCAACCACGCCGACGCCGCGACGACCAGCGCCTCGGTTCCGGTGCGCAAGGTCGGTTCGATCACCGGGGCGAACCCCGGCGAGTGGTTCACCGGGATCTCCTGCGCGATCCGGCCGGTTTTCGCAGCCGCTTGATAGGTGGCCGGGTCGATCCCGCCGACACCCCAATAGGTGTAGGGCACACCGAGGGCATCGGGGATCTCGCTGAAATCCTCGCTGGCGCTCTGCATCGGCAACTCGATCGCACGATCGCCGAAGTGGGCGGTGAACGCCTGCGCCACTCGCCGGGTGGCCTCGGGGTCGTTGTCGGTCACCGGGAAGCGATCGAACAGTTCGAATTCGGGATCCTTCGGCGACCCGGACGCCTGACATTCGGCGTGCACGATCCGGCGGATCGCGTCGAGAATCGTGGTGCGAACGGATTCGCTGTAGGTGCGCACATTCAATTGCAGCACAGCATGATCGGCGATCACGTTGCTCTTGGTTCCCGCGGTGATGCTGCCGATGGTGAGAACCGCGGTGTCGGTCGGCGCCACCTCGCGCGAGACCACCATCTGCAGTCGCAGCACGATCATCGCGGCCAGTACCACCGGGTCGACGGTGGCCTGCGGCATCGACCCGTGCCCGCCACGTCCGTAGACGGTGATCCGCATGCTGTCGGCGGCCGCCAGCATCGGCCCGCTGCGGGTGCCGACGATGCCGGCGGGCGCGGGCAGGACGTGCTGACCGAGCGCGACATCGATCTTCGGCAGCAGACTGGCGAGACCGTCGTCGACCATCCCGCGCGCTCCGTCGCCGACCTCTTCGGCGGGCTGGAAGAGCACCACGAGCGTGCCGTGCCAGCCGTCGGGTCGCTCTGCGAACAACTGCGCGGCGCCGAGCAGGCAGGTCACGTGCACATCGTGCCCGCAGGCATGCATCACCGGCACCTCGTTGCCGTCCCGGTCGACCGCGGAAACCGAACTGGCATAAGGCAATCCGGTGGCCTCCCGGACCGGGAGGGCGTCGATATCGGCGCGCAGCAGCACCCCGGGCCCGTCCCCGTTGCGCAGAATCCCGACCACCCCCGTCCCGCCGACCCCCTGGTGCACGTCGTAACCCCAGGAGCGCAACTTGTCGGCAATCAAGCCCGCGGTGCGATGTTCCTGATGCGACAGCTCCGGATGGGCATGCAGGTCACGATAGAACTCCTCCTGCCAGCCGGCCGTCCCGTCCAGCCCCGCCAATACCGCGTAGTCCCGCGTCGTCGAGGTCATCACCTCTCCTTTCGCCGTCCGTAGCGCAACCGTTCCGGCCAACTCACCTGTTCCGGCAGCATCCAGCCGCGCCACCGGGCCGCCAGGCACAGGCCCGCGCCGACCACCGTCGCGGCGATCGAACCCGCGGTCACATGCCCCGAATACCAGATGATCACCAGTGTCGCACTGGCCACCAGCGCACACGTGGCATACAGCGTGTTACCACCGAAAATCGTCGGCACCCGGCCCACCGCGAGATCGCGGACCACCCCACCGCCCACGGCCGTCGTGGTCCCCAACAGCATCGCCGGCAACCATCCCAGGCCGACCTCCAAGGTCTTCTGCGCACCGACCGCCGCCCAACAGCCGAGGGCCAGCGAATCGACCCAGGGGAACATCCGGTCCCACAACCTGCCCTCGAACCGGAAGGCGAAGGCGATCACCGCACCGACCAGCGCGGTCAGCAGATACGCGTAATCGACCAGAGCCACCGGCGTTCCGCGCTGCAACAGGGTGTCGCGAATGATTCCACCGCCGAGTCCCGACGCGGTGGCGAGGACCGCGAATCCGATCGGATCGAATCGGAAGGTGCGCGCCACCGCCCCACCGAGCATCGCGTTGGCGAACACTCCGGTCAGGTCCAGTGCACGCAAGAGTTCGGGAACGGTTTCCGACACCGCCGCCATCGAAGTCGTCCCTTTCCACGTTCAGCACGCCCGCTACCGGCACGCTACCCGGGGCCGGCGGGATTGCCGGACAGGCGGCGACCGCCGCGTCCCGCTACCGTGAGCCGATGGCAGGCATCCGGACCGCGCTCGATCCGACGAGTGGCTCCGCCCTGCTGGCCGACTTCGGCGCCCTGGCCGTGCTGGTGGGGACATTCGCCGAATCGGGACTGCTCGTCGTGGGCTTCTTTCTGCCCGGAGACACGCTGATCTTTCCCGCCGGAATTCTCTGCGCGACCGGCTCGCGCGACGGCCCGCATCTGGTCCTCTGGCAGGTATTGCTCTGCGCGGCAGTGGGTTCCGTGGCGGGTGCCCAGTTCGGTTTCGCGGTCGGCCGGCACGGCGGCCGGGCGATGCTGACTCGCACCGGCAATCTCCGGCTGCATCGGGTGGTGACCCGCGGCGAGCAGTGGCTCGACCGTTACGGCTCGCGGCGCGCGATCGTGATCGGCCGATTCGTGCCGATGGTCCGGACGGTGATCGGCCCGGTCGCCGGCGTGCTCGGCGTCCCCACCCGGACCTTCACGCTGTGGCAGATCGTGGGCGGTCTGGCGTGGTCACAGAGCCTGGTGCTGCTGGGCTATTGGCTCGGCGGGCAGGTGCCGAACATCGACCGCTATCTCCTGCCCGCCGTGGCGGTGATCATCGTGATCTCGCTGGCCCCGCTCCTGCTCGGCAACCGGAAGCGCGGGTAGCCGAGGTCAGCGGTCGAGGCCGGTTTTCGGAACGGGCTCGAAGGTGACCGGTAGCGACACCAGCGACCGGTGGAACGGCCCGGTCCGCCACACCAACTCCTCGGGATCGATGCTCAACCGCAGATCCGGGACGATGTCGAGCAGCTCGTCCACCGCGTCCTGCACCACGAGGTAGGCGAGTTCGCGAGCCGGGCAGGCGTGCAGTCCGGTACTCCAGGCCATATGCGCCCGGTTGCCGAACCGTTCCCCCTTGTCGATGGCCGGATCGGTATTGCAGCCGGCCAGACTGATGACGACCGGCTGATGGGCGGGCAGCCAGGTGTCCTCGACGACCGTGGGTTGTTTCGGGTAGGTGATGCAGAAGTTCGCCAACGGCGGATCGTTGAACAGCACCTCGTCGAGCGCGTCCCGGGTCGACAGCGCCCCGCTGAACAGCCCGCCGCCGAACCGCTCGTCGGTGAGCATGAGCAGCACCGTGTTGACCGCGAGGTTGCATTGTGCCGGCACCCCCGAGGAGTAGAAGCTCACCAGCTGCGCCGCCACCTCCTCGTCGGTGAACTCGGCGGGACTGTTGATCAGGTGTGTCGTGATGTCGTCACCGGGATCGGTGCGCTTGAGGTACACCAGCTCGGTCAGCGCCTCGCGCGCCTGCGCCAGCCCCTGCGCGGCCCGGGCCGTGTCGAAGCACGCGGCCATCCCGTTCGCCACTCGCAGCCCCAGCTCCGCGGGGCACCCGATCAGCTGGTCGAGTACGGACGTGACGAGCGGAAACGCGTAATCGGTGACCAGATCGGCGGCGCCCGCCTCGCAGAAGCCGTCGATCAGCGGCTCCGCGAGATAGCCCACCATCGCGTGCACCGCGTGCAGATCCACCGTATCCAGCGCGGCGACCACCGCGTTCCGATATCGCTGATGGTCGACACCGGTGTTGTACATCGCGGTCGGCTGCCACTCCAGCACCGGTCGCACCGGGCATTCCCCGGGCACATTCTGCTGCCAGGCCCGCGGGTCGGCCGGAAAGCGGTCGGGGTCGTTGAGAATCTGCAGCGCCGTGCGGTACCCGATCACGAGAGTGGCGGGCACTCCCGGCGACAGCTCGACCGGTACCAGCGATCCGTACCGCTGCCGCATATCCGCATAGGCCCGATGCGGGTCGGCCGAGAAATCGGGCGTATACATCGCGACCCGCGGCTCGCCGCCGGACGCGCGCACCGGCGAACCGTGCAGCACCGGTGCCTGGGTTCTGGCAGGAAAATCGGAATCCGTGAACTGTGGCATGGTCGAAACCTGGCTCCAGTCGTTTCTCGCAAATTCGGCAAGGGCTACTGCGCTGACCTGCAGGATGTAACCGAATCCGGAACCCGGTTGACGTGCTCGAACTGGATGGGTTATCGAATTCGTTTGCGCGGCAATATCTTCAGCATAGACAACTCCGGGCATGGATGTGGACATCCGCCCGATTCTCCGCGTTTCGTGTCGCCCACCGAGCCTCGAGCCGAGTCGATTCGCGACGGGAACTATTGGTGGATAGTACTTTTCGTACCATAGGCCCGAATGGCCGGCGCGAACGATCCCGATGCGTTCGAGCCGACCTTCCGGTATGTGACGGCGAGCCCGCTACCCCTGCGAGGCATCACGCCGGCGTGGCCGCGGGCCGATCTGGTCCAGCAGGTCGTTGACCTCGTCCCCGAATCCGTTGCCGACCGGTTTCGGGGTCTTTTTCGGAAAGCGGCGGGCGACATGCTCTTCGGCCGCCGACCCGGGCAGCACGTAGACCGGTTCGGACTTGTTCTGCAGCGGACGCACCACATCGTCGAGATGAGCCTTCCGATCGTCGAGGAACGCGCCGATCACATCCTCGCCCGCCGGGCACACAGCCATGCAGTACCCGGCCTTGTAGTTCGGTTTGAACGACAGGCTCTGCCACATCGAGAACGATTCAGCGCGGGTGACCCGGTCGCGGTAGTCGTCGCGGTCTCTACTGTCGGCGACGGTTTCGGCCCAATCGGTGAACCCGCCCATGAATTCGCGATAGTTGTGGGTGTAGCACGCCTGGAAATCGAAACCACCTTCGGTGGTGATCGCTCCGACCGGACAGGCCGACACGCACAACTTGCATTCCAGACACGGGCTGAAATCCAGTGGCGCACTCGGTTCGTCGACGACCGCATCGGTCACGACCGTACCGAGCAGAATGAAATTCCCGAACTTCGGGTGAATGACGTTGCGGTGAATCCCCATGACTCCCAGGCCCGCCGCCTCCGCCACCACCTTGTGCGCGAGGACCCAGATCCGGCCCGGGAATTGGTCGACCTCCATCGGATATCCCGGCGCCGGATAGACCGCGCGATAGCCCGCGTCCTCGAGCGCCCGGGTGATCCGGCGGGACACCACGTTCGTCTCGTCATCGGCGTGGTTGAACTCGGTGTTGGCGAGACTGCGCATCGGACTGCGCAGATTGTCGCGATTCATCCGAATACAAAAGGAGATGTAGGTCCGGGCGGTCGGCAGAATTGCGCGCGCGTGCTCGAATTCGGCTGCCACAGCGGGATCGTCGACCCGGACGAATCCCACATCATCGGCGCCGGCGGCGAGGCAGATCTCACGCAGCCGCGCTGCGGTCACCACCGGATCCGGTGTGGTGTGCCCGACCTCGGCCATGCGCCGCACGGTCGGATGTTCCGCATAACGTCCGGCACCCGCCCGGTCCCGCTCGGTAGTCATCACGTGCTCCCCTCTGGCCGCGAGATTCGCGGCCGCACAAGTAAGACGCATCGGGCCGCGGAAAGTCATCGCCCGAATCCGTTGCGGCTGAGCCAAATGGGTCGCCAGGCGCAGGAGAACGGCGAGCCCGAGAGGGCCGGCTATCGGGCCGGATCGTCGAGCGGGTAAGCGAAGGCCGGTACGCCGTGCGGCATCGCCCGCGCGAGAACGACCGGGGCGCCGGCACCGAGCCGGACGGTGAGCCGGAAACCGTTGCGGTCATCGGAGCTGTTCTGGGGTTCGAAAGCGACACAGGCGAAACCGGCATCGGGGCGCGACGCCGCCGCC
This sequence comes from Nocardia veterana NBRC 100344, assembly GCF_000308855.1. Classification (GTDB taxonomy): domain Bacteria; phylum Actinomycetota; class Actinomycetes; order Mycobacteriales; family Mycobacteriaceae; genus Nocardia; species Nocardia veterana. The sequence continues at coordinate 11,947 of NZ_BAGM01000052.1, read as the reverse complement.
AACCGATCCAGCTCGGCGGTGACCGCGCGCCATTCCTCGGCGCCGACGTATTGCCGCATCACCGAGTGCCACACGACGGTCAGGGTGCCGCGTTCGAGTTCGACACCGGCGAGAAAGTCGCGAGCCCCGGTGACGGCGATATCGACCGGTATCCGCTCCGCGAGTCGCAGCGCACCGTCGAGCCGCGCCGCCCGCTCGCGCTGATCCGGCCACACGTACGAACGCAGCGCGAGCGAATCGCGCGGCGACAACGGATCCAACGGCGTCGGATCACAGCCACCTCGCTCGACGAGAGTGACGCGGGGGTGGCGCCGCACCGCCGCGGAGAGCCACGCGGGCACCGGCCCGCGCCAGGCATCGGTGATCCGGACCGGTGAGTCCGGCGGACCCCACCCGATATCGCCGCTGTCCCAACGGAACTGGTCGGCCCGCAGATTCAGTCCGCCACTGGCGCCCAACTCCAGCAACCGCACCGGCATCGGCATCGCGTCCACAGCGGCCAGCAACCCGGCCAGCAGCGGAACCGCCCGTCCCACCTCGTTGGTCTGCGGTGGCCGGTCCAGCCAGTCGCGAATCCACTCCGGCCGATCGAGCACCGCCTGCCGGAAGGGAATCCACGCCTCGGCCGGATCACATTGTCGCAGCGCTACCCCGGAGCTGGGATAGAACGGCGCGAGATCCGCTGCGCCGCCGGACAACACCAGCGCATGGACGCCGGCCATCATGCGCAGCGGTAGCGCGGACGCGAACGCCATCTCCTCGAAGCCCGCCAGCACCGTCGCGCACGGCCCGCCCTCGGCGATATCCCCGGCAATGTTTCGCAGCAGCGACCCGTACAGCGGCGAGCCGAGTTTGTCGCAGGCCCTCGCCTGCAGGTCGAATTGCGATACCAGATCCATACCCGAACTGTGCGCCCCGGCCCGTGCGTAATCAATATTGATTATGGTCAACCAGATGGAGTGGATCGACAGCACCACCGCCACCGAGCGGCTCGGCGTGAAGCCCGCGACGCTCTACGCCTACGTCAGCCGGGGCGTGCTGCGGCGCCGCTACGATCCGATCCGGCGGCGCAGCCTGTTCGATCCGGCCGAGGTCGAGGAGCTGGCCCGGCGCGGAAAGCCGCGCCGCAAACCGGCTCCGACGGAGATCGCCATCGCCTCCGCCGTGACGGAACTGGGTGCGGACCGGCCGTTCTTCCGGGGCCTCGATGCCGTCGAACTGGCGGCCTCGCACACCTTCGAGGCGGTCGCCGAATGGCTGTGGCGGGGCGACCTCACCGACAGCGCCCCCTGGCAGGCGCGCGCGGAGGCGGTCGCCGCCGCCCGTGCCGCCCAGTCCGGCCTGTCCGAAGCCCTCCTGCCGCTGGACCGGCTCCAGCTCATCGTGACCAGCTCGGCCGTCCACGACCCACTGCGTTTCGACCGTGATCCCGCGGCCGTCGCCGCCATCGCTCGCACCCTGATCGCGGGGATGGTCGAGGCCCTCCCCCGCCTGTCCTCGCCGGTGGGCCGATCCGTCGCCGCCACCTTGTGGTCACGGCTGTCGCCCACCCCTCCCCGCGACGACCGCGAGCTCCGAATACTCACGGCCGCACTGGTTCTGCTGGCCGACCACGAGCTGGCGGCCTCGACCTTCGCCGCCCGGGTTGCCGCCTCGGTGCACGCCGACCCCTATGCCGTCGTCACGTGCGGGCTGGGGGTACTCAGCGGTCCCAGGCACGGCGGCGCGTCCCTGGCGGTGGAACGGATGCTCACCGAGATCACCGACCCCGGTGCCGTGCCCGCGGCAGTGGGCGAGCGTCTGCGGCGCGGCGAGCGCATACCCGGCGCCGGGCATTCGGTCTACCGTTCCGGCGACGCGCGCGGCACCCACCTCGTCGGGACGATCCGGCGCATCGCCCCCGACCACCCGAAACTCGCTGTGGCAGACGCTGTTTCGGCCGAACTGCGGCGACGCCGCCTCCCGGCGATCAACAGCGACTTCGGCCTTGCCGTCCTCGCCACCGTCTTCGGCATGATCCCCGGCGCGGGCGAAACCATCTTCGCCGTCGCTCGGACGGCCGGCTGGCTGGCCCACGCGATGGAGGAGTACGCGTCGGCGACTCTGATCAGGCCGCGCTCGGTGCCGCGGCGCCGATGACGCCCGGGCAGGAGTCAGCTCGGCGTTCGCAGAACACAGGTTTCGCACTCCCCGCTCTCGGTGACGGCCGAATTGACTGCTGCCGCCGGGTGATTCAAGATCAAGCGTTTGCTGTGGAAATGTGCGAGGGGCGGCCACGGCCGTGGACGTCTCTCGGCACCATCTTTCGAACGTGGGTTTTGACGAATGGTTGGGCTTCTGACGGCGCGGCCGCAAGCTTCTGCCGCGCCGCCGGAACGGTCGCAGCAGGACCGGCGCCGGTCCAAGTGGGCGGCGGCGGCCGCGATATCCGGTGGACTGCTGTTGCTGATATGGCGGGCCGCGCAATACGGCTATTGGCTGGTGGACGATTCCGCCATCACCTTTGCGTATGCGCGCAACATCGCCGCCGGCCTGGGTCCGGTACTACAGCCGGGCGCGGAACCGGTCGAGGGATACTCCAATCCCACCTGGCTGTCGGTGCTGGTGGTGGGAAAGTGGTGCGGCCTGTTCGACTCGGGCGCACTGTTCGGCCTCCCCGACTTCGTCGTCTACCCGAAGGCGATCGCGCTGCTGTGTTGCGCCGGAATCCTGGTCGTCACCTATCTGGCCGCCCGGCGGGTGACCCGGTGGCCGGCGCTGCTCACCTTCGGCGCCGGCGTCGTGCTGGCATCGATTCCGTCCTTCGTGATCTGGTGTTTCTCCGGACTGGAGAACTCACTGTTCGCGCTGAGCGCCTGTGTGCTCGCCGTCCGCCTGTTCCTGGCGGTACTGGACGGACGGCTGTGGACCCCGGCGGTGGCGGTGACGACGGGGATCATCGCGGCCTTCGCGGCATTGACCCGCCCCGACGGCCTCATCTACGTCACCGCCTACCCGTTGGTGTCGCTACTGCTGCTTCGCCGCGGTGACTGGCCCATAGCGCTTCGCCAGGTGCTGTATTCCCTTGCGGCGTTCGCGATTCCGTTCGGCTCGTACCTACTGTGGCGGATCGGCGAGTTCGGTCGCCTCGTCGCGAATACGGCGGTGGCCAAACATCAGGCGACCCCGACCGTGCACGACCTGACCAGGGCCGGGGAACTGGTCCAGTACGTGGGCGCACCGGCCGTCGTCGTGGTCGCCGCCGTCATCGGGATCACCCTGACCGGCCGGCACGAACACCGCGACGGCCTGGTCGCCCTGCTGGTTCCGCTGGCACTGGCGACCATCGCCTACTGCGTCCTGCAGCCGGACTGGATGGGCCAGTTCCGGTTCGCCACCCCGGTGTGGGCGCTCGCGGCGATCACCGTCGCCATTGCGGCAGCGCAGGTGCTGACCATCCTGAGCGCTCGCGGCCGGGCGCTGGTCGCGGCGATCCTGGTTGCCGCAATGGTCCCTTCCGGCGTCGCCTTGGCGGACGAGGCCGATGCCTACCGCGCCGATTCGGATGTGCCGATGTGCTGGATCGCGATTCGATTCGGCCGCTACGTCAACGGCTACGCCGACATTCTCGGACTTCCGCAAGCCAGCCTGCTGGCCCCCGATATGGGTGGCAGTTCGCTCACCTCACGGCTCCGACTGATCGACCTGGCCGGACTCACCGACGCGAAGATCGCCGACATCTACGCGGGCAAGGCCGACACCACCCTCGCCGACTACGTGTTCGAGCAAGTCCAACCCACCTTCGTCCACGTCCACGGCGTCTGGATGAACAACGGCCTCACCGTCGACCCGCGCATGAGCCGCGACTACTACCGCATCCAGCAATCGCAGAACACCGCCAACCCGGACGAGGACTGGGTGCGCAAGGACGTCGTCCGCGACGACGGGCAACTACAGCAACTGCAGCGGTATGTCAGTGACACCCTGCCCCACCTCCTGACCGACTACCAGAAGACCGGCGGTGAGTGCGGGACGGAACTTCGACCAGGCCAGACGGTGAACGGTTGAGAGTGAGCGGCGGGCGCAGATCCCGCTCACGCCGGTGATTTGTTCATCACCGTGAAGGCCAGATTGAGCAGGGCGACCGGCACGAAAATGCCGGCCCACCACTTCAGAGCCTTCAGGCAGGCACCCTTCAGCCAGGTCTCGCTGCGGCTGTACACCCCCGCACTCGTTGCCGCCCAAGCCAAGACGAATCCCAGCGTCGCCACATACTGGAGAATCGATTGAGCGGTGTCACGAGTGCGGATCGCGACGATACTTCCCTCGACCTTGCAGTGGATTTCCAGACGACTCGACGGGCCACCCCCGTCATCCGCATGTCCTGTCACGCAACGACTTCGACGATTATTCCCGATATCCGTTCGGAGCGTGCGGCATTCGCGAGGCGGAGCCGCGGCGACCTATCGGTGGTCCAGCACCATCGCCATGGGTACCCGAATCTCCCCGCCGGGCTCGAACCGCAGGACGACCGCGTCCCGATTCCATTCGATCCGCGGCTCGATCCCCCAGCCGAGCGGGATCGCCACGACGTGGCCACGCGGTACCTGCCCAGCCGCGGAGGGTCCGAGCCATATCTCGTGGTGCCCGGACCGCGTCACATCCGTCATCGCATCATCATGCCCGTGCTCAGAGCTTGACGACGATCTTGCCGGTGTGGGTAGCGGATTCCATCAGCCGGTGGGCATCACGGATGCTGTCCAGACCGTCGAATACGGCGCCGACGTGCGGCCGGAATACGCCGTCGCGAATGCCGGAGGCGATCCAGTGGTTGATCCGCCGGCGGCCCGCTGCGGTGGCCGACAGTTCCATATTGGCGTAGCCGAGAATCCGAAGCGGCCAGTTCATGGGCATGGCCATCGGCCGTTGATCCAGCCAGCCGTACACGACGACCGTGCCGTTATGCGTTGCGGCAGTGCTCAGTTCGGCCAAACCGGGACCGCCGACCGCGTCGAAGATCACCTGCGCGCCGGCGCCGTCGGTGATGCGCCGCGTCTGCGTCACGACATCGGTATCCGCCGCGGCGATGACGTGTGCGGCTCCGTTGTCGAGCAGGTACCGGCTCTTCGCACCGGTCCGGGTCACCGCGATCGGGATGGCCCCGATCCGCGCGGCGGTCTGCAAGGCCGCGAGCCCCACGCCACTCGAGGCCGCGGTGATCAACACATGGTCGCCGGGACGCAACCCGCCCGTTTCGATCAGACCCCCGTAGGCCGTGGCATAGGTCAGCCAGGTCGCCGCACCGGCCACCGCGTCGAGCCCGGCTGGCCGCGGCACCACGGATTCGACCGGGAGCACCACCCGCTCGGCGTACACCCCGGCCGAACTCATCTCGATATTCGGTCCGGTCAAAACCTCGTCTCCCACTGCGAATTCCGTAACCTCGGCGCCGATCGCCTCGACCACCCCGGAGGCTTCGTAGCCGAGGCGAGACCCCGGCAGCGTGGGCAGGTAGTAGTAGGTACCGGCCCGGAACAGGGCTTCCGCACGGTTGAGCCCGAGTGCCTCGACGCGGATGAGCACTTCCCGTGGTCCCGGCGCCCGTAACTCGAGATCCTCGATGGTCAAGACCCCGGGGTCGCCGAGCTCATGGAAGACGACCGTGCGCGCAGTGATCGTGTCAGTTGTCATGCCATCGACGTTATGTACCAGCCGAGAGATGATCTATGTGCCGAAGTCTCGCGGAAATATCCGTTCGTCTTCCGACAACGACCGCGGCTACTCTTCGGATATGGGCCTGGATGTTCTCAGCGACGCGGTCGCCACCATGCGCACCGGCCGCCCCCACTCCTCCCGCCAACACCGCGCCGCCCCGTGGGGCATCCGCTTCCCCGCCTCCGACGGCACCGGTTTCCACGTCGTACTCGAAGGTTCGGCCTGGCTGATCCCCGAGCACGGCGAGCCGATCGCACTCGGTCCCGGCGATATCGCCTTCCTGCCACACGGCCAGGCCCACGCCCTGGCCAGCGACCCTGCGGCACCCCTGCGTGACGTGACGCCCCTGCCCGACGGATCCTGGCCGCCGTTCGTGCCCGAACCGCACGCACCCGATGCCGCCGTCACGGTATTGCTCTGCGGCGCATATCAACTCGACCGCCGCCGCGCCCACCCTCTGCTCACCGACCTCCCCGACGTGGTCCATTTGCGCCCCCGCGTCGGCGCCCATCGCTCTCTGCGCGCTGCCGTAGAACTGCTCGGCACCGAACTGGAAGAGGACCAGCCCGGTTCGGCCGCCATCGTCACATCCCTGCTCGACACCCTGCTGCTCTACATCCTGCGCGCCTGGTGGATGGACATCGAGGACGACGGCACCCCACGCAACGGCTGGGCCGCCGCCCTGGCCGACCGCCCCGTCGCCGCCGCCCTGCGCGCCATCCACACCAACCCCGAAAAGCCTTGGACGGTCGAAGAACTCGGCGCCCTCGGCGGCCTGTCCCGCGCCGCCTTCTCCCGCCGCTTCACCGCCACAGTGGGCCGCTCCCCGCTCGCCTACCTCACCTGGTGGCGCATGACCCTCGCCGGCCGGCTGCTGCGCGCCGACGACACACCGTTGCGGACGGTGGCCCAAAAGGTCGGGTACACCTCGGAATTCGCGTTCGCGAAGGCGTTCAAGCGGGAGTACGAGCTGGCGCCGGGGCGGTACCGGGCTGCGACATCCGACCGCGGTACCGACTCCTCGACCGGAGCCGATTCGCCGTCTGCAACCGCCGCTCGATAGCGCCGGCACCCGGTCGGTTCCCACCATTACATCGAGACGATTCGGGCTCAGCCTCCACGTGGTGTTCCTCGGCAGCCCGTCGAGCCGAGGAACAGCCCGACCGCGTGGACACCGTCGGCGACATCCTGGTCGAATAGGACCGGTGACAACGGTTTCGAGACCCGAGGTAGACACCGACGCGGCGCGCAAGCAGATCGAGGCGCTGACGTCGCAAATGGACTTCTACCTCGACTACATCGCCAAGGACACCGGTGCGCTGGACAACGTGCTGCGCCGGGCACTGACGCTCGCCCAGTACCGCGCGGCGGTCGATCCGGACGCCGCCCACCCGGCCACGTGGGATGCCCTCCGGCTCGCATCCCGGGCTGCCACCACCGTATTCACCGCGGCAACCAGCGCCGAGGGACAGGAGATCGAGGCGGTCATCGGCCGGCCGGTCCGATTCACCGCCACCGGCCCCTCCGACTCCGCCCACGCCGGTCGATGGCCGACCGCCCTGTGGCTGGCGATCATCGTCCGCGACGACGCGGCGATCCAGCAGCTGGCGACCGTCCCAGAGGAGATCCTGCGAGCCTCGGGCGTCGAACACGACGCCTACCTGTATCCGTGGATCGAAACCTTGCAAGCCTTCGTCACCCACCGCGAAGTCACTCCGGAAATGTTCCTGCCCGCCATGGACGGAACCGACCCGGACGCCGCGCGGTTCACACCCCCGGACGCGATGCTGAACCTCATCTACCCGCCGATCGAGATGTTCTACTACGTCCTGCGCCGCGACCCCCAAAAGTTCAGGGCTGCCCTGGTGCAGGCTCTCGAACGGCATCGCGAGTACTGGACCGGCACCAACCGCTCCGGCGACCCGAGCGGATTTCTCGCACTGGCGCCGCTGGCCATCGCGGTGCTCGCACAGTCGGCGGGGATGTCGGTCGACGTACAGTCGGAATACCTTCCGGCCAACCTGCTCACCGGAACCAACACGGTTCGAACGTCGGGGTAACTCCCACGCTGCTTGGGCTAAGTTCTGCCACGACCATCGCCAATCCGTGAGCCCGATCGAGATAGACGCACCCGCCGGAACCCACGACACTGTGTCGCCAGTCACAATCAGGGAACCTCTACCCTGTCCGTTACGTCCAAATTCACGCAACCTGCAACAGCGAAAGGGGGGGCCGATGAAGCAGATCCTCACGCGTCTGCGCCGCGCTGGGATCCTCGCTCCGCTGGGCAAAATCACCCTGTCGATCGGGGGCTTGGTCGTCTTTCTCTACGCTGTAGCCTGGGTCGGCAACCCGTTCGCCACGGACGTACCAGACGCGAAAAGTGCAGCGTCGGCATGGTTGCCGACGCCCGTCGCTCCCTTGTCTGCGGCGGCTGAACCTCCGCCGGGGTTTCCGGTGATGCACTTTCCCCCGACGATGGCTTCGGCACCCCCAGGGCAGCCGCAGTCAGTCCCGACCAAGTTCGGACTGTCCTACACCGTGCCCAACGGCAACGGGTGGCGGCCATCGAACACGATGATCAGTGGCTGGTCCGACGCCGAGGGCCGGATCGCCACCTACGGTGCAGTCAGCGATTACGGTTACGGCTACTGCCCCGATGCCGAGGGCTCGGCCCTCGCTCAGGTGGGCATGACAGGCCGCAACGGAGTGGATCCGGAAACCGCTGCACGCGAAGAAGTTCGGAAAGCCGAGCGCATCTTCGCCGATTCGGGCAGCCCGCCCAGAGTCACCATTGCCGGCCCGGTCACCACAGCAGTCGACGGGCGTCCGGCAGTTCGATACACCGCGACCATCACAGATATTCCTAGAAAACACTCCTGCGATCCGGGCCGTGCGGAATTCGATGTTGTCGCCACGCCGGGGTACGCCACGGCAGAGGTGGCGCTTCTGGTCGTCGAACACCACACCGACCTCCCCCACTCGCTCACGAAAGACCGTGTGGAGCAAGTGATCTCGTCGTTTCGAAAAACCGAATAATCGCTAGTCACCGAGGAGGATCCGAGCAGTGACCGAACATCTGGTTGCAGACCCGCACGAGATCGCCGGATTGAGTAACGCTGTGAAAGACATCGCTCATGACGGAAACACCATCGCGATCTTCGTCGGCAAGTGCTGCAACGTGGACGGCGGAAATTTCGGTGGCAAGATATTGGAACCGTTGACAGTGCCCTTCCGGGTCGCCGCCGACGCGACGAAGTCCCGGATGGGAGATATTGCAAACCAGACGATGGTGACCAGCGGGGAGCTCAACCGTGCAGCATGGCTCTATCATAATCAGGAACTCCAGAATTACGAAGCGCTGAACGCCGCGACAGTCGATTTGAACGGTGTTCCGGTCAGCGTCGCATCCGACCATGAGAACCCGGGATTCGTGAAACCCTATCTGGATCCGGTCTCATATCCGAAATCGGAGGAACTGAAGCTCGACCCTCCGTCCGCGGCGCCACCGGAGCTTGCCGATATCATTGCCGAAACAACCGGCATCGTCGGCGACGTCAACGACTCGATCAAGAATGTCACCCGCATGGCCGGTAACGAGGTGAACATATTGGAGACGATCCTCTCGCCGGTGACCGCAAACTGGAACGAGCTGCGCAGGATCGGCGAATCCTACAAGGTCGCCGGTAACGCAATGGAGACATCCGGGAGCAACCTCGAGAGTGCGGTACGACGTATCGGTCCCAAATGGGACGGTAAGGCGGCAATCGGATTCGAGGACTGGGCGCGGAAGCAGATTTCCGCAATGAAGTGGGAGGGCCCGGTCGGCAGAGTCGTCTCCGACGTCTGCAACGAGGTGGCGGACAAGATTCGCGAGGGCGTGAGAACGGTTTGCCAGAAGCTACAGGAGTTCATCAAGTCGTTCATCGAATTCCGGGGCGCGAAGGATATTTTCAAGCTCGTCGTCAAAAAGATCCCTTTCATCGGAACGGCAATCGAAGTCCTCGACGCCGCGCGGAAGATCTGGAATGTCGTCGATCTGGTCAAAACGATCATTCAAGAGATAGAGACGTTGCGTAACAGCCTGAAGCAATTTCTGGAGTTCGTGTCGAACCCGGCCGACAAGGGAAAGCAGTGGGTCGAACAGAAACTGGAACCCATCACCAGCAAGGTGGACAACGCAGCGGAGAAGGCCGCACTGGTGAACGACATCGGAATGATATCGCAGTTCGGCGACACCCTGAATCGTCCCAAAGTCGGCTACGACATCGGCTCCGGCACGCAGCCATGGGAGAACGCCCCATGATTCACGAGACCCGCCGTTCGGCGAATTCTGAAAAGCCATGAGCCAGAGGAGCCTTTGTGTTGGATCCCAACCTGGACCCGGGTGTGGAGAACGCCGCCCGCAAGGTATTCGATGCGGCTGCGGATCTGGAGACCGCCAGCCTGCGCGCCGAGCGAACGGATATCGAACAGTTGTGGAGCACGCCGACTCCGGTCACCGGCGGGCTACTGGCTGAATTGGCCGCCATGCCCAACTCCTCGCCAGCCCTGAAGGACTATGCCGAACGCGTCCGAGCGGGCGAATGTCAGTGGGAGCAAATAGAATTGCTCGCACGGCCGGTCCCACCCGAGATCGCAGAGTTGAAGAGCTCACCTTCGTTCAGGTGGGACTGGACACCACCTGCCACTCCGGTAGCTGTACCGGCCGGCGTATCGGCCCGCCGTCCGCAGCCCAAAGACGATAACGTCGTGGGGCCCAGCGATTGGCCCGACGACTTCGACGAATACCCGACACAAAGGTCCTGGCTCGTATGAAACGACAATTACTGGCACTTCTCCTCGGCGCAGCCTTGACCGGAACGGTGACCGGGTGCGGATCAGATGACTCCCCCGGTATCGCATCCGAGACCACAGCGTCTTCGACGACGGAGTCGACACGAGCACTTCCGAATCCGTGCGATCTGCCCGAGCAGAAGGTCACCGCCTCCGACCTCATCACCACAGACCGGATCACCCACCCGGTCGGCTCCGAGTTCGCCGGATGGAAAGGCTGCATCTGGAAATCCCGGGCCGGTTGGTACGACGCGGGCGTCTACGTCGGCCCGATGACGGTCGCGGAATTCCGGAAGGATTCCCGGTTCGGCGACTACACCGCGGTTGCGCCTACGACAGTCGCGAGCAAGCCCGGCACCGATTTCGCCGACCGCCTCGATCCCGATCGGCGGGAGCGCTGCTACATCGCTGCCGATATGTCGTATGGGATGGTGTGGTTCATGGCACGTATTCCTTACGTGCGCGACGGTGAACAGGCGCCCGGCGATCCGTGCGTGGAAGTGCGGCGCATCAGCGCCGAGTTGGTGGACCAGATGGGTTGATCACGGGCGCGGCCGGTTACCACGACACAGCCCGATCCGCGAGCGCGATCGAGATAGGCGGCCTGGGCCTCGGTTTCCGGCAATCGGCCCGCTCCGCCCGCCCGAGGGCAACAATGCGAGTGGGCCGTTGGTGATCACCCCGCTAGCAATCGAAGCAGTCGTCTTCGGGAACCTGCTGCAGGGCAGAGCGCCGCCGCACGAGTTTCCCGACCACGAATGCGGCCACTCCCCCGACCAGGCCGCCCACGACGGCGCCGACGAGCCCCTGCGAATCGGAAGGCATTGCGCGCCATAGATATACGGCCAACCAGATGGCGACCAACGGGTACGTCGTAGCGTATGCGATCCGTTTGCGCCAGGTGGGGAAGTTTTTCACCAGCGCCCGAACGTCGATGCCGCGCCGCGCGCAGTAGCGCAGGAGCAGCAGGCTCGTGAGGCTCGGCAGGATGAAGATCAGTAGCGATACCAGCTTGGCGTCCACTGCCGCGGCGATGATGGCGATCACGTAGCAGCCGTACATCGTCGCGCACAGCGCCAACGTCGAGCCGCGGTAGAACTCCTCGCGGGCGCGCTCGTCGCCCCAAGCCGGGTCGTCGGGGGCTAGGAAGATGTCTTCGAGTGCAGTGGTTTTGGCCATGTCCCCTCCAGATCCTCGGTCCAGAAAATGTCTTCGACCGTCGTTCCCAGCGCCCGGGCGATCCGCAATGCGAGGTAGACGCTCGGTGCGTAATCGCCCTGTTCGATCGAGATCACGGTTTGCCGGCTGACGCCGACGATGGAAGCCAACTGCGCCTGAGTCATCCGGCATTCGCGCCGTCGTACACGTACGGGATGCTCGCTGGCCACGGCTCAAATGTTGAGCATCTTTGACATTT
>NZ_BAGM01000053.1 GCF_000308855.1 Nocardia veterana NBRC 100344 | reverse complement strand
ATGCGCCCGGCACTCGCACCGGGCGCATCACCCCGGGCCGATTCGCTTCAACCCGGTTTTCGACTTACAATCGAAAACGTGGCCCATAGTAGCACCATTCACGAATCGCTCACCGCGGTGTTCCAGGTTCGTCGCTTCATGGACACCGTTACCGCAGGTCCGGGCGCTGCCGACGGCAACGACAGCGCAATCGTGAGCGAACCGGTCGACCCGCAGGCGCCGCGCACCGCCAACGGCTTCCACACCGAGCTGGGCGTCCTGCTGTGGCAACGCGCGATGGAACCGCAGACCGGCACCTGGTCGCTGCCCGGCGGGCGGTTACGCGACGACGAGGACCTCGACACCTCCGCTCGCCGTCAGCTGGCGGAGAAGGTCGACGTGCGCGAACTGTGGCATATCGAACAACTGTCGGTGTTCAGCGATCCGCAGCGGGTGCCCGGGGGGCGCCGGATCGCGTCGGCTTATCTGGGTCTGGTGCCGCTGACCGCCGACCCGCAGCTTCCGGCCGACACCCGCTGGCATCCGGTCTCGGCCCTGCCGAACATGTCGTTCGACCACGGCACCGTCGTACACCATGCCCGCACCCGGCTGGCGGCGAAGCTGTCGTACACCAATATCGCCTTCGCCCTGGCCCCCTCGACGTTCACCATGTCGACACTGCGTGAAATCTACTGCACCGCACTGGGTTACGAAGTCGACACGACCAACCTGCAGCGAGTTCTCAGTCGCCGCAAGGTGATCACGCCCACCGGCGAAACCGCCCCACCCGGCCGATCCGGCGGGCGGCCCGCCGCGGTCTATCGGTTCACCGACGACGAGATCCGGGTCACCGACGAATTCGCCGCCCTGCGACCGCCCGCGTAGCTTCGTCGACGCGTTCGGCCGGCCGGCGCGGGCGCACCGGCCGCTGCCGGGAATGCCGGGCCGGGCCGGAGTGGTCGGGTCACGCGCCCGGCGGTCGCGCGCGGTAGCGTCGGCGGAATGGAATCGCTGATGCACCGGATTCTCGATATCGCGCCGGTGTGGGTTTATCTGACGGTCGGGCTGCTCGTCTTCGCCGAGGACGCGATCTTCGTGGGATTCGTGATCCCGGGTGAGACCGCGGCCGTGCTCGGCGGCGTCGCGGCGAGTCAGGGCCACGTGGTCTTGGGGGCGATGATCGTGCTGGTGGTGGCCGCGGCGATCATCGGCGACTCGGTCGGCTACGAGGTCGGCAAACACTTCGGCAGCCGCCTGCTGGCCGCGTCGTTTCTCGACAAGCACCGCGGCCGCCTCGACCGTGCCCAGGACTTCCTGGCCCGCCGCGGCGGGTGGGCCGTCTTCCTCGGCCGCTTCACCGCCTTCTTCCGCGCGGTGATGCCCGCGCTGGTCGGCGCGTCACGGATGCCGTATCCGAAGTTCCTGACGTTCAACGCGATCGGCGGCATCGTGTGGGGCACGACCTTCGTCGTCCTCGGTTACGTCGCCGGCAATTCCTACGAGGCGGTCGCCAAAACCGTCGGCCGCGATATGGCGATCGCGGTCGTTGCCATCGTGGTCGTCGCACTGATCGTCTGGAAGTTGCGTGAACGCCGCCACGACAAGCAGATCGAATCCGAATATCACGCCACCCACGACGGCCGCTGACGCACCGCTCGAGCGGGCGCGGCGGCCGCTACCCGGCGTACCTCACCACTGCCGATCGCGATGCTTGACCGTCCGCCGATAAACCCGCTTGTTCGCAACAGGTTGCGCCGCGGCGGATCTGCGCAATTCGTGCCGGCGCCGCCACGCGGTGAGATCGGGACGTTCGGTGGGCTGCCGCGTCCCGCCGTCGCTATCCGGCCGCGCCTCGAACGCCTTCATGCTCGTCACCTTCTCCCCCGCGGTCTTCCTCGGCCCGCCACACGGTACCGAGCGCCCACTCGGGCCGCCAGCGAATAAACCCCACGAGCCGCACGAGTACCGCCGCCCACGGTGCCGGACCGGCCGCCGACCGGGTCGGCGATCCACGGGCGGTCTTCGTCTCCGGCGGGCACCCGCACGGCGCCGAAAAACCGGCCGTGGCAGGGTTTCGCTCGGCCTCGGACGCCGGCTCAGCGAGGCGTATTCGCGCCGCGGTAGGAACCCGGGCCGTGGTACGGGCCGTAGGAGACATCGGACAGCGGCGGGCGCGGTGCGGAACCGAGCGGTTCGGCGCTGTCGCGGCCCAGGTCCTCGGAGGTGCTGAGCGCGGACAGGAGAAGGACGACGAGTCCGGCTGCCAGCGGCTGGACCAGCAGGACGGTCCAGCCTTCGACCGTGGGGGCGAGATCGACCACGGTGTGCACGGGCGGGTTGTGCGCGCGGGGGTGGATCCAGCGGGCGACGTGCTCACCGGACCAGGACATCACCCACGCGCCGGCGAGCGAGCCGAGGAGCAGGCCGCCCAGCATGATCGGTCCGCGGACCGATCGCCAGCGCCAGACCGCGGCCGCGCTCAGCACACCGGCGACGACACCGGCACAGGCGAAGATCGCGACGGCATCGAAGCGGTGCGCGCTTTCGCCGGTCATCGCCAGTCCACTACCGGGCTCGACGACGAGCACCTTCTCCGTCGGCGCGAGCAGGGCCCACACCCCGCCACCGATCAGGCCGACCACCAGCACCGCCGCGAGGATCCACAGGGCGGCCCGCAGCTCTCGCCGCAGCGTCGACACCGGAGCGGCGCCGCCCGGCGGCACCGCGGCGGCGCGCAGCGCCATCAGCGAGGGTCCAGGCTGTGCGAATCGATCACACCGTGCCGGGAGCATTTCGCCCACCAGCCGTCCGGGCTCACCTGCACGACCATGCGGCGGCCGCATTCCTCGCAGAAGCGCGGGGGTTCCAGGCCCAAGGCCGCGGCCGCGGGCATCGGATCGTCCAGACCGACGACGATCCGTTTGCCCGTGTACGGGTTGTAGCGCTCGTGCATATCAGGCTGCGGCATCTGGACCACCATTCGCGAAACCCCTTGTGAAGTGCAGCTCTCCAGCTGCTCGACAATACCTCGAGCGGTGTGGCGCAGCGCCGTTCGGCGCCGCGCCGCCGAACGGTCAGAGAGTCTCGTTGAGCGCCTTGATCGGCATCTTCAGATCGGTCAGCAGATCCAGATCCTGTTCGGCGGGGCGGCCGAGGGTGGTCAGGTAGTTGCCGACGATGACGGCGTTGATGCCGCCGAGGATGCCCTGCTTGGCGCCCAGGTCACCGAGGGTGATCTCGCGACCGCCGGCGAACCGGAGGATGGTGCGCGGCAACGCGAGCCGGAACGCGGCCACGGCGCGCAGCGCATCGGCCGCGGGCAGCACCTCGAGGTCACCGAACGGGGTGCCCGGACGCGGGTTGAGGAAGTTCAGCGGGACCTCGTCGGGCTCGAGTTCGGCCAGATTCGCGGCGAATTCCGCTCGCTGTTCCAGACTTTCGCCCATGCCGAGGATGCCGCCGCAGCAGACCTCCATCCCCGCCTCGCGCACCATGCGCAGGGTGTCCCACCGCTCCTCCCAGGTGTGGGTGGTGACCACGTTCGGGAAGTGTGAGCGGGCGGTCTCGAGGTTGTGGTTGTAGCGATGCACGCCCATGGCGGCGAGCTGGTCGACCTGCTCCTGGGTGAGCATGCCGAGCGAGCAGGCGACCTGGATGTCGACCTCGTTGCGGATCGCCTCGACACCGGCGGCGACCTGGGCCATCAGCCGCTCGTCCGGACCGCGCACGGCGGCGACGATGCAGAATTCGGTGGCGCCGGTCTTCGCGGTCTGCTTCGCGGCCTCGACGAGGCTGGGGATGTCGAGCCAGGCGGCGCGCACCGGAGACTGGAACAGCCCCGACTGCGAACAGAAGTGGCAGTCCTCGGGGCAGCCGCCGGTCTTGAGCGAGATGATCCCCTCGACCTCGACCTCCGGGCCACACCACTTCATCCGCACCTCGTGCGCGAGCTCCAGGAGCGCCTCGAGTCGATCGTCGCCCAGGCGCAGCACCTCGAGGGTCTGCTCCTGGTTCAATCCGATTCCACGCTCGAGGACCTGCTCGCGGGCGACGGCCAGAATATCGGTATTCACAGGTGCCTGCGTCACTGCACGAATCCCTTCGTCCGGCCCATGCGGCCGTGCCTATTGCGGCATGGACCGGGCCCTCCACGGTTACGCACGCTGCCGCCTCCGGGCCTGCGGGTCCATGCCGTGCAACTTGAACGGTGTTCAGGCTAGGGTAGCGTGCACACGGAGTCAAAACTCGTCCGCGGTCCCCCTCCCGCCCCGGAACGAGTCGTTCGAACCGGCCGGGCACCCGCCGGAGCGAAGCGGAGGCCGAAACACAGGGGTATTCAGTTGCAGCTGCACCGGGCGGATGTGATCGACGGCGCCATCGCCATCCTGGACCAGTACGGTCTGGCCGATCTGACGATGCGCCGGCTGGCCAACGCGCTGAATGTGCAGCCGGGCGCCCTGTATTGGCATTTTCCGAACAAACAGGCCCTGCTGGGCGCGGTCGCCGACCGCATCCTGACCCCGATGGACGAACCCGTCACCGCCGAGGAGTGGTCCGGCCAGATCAGCGAACTGGCCCACCGGCTGCGGTCGTGTCTGCTCGCCTACCGCGACGGTGCGGAGCTGGTCTCGGCGACCTACGCCTCCCGGCTCACCACCAGCAAGGGCCGGGAACGCTTGGCCGGAGCGATGATTCGAGGTGGCATGACCCGCGAGGAGGCGGACCTGGCCGCCTACACCCTGCTGTACTACGTCCTCGGCGAGACCGTGGACGAGCAGTCGCGGATGCAGATGGATTCGGCCGGCGCACTGGCGGAACAGGATTCGCCGCTCTACGAGAACACCTCCGCCACCGAACGGTTCGACTTCGGTTTGCAGCTGTTCCTGGGCGGGGCGCTGCATCTGCTCGGGAGCCGGGTGCGATAACCGGACATTCCAGGCGGTAGTATTCCGGACCGTCATCCTCGGCGGCGCGGGAATCCGGTGGAAATCCGGAACGGTCGCGCCACTGTGATCGCGGCGGCCGCCCCCGGGGCGGGCCGGCGCGGGAGTCAGACCTCCGCCGCCGGGCACCGCTCTGAAGGGTCGCGTCATGCCTGTGGAGTTCCGGCGATGATTCACGCCCGGACCGTATTCGTCATCCCCGTCGTCGCCGCGCTGCTGCTCGCGGCGATGGTCGTGGCCGCCGCCTGCGGTGCCGAACCGCTGCCGATTTCGGCGGTGGTGACGGTCCTGCGCGGGCATCTGACCGGATCCGGCACAGCCGATTCCGCCTTCGACACCATCGTCTGGCAGCTGCGGGTGCCGCGTACCGTCCTGGCCGCCATCGTGGGCGCGGGACTGGCCCTGGCGGGTGCGGCGATGCAGACCCTCGTGCGCAACCCGCTCGCGGATCCCTATCTGCTCGGCGTCTCCTCCGGCGCCGGGGTGGGGGCCGCGGCGGTGATCACGTCCGGACTCTTCGCGGGCGCCGGGATCTGGGCACTGTCGGGCGGAGCCCTGATCGGCGCCCTGGGCGCGGCGGCCGCGGTGTTCGCGGTGACGCTCGCCCAGGGCGGACTCACCCCGCTGCGCCTGGTGTTGACCGGAACCGTACTGGGCTCGGCCTTTTCGGCGCTGAGCAGCTACCTGATCTTCCGCAGTGCCGACCCCAAGGCCGCCCAGTCGGTGCTGTTCTGGCTGCTGGGCAGCCTGGCCGGGGCGGATTGGACCCGGATCGCCGGGCCCGCCGGTGTCGTGGCGGTCGCCGGCGCGGCGCTGTTCGCGGTCCACGGCTGGCTGGACGCGCTGAGCGTCGGCGCCGACACCGCGGCCGCCGTGGGAGTCCCGGTGCGGGCCATGCGATACGGGCTGTTCATCGGATCGGCCGTCTTGGTCGGGGTACTGGTCGCGGTGTCGGGTGGCATCGGATTCGTCGGGCTGGTGGTGCCGCACGCGGCGCGGCTGCTGGTCGGTTCGACGCATCGGCGCATGCTGCCGGTGAGCGCCCTGTGCGGTGCGCTGTTCCTGGTGGTCGCCGATGCGGCGGCCCGGGTTCTGGTACGGCCCACCGAGATTCCGGTCGGGGTCCTGACCGGTTTGCTCGGCGCCCCGGTCTTTCTGCTGCTGATGGGGCGGCGGCGCTATCGGTTCGGTGCGTCGTGAGCGAACCGCCGGGACGCGACCACCCCCACCACCGCGACGGGTCCGGGGTAGGCGCTGCGAACAAGCCGTGCACGGCCGCCGCACTGGAGGTCGAAGACCTCGCGTGCGGGCCACGCCGCCGGCCGGTGCTGACCGAGGTCGGGTTCGCCGTGGCGCCCGGGGAGGTGATCGGCATCGTCGGACCCAACGGTGCGGGTAAGACCACGCTGCTGCGGACCCTCGCGGGTCTGGCGCGGCCGCGGATGGGCACGGTCGTGGTGGGCGGCCGAGATCTGCATGCCGTCTCGCCGCGCCGGCGCGCCCGCCTGGTCGCGCTGGTGGGGCAGGACGAACAGCCGCCGGACGAGCTGTGTGCCGGCGATGTGGTGGCGCTGGGCCGCACCCCGTATCTGCCGCCGTGGGGTGCGGGCAGCCCGGCCGAACGCCGGGCGATCGAATCCGCCTTGCGGGCGGTGGATCTCGACGGTTTCGCCGATCGGCCGGTGCGGCGGATGTCCGGCGGGGAGCGGCAGCGGGTCCTGCTGGCCCGGGCGCTGGCACAGGCCAGCCCCCTGCTGCTGCTCGACGAGCCGACCAATCACCTCGACATCACGCACCGGCTGGCGCTGCTGGATCTGGTCCGCGGCCTGGATCGCACGGTCGTCGTCGCCCTGCACGATCTGACCCTCGCCGACCGCTACTGCGACCGCGTGCTGGTCGTGCACGACGGAGTCGCCTCCGCTCTCCGCCCGCCGGCGGAGGCGCTGCGCCCGGAGATCCTCGCCGCCGTGTTCGGTGTGCGGGCGGCGCGCGTCCGCCACCCCGAGACCGGCACCACACACCTGCTCCTGGAACCGGATTCGCCGGGCCGGCCGGCGGCCGATGGGTCCGGTCCGGACCGTCCACCGAGCTGAGAGGAAACGAACCATGCCGTACACCCGATGGCTCGTGGTCGGGCTGAGCGTTCTGTTCGTGGCGGGATGCAGTACCGCCCGCCCCGCGGCGGGCGATCTGACGCTCACCAATTGCGGTGAGCAGGTGCGGTTTCCGTCTCCCGCGCAGCGCCTGTTCGTCAACGACACCAATATGGTCGCGATGACCCTGGCACTGGACGCACAGGACGCCGTGGCCGCGGTCGCGGGCCTGCAGCAGGATGCGCCGACGTTGCGCCGCCATTACGGCGACGTCGTCGACCGGCTGCACGAGGTCGCGCCGACCTCGCCGTCGCGGGAGACGGTGCTCGCCCAGCGTCCCGATGTGATGGTCGCCGGCTGGAACTACGGCTACAGCGAGGCCACCGACGTGACGCCGGATACCCTGCGCGGCAACGGTATCGCCGCCTACGTGCTCACCGAGAGCTGCCGGCCGCATGCCGGCCGACAGCAACGGGGCACCACCGAACCGTGGACCGCGCTGCGCACGGATCTGTCGAACCTCGGCGCGATCACCGGCCGCACCGATCGCGCGGCCGCCGTGATCGCCGATATCGACGCTCGTTTGCAGCGGCTGCGGTCCGCACCGCGGCCGGCGACACCGCCGACGGTGTTCGTCTTCGACTCCGCGAGTGAAACCATCTTCTCCAGCGGCAGATTCGGGGGCCCGCAGGCGGTATTGGCGGCCGCCGGCGCCCGCAACGCACTCGACGACGTCGACGACACCTGGACCGCGGTGTCGTGGGAACGGCTGGCGGCCGCCGATCCGGCGGCCATCGTCTTCGTCGACTATCCCGGACAGAGCTTCGACCAGAAGATCGAGGCCCTGCGCGCCAAGCCCGGGATCAACCGATTGCGCGCCGTGACCGAACAGCGGTTCCTGAATCTGCCGTACGTGCTGTGGACATCGAGCCCGCTCAACATCGATGCCGCCGAACAGGTGCGGGTGCAACTGGAACGATGGAATCTGCTGCCGCCGTCGGACATCCGTCCCGCATTCGACGACGCGGTGCGGTAGCCGGTCAAGACGTTCCCGCCGCCTGCTCGGAATGGACGAGGGCGATGAACGGCACGATCTGGCGGCTGATCACCGTGTTGTATTCGACGGGGTGCTGGCGTGGGTCGGCGTGGCCGGTATGGCGGGTCAGCACCACCAGCAGTGTGCCGTCGACCCCGCCGACGGTGTCGACGAGGACCCGGTGGGTGTATTCGTCGTCGACGATCGCGTCCCGGTACGGATTGTGCGGGCGGATGAACGCGATCGCGGGCCGTGGTTTGGCACCGGCGGGTTTCGCCAGGGCCCGCAGATCGTCGACCGCGCCACTGGCGACGATGGCCTTGAACTGATCCTCGATCAGCCCGTTGCTGGCGGCGTCGGTGTTGAAGATCTTCTGCCGCAGCACGTCGGCGACGGTGCGGCGCAGCGCGTCCGCCCGGATCCCGGGCGGGCCGGAGCCGTGGTCGACGAATTGGTCACGCCGGGAATAGGTTTCCGCCAGCAGGCGCAGGCCGCGGCTTTCCCGAGCGCCGGGGAACCAGCCGAACCACCGCAGCAGATCCTCACCCTGGTCCCGGCTTTCCGGCCGCACCGCGGCCAGGTCGACCGGGGTGCAGTCCAGGATCACCGCCGACAGCGTGCGCGTGCTGTGGGTGTGGATGTGCTTGGCGATCTCGAGCGCGATCACACCGCCCATGCTGTGCCCGACCAGCACCACCTTGGGGATGCGGGCGGCTTCGGTGACGCGCAGGATCAGATCGCTGATCACCTTGGTGTCGATACCGGTGTTGTCGTAGCGCACCGCCCACACCGAACCCAGCTGCCGCAGCGACGGCAGCGCCCGCGCGGTGTCGGAGGCATCGAGCGAGCCCAGGCCGACCAGGTCGAAGACCGCGGTGTCGCGGGGCGCCGGCGCGGCCGGTCCCGCGATCGGCAGTACCGCCGGATCGGTCCGGGCCAGCCGGGCCTGCTCCGGCGCGACATCGTGGCGCATGTACTGGCCGAACAGGATGAGCACCACGATCGGCACGAGCAGCAGGCGTAACAGCATCCGGCGGGTGCGCCCGAAGCTGTGCCACCGGCGGCCGATCCTTGTCTCGGCCAAGCGCGCTCGCCGTCGCGCGTCGTCGTAGTCCGCTACGGTGGACGGGTGTCGAACCGGTATGGACATCCTCATCCACTGTAGGGGCGTCCGCGGGTACCGGGCCGGACCGGCGACCCGGTCCGGTGGTTACTCGGGGTTCGCGAGCAGCCGGCCCGGCGCGGCCTGACGCCAGGAGTCGAGAATGATCGCCTCCAGTTCGGCGCGGTCGTCGAGCGCCGCCAGCCGGGCCCGGACCCAGGCGTTGCCGGCCTCGTGTGCGGCGATCCAGAATTTCTCGGGTTCGGCCACCACCAGTTCGTCCCGATCGACGATCGGACAGCGCACCGCCATCGACGTCTCCGCCTCGGGCAGAGTGAGGAACAATTTGCCTGCCACCCGGAAAGTCGGCATCCCCCAGGTGAATTGCTCGGACGTCTCAGGTAGCGACAACGCGTATTCGCGGGCATCGTCCCCGGTGACACTCATATCCACATCATGCCGGTCGGCACCGACATGCTCGCCCGCCATGGGCAGCGATCGAGCAACTGCGCTCAGCCGAGGTAGCGGCGGCTCCAGTCCGGCAGGAACCAGCCGGGTGCGGTGTCGGCGAAACGTTCGGGTAGCCACTGCCCGGCGCCCTCGGGAATCACTCCGACCACGTCGACCCCCGTCACCTCGGGCAGATCCGTGCGGTTGCACTCGGACGCGAGATCCGGTGCGGCCGGCCACGACCCGATGACCAGGCCCGCGCAGCGCACCCCGGCCGCGGCCAGCGCGCGGGTGGTGAGTTCGCTGTGGTTGAGCGTGCCGAGTCCGGCGGCGGCCACCACGAGGACGGGGGCATCGAGCTTCTGCGCCAGATCGACGAGCGTGAAGTCGCCGACCCGCACGAGCAGTCCGCCGGCGCCCTCGATCAGGGTGAGGTCGGCGTCGGCGAGGGAGTCGATGCCGGCGACCGTCTCGCCCAGCGTCAGCAACGGCCGGCCGCAGCGGCGGGCGGCGGTGTCGGGAGCCAGCGGCTCGGGGTAGCGGGCCAGTTCGAGGGTGCGGGTGACGCCCGCGAGGCGCTGCACCACCGCCAGATCGCCGGGTTCGCCGGGCAGGACGCCGGTCTGTGCGGGTTTGCAGACCGCTACGCTGCGCCCGGCGGCACCGGCCGCGGCGGCGAGGGCGGCCGTGACGACGGTCTTGCCGACATCGGTCGAGGTGCCCGTGACGATCAATCGGGTCATACCGGTACTGCCTCCTGTGAAGTGGTGCGGATCCTCATGCCGCGCTGCGTTCGCGCGCCTGCAGCAACACCTCGTCGAGGACCGAGGCGATGGTGGCCATCTCGGTGTCGGTGAGATCCGCGCGGGCGGTCAATCGCAGTCGCGAGGTGCCCTCGGGTACCGACGGCGGCCGGAAACACCCGACGCTCAGTCCCCGCGCCCGGCATTGCTGCGCCGCGTCGTAGGCGATCTGCGCCGGTCCGAGCACCACCGATACGACCGCCGAATCCGGTTGCGGCACATCGGCGATACGCGCTATCTCACCGGCCCGGGTCAGCACCCGCCCGGCCAGTTCCGGTTCGGCGCGCAGCAGGCGCAGCGCGGCGTGGGCGGCCCCGACCGCGGCGGGCGCGAGTCCGGTGTCGAAGATGAACGTGCGCGCGGTGTCGATGAGATGGTCGCGCACCCGGTCGTCGCACAGCACGATTCCGCCCTGGGCGGCCAGCGCTTTCGACAGGGTCGCGGTGACGATGAGATCCGGTTGTCCGGCCAGGCCCAGTTCCGGTACCAGCCCGCGGCCGCCGTCGCCGCGCACACCGAGGCCGTGCGCCTCGTCGACGATCAGCACCGCTCCGTTGGCCCGTACCACCCGGTGCAGGTCGACCAGCGGTGCGAGATCACCGTCGGCGCTGAACACCGAATCGGTGAGAACCAGCGCCCGCTCCTCGGTGCGCTGCGACAGCAGCCGGTCGACGGCGTCCACATCGCAGTGCGGTGCGATCTCCACTCGCGCCCGCGAGAGCCGGCAGGCGTCGACGAGCGAGGCATGGCTACCCGCGTCGGAGACGATCAGCGCGCCGCGCCCGGCCAGGGCGGTGACGACGCCGAGGTTGGCGGCGTAGCCGGAGGCGAAGACCAGACCCGCGGCGGCGCCGGTGAACTCGGCCAGCTCCGCCTCGAATTCCTCGTGCGCGGTGGTCGTGCCGGTGACCAGTCGCGACCCGGTCGAACCGGTCCCCCAGGTCTCGACCGCCGCGATGGCGCCGGCGATCACCTCGGGGTGCCGGGACAGGCCCAGGTAGTCGTTGGAGGCGAGATCGATGAGGTCGCTGTGCGCCGATCGCGGCCGCAGCTCCCGGCGCAGGCCGGCCCGCACCCGCTCACCCGCACGCTCGTCCAACCAGCTCAACGGATCCACAGTCACAGCTCGGAAGCATACTTGAACGCCGTTCAGGGGATGGCAGGCGGGCTCCGATCCCCGGTTCGCGCGCCACCCGCCGGTGTTCGGTGCGACGACCGGACGATCACCGCGCGCCGCCGCCCAGCGGCGGTGCTGCCGCACCGAGCCGGGCATGAGCGAGCCGGCACAGATCCACCGGCCGCAGCGCATCGGTCCGCTGCCACCAGCTCGCCGGGACGGCCGCCCGGTGGCTGATATGCGCCACGGTGGCGAACCCGTGCCGATGCAGCAGCTGATCGAGGGCCGCGGGGGTGAAACTGCTCAGCCACGGCTCGCCCTGCGCGCGGGCGGCCGGCTCCACGGAGGCGGCGTAGGAGCGTCCGTGCTCGTCGCGCAAGGCGGGATCCAGCAGGTATTCCATCACCAGTTCCGAGCCCGCCGGCAGACCGGACAGGCCGGACAGCACGGCCTCGATCGCGGCTCCGGTCAGATACATGCTGACTCCGAGCCAGCTCACCAGGACCGGCCGCTCGCGGTCCACACCGGCGGCCGCCAATGCCGGCACGGGCTCGTCGTGTTCGAAATCGACCGGGACGAAAGCCAATTCACCGGTTGCCGAGATATCGGCGAGGGCGAGGATTTCCCGTTTCCAGCGTTGGGTTTCCGGATGGTCGACCTCGAACACCCGGATCGCGGCGGCCGGATCGCGGTAGCCGAAACTGTCGAGTCCGGCGCCGAGAATCACGTACTGGTCGATTCCGGAAGCGACGAGCCGGGTCTCCACCCAGTGGCTGCGCACGGTCGCCTGCGCCCGGACCGCGGCCAGCAGCGGGTGGCGGCGGTGCCGCAGGTGATAGCCGACGAGTTCCTCGGCGTGCGGGCCGAGCAGCGCGCCGGCCAGGTCGTCCCGGAACAGGTAGGGCTCGTCGTCGACCAGTGGATGCGCTGCCCGAGCCGCGGCCGCCATCATCGCGGTGCGGCTGGGCTCGGTGCCGATCATCGATGATCCCTCCACCGTCCGCCTACGCACGTCCGCCACGACGAACCATGCGGCCCGGTGCCGATCACCGCGCGAATTTCGATGATAGCCAGGAAATTTCGCGTTCGCGCTCACCTCAACACCGGAAAACAACCATTCGATCTACGAGAAATGGCCGGGCGGAAAGGCAATGCGGTCAGCCCGCGGCGGCGGTGGCCACGACGCCCGCCGCGATCCGGGCGATATCGTCGGCGCTGCTGATGAACGGGGGCATGGTGTAGACCAGATTCCGGAACGGCCGCAACCAGACACCGGCCTCGACCGCCGCACGGGTCGCGGCGACCATATCGATCGGATGATCGAGTTCCACCACGCCGATGGCGCCCAGCACCCGGACGTCGACCACGCCCGCAATCTCCTGCGCCGCAGCCAGCCCCGAGCGCAATCCGGCTTCGATGCCGGCCACCTCGCCGGCCCAGTCCCGGGACAGCAGCAGTTCGATCGACGCCACCGCCACCGCGCAGGCGAGCGGATTACCCATGAAGGTCGGTCCGTGCATGAGCCCGCCGTGCGCCGCGCTGACGGTTTCGGCGATGCGCGCCGTGCACAGCGCGGCCGCCAAGGTCAGGTAGCCACCGGTGATGGCCTTGCCGACACACATGACGTCGGGGGCGACCCCCGCCGCGTCGGCGGCGAAAAGCGTTCCGGTGCGGCCGAATCCGGTGGCGATCTCGTCGAAGACCAGCAGTACGTCGTGGTCGTCGCACAGCCGGCGCAGCTCGCGCAGGTACTTCGGGTCGTGGAAGCGCATCCCGCCGGCACCCTGCACCACCGGTTCCACGATCACCGCGGCGGTCTCGTGCGCATGCGCCGCGAGGAGACGTTCCAGTTCCGCGACGTAGGCGGGGTCGAATTCGGCCGGCGGCATCGGCGCGAAGATCTGCTCGGTCAACACGTCGGTCCACAGCGAGTGCATGCCGCCCTCGGGGTCGCACACGCTCATCGGCGTGAACGTATCGCCGTGATAGCCGCCGCGCCAGGTGAACAGCCGGCGCTTGTCCGGCCGGCCCAGCGCTCGCCAGTACTGCAGGCACATCTTCGCCGCGACCTCGACCGAGACCGAACCGGAGTCGCAGAGGAATACCTTGTCCAGCCCCTCGGGCGTCAGCCGCACCAGCAGTTGCGCGAGCCGGGCCGCGGGTTCGTGGGTAAGGCCGCCGAACATGACATGACTCATCCGCTGCGACTGCTCGACCAGGGCGGCGTCGAGGACGGGATGCCGGTAGCCGTGCACCGCCGCCCACCACGAACTCATTCCGTCCACCAGTTCGCGCCCGTCGGCCAGGGTGAGCCGGGTGCCGGACGCGGAGGCGACCACGAGCGGTTCGGTGCCCGCGGGAAATCCCCCATACGGATGCCAGACATGGGCGGCGTCGATGGCGGTGATCTGGTCGGCAGTCAGGGCCACGAGGATCCCTTCACGAGACGGCTTGAACGCCGTTCAAGTTAACACCGCGGCGGATCGGGCCGGCATCCGGATCGCGCGGTTCGGCTGCGCACCGGCAGCCCGCACCGATATCTTTGACTCAGTCAAAGACTTCGTGAAGCGAGGGCCCATGCCGATGACCGCACCCGGCCACGACGACGTCGCCGCCGTCCGCGCCTTCAACCGCCGCTACACCCGGTGGCTCGGCGTACTCGACGAACATCTGCTCGACAGCGACTTCTCGCTGACCGAGGCGCGAATCCTGTTCGAGCTCAACCGGACCGGGCCGCGCGATGTGCGGACGCTGCGCACCGAACTCGGCCTCGACCCGGGTTATCTCAGCCGCATTCTGACCCGTTTCGAAGCCGCGGGACTGGCGCAGCGGCGACGATCGGAGTCCGACGGCCGCCGGCAGTCGGTCGCCCTCACCGCCGCGGGCCGCGCCGCCGCCGGCGACCTCGACCGCCGGTCCGCACACGAGGTCGCGGCGCTGCTGGCGCGGCACAGCAGCGCGGACCGCCACCGGTTGCGCTCCGCCATGCACACGATCGAGCGTCTGCTCGATCCGGACACGAGCGACTCCCCCACCGGCGCACCACCGGGCCGGCCCGCGGCGGACGCCGGAACCGAGATCCGGATCCGCAGCCCGCGCGCCGGCGACTACGGCTGGATCATCCAGCGCAACGCGGTGCTCTACGCCGCCGAATACGGCTGGAACATCGAATACGAGGCGTTGGTCGCGAAGATCGTGGCCGACTTCCTGGCCGGGCACGATCCCGACAGCGAAGCGGCCTGGATCGCCGAGTGCGGCGATACCGCGGTGGGCGCGGTCTTCTGTGTGCGTGAGGATGACAGCACCGCCCGGCTGCGACTGCTGCTGGTGGAACCGTCGGCCCGCGGATCGGGCGTGGGCACCGCGCTGGTCGAGCACTGTCTCCGTTTCGCGACGGCGGCCGGCTACCGCGACATCGTGCTCTGGACCAACGATGTGCTGACCGCGGCCCGGCGGATCTATCAGCGGGCCGGATTCGAACTCGTCGACTCCCGGCCGCACCACAGCTTCGGCGCCGACCTCGTGGGCCAGACCTGGCGGCGCGCCTTGCCATGACCACCACGGTCGGCGCCGCGCCGGTAGCTGTCCGATTACCGGACACCCGCAACGGCAGAGCATGGCACCGCGGGGTCCGGAGCGCCTCGTCGGGTACCCGCCCACCCGGGCCACCCGCGCGGGCGGCTCCGGTGCGGCGGTTACTGTCGGTATATGGTTCGGCCCGACACACCCGGTGATCCGACGCCGCTGGGCGTCTGGCCGGGCGCCGCGTACCCGCTCGGCGCGACCTACGACGGGGCCGGCACCAACTTCTCGGTGTTCTCCGAAGTTGCCGAACGCGTCGAGTTGTGCCTGATCGACCCCGACGGCGGGGAAGACCGCATCTCCCTCGACGAGGTCGACGGATACGTCTGGCACGCATACCTGCCCACCGTGGCGCCGGGGCAGCGCTACGGCTTCCGCGTACACGGTCCCTACGATCCCGCTCGTGGATTACGCTGCGACAGCAGCAAATTCCTGCTCGACCCCTACGGTAAGGCGTTCACCGGAGAATTCGGCGCCGATCCCGCCCTCTACACCTACGGCGCGGATACGCTGGGACACACCATGACGGGGGTGGTGGTCGATCCGTCCTTCGACTGGGCCGGTGATCGGGCGCCCCGGCGGCCCTATCACGAGACCGTCATCTACGAAGCCCACGTCAAGGGCATGACCATGACACATCCGGCGATTCCCGCCCGGCTGCGGGGCACCTATGCCGGTCTCGCCCACCCGGCGATCATCGACCATCTGCTGTCGCTGGGCGTCACCGCGATCGAGTTGATGCCGGTCCATCAGTTCCTGCACGACCACGTCCTGCTCGACCGGGGGCTGCGAAACTACTGGGGGTACAACAGTTTCGGCTATCTGGCCCCGCACCGGGAATATGCCGCCGATTCCCGTGCCGGCGCCGCGGTCACCGAATTCAAGGCGATGGTGCGCGCACTGCACGGCGCGGGCATCGAGGTGATTCTGGACGTGGTCTACAACCACACCGGCGAGGGCAACCACCTCGGGCCCACCATCGGCCTGCGCGGCATCGACAATGCCGCCTATTACCGCCTGGCCCCGGCGGATCCGGCGCACTACATGGACTACACCGGCACCGGTAACAGCCTGAATGTACGCCACCCGCATACGCTGCAGCTGATCATGGATTCGCTGCGCTACTGGGTGCTGGACACGCACGTCGACGGATTCCGTTTCGACCTGGCCGCCACCCTGGCCCGGGAATTGCACGATGTGGACCGGCTTTCCACCTTCTTCGATCTGGTGCAGCAGGATCCGGTCGTGAGCCAGGTGAAATTGATCGCGGAGCCGTGGGATGTCGGCGAGGGCGGTTATCAGGTCGGCAATTTTCCGGGGCTGTGGACCGAGTGGAACGGCAAGTATCGCGATACCGTGCGCGACTACTGGCGCGGGCGACCGGCCACCCTGGGCGAGTTCGCCTCGCGCTTCACCGGCAGTTCGGACCTGTACGAGGCCACCGGCCGCCGCCCGAGCGCCAGTATCAACTTCGTCACCGCCCACGACGGATTCACCCTGCGGGATCTGGTGTCCTACAACGACAAGCACAATCACGCCAACGGTGAGGACAACCGCGACGGCGAGGACTACAACCGGTCCTGGAACTGCGGAATCGAGGGGCCCACCGACGATCCGGAGGTCTGCGCCCTGCGAGATCGGCAGAGCCGCAACATGATCGCCACCCTGGCGCTGTCCCAGGGCACGCCGATGCTGTTGCACGGCGACGAGATCGGCCGCACCCAGCACGGCAACAACAACGCCTACTGCCAGGACTCCCCGCTGACCTGGATGGACTGGGGCGCGGCGCAGAAGTACGCGGATCTGCTGGCCTTCACGCGGGCCGCGTTCGCGCTGCGCCGAGCCCACCCGGTCTTCCGGCGCCGCCGCTTCTTCGACGGCCGGCCCGGCGCCGACGACCACCGGCCCGGCGACATCGCATGGTTCACCCCGGGCGGCACCGAGATGACCACCGCGGACTGGAACACCGGCTTCGCCCGGTCGCTGGCGGTATTCCTCAACGGCGAGGCGATCGCCGAACCGGGCCCGCGCGGGGAACGGGTGCGCGACGACTCGTTCCTGCTGTGCTTCAATGCCCATGACGCACCCCTCGATTTCGCCGTACCCGGACCGGAATTCGGCGCGCACTGGTCGGTGGCGCTGGATTGCTCGACACCCACCGGGCGCGCAGACGCCACCTACCCCGCAGCGGCCACGGTCGCCGTACCCGCTCGCTGCCTGCTCGTCCTCCGCCGTACCGAAGCCACCCCGATATCGAGATGACAGACACCCCTTCCCCCGAACACCGCACCGGCCCGATCGGGCGCCGAACCCCCGTGCGCAGCACCTATCGCCTGCAGCTGCGTCCCGACGCGCTGACCTTCGCCGATGCCCGCGCCATCGCCGAATATCTTCAGCAACTGGGCATTTCGCATCTGTACCTGTCCCCGATCATGACGGCGATGCCGGGTTCGACGCACGGCTACGACGTCACCGACCCGACCACGGTGTCGGCGGCGCTGGGCGGGCCCGGCGGGCTGAAGGCACTCGCCGACGAGGTCCGCGCCCGCGGCATGGGACTGATCGTCGACTTGGTGCCCAACCACGTCGGCGTCGGCGATCCGCGACGCAATCCGTGGTGGTGGGATGTGCTGCGCAACGGCAAGAATTCGAAGTTCGCGCACATCTTCGACATCGACTGGAGTCCGGCCAACGGGGCCGGCGGCCGGCTCGCCCTGCCGGTGCTGACCAGTGAGAACGATCCCGCGGCGTTGACCGTCGACCGGTCCGGCCCCGAACCCGTGCTCGCCCTGCGGGATCTGCGGTTCCCGATCGCCCCGGGCACCGACGGCGAGAACGCCCTGCGCATCCACGACCGCCAGCACTATCGCCTGGTCAGCTGGAAGGCCGGGATCTGCACCTACCGCCGGTTCCTGGCGGTGTCCGAACTGGCCGCGATCCGTCAGGAGGATCCGGCGGTGTTCGACCTGACCCATCGCGAACTGGCCGCCTGGTGTGAGCACGATCTGATCGACGGCGTGCGCGTCGACCATCCCGACGGGCTGAGCTATCCCGCGGCCTATCTGGCCAAGCTGCGCCGGCTGATCGGGCCGCAGCGGCTGTTGCTGGTCGAGAAGGTGCTGGGCCGCGACGAGACGCTGGACGCCACCCTGCCGGTCGACGGCACCACCGGCTACGAGGCACTCGCCGAGGTCGGCGGCATCTTCGTCGATCCGGCCGGTGAGGAGGCCCTGACCGAGCTGTCGCGCCGGATGCTCGGACACGGCAGCGACGCGGCGTGGATCGCCGATACCGAACACCGGATCAAACGCGCGGTCGCCGAACGACTACTGGTGCCCGAGGTGCGCCGGCTGGTCGCCGCGGTGAAGCGCGACGCCGCGGTCAACGGCTTCGACGCCGCGGCCATCAGCGATATCGCGTTGACCAATGCCACCATCGAGGTGCTGTCGCACATGCCGGTCTATCGCACCGACTACCCGCCGCTGGCGGGGGTGCTCACCACGGTGGTGGCCGAGGTGCAGCAGCGCAACCGGGAACTGACCGCGCCGCTGTCGGTCCTCGTGCGCGCCCTGGCGGCCGGTGGTGAAGCGGCGACTCGCCTGCATCAGGTCGGCGGTGCGGTGGCGGCGAAAGCGGTCGACGACACCATGTTCTATCAGGCGGCGCGGCTGGTGTCGCTGCAGGAAATGGGTGGCGATCCCGGCCGGTTCGGCCGCTCGGTGCTGGAGTTCCATCTCGCCAATGCCGAGCGCGCCCGTCGCCGCCCGGCCACCATGACGACGCTGTCGACCCACGACACCAAACGCGGCGAGGATGTGCGCGCCCGGATCACGGTGCTGTCGCAGGTCGCCGAGAGCTGGTCGCGTGCGGTCGGCGCCTGGCTGGAGCTGGTGCCGCCGCCGGACGGACCGACCGCCGCGTTCCTGCTGCAGAACATGTTCGGTGTGTGGCCGGTGGACGGCCGCCGGCCCGCCACGGTGCCGCATTTCCGGGAACGGCTGCACCGCTTCGCCGAGAAGGCGGTCCGGGAGGCGGGGCTGCGCTCGTCGTGGGAAGAACCGGACCTCGACTTCGAAGCCGAGGTACATCGCTGGCTGGATGCGGTGATCGACGGCCCGGTGGGCGCCGAACTCGGCGAACTGGCGACCCGGCTGGCTCCGCACGCCTGGTCGGATTCGTTGGGGCAGAAGCTGCTACAGCTGTGCGGGCCCGGCATTCCCGATGTGTACCAGGGCTGCGAGCTGTGGGAGGACTCGCTGGTCGATCCGGACAACCGCCGCCCGGTGGACTTCGGGCACCGCCTGGCTATGCTGCAATCCCTCACCGGCACACCGGAATTGGAGACCTCCGGCGCCGCGAAGATGTGGATCGTGGCCTACGCGCTGTGGTTGCGGCGCGAGCGGCCGGACTGCTTCGTCGGCGGCTCCTATACGCCCCTGTTCGCCGTCGGCGAGCGCAGCGAACATCTGGTGAGCTACGGGCGCGGCCGCGTCGGCGAACCGCCCCAGGTGATCGTGGCGGCCACCCGGCACAGCCTGGCCCTCACCGAGGGCGGCTGGGCCGACACCGTGCTGGATCTGCCCTCGGGCACCTGGACCGACCGGCTCACCGGGCACACCTTCACCGGCCGGGTCCGGCTGGAGAAGTTGTTCGCCCGGCTGCCGGTGGCGTTGCTGGTGCGCTGAGCCGGAGCGCCGGCGGGATCGGTGCGACGGGATCAGTACGCGGAGAACACGCTGTCGATCGACCCGTAGCGGTGCGCCGCGTAGTTGCAGGCGGCGGCGATGTTCGCGACCGGATCGTAGATGTCCCAGGAGGTGCCGTCGACGTGGAAGGCGGCGAAGGTCGGGTCGATGACCTGCATCAGGCCCTTCGACGGGATACCCGCGGCGGCATTGGAGTCGTAGAGGTTGATCGCGCGCGGATTGCCACCGGATTCCCGCATGGCGTTGCGGTAGATGCCGTCGTAGCTGCCCGGGATGCCGTGCTGGCCCATGACGTAGAGGGCGTGGCGGATCCAGCCGTCGAGGTTGTCCGGGAAGGCCGGCGGCAGCAGTTGCGGCAGCGGCTGCGGCAGCCCCTGCACGAACTGCTGCACCTGGTCCTGCTGCGGCTGCGGCAGCCCCTGCTGCCACTGACCGGCCTGCACCTGCAGCTGTTCGGCGCTGGTCTGCAGCTCCGGCGGCACCCCGGCGATCGGGGCCTCGGCGTGGGCGGCCACCGGCACGCTCACGACGGCGGCGAAGGCGGCAAGCGGCAGCAGTTTTCTGATGTGCATGGCGATACGAGCTCCGGATCGGTCGAACGGTGGGGTGACCATCGCGACGATCCACAGAACAAAAGCCCGCTCGCCGCGGTTGAAACAGACCGGAGGTCTGCTTTCTGGCGAGTCACAGACTGATTGCGACAAGTGAACGTAAACATAACGGTGAATGAACACCAGGTGTTATTCACCTGAGAAAAATCGCGTCGACCAGCGGTTATGTGCGGCACATCACAGGCAGGCCGAAGTCTCGGTCCGATTACGGTCGCCGCGACAGAGCCGGGACTCCCACCGGACCGAGGCCCGGAGTTGCGCCGGCCGAGCCGGCCGGCAACCCCCTCGGGATCAGGCCGCGCTCCCGGCCACCGGGTTGCCCCCGGCCGGCTGCTCGCCGCCGATCTCGGATGAACGGCCGGCCCCGGCCTCGCCGGCGTCGCCGCCCCGCACCGGCAGGGTCGGCAGCGGGCCGGCGAGTTCGGCGGCCCACCGTTCGACGTTGGGCGGCCGGTAGGTCGCGCAGGGGGCAGCGCAATCGGCCAGATAGACCCGGCGATCGCCGGGTGCGGACAGCCGGCGCCAGGAATCGGCGTAGAAACGCGGATTGCGCGGATGCAGCAGGAACCCCGCGACATTCAGGACGCGATAGAAGACGGTGAGCGAATCATGCGCCCGCACCGGTGATTCCGGTTCCACGGCCGTCGCCGGCGCGGATCGCGTCGTGGCACGGCGGTTCAGCAATTGCTCGATCCGCTCCTCGTCGAAGCCCAGCCCGGCCGCGCGGGCCTGGTCGACCATCCAGCGCAGCGTGATGTCGGACAGCCTGCTGTCGGCGTATCCGCCGCCGATATCGGTGTGCACACCCTCGAACCACACCTGCTGTACCCGGTCGGCGCCGCGTGGGCCGCCCGCGGGTTCGTCGGTGACCTCCCACAGGCACGGCGCGTACATGCGCCGGCGTTCGTCGATGGCCAGCGCCTGGCGCGCGTACCGCACATTCGGCGACAGCCGGACATCGTGGAAGCGATAGCGCCACGAGGTGATCCCCGGGATGCCGAGCGCGCCGACGGTGTCGAAGACGCCCAGGAAGGTGATCGGCACCGGATAGACGCAGTGCCGCTCACGGAATTCGACCCACTCCGGGCGATCGGGTCCGTCCGGATCGTCCTTGCGCTGGCGGTAGATCTTCAGCGCCTGCGGATAGACGCGGTCGACCATGGCGTCGGCGGTGAGCAGCCCCAGCCGATTGATCATGCCCACCAGGCTGCGGGCGGTGTAGGCGCCGCGGCTGAATCCGAAGACGTAGATCTCGTCGCCGGGCTCCCAGTTCAGCGCCAGCTGCCAGTACATGGTGGACAGGTTGGCGTCGAGGCCGAGTCCGAAGGCGCCGCCGAGCAGTCGGTCGGCCAGATATCCGCGCGATCCGGGACCGTCGACATAGAAGACCCGTTGGCCCACATGGTCCCCCGCCTCGGTGGTGGTACTCGACCGCACCGATTCGGCGATCTTCACGACATTGGAGACGGTCGGATTGCTCTCCGTACCCCACGTCCCGTCACAACAGACGACCAACCGCTTCATATCCGAATTCTCCCGCCCCCCAGCAGCGCGCGCACGAGTAGTGCGCTACTCGAATCATCGCGCGGATCCGGCGAATACGTTAATGCCCGGCGGCAGGTGACACCGTGCGACGAGGCGTGCGGAGGGCCCGGACGCGGCCCGCCCGAACGATCGACCGCGAACGGCTGCCGGAACATCGCGGGCGGCGCGTCCGGACCGCCGGATGCTCGGGCCGAAATCCGTGCGCCGCAAGCAGTTCGGGGCCGACCGCGCCACGGGTGGTGGCCGATATGCACTGCACCGGCTTCGCGTGGGTGCGCCGCAACCATGCTCACGGTGGCAGGACATTGCCGTGCCGGGGTCGGACAGGGCCGAGTAGCCACTGGCGCCCGCGTACCCGGGTCCGTTCGCGGTCCGGGCGAAACTACCCGTTTCCGCCGGCGCCGATGTTGCGGCGATCGGCGGAAGAGAAATGATGACGGCCGACCGCCCTCGTCTCGGTCGACCGTCATCGGCGAGCCGGGCGATCGGCACGGCCGCCACCGACAGCCGCGAAAGTCACCGATCCGCACCGCAGGAACCGTGGTCCGTCTCTCGCAGCCGGGATATCGCCACCGGGCCGCTGGAACGTTACCGGAGTCACCGCGGCGAGTTTCCGGCTATGACCGCGCGACCCCGTGCGACCGCTGGACGCCGCTCCAGCGAACGTGAGATCGAACACCCGGGAGGGCCCGATTGCGGCGAGTTGCCTGGACCCGCCGGGACGCTCCGCGAAGAAATTGCATCGATGTCATTCGGAGCCCCGGAGACGGCCGGACGGCGGGAGAATTTCGACTAGGATCGGCCCGTGGCTGACTCGGGATTCGTACACCTTCACAACCACACCGAGTACTCGATGCTCGATGGTGCCGCGAAGATCTCGCCCCTGTTCGCCGAGGCGCAGCGGTTGGGTATGACCGCGGTCGGCATGACCGACCACGGCAATATGTACGGCGCCTCGGAGTTCTACAACTCGGCCAAGAAACAGGGCATCAAGCCGATCATCGGCATCGAGGCCTATATCGCGCCCGAATCGCGGTTCAACACCAAACGCATTCTGTGGGGCGACCCCAGCCAGAAGAGCGACGACGTCTCCGGTTCCGGCGCCTACACCCACATGACGATGGTCGCGGAGAACGCGACGGGTCTGCGGAACCTGTTCAAACTGTCCAGCCTGGCCTCGATCGAGGGGCAGCTCGGCAAGTGGGCGCGCATGGACGCCGAGATCATCGCGCAGCACGCCGAGGGCATCATCGCGACCACCGGCTGCCCGTCCGGTGAGGTGCAGACCCGGCTGCGACTGGGCCACGAGCGCGAGGCACTCGAGGCCGCGGCCAAGTGGCAGGAGATCTTCGGCAAGGACAATTTCTTCCTCGAGGTGATGGACCACGGACTGTCCATCGAACGCCGCGTCCGCGAGGGCCTGCTCGAGGTCGGCAAGAAGCTGGGCATTCCGCCGCTGGCCACCAACGACTGCCACTACGTGCACGAATCCGACGCCGCCAACCACGAGGCGCTGCTGTGTGTGCAGACCGGTAAGACACTGTCGGACCCGGGCCGGTTCAAGTTCGACGGCAGCGGTTACTACCTGAAGTCGTCCGCCGAGATGCGCGCGATCTGGGACGCCGAGGTGCCCGACGCCTGTGACAACACCGTGCTGATCGGTGAGCGGGTGCAGTCCTACGAGGAGGTCTGGACCCACCACGATCGGATGCCGATCTTCCCGGTGCCCGAGGGTGAGACCCAGGCGAGCTGGCTGCGCAAGGAGGTCATGCGCGGGCTGGATCGCCGATTCCCGTCCGGCCCGCCCGAGGAGTACATCAAGCGCGCCGAATACGAGCTCGGCGTCATCATCGAAATGGGCTTCCCGGCCTACTTCCTGGTCGTCGGTGACCTGATCAACCACGCCCGCGAGGTCGGCATCAACGTCGGCCCCGGTCGTGGTTCGGCGGCCGGTTCGCTGGTCGCCTACGCCATGGGCATCACCAATATCGACCCGATCCCGCACGGTCTGCTGTTCGAGCGGTTCCTCAACCCCGAACGCGTCTCCATGCCCGATATCGATATCGACTTCGACGATCGCCGCCGCGGTGAGATGGTGCGCTACGCCACCGAGAAGTGGGGCAGCGACCGGGTCGCCCAGGTGATCACCTTCGGCACCATTAAAACCAAAGCGGCGCTGAAGGATTCGGCCCGGGTCCAGTTCGGCCAGCCCGGTTTCGCGATTGCCGATCAGATCTCCAAGGCGCTGCCGCCGCCGATCATGGCCAAGGACATTCCGCTGTCCGGGATCACCGATCCCGAACACGAACGGTACAAGGAGGCCGCCGAGGTCCGGGAGCTGATCAACACCAACCCGGACGTCGCCAAGATCTACGAGACCGCCCGCGGCCTCGAGGGCCTGATCCGTAACGCCGGTGTGCACGCCTGCGCGGTCATCATGTCCTCCGAACCGCTGATGGACGCGATCCCGGTCTGGAAGCGACCCCAGGACGGTGCCATCATCACCGGCTGGGACTATCCGTCCTGTGAGGCCATCGGCCTGCTGAAGATGGACTTCCTGGGTCTGCGCAACCTCACCGTGATCGGTGACGCGCTGGACAACATCAAGGCCAACCGCGGGATCGACCTGGATCTGGACACCCTGCCGCTGGACGATCCCGCGACCTACGAATTGCTGTCCCGCGGCGACACTCTCGGCGTGTTCCAGCTCGACGGCGGCGCGATGCGCGACCTGCTGCGCCGCATGCAGCCCACCGGATTCGAGGACATCGTCGCCGTGCTGGCGCTGTATCGGCCCGGCCCGATGGGCATGAACGCGCACAACGACTACGCCGACCGCAAGAACGGGCGGCAAGAGGTCAAGCCGATCCATCCCGAGCTCGAGGAGCCGCTGAAGGACATTCTGGCCGATACCTACGGCCTGATCGTCTATCAGGAACAGATCATGCAGATCGCGCAGAAGGTGGCCGGGTACTCCCTCGGCCGAGCCGACATTCTGCGCCGGGCCATGGGTAAGAAGAAGGCCGAGGTCCTGGAGGCCGAATTCGAGGGCTTCGAAAAAGGCATGCAGGACAACGGCTTCTCCAAACCCGCCATCAAGGCGCTGTGGGACACGATCCTGCCCTTCGCCGGCTACGCGTTCAACAAATCCCATGCCGCCGGCTACGGCCTGGTCTCGTTCTGGACCGCCTACCTCAAGGCCAACTACAAGGCCGAATACATGGCGGCCCTGCTCACCTCGGTCGGAGACGACAAGGACAAGGCCGCGGTCTACCTGGCCGACTGCCGGCGCCTCGGCATCCAGGTGTTGCCGCCCGATGTCAACGAGTCCGAGCACAATTTCGCCTCGGTGGGCAACGACATCCGCTTCGGCCTGGGCGCGGTGCGCAATGTCGGCGCCAACGTGGTGGCCTCGATCATCAACGCGCGCAAGGAGAAGTCGAAGTTCACCGACTTCTCCGACTACCTGAACAAGATCGACGCCGTGGCCTGCACCAAGAAGGTCACCGAATCGCTAATCAAGGCGGGGGCGTTCGATTCGCTCGGACATCCGCGCAAGGGTCTGCTGCTGGTGCACTCCGATGCCATCGACGCTGTGATGGCGACCAAGAAGGCGGAGGCGATCGGTCAGTTCGACCTGTTCGGCGGGCTCGACGACGGCGACGAATCCATCTCCTCGGTATTCGACGTCAAGGTGCCGGACGAGGAATGGGAGACCAAACACAAGCTCGCGCTGGAGCGGGAAATGTTGGGCCTCTACGTATCCGGACACCCGCTCAACGGCGTGGAACACGTGCTCGCGGCGCAGGCCGACACCCCGATCCCGGCGATTCTGGAAGGGGATGTGAAGGACGGCACCCAGGTCACCATCGGCGGCATCCTCGCCAGTGTCACCCGGCGCATCAACAAGAACGGAATGCCCTGGGCCTCGGCGCAATTGGAGGACCTCACCGGTGGGATCGAGGTGCTGTTCTTCCCGCAGGCCTATTCGGTGTACGGCATGGATGTGGTCGAGGACGCCGTGGTGTTGGTCAAGGCCCGGGTCTCCGTGCGCGACGACCGGATCTCATTGATCGCCAACGATCTGGTGGTTCCGGATCTGTCGTCGATCGGAATGGAGAAGCCGCTGTCGGTGACCATTCCCACCCGGCTGTGCACCCCGGACAAGGTGAGCGCGCTCAAGCGGGTGCTGTCCAGCCACCCCGGTACCGCCGATGTGCACATCCGCCACGTCGGATCGCGGGAGAAGACCACCATGCTCAAGGTGGCCGACAATTTGCGGGTGTCGCCGTCCTCGGCGCTGATGGGTGATCTGAAGGCATTGCTCGGACCGGGCTGCCTCGCCGGCTGAGGGCGGCAGAACCGGCCGGGGCATCCGGCCCGGTTCCCCTCGGCTCAGCCGGTGGTGTGGCGGGCGATGGCCCCCACGACCCAGCGTCCGGCCGCGACGGCCGCGCCCGCGAGGACCGCGACCTGCGCCGAACCGACGATCAGCGCCAGAATCAGGGCGAGTACCAGTCCGAGTGCCAGGGCCTCGAGTTTGTACACCGGCCACGGCACACCCGCCAGCTCCACCGTATGCGGGGCACGGCGGGACGAGCGCAGAATAGGGCTGACCGCTGTCATGCGATAAGGCTACACGTACGCGCAATTTCGGTCCACCGAACTATGGCTGCGACCTGCGTGATCGTCGCCATGCGAGGCCGGGAACACATCGGCCTGCGCCGGCGTTGTGCCCGTCATGCCACTTACCGGAGAATATGCGCCCAGCTCGTCCGACTGGGCCCGCGAGCAGGCCGAGAAGTACGAGGCCTCCAACGGTTCCGAAGCCAATACGCTGCTCGATCGCGGATACCCGATCGTTCTGGTCACCAGCATCGGCGCCAAGACCGGCAAGCTGCGAAAGACCCCGCTGATGCGTGTCGAGCACAACGGCGAGTACGCGGCCGTGGCCTCGCTCGGCGGCGCGCCCAAACACCCCGTCTGGTACTACAACCTCAAGGCCAACCCGACCGTGGAACTGCGGGACGGTGATGTGGTCAAGGATTACGTCGCCCGCGAGGTCACCGGCGAGGAGAAGGCCGTCTGGTGGGAGCGCGCGGTGGCGGCGTATCCCGACTACGCCGACTACCAGAAGAAGACGACCCGCGAGATCCCGGTCTTCGTCCTGAGGCCGAAGTCCTGACCCAGCGCACCCGGCATTCGGCGCGACGCCCGGCTCCGGCCGGGCGTCGCCCGCATTCCGGGGTCCGCATATCTGCCGCGCATCCGCTCGAGGTCGCCCGATAGCATATTCGGGTGTCTGATCCGCTGGATGTCGTAGAGAAAGTATCCGTTCCGCTGCCCGAACTGAGCGCGGACGAGATCGATGCGGCCGCCAAGCGAATTTCGGAGATCGTCGAGCCGACGCCGCTCCAGCGAATCGAGCGGTTGTCGGCGGCCACCGGCGCGAACGTCTACCTCAAGCGTGAAGATCTGACCGCGGTCCGCTCCTACAAATTGCGCGGCGCCTACAACCTGATCGTGCAGCTCGACGAGACGGAACGGGCGGCCGGAGTGGTGACGGCCAGCGCCGGCAATCACGCCCAGGGAGTGGCCTTCGCCTGCCGGTCGATGGGTATCCAGGGCCGCATCTACGTCCCGACCACCACGCCCAAACAGAAGCGCGATCGCATCCGCGCCCACGGCGGCGACTTCGTCGAGTTGATCGCGGTCGGCGACAATTTCGACGCCGCGGCCGCCGCGGCCGCCGCCGACGTCGCCCGCACCGGCGCGACGATGGTTCCCCCGTTCGACGATCCGCGCACCGCCGCGGGGCAGGGCACCGTCGCGGTGGAGATTCTCGAACAGCTTTCCACCACCCCGGACCTGGTGATCATCCCGGTCGGCGGTGGCGGCTGCCTCGCCGGCATCGGCACCTACCTGCGCGAACGCGCGCCGAAGACGGCCATCCTGGGCGTCGAACCCAAGGGTGCCGCCTCGATGACGGCGGCCCTGATCGCGGGCGGACCGGTCACCCTGCCCGATATCGATCCGTTCGTCGACGGCGCAGCCGTGCGCCGGATCGGCGATCTGCCCTATGCGGCGGTCTCGCGGTTCGGTGGCCGAGTGGTGTCGCACGCGTCGCTGCCGCTCCTCATCGGCACCGAATCCCCCAGGGGCGCAGGCTCTTTCCGGATGATGCAGGTCGACGAGGGCGCGATCTGCACCGCGATGCTGGAGCTGTATCAGAACGAAGGCGTCATCGCCGAACCGGCCGGTGCGCTGGCGGTCGCCGCGCTGGCCGAGATCGGGGTCGAGCCCGGGACGACGGTGGTGTGCCTGTTGTCCGGCGGTAACAACGACATCTCACGCTACGGCGAGATCATCGAGCGGTCGCTGGTCCATCGCGGACTCAAGCACTATTTCCTGGTGAATTTCCCGCAGGAGCCCGGTGCGCTGCGCCGGTTCCTCGACGAGGTGCTGGGCCCGGACGACGACATCACCCTGTTCGAATACGTCAAGCGGAACAATCGGGAGACCGGGGCCGCGCTGGTCGGGATCGAACTGGGCTCATTGGCGGGCCTGAAACCGCTCCTGGACCGGATGCAGGACTCCCCCATCCAATGTCAGCAGCTGGACCCGGACTCCCCGACCTACCGCTATCTGACCTGAGCCGGACACGAGGGCCGCGCTTCGCCCGCGAAGCGCGGCCCTCGTCGAGTTCAGGCCGCCCGCGGACGCGGCGCCGACCGGCGGCCGTTGCTCATCGCCCGCGCGCCCCGCACCGCCAGCGGCAGCACCCACGCCGCCGCCAGCTGATCCCAGACGAACGACTGCGGGGTGAACCGGTTGTGCACGAACCCGACCGACAGTCCGAGCCGCGGATCGGCCCAGCCGAACGACCCCGCCAGGCCGATATGACCGAACCCGGACGACGCGCCGGGAATCGGGAAGGTGTGGTAGCCCAGATGCCACATCATCGGGAAATAGAACAGGGCGTGGTCGAGCCGGCGCGTCTGGATGCGCCGGATCTGGCGCATCGTCGCCGCGGACAGGTAGCGCCGCCCGGCGATCATGCCGCCGTCGGCCAGCACGCCGTACACCGAGGCCAGGGCGCTCGCCGTGAAAACGCCGTTGCCGGCGGGCATTTCGGTGTCGAGGATCGAGGGCTGGTCACCGTCGAACAGCGCGTGCAGCCCGGGCAGGAACAGCGCCCGGGTCGCCGCACCCGCCGCCCCGGGGACCCGGCCGGCCTGCGCGAGGACCAGCGCCCCCACCGCCGTGCCGGCCAGGGCCAGTTTGGAACCGGCCAGCGCCGCGACGGTGGTGGCCGACTCCGGTGCCGGGCGGCCCAGGTGCAGACCGTCGATTCCGAGCGGTTCGGATACTTCGGTCCGGAACAGCTCCCGCATACTCGAACCGGTGACCGCCCGGGCGAGTCCGGCGAGCAACCAGCCGTAGGTGAGGGCGTGGTAGGTCGGAATGCCGAGCAAGCGGTCCGGCGCCGCCGCGGCCAGCCGGTGTTCCATGAGTTCGTGATCGAGCACCTCGTCGAGCCCGGCGGCGACGACCGGCAGCGACGACAGCCCGGCCCGGTGAGTCATCAACTGCGCCACCGTGATCCGCGATTTACCCGCCGCACCGAACTCCGGCCAGTACTCGGCCACCGGGGCGGCGTAGTCGATCAGGCCGCGATCGGCCAGCCGGTGGATCACCGTGGCGGCGATTCCCTTGGTGGCGGAGAAGGCAACGCTTCCGGTGTCCCGGGTCCACGGGGTGGTGCCGGCCGAGTACCCGGTCCAGATTTCGACGACCGGTTCGCCGTGCCGATGGATGGTGAGCGCACCCCCCGCACCGATCCGGCCGCCGACGATGCGCGCGAAGTTGCGCACCAGCGGTTCGAATCCGACGGCGGCGTAGCCGTTCACACCGGCGGGTAACACCGCCGAATCTGCGGGTAAAGCGTCGTTGCTCACCCATCTACGGTACGGGCGTACCGTTGTGCGGGGCAACGGTGTTGCGCGAGCGGTATGCCTCCGAGACCTGCCGAGACCCGGCCGATGCGCCACGGAGGCGGAGCGCCGCCGAGGTGACCTGCTGAAATCCCCACCGGCGAAACCCGGTGTGTCATCGTTGAGACATGTGGTCACCGCGGTCGATCAGCTCGGATTCGCCGGACATCACCGGGCCGGGACGGGACCGGCCGAGACCGCCGCGCCGCGCCGGCACGGCCGCCGGACTGGTCGTGCTGCTGATTCTGGCCGCGGCCTGTTCCCGTTCCGAGCCGGTGCAATCCGCACCGAAGCCGCCGGTGGTGACCGGCGACTGGAACGGGGTGCTGCCGGCGCCGGACCAGGCACTGCCGATCGGGATCGGATTCGACGGAAACGGTGCGGCGGTGACGATTCCGCCGCAGGGTATCTACGATCACCCGCTCGACCGGGTCGTCACCGAGCCGGACGCGATCGCCTTCGCGATCCCCGGCCTCCCGGGCGACCCGAATTTCCACGGCCGCTATCACCGCGACGACGACACCATCGCCGGAACTTTCACCCAGGCCGGGCACGACCTGCCGCTGACTCTGCACCGCGGACCGGTGCCGACCCCGGCACGATCGCAGGAACCGCACCCGCCGTGGCCTTACCGGTCCGAGGACGTCCACTACCGCAGTGGGCAGGTACCGATCGCCGGAACGCTCACCCTGCCGAACGGCCGGGGCCCGCATCCCGCGGTGGTGCTGATCAGCGGTAGCGGGCCGCAGGATCGCAACGAGGAGATCGCGGGGCACAAACCCTTCCTGCTGCTCGCCGATACGCTCACCCGCGCGGGATACGCGGTCCTGCGCACCGACGACCGCGGGGTCGGCGGCACCGGCGGACAGCTCGACACCTGCGATTACACCGATCTCACCGACGACATCGCGGCCGGGTTGGCCTACCTGCGCAGCCGCGGCGATATCGACGGCACTCGGATCGGCCTGCTCGGCCACAGCGAGGGCGGATATCTGGCGCCGCTCGCCGCGACCCGGCCCGACAGCCGGGTCGCGTTCGTGATCATGGCGGCCGGGCCCGCGGTGTCCGGTTCGGAGGTGCTGCTGGGGCAGAACGAAGCGATGCTGCGCCACAACCACGCCGATGCCGAGGAGATCCGCGACCGCGTCGGCTACATCACCACCCTGACCACCCTGATCCGCAGCGGTGACCGCGAGCAGGTGCGACGCTTCGCGGCCGCGCACAACGACGCGCTGCCGCCGGATCAGCGCCAACCGCAGTCGGCGCTCGACCAGTTGACCACCCCGTATTTCGACGCCCTCATCGATTACGATCCCGCACCGGCACAGCGGGCGCTGCGCATCCCGGTCCTGGCCCTCTACGGAACCAAGGACCTGCAGGTCCCGGCCGCGCAGAGCGCACCGGCCGCACGGGCGAACCTGGCCGCCGACCCGTACGCCGACGTGCACGTCTTCGATGGGCTCAACCACCTGATGCAACCGGCCGACACCGGCGATCCGAAGGAATACAGCACGATCGACATCACCATCGCCCCCGAAGTGCTGACCTACCTCACCACCTGG
The DNA here is from genome assembly GCF_000308855.1 of Nocardia veterana NBRC 100344. GTDB lineage: Bacteria > Actinomycetota > Actinomycetes > Mycobacteriales > Mycobacteriaceae > Nocardia > Nocardia veterana. The sequence continues at coordinate 42,255 of NZ_BAGM01000053.1, read as the reverse complement.
CTCGGCGCCGCTGCCGCTCCGGCCCGATGAACTCCGCCGCGCCAGCCCGATGAACTCTGCCGCTCCGGCCCGGCGCGTTCGGGGGTAGCGGTGCGGCAGCGGAGTTGACACAGTGGAGGGGTGGGACTCTACGGCGAGCAGGTGCTGCCGCGGTTGATCGACCGGGTCTGCGGGATGCGGGCGAACGATCGGCTGCGCCGGCGGGTGTGCGATGGGCTGCAGGGGCGGGTGCTGGAGGTCGGATTCGGATCCGGCCGTAACGTCCCGTTCTACCCGTCCGGAGTGAGCCGGGTGAGCGCGGTCGAACCCGTCGATCTGGGGTGGCGATTGGCGGCCGGACGGGTGGCGCAATCACCGGTGCCCGTGGAACGCGCCGGTCTCGACGGGCAGGCCCTCCCCTTCCCGGACAACAGTTTCGACAGCGCGCTGTCAACCTGGACGCTGTGCACGATTCCCGATATCGCGCTCGCGTTGCGCGAGATCCGCCGAGTGCTGGTGCCCGGTGCGGCCTTTCACTTTCTCGAACACGGGCTCGCGCCCGATGCGAAGGTGCGCCGCTGGCAGGATCGGCTCGATCCGCTGCAGCAGGTGATCGCCGGCGGCTGCCACCTCAACCGCGATATCCGGCGATTGCTGGAGGACGCCGGGTTCGAGATCACCGAGGTGGACCGGTTCTACGACTCGCCGGCACCGAAGGCGTTCGCCGCGCTGTCGCTGGGCGTCGCGATCTCGCCCTGACCGCGCGCCGGTGTCGACCGAAAAGACCGGCGGTCGAATGGGATTCGGCCGCCGGTCGCGTCGTCACCGCGATGCGGCGGAGTCGGCCGGCCAGCCCCCGTAGGGCACGGTCAGCAATTCCAGGTAGTGACCGCTCGGATCGAGGAAATAGATTCCGCGACCGCCGTCGTTGTGGTTGATCTCGCCTTCCCGCTGTTGTTGCGGGTCGGCCCAGAACGACAGGCCCCGCTCCCGGATCTTCGCGAAGGCCGCGTCGAATTCGGATTCGGAAACCAGCAGCGCATAGTGCTGCGGCTGAATATCGGTGATGTGCGGGGGGATTCGAGCGAAATCGAAGGTGACGCCGTTGTCGACGGTGACCGGGATGAACGGCCCCCACGGGGTACCCACACTCAATCCCAGAATATCGGCCCAGAACTGCGCTGATTCCCGATTGTCACGGCAGCCGACGATGGTGTGATTGAACTGAACGGACAGTGGATTTCTCCTTGGTCATGACGATCCCGACCCCGGACCGGTACCAGTCGGCCTACGGGAGCATCGCCACGAATCCGACACTAACCCACCGCACTCGACCGTGCCAACCGCCGGGCCCGCCACAGCGCATCGCCGGTGAAGATCGCCAGCGCGATCCAGATGAGGGTGAAGCCGATCCACCGCGAGGCCGGCATCGGCTCATGGCCGACCAGCACACCCCACGCCAATTGCAATGCGGGAGTGAGGTATTGCAGGATCCCCATGGTCGACAGCGGGACGCGGGACGCCGCGAAGGCGAACAGCAGCAGCGGGACCAGGGTTACCGGCCCGGTGGCGATCAGCAGCGCGGTATGCCCGGCGCCGTGGCCGAATTCGGCGCCGCCACGCAGACTCAGCGCAATCGCCACCGCCAAGGCGAAGGGCGCCGACACCACCCCCTCGGCGGCGACGCTGCGCATCGGATCGAGGCGGATCACCTTCTTCACCAGACCGTAGGTGGCGAACGAACAGGCCAGGACCAGCGCGATGACCGGCGGCCGCCCGTAGTCGACGGTGAGCACCAGCACCGCGGCCCCGCCCAGCCCGAGCGCCACCCACTGCGGCCACACCAGCCGCTCCCGGAACAGCACCACCCCGAACAACACGGTGACCAGCGGGTTGACGAAGTAGCCGAGCGCGCACTCCACCACATGCCCGGAGGTCACACCGTAGACGTAGGTGCCCCAGTTGATCGAGATCGCCGCCGCGGCGACGGCCGCCAGCCGCCAGGTGCGGGCGTCGACGGCCCACAGTTCGCGCAGCCGCCCGGCCGCCCACAGCAATGCGACCACCAGCACCAGCGTCCATAGAATGCGCTGGACCAGGATCTCCACCGGACCGGCGAAATCCAGGAGTCCGAAGAACGCGGGAAACAACCCCCAGATCAGATAAGCGCCGGCACCGACCGCCACTCCCCCGCCGCCACCGGAGAACCGGTGGCGCCGGATGCCGCCGGCTTCGTCCGCGCCCGACCCGTCCACATCTCCGGCCTACCGTTGTGTTCCACGCACCCACACGTCGCGCACGCTACTTCCGTCCGGCAGTACCTGTCGAGCGCGTTTCGGACGATCACACCATCGGCGGCGCGATCAGCAGGTCGGCCTGTGGGAGCCGGACGACGCCGTCGAGATACCGCTGGCAGCGGCCGGTGAGCAGCACCCGGTCACCGGCGAGCAGGCAGCGCAGCCGGCCGCCGCGTGCGGAGAGCTGCCGGGCGGTGAGCTCGCGGCGCCCCAGATCCCGTGACCACAGCGGCGTGAGCTGGGCGTGGGCGGAACCGGTCACCGGGTCCTCGTCGACGCCGACCGCAGGGGCGAAGAACCGGGAGACGAAATCGGCGCTCTCGCCGGGGGCGGTGAGAATCACCCCGCGCGCCAGCGGCGGGAAGGCCGCGAAATCCGGGCATGCCCGGCGCACCTCGGCTTCGCTGGCGACCACGACCACCTCGTCCTGGCCGGTCAGCACGCGCAACGGCCGCACGCCGAGCGCCGCGATCAGATCGGGGTCGGGCACGGTGTCCCGGGATTCGACGGCCGGGAGGTCCAGAACGAGTTCGGTGCCGTGCCGACCGACCGCGAGCCAGCCGCCGCGGGTGTAGAAGTGCACCCGGTCCGCCAGGGGATGCATATCGTCGAAGATCTGCGCCGCCGCGGCGAGAGTGGCGTGTCCGCACATGTCCACCTCCGTGACCGGGGTGAACCAGCGCAACCAGAAGGCGGGACCGTCGCCCGGCGGCAGCCCGGCCGCCGGCGGTAGCGCCGAGGTGTAGAAGGCGGTTTCGGACAGCTGGTTCTCCTCGGCCAACTGCTGCAGCAGCTCGTCGGGCAGCCACCCCAGCAACGGCATCACCGCCGCCGGATTGCCCGTGAACGGCGCATCGGCGAACGCGTCGATCTGATGCAGCAGGACCTCCATGAAATCGACGGTACCCGCGGGGTGAATCGATCCGCGGCACAACGATGTTCACGGCGCGCCATACCATGCGACCAGTTAGGGCCGCCCGGTCCGGCCCGCCGAGCCGGGCCGAAACCGTGGCGAAGGCCGAAATCTCTTCCGCGTCAGCGGGTCCGGCCGGGCGAATCCGGGAACAGGTGCCGCTGTTCGCCGGTCACCATCGCCGTCACCCACCAGGCCACCTCGACCAGCACGATGCCGATCGCCCCGCAGACGAAGGCCGCGCCGGTCAATTCGGCGTTGGAGGGGTCGAGTTTGAAGAAGTGGCGGGTGAACGGCACCGTGAACAGGATCAGATACCCCGCGATCGAGCCACCGATCAGCACGATCTTCCACCACGCCCACGGCCGGGCCACGATCGCCAGGACCCATACCGCGATCACCAACAGCGTGATCAGCGCCGTGGTGCCCGCTTGGACCTTCTGCGTCTCGGTCTCGGCGGCGCCCTGGTAGGCGATCAGGTACGCGATGAAGGTCATCACGCCGATCACCACGCCGGACGGGATCGCCAGCCGCAACACTCGGGGGACGAAACCCGTTCGCGCCCTTTCGTTGTTGGGCGCCAGCGACAGGATGAAGGCCGGAATGCCGATGGTGAACCAGGCCGCGATGGTGACGTGGCGGGGCAGGAAGGGATACGGCAGCGGGTCGTAATGGAAGATCTGCGAACCGATTCCGGCCACCCCGACCAGGAACGCCAGCAGCACCGAGTACACGGTCTTGGTGAGGAACAGATTCGAGACCCGCTCGATGTTGCCGATCACCCGCCGGCCCTCACCGACCACATAGGGCAGCGTGGCGAACCGGTTGTCCAGCAAGACGATCTGCGCGACCGCACGGGTGGCCGGACTACCCGACCCCATCGCCACGCCGATGTCGGCATCCTTGAGCGCGAGAACGTCGTTGACGCCGTCGCCGGTCATCGCGACGGTGTGCCCCCGCGACTGCAGCGCGCCGACCATCGCGCGTTTCTGGTCCGGGCGCACCCGGCCGAAGGTGGTGTGCTCGTCGAGCACCTGCGCCAGCTCGTCGCGCTCGTCCGGCAGGCGCCGGGCATCGACGGCGTGATCGCCGCCCGGCAATCCGAGGGAGGAGGCCACCGCGCCCACCGAGACGGCGTTGTCGCCGGAGATCACCTTGATCGAGACATCCTGTCCCGCAAAGTAATCCAAGGTTTCGCGGGCATCCGGGCGGACCTTCTGCTCCAGCACCACCAGGGCCTGCGGCGTGACCGTCCGCGGTGCGGCCGGATCGTCGACCGGACGATCAGACGAGGCCAGCAGCAGCACCCGCAACCCCTGTGCGCCGATGTCCTGTGCGGTGGCCGCGATCGCGGAAGCCGGGTCGAGCAGCACATCCGGCGCGCCGAGCAGCCAGTTGCCGTGCTCTCCGTAGGAGATCCCGCTCCACTTCTTGGCGGAGGTGAACGGGGCCACCGCGGTGGATTCCCAGCCCGGATCCTCCGTCATCGCCTCGGCGATGGCCTGCACGCTGGCGTTGGGGCGAGGATCGTCGTGCGCGAGCGCGGCCAGCACCGCACGGAGCCGTGGCTCGGGGGTGTCTCCGACCACCCGGAGCTCGGCCAGGCGCATCCCGTTCTCGGTCAGCGTGCCGGTCTTGTCGGCGCACACCACGTCGACACGCGCCAGCCCCTCGATCGCGGGCAGCTCCTGCACCAGGCATTTGCGCTGCCCCAGGCGCACCACGCCGACGGCGAAGGCGATCGAGGTCATCAGCACCAGCCCCTCGGGCACCATCGGCACCAGGGCGGCCACCATGCCGTTGAGCGCGGTGCGCCACGACTGATGACTGGAGAACAATTGGTTGTAGATGGTCACCAGGCCGGCCGGAATCAGCAGGTAGGTGATCACCTTCAGGATCGTGTCGATACCCCGGCGCAGCTCCGAGTCGACCAGCGTGAACTTGGACGCTTCGGCGGCGAGCTGTGCGGCGTAGGCGTCCTTGCCGACCTTGGTGGCCCGATAGGCGCCGGAACCGGCCACCACGTAGCTGCCCGACATGACCTTGGCACCGACCGATTTGTCGATGGGGTCGGCCTCGCCGGTGAGCAGTGATTCATCGACTTCGAGCAGTTCGCACTCGACGACCTCGCCGTCGACCACGATCTGATCGCCCGGGCCGAGTTCGATCAGGTCGTCGAGCACCACCTCCTTCGGCCCGATCTCGGTGGCGGTGCCGTCGCGGCGCACCACCGGTTTGGCCTGGCCGACGATCGCCAGTTTGTCCAGGGTGCGCTTGGCGCGCAGCTCCTGCACGATGCCGACCACACTGTTGGCGACGATCAGCAGGCCGAACATCCCGTCGATGATCGAGCCGGTCGCCAGCACCAGGACGAACAGCACACCGAGGATGGCGTTGATCCGGGTGAAGACGTTGGCGCGAACGATGTCGGCAACCGATCGGCTCGCGCGGTCCGGCACATCGTTGGTCTGCCCGTCACGAACGCGCTGTGCCACCTCGGCCGCGGTCAGGCCCGATGCGCGCGTCTGCTGCTCGGTGATCGACATGCTGCACAGCCTAGAGCGTTTCCGGCGAATCGGACGGCACCCGCTCCCGCGGCCGGCTCCCGGCAACATTCGGGCATCCGGCTTGCCGCGTCGACCGACTCGCCGCCCGGATGCTCAGTGATCCGGGACCGCGCCGTCGTCGGGACCGGGACCCACCACGTCGGTCTGCTCCGGCAGCAGCGGCAGCACCGCGAACGCCCCGGCGGCGGCATCCGGCGGCAGCGCCTGCACACCGCGGACGTCCGGTTGTGCGGCCAGCCCGCGCAATTGCGCCAGGGTGCCGCGCACCACCAGATTCACCACGCATGCGCAGCCGGCGTGCAGCCGCGCGGCCGACACCGCGGCGATGCGACGCGAGCGGTCGTCGTCGGCCTGCGCATGATCCATCGCGCCGGCCGCGGCCGGTTGCGCGGCCCGCACGGCGGCTGCCCCGGCCGGGACCGGCACGGTGATCACCGGGGTGTACACCCGGTCGAGCGGGACGTGAAAGAGCACCTGCGAGATCCGCAGGCCACCGGTGAGACCGAGCACGGCCTCGGTATCGCGTCCCGCGCGCAGCGCCACCAGCGCCCAACGCGGCGCGGTATCGGCTCCGATCAGCGAATCCTGGGCGCGCGCAAGGTAATCCGGCACGCGCTCACCGGAATCCGGACCGAGCCGATCGGTGCCGAGCACCGACGCCCGCGGCGGCCGGGCCGCGCCGATCGCGACCAGCGCCACCACCAGGATCACCGCCACCCCGGCACCGAGTACGGCGCGGCGCCGCTCAGTCGCCCGCATCGCCGCTTCTGCGTTCATGCCGTGCGCAGGACATCCAGCGCATGTTCCAGATCGTCGGGATATTCGCTGGTGATCTCGATCCAGCGTCCGTCGGCCGGATGGGCGAAGCCGAGACTGCGGGCGTGCAACCACTGCCGCTGCAGGCCGAGCCGCTCGGCCAGGCGGGGGTCCGCGCCGTAGGTCAGATCACCACAGCAGGGGTGGCGGATCGCGGAGAAGTGCACCCGGATCTGATGGGTGCGTCCGGTTTCCAGGTGGATGTCGAGCAGGCTCGCGGCCTGGAAGGCCTCGACGGTGTCGTAGTGGGTGACACTGGGGCGACCGTCGGCGGTGACCGCGAATTTCCAGTCGTTGCCACGGGCACGGCCGATCGGCGCGTCGATGGTGCCGCTGGACGGGTCCGGATGTCCCTGCACGAGGGCGTGATACCGCTTGTCCACGGTTCGCTGCTTGAAGGCCCGCTTGAGCATCGTGTACGCGTGTTCGGACTGCGCCACCACCATCACCCCGGAGGTGCCGACGTCGAGACGGTGCACGATGCCCTGCCGTTCGTGGGCGCCGGAGGTCGAGATGCGGTAACCCATCGCCGCCAGCCCGCCCACCACCGTGGGTCCGGACCAGCCCACCCCGGTGTGCGCGGCGACGCCGACCGGTTTGTCGACGGCGACGATGTCGTCGTCGGCGTAGAGGATCTTCATGCCCTCCACCGGGGTGGCCTCCACGGTCAACTCACGTTTGGGTTCGGGGAACTCCACCTCCAGCCACGCGCCGGCGACCAGCCGATCGGATTTCCCGGCCGCCACCCCGTCGATCTGCACCGCCCCTTCCTCGGCGAGTGCCGCGACCGCCGTCCGTGACAGGCCCAGCAACCGCGAGAGCCCGGCATCGACCCGCATGCCGTCCAGGCCGTCCGGGATCGGCATGGCTCGCGTCTCCCTCATTCGCCGCCCTCCGCATCACCGGCGTTCTCGTGGTCGCGGGCGCGGGTGCCGTCGGGCTCGAAGCCGAAGACGGTGAGCGCCACCAGCAGGATCGCGCCGCACACGATCGCGGAATCGGCGACGTTGAACACCGGCCACCACCTGGTCACCGCGATGAAGTCGATCACATGGCCCTGCAGCGGCCCGGGCGAGCGGAACAACCGGTCCACGAGGTTGCCCAGCGCGCCGCCGAGCACCAGGCCGAGCCCGATCGCCCAGCTCAGCGACCGCAGCGTGCGTCCGATCCGGATGACGCCGATGACCACCGCGACCGCGATCAGGGTCAGCAGCCAGGTCATCCCGGTCGCCATCGAGAACGCGGCGCCGGAATTGCGGATCAGGGTCAGGCGTACCACGTCGCCGATGATCGAAATCGGTTCCCCCGGCGTCATCTTCGCCACCACCAGCGCCTTGGTGCCCAGATCGACGGCGAGCACGATCGCGGCGATCACCAGCAGCCACGGCAGGCGCCGCGGGAACGGCGCAGCGGCCGCCGCGGCGTTCTCGCCGCCGGCGCCCGCATCGGTGCCCGGGCCGGCCGGGTCGCGATCGTGCGTGCCGGCTTCGTCGTCGTCGCGGTCGGCGTCCCCGCCCGCCGCGCCCGCGCGCGGTGGTTCATCGGGGTCGTCGAGGTGCTGCTCACGCGGCCGGTCCGTATTCACAGCTAGACATCATTCCTTATGGCTTCACCGGCCCGTCGCGGTGTTGTCACCGGGACAGCGGCGAGCGAGCTGTCAAAGCTGTTTTTCAGGAACCGGTCGTACCCTGTTCGGCGTGACGCTGTTGTCTTCCCACTCCTGTGCTTCGGTGACCGGTCTGCGCCCCGCCGGCGCGCCCGGCCGGGGCCCGACGGCGCGCGCCGCGCGGTCGGGGGTGCTGTTGATGGTGCTGGCGGTCACCCTGTCCGCGCTCGGCGTCGGGTGCAGCGACAGCACCGAGGCCACCAGTGATGCGGAAGTGGAACCGTCCGGGCTGGGCAAGGAGGTCACGATGCCGATCGCCGCGGCGGTCGCGACTCTGGTCACCCCCGGCGAGGAACCGCGTTCGCCGCTGCGCCCGGCCATCCGGCCCGGCACCTCGCAGCAGGTCACGCTGCGCACCGATCATCACATCGAACAACAGATCAACGACCAGGACGCGGGCGACTTCTCACCCCCGGCGGTGACGATCCCGCTCACCGCGCAGACCGATCACAACGGGATCGACCTCACGCTCGGGGCGGTGACCTCCACCGACCCCGCACTCGCCCAGCAGTTGTCGAACGCGGACGGCTCGCACGCGGGGTTCCGGATGAGCGACGACGGAACGATCACGTGGTTGCGGCTCACCACCACGCCGGCCACCCCGGAGGGCGCGCGCGCGGCCCTGGAGCGCGCGTTCACCCAAGCGGTCCACCACGCGCTGGCCTTCCCGACCGAGCCGGTGGGTGAGGGCGCGGTGTGGACGGTGCACCAGCAGGTCGCGGGTGAACTACAGCCGAGCGAGGTCGACCAGGTGACCACCGCGACGCTCACCAGCCGGGTCGGCAATCTGGCCACCATCGCGCTCGACATCACGCAGACCCCCAAGTCGTCGGCGTGGAGCCTGCCCAACAACGCGGGTTCGCTGGACATCATCGACTACGCGATGCACGGCACGGGGACGGTCACCGTCGATCTCGGCTTGCCGCTGCCCGTCGCGGGCTCGGTGAGCATCGGCGGGCGCCTGTCCTATCTCGAACCCCGGTCGTCGGTGATTCTGCGCCAGAATCTCAGCACCCGCATGCAATGGGACTCGTGAACGCTTGTGCCGCACCGTGATTCGGCAGGCCACGCGGGGACGTGGGATTCGGTGACCCCGACGGCGGCGTGATGATGTCCGCCCGATCCGACGAGGAGGAACGATGCGACCCGTAGACGACATCCGGACCCAGGTGCGATGGGGCGCGTGAGGAAGGCGGCGGCGGTGCTCGCGGGCGTGGTGGCCGGCGTGAGCGCGTGCGGTGGCCACGACGACGGACTGCCCGCACTACCGGCCACCGTCACGGCGCCGCCGATCACCTCGCCCGCCGTCACCGATTCGGATGTGCTGCGGTCGCTGCTGCTCGGACCGGCCGATGTACCGGCGGGTTTCACCCCACTCGACGACGCGGCGCCGGGCAACGGAGCGATGCCGCAGGATCGTTCCCGCACCGACCCGGCCCGCTGCGCGAAAGTGCTGGCGCCCCTGGGCGATCTGCACTCCCGCCCGTCCGCCCGAGGTGCGGTGCACTACTCGTCGCCGAATTTCGCCAGCATCGACATCGATATCGCCAGCTACGCCGACGGCGGTGCCGCGCAGGCCTTTTCGGCGGTGCAGCAGCTGCTGCACGACTGCCGCAGCTACTCCGGCACCGACGCCGACGGCACGTCGGTCGACTATCGCGTGGGCGGCCTGGATCAACCGAAGGCCGGTTCGGCGTCGACCTCCTTCCAGGTCCGCACCACCAGCGATGGCATGTCGCTGTATTCGGCGGCCACCGTGGCCGTCGTCGGCAGCAGCATCGTCCAGATCGCCGAAACCTCACCGGCACAGGTCGATCCGGCGGCGCTGCAGGACCTCACCGCGAAACAGATGCGCCGGTTACAGGGCGTCGCGGGTCCGTAGCGGCCGCGGGACCGCGCGGGCGCCGACGAGCTCGGCGCCCGCGCGCCTCACCCCCAGGCGGTGTTGATGTGGCCCGGATTCCACAGGCCGCCGTGCGTCTGCCGGGTGACCGTCGGCACCGCCGCGGTGGCGGTGGTATCGCGGGGTGTGAGCCGCTGCAGCTCACCCCAGTCTCGATACCAGTCGTCCTTCAGATACGTGGCCAGGGTCTGGGAATTCGACAACTGCTGGCTCCAGCCCAGCGGACCGCCGCCGTCGTGGCTCTCCCACAGCGTGGTGTCGTGTGCGGCGGTACGGTCGGGCAGAATCCGCCAGTTCGGAATCTGCGCGATGCCGTCACGATGGTCGTAGGGCCGCTGGCACGGGAACTGCAGGCCCACCGCCCAGTCCAGCAGCACCGGGCTGCGTGAGCCCACCATGTCCTGCAGGGTGCTGGTGCGCGGCACCCGGGGCGGGGTGAGCGCCACCCACTGGTTCGGGTCGCGGCTGGTGTCCTCGGCGACCAGGCGGATGACGTCGGCCTGCGCGGGAATCCGGTCGAAGGGTACCCGCAGATTCCGCCAGGACGGGGTCGGGCCGATATCGATGGGGACCACCGAGCCGAGCGGATGCGCTCCGGTCGCGGAATCCGCTGTGCCGTATTCGATTTCGACGCGCTGCCCGGGGGTGGCGATGCCGTCCTTGTCGATCGACCGGATCCGGCCGGCCGCGGTCACGGCGATGATGCCGGTGCGGTCGGCGGCAGCGGGCAGCCGATACCAGCCGGTGGTCAGTTGGGCCGGATCCTGCTGACCGGCGGTGCCCAGCTCGGGCGTGGTCGCCGAATCCAGGCCGAACGGCAGTGGCGCACCGGCCATCTGGGTTCCGGCCTCGCCCTGATTCTTCCCGCTGTCGAACGCGCTGGAGATACTGCTGCTGTTGGTCGGTTCCCCTTCCGGCGTGAGATCGCCAACGCCGTTGGGGACGAAGCCGGTGGCGCCCGCGGTGAAGGTGGACTGCGCGTCACCGGTCAGCGGCGCCAGCATCGAGGCATTGGGATCGGTTTCGACGAGGACGTCGTTGGCCAGCCCGCACGGCTTGCCCAGTACCGCATCGACATTCGAGCGAGCCAGCGAGAAGGCCGGATACTGGGCGACCGCGCCCTTGGCGAAGGAGGCCAGTTCGAACACCACCAGCAGCGCGGCGGCGACGGTCAGCGGCGGAATCTTCGCCCATTGCCAGCCGAATCGCGAAATCCGGTGTGGCGTACCGGGTTCCGGTGCCCGCACGTGCCACCAGCCGGCCACGGCGAGCAGCACCACCGCCACCGCCAGGAACACCTTGCTGAATCCGAAGCCGTGGATCGACGGCGGCTTGTCCCACCACGGGATCCCGTAGCTGGATACGTACCACCACTCGTTGACGCTGGTGAAGATCTGCGCCATGACCAGCGCAACCACTGCACCGAACAGCGCCCGGTTCCGCGGTGACCGCATCACCCGCGGACCGACCGCGACGGCGGTGAGCACCGCCACCGCGCCGGCCAGACCCGCGTAGACCCCGTTGTGGTGGGTGAACTTGGTGGGCGTGGTGGCCATCAGCAGCATCGAGGCGAAGGTGATGCCGAGCAGCCGGCGCGCCGGCCCACCGGCGGTGAACGGAATCCGCCCGCCCTTGCGCAGCAGCACGAACACACAGACCAGCAGGCCCAGCCACATCGCCACCATGCCGAAACGCCGGCCGATGGAACCGTCCGCGGTGGGCATGAACAGCCACTGATAGTTCAGGTAGTCGTTGTACCAGGGGTCGGACGGCCCGACGGCGGTGTGCACGCGGCGCATCTCGAACATGGCCGACAGCGGCTGCACCGCAAAGGCGAACGCCAGCACCAGGGCTCCGGCCGCGGCCAGCGGCGCCAGCAGGGCGCCGTATCCGCGCACGAGTGCCCAGCGGGAGCGCGCGCCGGTTGCCGGATCGGCGGCCAGCTCCCCGGCCCGGGCACTGCCGAACCGGAACACCGAGCGCATCCCGGCCAGCAGCGGCGCCACGCAGATCACACCCGACGGCGCGGCGGTGAAGCTGAAGGCCGCCACCAGGATCGCGATCGCATAGGGCAGCAGGCGCCGGGTCGCGATCGCCCGCTCCACGAAGCACCAGGTCAGCAGGACGCATACGGCGATCACCGGCTCCGGCCGCAGCCCGTTGTTGTAGGGCAGCCAGACCGCGAGGAAGATCAGCGCACCGGTCCACACCGCGATTCGATCGTGGCGGACGGCGACGCCGAGGCGGGGAATCACCTCCCGGCTCAACGCCAGCCAGGTCACCACCCCGGCCAGCAGGGTCGGCAGCCGCATCCACGGACTCGCGGTGCTGATCTCCGTCATGTGCGCGATGATGTCGTACGGCGGTGTGCCGACCGGATTTTCGGGCACCCCGAAGAACCGGAAGTAGTTGGCCATGTACCCCGACACCAGGGACGCGCGCGCCATCCCGAACTGGTAGCCGTCGTCGGAGGTGGTCGATCCGATGAAATGCCACACCACCAGGCTGCCCAGGACCGCGGCGTCGACCATGCCGAAGGTCCACCACCGCTGCGGCAGCCAACGGCGGATGCGGCGGCCGTCGAGCCGGTCCAGCCGGAACAGCGCGGCCAGCGCGATCAAGGTGAACACGACCGCCAGCACGGTCGCGGTCCGCTTGATCACGGTCGGCACCACCGAGAACCGGCTGTCCACCTCGGCGGTGACGGTGGTACCGGCGGCCGCGGTCAGATCGCTGTAGACGCCGACCAGCTGCGGACGCCAATCGCCCTGCAGCGTTACCGGTTTCACCTCGGCACCGGTGAGAGTCGCGGTGGTGTGCGAGATTTCGGAGTGCACGGCGAAGGTGCAGCCGGTGCCGAGCCGATCCACCGGCACGCTCACCAGCGCCTGATTGCGCAGTACCGCCTCGAATTGGCCGGGCCTGCCGTCGGTTCCGGGCCGGACCCGGGCGACGAAGCCGTAGCGTTCCAGATCGGGCGCACCGTCCGGCATGGTCGCGGTCAGCGTCGAGCCCTGCTCGGACAGGTGGGTCAGGGCCGCGCAGGGAATCGTGGCGTCGAAGCTCAGCGGCGCGTACGACACCAGCGGCGCATCGATATTGCGGATCGAGTCCTGCTGCGGCCACGACAACGTGGTGTGGTCCACCCGGACCGGCAGCAGCGGCACCGCGATGGCGCACAGCGCGCCCAGCAGACCGGCGATCAGGGCGATCGGCTGCGCCCAGCGGGCGAGTCGTGACCGGTCGATCCGGTGTCCCTGTCCTGCCGCGGGCGTGTCGTCCGCCCTCACCATCGTCTCGGTCACGGAGGCAGATGCTAGCGCGGGCCGTCATCGGCGAACGAAGTCGTCCGCCTTTCTCAGCCTTTGTTTAGTTTTGCTTCGCATCGGCCGCGGGATACCGCCTCGTCCTCGCCCCGCCCACACGCACCGGCGCGGAGACGGCGGGGGCCGGCACCCCGGTGCGGGATGCCGGCCCCGGCCGGTACGGCGCGAACTACTCGCACGCGGGCGACTGCTGCCCCAGGTTCTTCAGTCCGGCGCAGGCCCAGCTCTTCTGCAGCTTCCACTGGTTTTCCTGGGCGACGAACGGAACGTCGGCCTTGGTCGGCGCGCCACCGTTGACGGAGAAGTCCACCTTCGCGGTCAGCGTGTCGCCGCCCAGGTACGCCACGTCGGTGACGTTGATCTTGGCGTTGTTCTGCTGATACGCATCGGTCAGCTTCTGCATCATCTCGGGATCCTTGGCCAGCGCGTCCTGGCCGTCCTCGAGCCACTGCGCCTTCTGCGCGGCCGGCACGTTCGGATCCAGCGCCTGCGCCAGCTCCGAGTTCAGATCGGCGACCGTGGGCACCGGCGGCACTTTGGCGGCCGAGGTGGCCGCCGCCTTGCTCGTGGTGGACTTGTGGCTCGAGTGCTTGTCACCGCTACCGCAGGCAGACATGCCGAGCGCAGCCACGACAGCCAGGGTGGCGACCGCGATGCGTCCAGTCATCTGAAGCTTCAATGCTCGTCCTTTGCGTTCGAGTTGGTCTGGTTCCGTTCACGTGACAGCTCCCACCCGACCGGCGGCAGTGCACGAGTGGCCTCACGCTACCCGCCAAGTTTCAACGAAGACTAAGGAGCGGATCGGCCGGGGCGAGATCGTCATCGTCGGCAGCGAACGTATACGCCGGGCCCGGTCCTGTCGAGCGGGTCTCGAAACGCACGGTCACCCGGCCGTGCCCACTGCCCTGCACCCAGCCGTGCCCGTGCGCCGGATGAGTGACATCGCGTCCGGGATACCAGAATTCGGTCGTGTAGGAGCGCGTCGGCGGCGGCACCACCGGTTCGGCATCGGCCGCGGGAGCCGCGATGGGCTCCTCGAACAGCGCCTCCGATACCGCCCCCGGGTCGCGATCCAGTTCGGGGAACAGCGATTCCTGCCGCACCGCGGACAATCCGCCGAATCCGACGCCCACCAATCGGATCGAGCCGAGTTCGACCGGGTCGATGGCCGAGCGCTGGGCGGCGGCGGTCAGTGTCGCCAGGTCGGCGGTGGCGTAGGGCAGGGTGAGCGAACGGGTCACGATGCCCATATCGCCCTTCTTGAGTTTGAGCACCACCGTGCGTGCCGCCCGCCCGTCGCGCAGCAGCCGCCGGTGGGCCGCGGCGGCCATCGCCTCGATCGCCGGGCGCAACTGGGCCATGGTGACGATATCGGTTTCGTAGGTGGTTTCCGCGCTGATCTGTTTGGCCTCGGCCCGTTCGGTGACCGGGCGGTCGTCGATCCCCCGGGCCAGCCGGTGCAGCGCCGCCCCGACGCTGCCACCGAGCAGCGAGACCGCCTCGGCCTCCGGCAGGGCCGCGAAGGCGCCGACGGTTTCGATCCCGACCGAGCGCAGCCGATGTTCGGCCACCGGTCCGATTCCCCACAGCTTGCGCACCGGCAGCCCGGCCAGCAGCGTCTGTTGATCGGCAGGCGAAATCACCCGCACCCCATCGGGTTTCGCCAGCCCCGACGCGATCTTCGCCAGTTGCTTACCGGTGCCCGCGCCGACCGAGGCCACCAATCCGGTGCGATCGAGGACGGCGTGGCGCAGCCCCTCACAGAACTCGCGCACCTGCGCCACGGTCGCACCGGCGAGTTCGGCGGGCTCGCCGAAGGCCTCGTCGAACGACAGCGTCTCCAGCACCGGAATGCGGGCCCGCAAGGTATCGAAGACCTGACCGCTGACCTCGGAGTAGACCACCCCGCGCGGCGGTATCACCACCGCGGTGACGCCGACCAGCCTGCTGGCCTGATGCATCGGCATCGCCGAGCGCGCACCGAACACCCGCGCCTCGTAACTGGCTCCGGCCACCACCCCGCGCCCGCCCATTCCACCGACCAGTACCGGCCTGCCGCGCAGGGTCGGCCGGGTGAGCTGTTCCACGGAGGCGAAGAACGCGTCCATATCGATGTGCAGCACCCAGCGTCGCGCCGCGACCCGCTCCCCCGCGGACGCGGGTGCGGTCGCCGTCACCGCCACCCCTGGACCGCGCGCACGGACCGGAGTGCGACAGCGCCGCGGGCCCCGCCCTGCCCGGCGCCTGCGAGATTGCTGTCGGATTCCTGTGCCTCCGGCCGGGGGCACGCCGCCACCGCCACACCCGCGCCGACCCCGGCGAATACCTTCTGACCAGGCACGAGCCGTGCCGTAGCCGAAGCGGGGACAGAGTGCATACCCGGAAATCTACGCGCGGGGACCGACATATCCGACGGCGAGAGTGTGTGATGATCGGTTCATGAGCATCCGTAAGGCCGTGATCCCCGCCGCCGGAATCGGCTCCCGCCTGCTGCCGCTGACCAAGGCCATCCCGAAGGAGATGCTGCCGGTCGGCGACAAGCCGGTGATCGAGCACACCGTGCGGGAGCTGGTGGCCTCCGGGATCACCGATATCACGATCGTGGTCAGTGGCGGGAAGTCGCTGATTCAGGACCACTTCCGCCCGAATCCGGCGTTGGTGGCGCAGTTGCGCGCCGACGGCAAATCCGCCTATGCCGACGCCGTCGAGGAAGTCGGCGAACTGGGCCGGCTGGGTCACATCACCTATCTCGACCAGCACGGCCCGTACGGCAACGGCACCCCGGTCCTCAACGCGGCGCGCACGCTGGGCGACGAGCCGATGCTGGTGCTGTGGCCCGACGACGTCTTCGTCGCCGAGGTACCGCGGGCCCAGCAGCTCATCGACGCCTACAACAAGACCGGGTCGGCGGTGCTGGCGCTGATGCCGATGGATCCGGCCGACTCGCAGCGTTACGGCGTTCCGGTGGTCGAGGACTCCTTCGAACCCGGACTGATGCGCATCAGCGGCCTGCGCGAGAAGCCGAAGCCCGAGGACGCCCCGTCGGCCTACGCCGCGATCGGTGGCTACGTGGTCACGCCGGGCATCGTCGACGAACTGCGCAAACAGGTCGATCAGTGGTACACCCACCGCACCGGCGAGGTGTATCTGACCGATGCGATCAACGTGTTCGCCGCCGAGAATCCGGTGTACGGGCAGGTGATTCGCGGCCGCTGGTACGACACCGGTAATCCGGCGGACTATCTGATCGCGCAATTCGCCTCGGCCCTCAACCACCCCCAGTACGGACCGCTGCTGCGCGATCTGTGCAAGGAGTGACGGGCGCCTACCGGACGGGACCGGACGGGCGATCGCGGGTGCGCCGGGCCTAGCCGCCGTCCGCGGCGTTGTAGCGCGCGAGGTAGGCGGCGAACCGGGCGATATCGTGGTCGTCCCACTCGTCGAACCGTTCGACGATCGCCGCGGTCCGGGCCCGCTCCGCGGCCGCCGCGACCCGTCGGCCCGCCGCCGTCGCGCGCAGGATGTGGTTGCGCCGGTTGGCCGGATCGACCTCCTTGACCAGGTAGCCCTGCTTCTCCAGCGCCGCCACCTGCCGGCTCATCGTCGATTTGTCGAGCACGAAATACTCGGCGAGCTCGGTGGCCAGGCAGCCGTCGCGGTCGATGACGAGATCGAGAATGCTGTAGGCCACCAGCGGCAGATCGGGATGCAGTTCGGCCGCGCGCCCCCGTGCCCGCCGCGCGAAGGCCGTGAGCTCACGCTGGATTGTTCGGATCGCCACAGTACGGGACGGGTATGGTTTCGCGCCCTTCATGGTTGTATAGTACAACAAATAATAGTTGCATTTACCAACCTTTGGAGCAGAGCGATGTCCTCATCCCAGCTCCGGCACCTCGCCGGACATCTGCTGACCCCACTGCTGATGTGCCTGGGCATGGGCCTGGCCTATCTCGGCGCCTTCCATCAGCCCGAGCCCGACCACCTGCAGGTGGCGATCGTCGGCGACAGTCCGCAGGTGAAGGTGCTGGCCCAGACCCTGAAGGACCGGGCCGGCGACGCGCTGGACGTGGTGACCCTCGACAACCGCGCCGAGGCCGTCGACCGACTCCACCACCGCGATCTGGCCGGTGCCTTCGTTCCCGATCCGGACCACCCGGAACTGCTTGTGGCCCGGGCGAATTCGGATACCACCGCCATGGCGGTGGAAACGGTGTTCGGCACGGTGACGGCCCAGCAGAACGTGCCGCTGCACACCACCGACATCGCGCCCACGGCCGGTGGCGACCCGACCGGTCAGGGCCTGTTCTTCGTCCTGGTCGCGCTCAGCATCGGCGCCTACGGCAGTGTGGCCGCCATCAGCGTGGCCGGGGCCGGTGCGTCGATGGCGGTGCGCGCACTGACCGCGGTCGCCACCTCGTTCGTGGTCAGCGTGATCGGCATCGTGCTGGCCGGACCGATCTTCCACATCGTCGACCACGACTACGCCGCGATCTGGGCGATGGGCTGGCTCTACGCCGCGGGCATCCTGTTCGTCGGCATCGGACTGCATCCGTTCCTGAAGCGCTGGACCACCCTCGCGGTCATGGTGCTGTTCGTGATGCTCAACTTCACCACCTCCGGCGGCATCTACCGGCCCGAGCTGCAGAACGGTTTCTTCGGCGCCCTGCACTCCTTCTGGAACGGCGCCGGATTCGTCGAGGGTGCGCGCAGCCTGCTCTACTTCGACGGCAACGGAGGTCTGGCGGGCAGGATCACGAGTCTGGCGCTGTGGTTCGCGGCCGGGGCGCTGCTGGTCCTGGCGGGCGCCCGGCACGAACGCCGCGGTGCGGCGGCCGCATCGGGTGCGCACGCAGTCGGTACGACGCCCACAACGCCCACATCCCGCGCAGTGATCGCGGCCGGCCCGGCCGAACGCGAGCAGGCCGCCCGGACCGACCTCGATGAGGATGCCGAGGAGGAACTCGAACAGGCCGTCGGGGTGTGATGTCGCGGCCGACGCGATTCGCCGGTTCTAGAAGAACCGGCGAATGGCGTAGATGTCGAAGTCGCTCAGCGGCGTCAGGCCGATCGGCACACCCGGTGAGTGCGCGTTGAACAGCATGCCGCCACCGGCATAGATCCCCTCGTGGGAGCCGTCGTCGTTGACGATGACCACATCGCCCGGCATCATCGCGCCGAACGGCACGGCACTGCCGGCCTTCGCCTGTTCCCAGGTGGTCCGCGGCAGCATGATGCCGACCTGACGAAACGCCCACTGCACCAGGCCGGAACAGTCGAAGGCGTTCGGCCCGGTGCCGCCCCACTCGTAGGGCTTACCGGCCTGGGTACCGGCGATGCTCAGGGCGATCATCGCCCGCGGGCTGGGCAGCGGGAGGGCCGCCGAACCACTGGCACTGCCCGATCCGGACCCGCTACCGGAACCGGAACTACTCCCGGAATCGGCCGAACCGGAGGAACTGCCGGTATCGGCCGGCGCCGCGAGAACCGGTCCTGCCCAGATCGAGAGGGAAACGACCGTCACGGCGACGGCCGTGAGATATCGAGAGAATCTGCGCGTAGACCCGCGCTCGGATGACGCTGCCATGTGCTCGCCCTTCGGTAGGCCATGCCACCACCAGGGCGCGCCGACCGGCGATCACACAGCACACAGCAGAGAACTGGGATGGCCGCTTCCCCACGGACACCTCAGCCGGTCGACTACCAGGTGGTGCACTTGTTCAACGGGGTCGATCGGGAACAACACACAAGCTCAACTAGACGGTGACAGTTGCTGTGGCATAGCTGTTTGTAGCGCAAGTCACAGCGACACCACAAGTACCAATGTGCAACCGTGACCCGTTCGGCCCCACCGACCACATCCCGAGGTCAGTCGGCGGATCGCCGGTCGGCAGCCGGCCGGGCGACCGCCGGGCAGCCGCCGCACCGGGTGTGAACGCGGTCTACCTGGGTATACATCTCGGCCTCAGCGGGCCCGGTCCGCTGCTCGGACCGGGCCCGATGCCGATCACGCCTTGGCGATCGCGGCGCGCACACCGCCGACCACATCGGCCGCCTCGGGGCCCGCGGCGCCGAAGTTCAGCTCGGTCGCGAGGATCTCACCGGCGATCAGATCGCGATGCGTCCGCGCCCACTCCGCACGCTCCTCGGGCACCTCCAGCACCACCGTGATGCGATCGGAGACGTCCAGGCCCATCGATTTGCGAGTCTCCTGCAGATCGCGGATCAGGTCGCGGGCCCAGCCCTCGGCCTCGAGTTCCTCGGTCACCTCCGAATTCAGCACCACCAGACCGGCGTTACCGGGCAGGGCGGCGGTGGATTCGGGCTCGGCGGCCACCAGTCGCTGGGTGTACTCCTCGGGCAGCAGGGCGATCCCGTCGTCGTGGCCCGGCACCAGCGCCTTGACCACCCCGTCGTCCTCGCGCCACTGGCCGGCCTTCACCGCCTTGATCACGCCCTGCACGTCCTTGCCCAGCCGCGGCCCGGCGGCGCGCGCGTTGACGACCAGTTCGAACCGGCCGTGCGCGGCCACGTCGGTGGTCAGGTCCACCTTCTTGACGTTGACCTCGTCGGCCACCAGATCCGCGAACGGGCGCAGCCGTTCGGCGTCCGGCGCCGCGATGGTGACCTCCGCCAACGGCAGCCGCACGCGCAGATTCTGCGCCTTGCGCAGGCTCAGCACGGTCGAGCACACCGACCGCACCTCGTCCATCCCCGCCACCAGCTCGCCGTCGTGCGGCAGGTCCGACTCGGCGGGCCAGTCGGTCAGATGTACCGACCGCTCCCCGGTCAGCCCGCGCCAGATCACCTCGGTGATCAGCGGCAGCAGCGGGGCGGCCAGCCGGCAGGTGACCTCCAGCACGGTGTGCAGAGTGTCGATGGCATCGCGGTCCTCCTCCCAGAACCGCGAACGCGACCGGCGCACATACCAATTGGTGAGCGCGTCGGCGAACGAGCGCAGTTCGTCGCAGGCGGTGGCGATGTCGTAGACCTCGAGCGCCTCGGTCATCACATCGCGGGCCGCGGCCAGCTTGGCCAGGATGTAGCGGTCCAGGACGTGCGGCGAATCGGTCCGCCACACACCGGGTTTCGAGGCGTACAGCTGCAGGAACGTCCACGCGTTCCACAGCGGCCGCAGCGCGTGGCTCACCCCTTCGCGGATGCCGCGCTCGGTGACGATCAGGTTGCCGCCGCGCAGCACCGGCGAGGCCATGAGGAACCACCGCATGGCATCGGAGCCGTCCCGGTCGAACACCTCGTTGACGTCCGGATAGTTGCCCTTGGACTTGGACATCTTCAACCCGTCGTCGCCGAGCACGATGCCGTGTGCCACAACGGATTTGAACGCCGGTCGGTCGAACAGCGCGGTCGAGAGCACGTGCAGGTTGTAGAACCACCCTCGCGTCTGCCCGTTGTACTCGACGATGAAGTCGCCGGGACTGTGCGCTCGAGCAGCGGACGTGCCCGCAGTGTTCGATGTGACGGCTCCGCCGTCGAGCTTCGATGTGACGGCTCCGCCGTCGAGGTTCGAGGTGACGGCTCCGCCGTCGAACCACTCCTTGTTCTCGAACGGGTAGTGCACCTGCGCGTACGGCATCGACCCCGACTCGAACCAGCAGTCGAGCACCTCGGGGGTCCGCCGCATCATCGACTTCCCGGTCGGGTCATCGGGATTCGGCCGCACCAACTCGTCGATTCCCGGCCGGTGCAGGTCCGTCGGCCGCACGCCGAAGTCGCGCTCCAGCTCGTCCAGCGAGCCGTACACGTCCACCCGCGGATAGGCCGGGTCGTCGGAGATCCACACCGGGATCGGCGCACCCCAGTACCGGTTGCGGCTGATGTTCCAGTCGCGCGCGTTCTCCAGCCACTTACCGAACTGGCCGTCGCGGATGTGCTCGGGGACCCAGGTGATCTCCTTGTTCAGCTCCACCATCCGATCGCGGAACTTGGTCACCGCCACGAACCAGGACGGCACCGCCATGTAGATCAGCGGCTGACCGGAGCGCCAGCTGTGCGGATAGGAGTGCTCGATGGTCTCGTGCCGCAACAGCTTTCCGGCCGCCTTGAGGTCCTTGATGATGACCGGATTGGCGTCGAAGACCATCAGGCCCTCGTAGGGCGGCACCATCGAGGTGAACTTGCCGCCGGCATCCAGCGGCTGCACCACCTCGATGCCGTTGGCGGCGGAGACCTCCATGTCCTCCTCACCGAACGCCGGCGCCAGATGCACCACGCCGGTTCCGGAGTCGGTGGTCACGTAGTCGGCGTTCAGCACCCGATGCGCGTTCGGATGGCCGAGGAAGAAGTCGAACGGCGGCCGGTAGTCCAGCCCCGCCAGCGCCGCCCCGGAGTGCTCGGACAAGACCTCGAGCCCGGCCTCGGCGGTGCCGAGCTCGCGCGCGTAGTGCGAGACGCGCTCGGCGGCAAGCACATACCGCTTCCCGTCCTTGCCGCGGACGTGCGCGTAGGTGATGTCGGGATGGACGGCGATCGCCAGGTTCGACGGCAGCGTCCACGGCGTCGTCGTCCAGATCAGGGCATTGGCGCCGTCGAGTTCGTGCAGCGGATGGTCGGCCGGAACCTGCAGCAGCATGTCGACGGTGACGGCCGGGTCCTGGCGCATCCGATAGGCGTCGTCGAGGCGCGCCTCCTGATTGGACAGCGGTGTCTGCTCGTACCAGCTGTAGGGCAGCACCCGGAAGCCTTGGTAGACAAGGCCTTTGTCGTACAGCGACTTGAAGGCCCACATCACCGACTCCATGAAGTCGATATCGAGGGTCTTGTAGTCGTTGTCGAAGTCGACCCACCGGGCTTGGCGAGTCACATAGTCGCGCCACTCATTGGTGTAACGAAGCACAGAGGATTTACACGCGGCATTGAATTCCGCGAGACCCATCGCATCGATCTGTGATTTGTCCGTGATACCGAGTTGCTTCTCCGCTTCGATTTCGGCGGGCAATCCGTGTGTGTCCCAACCGAAACGCCGTTCCACCCGCTTACCGCGCATCGTCTGGAACCGCGGAATCAAATCCTTCACATATCCGGTGAGCAGGTGACCGTAATGTGGCAAACCGTTGGCGAACGGGGGGCCGTCGTAGAAGACGAACTCGTCGCAGTCCGGACCACGGTTGTCGATGCTGGCCCGGAAGGTGTCGTCGGCGGCCCAGTAGTCCAGCACCCGGCGCTCGAGTTCCGGGAACGACACGTTCGCGCCCTGCCGCGAGCCGGCATCCGCATCGGTGAAATCGACGCGGGGATAGGCGTTGCGGGTGGATGTCTCGTCCGCCATGGCGGCTGTGGTCTCCCTCGTGCCAGTGCGCTCAGCGCAATCGGTGGGCACGGGGACGACCTCGGCGCCCGTGCGCCGCTGCCGCGGTACCACCCCGCTTGTCCGTCCCGGATGTGGCTCCGGCGGACGGACCTCTCGTTACGAGCTGTGACGGGCTCACCCGTTCGGTTCTACTGAGCGCTCCCGCGCCGTTCTTCCGAAGGCTCCCCGGTGATGGCCGGATCAGTGCCGTTGATACGTTCGATTGTAGCCGCGACGGGCAACGGTATTTCCGTGCCCTGCTGGGTACTGCGACCCGGAAAGGTTCAGCGCTTGGCATGCCGGCCGGGCCGCGATTGCGGTCCGTCGTCCGGGTTGCGGATCGCCAGCGCGCTGACCAGCAATATCACCGCACCGATGACGCATACGACGATGCATCCCCACGCCCAGATCACCGATCCGGTGGTCAACGCCGTCACCAGGAGAGCGAAACCGACCGCGGCCAGGACGAGCGTCAGAACGAGCATGGTCACCCCCTAGGCGGGCAGGGCGGGCCGCATCGCCCGCGAGGGCCGGGCGGCTCGACAGAACTACGACCACACAGCGGTATGCGACACCGGACCCCGTCGCGCGGGCGGGGACGGCGGGCAACCGGGAATTCCTATTTGCCGCCCTTGGCGAACGAGGCCGGCGAGTGGTTGCTCGAGATGGCCTCGAACGCCTCACCGCCGTCGACCGGCACCGCCGAACCGCGGTTCTCCAACTCCTCGAGCTGCGATTCCAGGTAGGACTTCAACCGCACCCGGTACTCGCGCTCGAACGTCTTCAGCTGCTCGATCCGGCTCTCCAGGACGCTGCGCTGCTGGGTGATGGTCGCCATGATCTCGGTGTGCTTGCGCTCGGCGTCGGCCTGCAGGGCGTCGGCCTTCTCCTTGGCCTGCCGCAGCTGGCTGTCGGACCGGGTCTGCGCATCCGACAGCAGCGCCTCGGCCTTCTGCCGGGCCTCGCCCACCATCGCGTCGGAGCGGGTCTGCGCCTCGCTGACCATTCGCTCCGAATTTGCCCGAGCGTTCGCCAAGAGCTGCTCGGCTTCCGCCTTGGCATCGGTGGTGAGCCGGTCGGCCATTTCCTGCGCCAGGCTGAGCACCTTGGCGGCCTGCAGATTCGCATCCGCCGCGGAATTGTCCTTGGCCGCCACCGGCGCGGCGGCGGGCACCGGAACCGGCGGCGCGACGGGCGCGGGCTTCGGCGGTTCCGGTTGCGGCGGAGTGGGTTTCACCGCCTGCGGAGCCGGGCGCGACTTCTTGGCATCCGCCAATTCGGCATCCAGCTCAGCAACCCGCTGGCGCAGGTCCGCATTCTCCTCGATGAGGCGTGAGAGCTCCTGCTCGACCAGGTCGAGGAAGGCGTCGACTTCGTCCTCGTTGTAGCCGCGCTTCCCGATCGGCGGTTTGCTGAACGCGACGTTGTGCACATCGGCTGGAGTCAGCGGCATGGAAGGATCCCTTCACGCTTCGTACGGAGATCTAGCGTAGATCTTCTAGCAAGCTCTTCTTCTCGGCCCATTCTGTCACACCGGAGCTATCGGCTGCCCGAGCCTGCTGACGATCGACATCAGAATGAAGACGATGAAAAGCAGGACCATAATCGACAGATCGAGCCGAATTCCCCCCAGGTTCACGGGAGGTATCAAGCGCCTCAACAGTTTCACGGGCGGATCGGTGATCGTGAAGATCACCTCCAGAACGACGGCGACGAACCCCCGCGGATGCCAATCGCGCGCAAAGCTGCGGATGAACTCGACGATCACTCGGCTGATCAGCAACAGCCAGAAGAGGAACAGGAGTACATACAGCACCTGGAACAAGGCCACCTGTCCACTTTGCCTCAGATTCGGTGTCCTGCAAACTCCCCGCGCCGACCATACGGCGTCATTTCCCCCCGTCGCGGCTCACCCGACCGGGGCCGCCGCCGCGCCGCGGCACCCGGTTCGGGCTTATTTCTGGTTGTAGAAGCCGTTTTCGGCGATGCGTCGGCGCTCTTCGGCCGATACATCGACATCGGACGGTGAGAGCAGGAACACCTTGGTGGCCACCTTGTCGAACGAACCACGCAGCGCGAAGGCCAGGCCGGCGGCGAAATCCACCAGACGGCGTGCGTCGGCGTTGCTCATCTCGACCAGGTCCATGATCACCGGCGTACCGTCGCGGAAACGCTCACCGATGATCGCGGCCTCGGCATAGGTGCGCGGACGCAGTGTCGTGATCTTGGACAACGGACCTCCGTCCTCGAAGACGGGGGTGCGGCGCGGCGCCGGCTCGAACCGGGCCCGCTCCTCCATCCGCCGCTCTTCCATCCGCCGTTCGGCCTCGGGATCGACCGCCAGCGCACCGTGCGTGGTGCCGCGCACCATCGGCGTACCGCCGCCGAGCCCACGGGAACGGCCCGACGGGGCCGACTCGATGCGGGTGGGACGGCGCAGTGGCTCGTAACGATCGTCGGAGTAGGACTCGTCGCCGAATTCCGAGCGCCGCGGCACCGTGTATCCGGGCTGGTACGGCGCCTTGTAGGCCGGTTCCGGATAGCCGGGGGCGTCGGCGAAGCGATCGTCGCCGAACCGCGAACGGCCGGCGTCGTAGGGATCGTCGTCGAAGCGCGCGCGGCGGGCACCCCGGTCATCGGCGAGCGGGCCACGGTCGTCGATTCCTCGAGGACTGCGGTCGTCGACGTAGTCGTCCTCGTATTCCTCGAGCGGGACCATGCCGAAGTACGCCTTGAATCGATGCAACGTGCTCATGCTTCCACCTCGCTATCGCTAGGCTCCAGCACGAGCGCGCTGGTGGCTGCGCTGATGTCTCGCTCGCTACGCTCGCTCATCCTGGTCGACCTTCCTGCGGCCCCGACTGGCCTGGGTGTTGAAGTCCTGCTCAGTCCTCGTCAGCCCCAAGCATATGTTTCGAATGTGACTGATGAGGTTTGTTTGCTACTGCGAGGTTATCGGTCGTTCGCCCATCAGAGCAGTACCGACACGCACGCAGGTAGAGCCGTGTCGAATGGCGGCCTCGAGGTCGCCCGACATGCCCGCCGACAATTCGGTCGCGCCCGGATGCGCGGCCAGCAGCGTGCGATGCAGACCGGCCAGTTCGGCGAAGGCCGGCTCCGGGTCCGCACCCAGTGGCGGAATCGCCATCAGGCCCGCGAGCTGCAGATTTTCCGATCTCGCCACCTGCTCGGCCAGCGCCGGGAGATCCTCCGGGGCGACGCCGCCGCGCGCCGGATCGCGGTCCAGACTCACCTGCAGTAGCACACGCAGCGGATCCTCGCGCGCTCCGTCCGCCCGCGCGGTCGCCGTGGCGGTGTCAAGGGCTCTCACCAAACGCTCCGAATCCACCGAATGCACTGTATCGGCCCAGCGCACAACCGATTTCGCTTTATTGCGCTGCAATCGGCCGATCATATGCCAGCGCATCTGCGCCAGATGTCCTAATGAGGCCACCTTCGCGGAGGCCTCCTGCTCCCGCGATTCGCCGAATTCGCGCCGGCCGAGCCGGTACAGGATCTCCACGTCCGAGGCCGGGAAGTATTTGGTCACCGGCAGCAGCCGGACGGTGTCCCGATCGCGCCCGGCGTCCCGGCAGGCGGCGTCGATGCGCGCTTCCAGACGGGCGAGCGCGGTGGCGAGTTCGGCCTCGCGCGCCGCCGTATCGAACGCGGATTCGGTTGTGCTCGACTCGGATTCGGCGTGGGTCACCGGTCCTCCTCCATCCAGATCACCCCGGCGATGCGGCCGGTGGGCGCACCGCGGCGGTGGCTGAACAGGGTCTCGTCGGTGATGGTCGAGCGCGGATCGATCGCGATCGCCCCGACCCCGGCCGCTTCGAGCTGGCGGCGGATACCGGCGCGCAGGTCCAGGCCGGGGGTACCGCGCCGGGTCGTGGTGGCGCTGCCGGGCAGATGGGCTTCGACATCGTCGCGCATGGCGGCGGGCACCTCGTAGTCCTCGCCACCGGCGGCCGGGCCGAGGAAGGCGCCGATGCGGTGCGGCTGCGCGCCCACCGACATCATCGCCTCGAGCACCTTCGGCACGATGCCGATGCGCGCGCCGACGCGGCCGGCATGCACGGCCGCGATCACCCCGGCCTCGTCGTCGGACAGCAGCAGGGGGACGCAATCGGCGGTGAGGACCACCAGCGCCAGATTCGGCACCGTGGTGACGAGCGCGTCGGTCACCGGGACCGGTTCGGCTCGCGGGCCGTCGACGATCTCCACGTTGCGGCTGTGCACCTGTTCCATCCAGACCAGGCGATCGGCCGGCAGTCCGATCCCCTCCGCGAGCCGTAACCTGTTGCGCCGCACCGCTTCCGGATCGTCACCGACGTGATCGCCCAGGTTGAACGAGTCGTAGGGCGCCACCGAGAACCCACCGGCCCGCGTGGTCGTCACCCGTCGCGTCCGAACCGAAGCCTGTGTCATATCTCCGAGATTAATAGGCTCCACGGACTCGGCGGCGAACGTGCCGAATGGCGACCCGGATGGTAAGTGGTGCGGCGGCGAACCGGGGTACAGCGCGAGCATGCCCGGCGGAGTACCCACGGCGTGCGCGTTCATTCATCCGACGGCGCCGTGGAAGTCGGCGCCGTGGTGACCACGCCGGGCAGGCCGCCGCGGCTCGCGGTGTTCGGTATCACACCTGACCACTCGGGGGCACCGGTCGCGACGAGCCGGCGACGTCATCGAGCGGCCGCCCCGCACCGGCCCACCGGAATTCCGGTGCCCCACCGGGGTTTCGATCGGCCGGCGACCCACAGACGCCGCTGCCCCCACCGAAACTTCGGCGGGGGCAGCGGGATCGGTCTCGTCACCGGCGCATGAAGTCGGGGACGTCGACGTCGTCGGTGTCCTCGTCCGGCATCTGGATGTGCGAACGGCTGTTGTGCGCGATGGTCGGCTCGGTGGCCGGGCGCGGCTCGTAGGAGGGGGCCGGACCGCGGGCGGGCGCCGGGTCGGCCGGGCGCTCGGCCTCCGACTGGCGGGTACTGCCGAATTCCCGGCGGGTGGTGGACTGGCCGATGTCACCGGCTCGGCCGGCGCCGATATTCGTCCGGCCCGCCGGTTCGATGCGCCGGGCGGGCGTACCCCCGTCGAAGCCGGCGGCGATCACCGTCACCCGGACCTCGTCGCCGAGCGAATCGTCGATGACCGTACCGAAGATGATGTTGGCCTCGATATGCGCGGCCTCCTGGACCAGCGAGGCGGCCTCGTTGATCTCGAACAGACCGAGATCCGATCCGCCCGCGATCGACAGCAGCACGCCGTGCGCACCGTCCATCGACGCCTCGAGCAGTGGTGAATTGATGGCCGCTTCCGCGGCTTTCACCGATCGTCCCTCGCCGCGCGCCGAGCCGATACCCATCAACGCCGAACCGGCGCCGGACATGACGCTCTTGACGTCGGCGAAGTCGACGTTGATCAGACCCGGGGTGGTGATCAGGTCGGTGATGCCCTGAACACCGTTGAGCAGCACCTCGTCGGCGGAGCGGAAGGCGTCCATCAGGCTCACCGCCGCGTCGCCGAGCTGCAACAGCCGGTCGTTCGGGATGACGATGAGGGTGTCGCAGGATTCGCGCAGCGCCTGGATCCCGGCCTCGGCCTGATTGCTGCGCCGCTTGCCCTCGAAGGAGAACGGCCGGGTCACCACACCGATGGTCAGAGCGCCCAGCTTGCGGGCGATCGAGGCCACCACGGGCGCGCCACCGGTGCCGGTGCCGCCGCCCTCACCGGCGGTCACGAAGACCATGTCGGCGCCCTTGAGCACCTCTTCGATCTCGTCCTTGTGGTCCTCGGCGGCCTTGCGGCCCACTTCCGGATCCGCCCCGGCGCCCAGACCGCGAGTGAGTTCGCGCCCGACGTCGAGCTTGACGTCCGCATCACTCATCAGCAGTGCCTGCGCGTCGGTGTTGACGGCGATGAACTCGACTCCCTTGAGTCCCTGTTCGATCATTCGGTTGACGGCGTTCACGCCGCCGCCGCCGATACCGACGACCTTGATCACTGCAAGGTAGTTGTGCGGGGGCGTCATGGGCTCTCGCCTTCCTTCGATCCAAAGCCTGTCGTTTTCGGATGCTCGGCGCAGCGCCGGTTCGAGATCCCCGGTCCGCCCGGGTTCACACTCGGACAAACCCTAAACCTGAACCATAGGGTTGGCGTTATGTCAAGTATCCGACTGGTGCGGAACGCTATTCGCACCCGCCGCGATCCGTGCGCAGGCGCGCCGACACGAGGGTCAGAATCTTGTGTGATCCGTCTCGTCCGAGCCCGTCGGGCATGGTATCGCGAACGGCCGCCGTTGACATCGAGATCGGGTCTCGATATCCGCACGACCGCGGATTCACCGGCCCCGCACGCGACTGCAACACCCGGACCAGCCCAGGTGCCACGGCCGTCGCACGCGGCCATCGACTCCCGGCCGCCGGTCGAAAACCGCAACGGCACAACGAGTGTCACTATCTTACCGTTACCAGATCGGGACTGGAAACGTCGAATACCGTCCCGGGGCGGGTCAGCACCGGAAGGACTACCGCCGCTTTGCGTTCGGAGTCGTCCGGACCGCCCCAGACCACAGTACGCTCGTCCCGCAATTTCAGCTCGATATCCGAAACCGACCGCGCCACAACCTGTCCCACCTGGGCACGAAGCCCGGGCGGAGCGGCATCGAGCACCGCGACCGCGGCCCGCGTCACCGGATCCGCGCTGCCCGGATGATCGGTTCGGAGTTCGGGCACGCCCGGCGGCGGCGGTTCGATCGCGAATTCCACGCTGTCGGCGTCCAGCAGGTGCGGGCCCTGCGGACTGTCGAAGAACACCACGGCGCTGCGCTCGTCGACGGTGACCCGCACGGTGGACGGGAACACCCGCTGCACCCGCGCCGACCGGACCTTGGGCAGCGCCGCTACCCGGCGGGCGATCGCATCGGTGTCGATGCGCAACATCGACCGGCCGTCGGGAATCTGCAGGACCGCGCGCACATCCGGTTCGGGCACCGTCGAAAGCCCCGTGACCTGCACGGTCCGCACCGACAGCAGCGGGGTGAAATAGGCCACCGCGAGCAGCACGAGCACGACGATCACAACGGGCGTGGCCCACAACAGGATTCGCCGGCCACGGACATCGGTGAGCGCGCGCAGCCGATCGCCGCGCCCGAATCGCGGTTCGTCGTCGAACTCGGGATCGACGGCCGGATCCGCCGGTTCGGTCGCACCCCGGCGTGTCATCTCCACCTCCCTCTCCGGCCGGCGCCGCGGCGCACACCGATCGGGGGCGCCCCGATCACCGCGCCGACGGCGGGCGCACCCGCAGTCCGTCCAGAATCTGGCCGCCCAGCATCGTCACATCACCGGCGCCCATCGTGATCACCACATCGCCGGCTCGGGCCAGGCTCGCGGCCTGCCGGCCCACCCGCGACATATCCGGTTGGTAGTGCACGGGTTTGGTGACCGCCTGGGCCACCAGCGCACCGTTCACGCCGGGCAGCGGTTTCTCCCGCGCACCGTAGACATCGAGTACCACCACCTCGTCGGCCAGCGACAGCGCCGCACCGAACTCCGCGGCGAAGGTGGCCGTACGACTGTAGAGATGCGGCTGGAAGACCACGATCACCCTGCCCTGCCGGGACCGGGCGCCGTCGGCCGCCTCCTGACGCACCAACTCGGCCGCGGCGCCGAGCACGGCGCGCACCTCGGTCGGATGGTGGGCGTAGTCGTCGAAGACCCGCACCCCGTTCTCCCGGCCCACGAACTGGAAGCGCCGGTGCACCCCGCCGAAGCCCTCCAGCCCCTGCAGGATGTCGTCCACCTCGGCACCGGCGTCGCGGGCGGCCAGCAGCGCGGCCAGCGCGTTGAGGGCCATATGCCGCCCGGGCACCGACAGGCGCAGCGTGCGCGGGGCGGGTTCGTCGGCCAGTTGCACCGTCGCCACTCCACCGACGTCACGCGGCTCCCAGGCCAGCAGGCGGGCGCCGAGCGGAACCGGCGTCTCGGGCAGATCGGCGGATCCGTACCCGGCGACCCGGATATCGAGGTCGCCCGCGGCGATCCGGGCGGCCACCCGCTCCGCCAGCGCCAGCGAACCCGGATCGTCGAGACAGACCACCAGCAGCCCACCCCGCCCCAGGCGCGCCACGAAATCGTCGAAGACCTGAACGTAGGCCTCGTCGGAGCCGAAGAAGTCCAGGTGATCGGATTCGATATTGGTCACGACCGCGACGTCCGGATCGTATTGCAGCAGCGAGCCGTCCGATTCGTCGGCCTCGGCCACGAAATAGCCGCCGGTGCCGTGATGGGCGTTGGTACCCGCCTCGTTCAGCTCACCACCGACCGCGAACGACGGATCGAATCCGCAGTGCTGCAGCGCGACCACCAGCATCGAGGTGGTCGAGGTCTTCCCGTGGGTACCCGACACCAGCAGGGTGTGATGGCCACGCATCAATTCGGCCAGCACCGCGGGCCGCAACAGCACCGGCACGCCGCGGCGATGCGCTTCCACCAGTTCGGGGTTCGTCTTCGGAATGGCGGCGTAGGTGGTCACAACCGCGCTCGGCCCGCCCTCGAGCAGGTCCAGCGCACTCGCATCGTGGCCGATCCGGACCTGTGCGCCGCGGGCTCGCAGGGCCAGCACTCCGCGGCTCTCCTTGGCATCGGAACCGGAGACCGCGCCGCCGCGCGCGAGCAGAATGCGCGCGATACCCGACATCCCGGCGCCACCGATGCCGACCATATGCACCCGGCGCAGCAGTTCGGGCAGCTCGGACGGCGACTGCCCGCCCGCCGCGGACTGTCCCGCACCCACCGTGGGCACCTCGACCGTCTCGTTCCCTCCGGTCACCGGCCGGCCACCTCCACCACGATCCGCGCCACCTCGTCCGCGGCGTCGCGATGCCCGGCGCCGGCGGCCGCGACCGACATGTTCGTCAGCGCGACCGGGTCGGTGAGCAGCGCGATCACCTCGTCCATCACATACTTCGGCGTCATCTCCGCATCCGCGACGATTCTGCCACCACCCTTCGCGACCACCGGCCGGGCGTTGAACTCCTGTTCCCCGTTCCCGTGCGGCAGCGGCACGTAGAACGCGGGCAGGCCGACCGCCGAGACCTCGGCCACCGTCATCGCACCGGACCGGCACACCGTGGCATCGGCGGCCGCATAGGCCAGATCCATCCGCGACAGATACGGCACCGCAACGTATTTCGCGCCGTCGCGGCCGGCCTCGGTATCGACACCACCGAGGTCGAGGGTGTTCTTCGGGCCGTGCGCGTGCAGCACCGAAATTCCGGCCGCGAGCAGCTGGGCCGCCGCGCCGGATACAGCCTCGTTCAACCGGCGGGCGCCCTGCGAGCCGCCGAACACCAGCAACATCGGTCCCTGCTGCGGCAGCCCGAAATAATCCCGGGCCTGCGCGCGCAAACCGGCGCGATCGAGGGTCGCGATCGACTCCCGCACGGGGATGCCGACCACCTCGGCATCGGCCCGCCCGCGCGCGTGCACACCCGAATTCGGCACCGCCGCCAGCACCCGCGCCGCCCGGCGGGCGCCGACCTTGTTCGCGATCCCGGCCTTCACATTGGCCTCGTGCACCACCAGCGGTACCCGGCGCGCGCGCCGCAGCAGTCCCCCGCCGGCCGCCAGATAGGCCGGCACCGAGACGTACCCGCCGAAACCGATGATCACGTCGGCCTCGACCGCCTCGATCACCTCACGAGTGCGGGCGACCGCCGCGCGCACCCGGCCGGGCAGGCGCAGTAGGTCGGCGGTCGGCTTGCGCGGCAACGGAACCGGCGGAATCAATTCCAGCGGATAGCCGCGTTCGGGGATCAGCGTCGTCTCCAGTCCGCGCTGGGTGCCCAGGGCGGTGATCCGGATCGAGGGATCCAGTCGGCGCAGTGCGTCCGCGACCGCCATCGCGGGTTCGATATGTCCGGCCGTGCCCCCGCCGGCGACGATCACCGAGAGCGTCCGTTGCCCGGAAACCGTCGTACCGCTCTCGCCGGTTGTCACCTCGAATTACCTCGTTCTCTCGCATGTGTCATCGGGTAGCTGGGCTCCCAGGCCCGCGTGGTCCGCCACGAGGACGCACCGCGCGCCTCCCGCCGGGCGGATTCGGCGCCGCGTCGTCGTGCCGAATCCGAATCTATCGACCGTCGCGCGGTCCCCGCGGAGCCACCCCGTACCTTGGCGCCGCGCGACTGACCGGATTTGTCCGACCGCTTGCGCGCGGGTGGCAGTTCGCGCCGGCGCGGCCCGGAGACCGCGGCGCGCGACTGCCCGGCGGCGCGAGCGCGGGCGGCGGAATAGGTTTCGGGGATCGGCAACCGCAGCAGCCGGCTGAACCGGCCGTCCTGGCCGGCCTTCAACGCCGCGATCGCCTCGGGTTCGTGCCGGGCCGCGCTCGCGATCAGACCGAACATCATCAGGGTGATCGCCAGCGAGGAGCCACCGGCCGAGACCAGCGGCAGCTGCAGACCGGTCACCGGCAACAGTCCCACCACGTAGCCGATATTGATCAGCGCCTGGCCGGTGATCCAGGTGGTCGCGGCCGCGGTCAGCAGCCGCAGGAACGGATCGACCGAGCGGCTCGCGATGCGCAACCCGACGAAGACGAACAGCGCGAACAGCCCCAGCACCAGCGCACATCCGAGAAAACCGAGTTCCTCGCCGATGATCGCGAAGATGAAGTCGTTGTGCGCGTTCGGCAGATAACTCCACTTCGCCCGGCTCTGGCCGAGCCCGCGTCCCCAGATTCCGCCGTCGGCGAGCGAGAACAGTGCCTGCCGGGCCTGATAGCCGATGCCCTGCGGATCGTCGCCCGGGTTGAAGAACGCGCGCATCCGATCGGAGCGATATCCGGCCGACAGCGCCAGAATGCCGGCCGCGACCGCGCCCGAGACCGCGATGGTCACGAACAGCCGCACCGGCAATCCGCCGAACCACAGCAGGGCGACCAGCACCAGACCCACCGCGATGGTGGTGGACAGGTTCGGTTCCAGCACGATCAGCAGACAGACCAGCAGACCGGCCGGCACCAGCGGCACCAAGATGTCCTTGTAGCCGGTCTGATCCGGCCGGCGGGTGGCCAGCAGATGGGCGCCCCACAGGATCAGGGTCACCTTGACGATCTCCGACGGCTGCACCGAGACGAAACCCAGGTCGAACCAGCGCCGCGAACCCTGCACCTGCGAACCGATACCGGGGATCAACACCAGCACCAGCAGCAGCACCGAGATCGCGAACACCGGGAACGACAGCTGTCGCAGGGTTCGCAGCGGAATCCGCAGGGCCACGTAGAACAACGCCGCGCCGAGCGCGGCGAAGAACGCCTGCTGCACGAACAGCGAATACGCCGAGCCGCCGTCGGCATAGGCCTCCACACTGGAGGCCGACAGCACCATCACCAGTCCGAGCACGGTCAGCAGCGTGGCGATGGTGACGACCAGATGGAAGTCGGCCAGCGGGCGCGCCAGCCAGGCACCGAACCAGGTGCCCACGGGCTTGCGCGCCGGTTTCGTCACTGTTGGCTCCCGATATCTCTCTCGTCCAGGGCCTGTACCGCCGCCACGAAACTGCGTCCGCGGTGGGTGTAGTCGGCGAACATGTCGAGCGAGGCCGCCGCCGGGGCCAGCAGCACGGTGTCACCGCGACCGGCGTAACCGGCGGCGATGCGCACCGCACGGGCCATCACCGCGTCCGCGCCGTCGATTTCGGCGACCAGCGATGCCGTGGAGGGTTCCCCGCTCATCTGTGCATCGTCACCCGAACCGAGCTCGACCACCGGGACATCCGGCGCGTGTCGCGCCATCGCGGCCGCGATGATCGGCGCGTCCTGACCGAAGACGACCGCGGCGACCAGCCGGTCGGCGACCTCCTCGATCAGATCGTCGATATGCGCTCCCTTGAGCTGGCCACCGGCGATCCAGACCACCTGTGGATGCGCCAGGATCGACGACCGCGCCGCATGCGGATTGGTCGCCTTCGAGTCGTCGACGAATCCCACGCCGCCCAATTCGCGCACGAAGGCCGCGCGGTGCGGGCCCACCTTGTGCTCGGCCAGGCCCTCCTTCACGAATTGCGGAGCGACGTCGATGGCGCGGGTCAGCGCGGCCGCGGCCAGCGCATCGGCGATGCCGGCCGGACCGGGCGGGCTGATATCGCCGACCTCGGCCAGGATGGCGGCCTTGGTGAAGGCGCGATCGAGCAGCTTGCCGTCCACCACGCCCAGTTCGCCGTCGGCCGGCACACCGACCCGGAAGCCGACCGTGCGGCGCGCCTTGGACTTTCGCGCCAACGCGGCCGCCACGGCGTCGTCGAGGCCGACCACACCGACGCGCCCGGTCAGGGCGCGCGCCTTGGCCGCCGCGTAGGCGTCCAGGCCGCCGTGCCAGTCCAGGTGATCCTCGGCCACATTGAGCACCACACCGGCCTCCGGCCGCACCGACGGCGCCCAGTGCAGCTGGAACGACGACAGTTCGACCGCGAGAATCTGCGGGCCCGGGGTACGCCGCAACGCGTCGAGGATCGGCAGCCCGATATTGCCGCAGGCCACGCTGGCCAGTCCGGCCGCGCGCAGGATCGCGTGCGTCATCTGCGTGGTGGTGGTCTTCCCATTGGTCCCGGTGATCACCAGCCATTTGCGCACCGGCCCGTACAGCCGCGCCTGATCGACCCACCAGGCGAATTCCACATCGCCCCAGACCGGAATGCCCTCGGTCACCGCCGAGACCAGGACCGGCGAATCCGGCCGCCAGCCCGGGCTGGTGATGACCAGCGCGAAGCGTTCCAGCGCACCGGGTTCGAGCAGTTCGGCGCCGGTGGCGGTGTCCAGTCCGAGTTCGGCGGCTTCGGCCATCGCCTTCTCACCGGCATCGGTGACCACGGGGCGGGCGCCGATATCGCGCAGCGGCTCGATCAGCGAGCGCCCGGACACCCCCCATCCCGCGACGAGAACGTCACGGCCACGCAGAAATTCGAGCATGGGACCCGGAGAACGCAGGGCCCGCGGAGTATGTTCGACCATCGCTGCTTACCCGACCTGAGAGAGGTATTCGCTGTAGAACAAGCCCAGACCGACCGCCGCCGCAATTCCGGCCAGCAGCCAGAACCGGATGATGACCGTCGTCTCCGCCCATTTACTCAGCTCGAAATGGTGATGGAACGGCGCCATCTTGAACAATCGGTTACGGGTGGTCCGGAACACCGCCACCTGCAGCACCACCGAGACGGTCTCGGCGACGAACAGCGCGCCGATCACGACCATCAGCAGTTCGGTGCGGGTGGTGATGGACAATCCGGCGATCAGACCGCCGAGCGCCAGCGATCCGGTATCGCCCATGAAGATCTTGGCCGGAGCCGCGTTCCACCACAGGAATCCGACGCAGGCCGCCGCGCCCGCGGCACACACCAGCGCCAGATCCAGCGGGTCGCGTACGTTGTAGCAGCCGGCCTCGGCCTTGAATTCGCAGGCGTGGTAGTACTGCCAGAACGTGATGATCACGTAGGCGCCCAGGACCAGACTCATCGATCCCGCGGCCAGGCCGTCCAGGCCGTCGGTCAGATTCACCGCATTCGACCAGGCGACCACGACCAGGCAGACGAAGGCCAGGAAGATGATCACGCTCATCGAGACGGTGTTGATCTCGCGGACATAGGACAGATGACGGCTGGCCGGAGTGCGTCCGCCCGCCCCGCGGAACTGCAGGGCGAGGACGCCGAAGATCACCGCGGAACCGAGCTGGCCGATGTATTTGCCGGCCGCGGTCAATCCCAGATTGCGCTGCTTGCGCAGCTTGATGAAGTCGTCGATGAAACCGACCACGCCCAGTGCGGTGGCCAGGCCCAGCACCAGCAACCCCGACACCGAGGGCCCGTCGGCGTGATAGCCGATGCCGATCAGATGCGAGCCGAGATAGCCGGCCCACATGCCGATCAGGATCGCCACGCCACCCATGGTCGGCGTACCGCGCTTGGCCTGATGGCTCTCCGGCCCGTCGATGCGGATCTCCTGGCCGAATCCCCGCCGTGCGAACATGCGGATCAGCAGCGGCGTGAGCAGGATCGATACCGCCAGCGCGATCCCCGCCGCGAACAGAATCTGCCTCATCCCGCTGCCTCCGTGCGCCCGGCGCCGGCCGGGTCGTGTATCGCCGATTCCGTCCCCGCGGCGAGCACATGCTGCGCCACCGCCCACAGGCCCGCGGAATTCGACGCCTTCACCAGCACCACGTCACCGGGTTCGATCTCGTTGTCCAGCAAGGCGACCGCGGCGTCGATATCGGGGACGAGGATCGATTCCTCGCCCCACGAGCCTTCCATGACCGCGCCCTGGTGCAGTGCGCGGGCCGGACGGCCGGTGCCGACCACGATCAGGCGATCGACGTCGAGGCGGACCGCGAGCCGTCCGATCGCGTCGTGTTCGACCACCGACTCCTCGCCCAGTTCGGCCATTTCGCCCAGGACCGCCCAACTGCGCCGACCGCGCGGCGCGGTCGGCGTGCCACCGGCGCGCGACATCGAGACCAGCGCCTTGAGCGCGGCGCGCATGGAATCGGGGTTGGCGTTGTAGGAATCGTCGATGACGGTCACCCCGTCGGGCCGGGTCCGCACATCCATCCGATGGGCCGAATCGACCCGCGCCCCGGCCAGCGCCTGCGCGACCGTTTCCAGCGTGGCCCCGCATTCCAGCGCGACCGCGGCGGCGGCCAGAGCGTTGGCGACCTGGTGTTCACCGTGCACCCCGAGCCGGACGTCGATCCGGGAACCCTTGGCGTGCAGCGTGAATCGCGCCCGCGCATCGGAGTCGAGCACGAGATCGGTGGCGCGCACGTCGGCGCCGGCGGCCCGACCGTAGGTCACCACCCGGGCCCGGGTGCGGGTGGCCATCGCCGCCACCCGCGGATCGTCGGCGTTCAGCACCGCGACACCGTCGGCCGGAAGCGCTTCCACCAGTTCGCCTTTGGCCTGCGCGATGGCGTCGCGGCTACCGAACTCCCCCAGATGGGCGGTACCGACGTTGAGCACGACGCCGATGCGCGGCGGCGCGATCTCGGCGAGCGCCGCGATATGTCCGGGTCCGCGCGCGGACAGTTCCAGGACCAGGAATCGGGAGTCCGCGCCGGCGCGCAACGCCGTCCACGGGTGCCCGAGTTCGTTGTTGAACGATCCGGGCGGCGCGACCACCGCCCCCAGCGGGGTCAGGACGCGAGCCAGCAGATCCTTGGTGGAGGTCTTACCGGCCGAACCGGTCACGCCGACCACCGTGAGGCCGCCGGCCGACAGCCGGTCCACGCTCGCCCGGGCCAATTTCGCCAGTGCCGCCAGCACCGCCGCACCCGATCCGTCGGTGTCGTGGGCCAGCACGTACGACCGGTTCGCGGCCGCCGCGCCGAGCGGTTCGACCACGATCGCCGGCACGCGGACCGGCCGGGCCGCCAGCACGGCCACCGCACCCGCGGCCACCGCCCGTTCGGCGTAGTCGTGCCCGTCGACGTGCTCGCCCGGCAGCGCCAGGAACAGATCACCGGATTCGATTCGGCGCGAATCGAATTCGACCGCGCCGGTCACCGTCACCGCGGGATCGCTCACATCGTGCAGCGTGCCGCCGACGATGTCGGCGATCTCCCGCAGAGTCATTTCGATCATGAAACCGTCAGGTCCTTGCCGTCGGCACTTCTCGCCAGGGCCTGCCCCAGCACCTCACGGTCGTCGAACGGATACTTCACACCCGCAATCTCCTGCCCGGTCTCGTGTCCCTTACCCGCCACCAGCACGACGTCACCCGCCCGCGCCCAGTCGACCGCGGCGGCGATGGCGGCCGCGCGATCGCCGATCTCGCGCACCTCACCGCGCTCGGATTCGGCGATTCCCAGCGCACCCGCCCGGATCGCCGCCCGGATCTCGGCCGGGTCCTCGGTGCGGGGATTGTCGTCGGTGATGATCAGCAGATCCGCGCCGCGAGCGGCGGTCGCGCCCATCAGCGGCCGCTTGCCGGCATCGCGATCCCCGCCGGCGCCCACGACCACCGCCAGGCGCCCGCCGGTGTCGCGCAGATACCGCCGCAGCGTCGCGATCACCGATTCCACCGCAGCCGGCTTGTGCGCGTAGTCGACCAGCGCGAGGAAGTCCTGCCCCGCATCGACCCGCTGCATCCGGCCGGGAACATCCACCGCGGCGAGCGCCGCGGCCGCGACCGCGGGGTCGACGCCCGCGCTCGCGCACACCGCGAGCGCCAGCAGGCCGTTGGCGATGTTGTAGCGCCCCGGCAGCCGCAGCCGAGTGCTGATCGCGCCCGACGGTCCGATCGCGGTGAACTGCTGGCCACCGTCGGCGAGCGCGACGACGTCGTCGACGGTCCACTCCGGTTCCGTCGCACCGGTCGCACCGGCCGCGGTGGCGACCGTGACCACGGGAGCGCGGCCGCTCGCCTCCCGAGCCAACCGGCGACCCCAGGCGTCGTCGACGCAGATCACGCAGGTGTCGGCGGCGACCTGACGGTCCGGGGCGCCCGGGTCGGGGACGAACAGGCGGCGCTTGGCGGCGAAGTAGTCCTCGAAATCGGCGTGGAAGTCCAGGTGGTCCTGCGACAGATTCGTGAACGCGCCCACCGCGAAGTGCACGCCGTCGACCCGGCCCAGGGCCAGCGCGTGACTCGACACCTCCATCACCACCGCCTGCACACCCTGCTCGACCATCAGCGCGAACATCGCGTGCAACTGCGGCGCTTCGGGGGTGGTGAGCGCGCTCGGCACCCGTCGGCCACCGATGCGGGTCTCGATCGTTCCGATCAGCGCGGTCGACCTGCCGGCCGCCGCGAGCCCGGCCTCGACCAGATAGGAGGTGGTGGTCTTACCGGACGTTCCGGTGATCCCGATGACCTGCAGCTTGCGCGACGGATGCCCGTACAGCGCCGCCGACAGCTCACCGAGGACCGCGCGCGGGTCGTCGTGGATCAGCACCGGCACGCCCAGGTCGCCGAGCAGTTCCGCGCCCGCCGCATCGGTGAACACGGCCACCGCGCCGCGCGCGACGGCGTCGGCGGCGAAGCGGGCGCCGTGGGCCTTGGCCCCGGCCAGACCGGCGAACAGATCTCCGGGCTGCACGGCGTTCGACCGCTGCTCGATGCCGGTGATCTCGATCCCGGCCGCGGCGCCGGCAGTCGGCCGCGCACCGGTCAGTTCGGCAACGGCCTGCACCGACATCGGCGACGCTTGCGCCGGGCGAAGCACCTGCGGGCTGGGCTGCACGGGCACCAGGCTCCTTTCCGGTTCGCACATCTGTGCATCGGGGTCGAGATTCGGGGTCGGGGAGTCAGGTTACCTGTGGGCGATCGGCGGGTACGCAGCGTGGGCGTCTCCCGTGCACCGGCTCCCCTGCCTCATCGCTCCCACGCCCGGCTACGCGGCGCCCGCCGCGTGCGAGAACGCCGACGTCGAATCGGATTTCCGGCCCTGCGCACACTCACATCGCCTGCAGCACAAGCCGTTTCGGCGGCACCGTGGACGGCGGTACGCGATCGCGCTGCAGCGCCCAGGATGCGATGTTGTGGAACAGCGGCGCCGCGGACTGACCACCACTGCCGTCGGAGCTGCGAACCGGAGCGTTCAGCATGATCCCGACGACGTAGCGCGGATTGTCGGCCGGCGCGATCCCGGCGAAGGTGATCCAGTAGCGGTCGCTGGAGTAGCACTGACATTTCTGATCGATCTGCTGCGCGGTTCCGGTCTTCCCCGCGATCTGATAGCCCTCGATCCCGGCCGGAGCGCCCGTGCCCTGCTGATAGCCCATCGGATCGCGCTGCACCACCGCCTGGAACATCTGGCGCAGCGTGCGTGCGGTCTCGGGACCGACCACCCGCACTCCGTCGGGCTGTGGTTCGGTGGTCCGGTGGCCGTCGGGGCCGATCACATCCTTGACGATGCGCGGCGGAATGCGCACCCCGTCGTTCGCGATCGCCTGATACATCCCGGTCATCTGCAGCAGAGTCATCGAAAGGCCCTGCCCGATCGGCAGATTCGCGAAGGTCGAACCCGACCACTGATCGCGCGGCGGCACGATGCCGCCGCTTTCACCGGGCAGCCCCACGCCGGTGCGCCGGCCCAGGCCGAAGCGCGAGACCATATCCGAGAAGCGGTCCTCGCCGACTCGCTGCGCCAGCATCAGGGTGCCCACATTCGACGACTTACCGAAGATGCCGGTGGTCGTGTAGGGCGTGACGTCGTGCGACCAGGCATCATGCACGACCACGCCGCCCATGTGGATCTCCCCGGGAACCTGATGGACCTCGTCGGGATTGGTCAGCCCGTATTCGATCGCCGCGGCCGCGGTGATGATCTTGTTGACCGACCCGGGTTCGT
Organism: Nocardia veterana NBRC 100344; assembly: GCF_000308855.1. GTDB lineage: Bacteria > Actinomycetota > Actinomycetes > Mycobacteriales > Mycobacteriaceae > Nocardia > Nocardia veterana. Next base: position 1,129 of record NZ_BAGM01000053.1, on the reverse strand, counting down.
AGGCGTCGGTGACCGACGGGTTGCCGATATTGGCCGCCGCCCAGTACTTCGGATCACGCGACGGATCGAAGGTGTTGTTGTTGGCCATCGCGAGCACCTGCCCCGTGTGCGCGTCCAGCACCACCGCCGAGGCGTCCTGCGCTCCCGATTTGTCCTTCGCCTCCTGGACCTGCTGCTGCACGTAATACTGCAGATCGGAATCCAGGGTCAGCTCCACCGTGGAGCCGTTGACCGCCGGCACCTTGTCGCGCTCACTGCCCGGGATCACCGCCCCGTCGGAGCCGCGATCGTAGGTGTGCGACCCGTCGGTACCGGCGAGCACGGAATCCATCGATGCCTCGAGGCCGACCTGACCGTGGCCGTCCCAGCCGGTCGCGCCCACCACGTTCGCGGCCAGCGACCCACCGGGGTAGACGGGTGTGTCCTGCCGCTCGGTGCCGACCTCCGGGAACTTCTCGGTGATCTCGTCGGCGACGCGGGGGTCGACGTTGTAGGCGAGATAGGTGAATTGATCGTCACTGCGCAGTTTGGCCAGCAGGTCGGCTTCCGGCGGCGCGTCCTTACCGAGCTTCTCGTGGATCGCCTTCGCGATCGCCGCGAGCCGCTTGTCCACCTCCGGTGCCTTGTCGCTCTTGGCGCGGGCCTCGGCCAGCTCCTTGCGCACCGCCACGGGCCGGAAATTCAACTTCTTCGTCGCGACCGTGAAGGCCAGTGCCCGCCCGTCGCGGTCGAGAATCGACCCGCGCAACGCGTAGTCGGTTTGGTGCACGGTGCGCTGGCTGGCCGCCTCGGCGGACAGTCTGGGCGCGGAAAACGTTTGCAGCCAGAGCAATTGCATCGCGACGACGAGCAGAGCCACCAGCATGAGAAGCCGGCCGACCCCGAACCGCATCCGGGCGGAGGCGTCCGCCGCGGTACCCGGCCGCCCGGCGCGGCGCGCGGGTGCGGAGCGCACCCGGCCGCGGCCCGGGGCCTTCGCACCGGCTCTGCCTCCACCGCGAGCATTCATCGATGCGTCCCCTCGGGTGACGCCTGCGCCACCGATTGCGAGTCGACGGGCGGTGCGGCCGGAGCCAGAGGCGCGGCCGGAGCCGCCTGGGCGGCTGGTTGTGTACCGTTCGGCGGCGCG
>NZ_BAGM01000054.1 GCF_000308855.1 Nocardia veterana NBRC 100344 | reverse complement strand
TTTGTTGTGGATATGGGTGAGGCCCCCAACCACTGGTTGGGGGCCTCACCCGAATGTATGTTCCGGCGGTGTCCTACTCTCCCACACCCTGTCGAGTGCAGTACCATCGGCGCAGGTGACCTTAGCTTCCGGGTTCGGAATGGGACCGGGCGTTTCCCCACCGCTATAGCCGCCGTAACTCTATGAAACCATCCACAGAGAGCCAGAAACACACCGTTTCCGTCTTCCTGTATCTGTGTGTTGTTTCAGATACCGCACAGTGGACGCGTAGCAACTTTGTTGGTAAGTCCTCGGCCTATTAGTACCAGTCACCTCCACACATTACTGTGCTTCCAGTTCTGGCCTATCAACCCAATGGTCTGTTGGGGGCCTTACCCCCTCGAGGGGGTGAGAAACCTCATCTTGGAACAGGCTTCCCGCTTAGATGCTTTCAGCGGTTATCCCTTCCGAACGTGGCCAACCAGCCGTGCCCCTGGCGGGACAACTGGCACACCAGAGGTTCGTCCGTCCCGGTCCTCTCGTACTAGGGACAGCCTTCCTCAAGTTTCTAACGCGCGCGGCGGATAGAGACCGAACTGTCTCACGACGTTCTAAACCCAGCTCGCGTGCCGCTTTAATGGGCGAACAGCCCAACCCTTGGGACCTACTCCAGCCCCAGGATGCGACGAGCCGACATCGAGGTGCCAAACCATCCCGTCGATATGGACTCTTGGGGAAGATCAGCCTGTTATCCCCGGGGTACCTTTTATCCGTTGAGCGACACCGCTTCCACATGCCGGTGCCGGATCACTAGTCCCGACTTTCGTCCCTGCTCGACCTGTCAGTCTCACAGTCAAGCTCCCTTGTGCACTTACACTCAACACCTGATTGCCAACCAGGCTGAGGGAACCTTTGGGCGCCTCCGTTACACTTTGGGAGGCAACCGCCCCAGTTAAACTACCCACCAGGCACTGTCCCTGAACCAGATCATGGCCCGAGGTTAGAGGTCCAATACGACCAGAGTGGTATTTCAACGACGACTCCACAAGAACTGGCGTCCCTGCTTCACAGTCTCCCACCTATCCTACACAAACCGTACCGAACACCAATACCAAGCTATAGTGAAGGTCCCGGGGTCTTTTCGTCCTGCCGCGCGTAACGAGCATCTTTACTCGTACTGCAATTTCGCCGAGTCTGTGGTGGAGACAGCAGAGAAGTCGTTACGCCATTCGTGCAGGTCGGAACTTACCCGACAAGGAATTTCGCTACCTTAGGATGGTTATAGTTACCACCGCCGTTTACCGGGGCTTAAATTCTCAGCTTCGCGCATTACTGCGCTAACCGGTCCTCTTAACCTTCCGGCACCGGGCAGGCGTCAGTCCGTATACATCGTCTTACGACTTCGCACGGACCTGTGTTTTTAGTAAACAGTCGCTTCTCTCTGGTCTCTGCGACCCAACCCAGCTCCCCATGCAAGACGGTTCACCAGATCAGGCCCTCCTTCTCCCGAAGTTACGGAGGTATTTTGCCGAGTTCCTTCACCACAGTTATCTCGATCGCCTTAGTATTCTCTACCTGACCACCTGTGTCGGTTTGGGGTACGGGCCGTGTACCAACTCACTAGAGGCTTTTCTCGGCAGCATAGGATCACTGAATTCACCTCAACCGGCTACGCATCACCTCTCAGGCCATATGCTGTGCGGATTTGCCTACACAACGCCCTACAGGCTTACACCCGGTAATCCACCACCGGGCCCAGCTACCTTCCTGCGTCACCCCATCGCTTGACTACTACACCCAGGGTCCCATGCAGCCGCTTCAGGTCTCCCGAAGGAGATCCGTCCACATTTGGATGGTTAGCACAGATGATTCGCCATTGGGCGCGGATACACGGGTACGGGAATATCAA
>NZ_BAGM01000055.1 GCF_000308855.1 Nocardia veterana NBRC 100344 | reverse complement strand
GAAAACCCATGGCATCACGCAGGACGGTCGGACTGCTCACCTGCGCACTCGCATTCGTGATCGGCGGTTGTTCCGATCCCCGGTCGGCTCCGGTCACCGCCGGCCCGACCACGACGAGCACGCGCCCCGCCGCGACGACCGCGAGCAGCGCCGCACACCGGCCACCGCCCGCGCCGAGCGCCGAACCTCAGGCCCCGCCGGAGGAGAGCACCGCCGCTCGCCCACAGGGCGACCGGCAACCGGACGTCACCGCCCGGCCGTCCGAGGACCAGGGCCCCGCCCCACAATCGGCCGGCCACGGCTACTGCCTCGATATCAACTCCGAGGTGGTCGCGCACGCCGTCGCCACGCTCGGCACCGCACCCGGCGGGGACCCCTGGCAACCGCAGGCGGGCACCGAGGCCACCACCGGACACTGCCCGGCCCTGCTCTGGATGACCGCACAGACCCCGCGCGGGACGGCGTCGTCGCCGGAACACGTGCTGTTCTTCCACGACAACACCTACCTCGGCACCGCCGCGGCGAAACCCACCGCCTTCACGTCCGTGACCGGCTCCACCGACACCTCGGTCACGGTGCAGTACAGGTGGATCGCGGGGGACGAACCGAACTGCTGCCCGGCCGGCGGCCCCGTCACCGTCACCTACACCTGGAACGGAACCGCGGTCGTACCGGACCGGGAGCTGCCACCGGAGGTCACCGGATAGGCGCCCGGCCACGGCCCCTCGAGTGACCTGGATGTGCGTGCGCCCCGGGCGGGGCAGCCACCGGCCGCGCGCGGTTCCGGGACTGCGGTCAGCCGCCGGGACGAGCCGGCTGCCGGGCCACCCTCGTCGCATCCAGCGCCGGGACGGCGGCGAGCCGGACCGGCCCCGATCCAGGTTTTCGGCACGAGTGTTCCCCGCCCTTGCCGGGCGGCCTGGCCGTACCGAACCTGTCGCATCCCGGCAGCCGAATGTCATCCATCTGCCCGCTGCTCACGCCGCGACGAATCGGCGTGAGCAGCGGCGAGGTCGCGTTACGCGACGGCGGTTCCCGGGCATCGGCTCCGCTTCGACTACGTCGCGCCCGGAAAGGCGCCTCGTTCCCATATTGTCGACCCGATCGGGCAGATCACCGTCCGCAGCCGCACCTATCTGCCGGCCGTCAAGTCCGGCGAGGACCGGACCTATCGGCTCGCGCGAATGTCGGCCGCCGAGGAACTTCCCGAACTCGGCACCCGGCCCGATCGGGTCGATCTCGACCGGATCTGGGCTCAGCGCAGCGCCAGGTTCCTTTCCGTCCGCCGTGGAATGCGCGGGACAACCGAGCACAGTTCTGCGCCAATCGCATTGGAATCGCGGTCGGTTCGGCGCGACCGACCCGTCCCGATGACGCTGTTGCTTCGCCCCGTCCGACCGGGAGATCGCCGGGCCGGCGCACGCACCCGCGAATCGAACCGAGCCGGGTGCCGGCACGTGTTTTCCGCGTAGGGTGGGATCACGACCCGGGATCGAGAGAGGTCGCGCGCATGCGGGTGAATCGGCTGACAGCCGACCTGTCCGGCTATCCGGATCTGGTGGTGATCTACCTGGGTATGCGGGTACGCACCCCGCGCGGCATGCTGCGGCTACTGGGGCTGGGGCCGAAACTGTATCGCTCACACCGGGACCGACCCGACGGACTACTCCTGCACGAAGACGTCATCTGGTCGTTGTTTCCGCCGCACTGGGGCGCCCGGCAGTACTGGCGCGACCTGGAAAGCCTGGAACGCTGGACGCGCTCGGCGCCCCACCGCGACTGGTGGCAGCGGTTTCTGCGGGATTCCGGCGGCACAGGATTCTGGCACGAGGCCTATTTCCTGCGCGGCGGGATCGACACCATGTACGACGATATGACCACGCCGACCGGGCTCGGCGCCTTCGCCCCGACCCGTCCGATGCGCGGCGCACTGTTCAGCGCCCGCGGGCGCGCGCACGACAACGCCACGCGCGCGGGTGCTCGGAATCCGGATCTCGGTCCCGAACCCAGCGTCGCGCCCGTCGTTGGCGAGCGGCGCTACTACGAATCCGCCTCCGGTACCGACGATTCCAGGTGAACCGGGAAGCGCCGGACCGAGGAACCCGGACACCCGCTCAGCGAAATATCGGCAACCACTTGTGCACGACGCGCTACCGGTAAATGAACATCCAGCGAAATAAGCGGTTTTCGGCCGTCGCCGACTTCTCCCGGGACCGAACCCGCTCTACCGTAGCGGGCATGCACGTCCTGTTCGTCTGCACCGGCAACGTCTGCCGCTCGGTCATCGCCGAACGGTTGACCCGCGCCGTGGCCGCCGAACACGGCATCGACGATTTGACCGCGGAGAGCGCCGGCACCCGGGCACTGGTCGGATTCGGCGTCGAACCCCGTGCGGCACAGATCATCACGGGCCTGGGCGGCGACGCCGGCAACTTCTCAGCACGCAAACTGAAGCCCGAGATGATCGCGCGGGCGGATCTGATTCTCGCGATGACCGAGCAGATCCGTGACCACATCATCGACTCCGAGCCGACCGCCCGCTCCCGGACCTTCACCCTGCTCGAGGCCTACCGGGTGGCGAAGGTTTCCGGGGCCCGGACGATTGCCGAAATCGACAGTGCCCGAAACGATCTCGCCTTCGTGGGGCGGGAGAACATCGCCGACCCGGTGGGGTTGTCGAGCGAAAAGTACTGCGCCGTCGGGGACCGGATCGCCGAAACGCTGGTCCCGCTGTTGCTCGCCCTGCACGCGCATCGGGATCCGGCCCGCACGGAATCCGGTCGGCCCCGGTTGGTACTGCTGCCCGGTGGACGCATCGAGACCCCGCCGTGGGGAATCGAGCCGGTGCGAATCGGCCGCCACGCCTGAGCCTGTCCGGCGCCGGGCATGCCGCCCTCCCACCGATCCGGATCCGGGGTTAGACTCCCCCGGAAAACTGCCGACGCCGATGGTTCGACACCGGAACAGGACACAGACATGCCGAAACGAATTTCGGATGTTGCACTCCATGTTTACGTCACACCGGAAACGCTCGACCGCGTCGTGCACACCGTGCGCTGCGTGGTCGACGACCACCTCGCCGAGCACGATGTCTTCGCCTGGCGCTTCACCCTCCCCGTCGATGCCGACCAGCCCGCGCACACCGTCCTGGAGACTCAGTGGCGGCTGGACCACCCCGACCGCGATCCCGGGTCGCGCCGGACCTACGAAATCGCACTCAGCCTGGTCGGGGATCCCGATCAGCTGACGGAATCCGGATTGGCCGCGCTCGAGCACCGCCTGGTGCTCGGTATCGCGACCACCGCCGACGCGGTTCCCTATTCGATCCACGCGCTGCACCGCGACAGCTACGACTTCGACGAGAACCGCGAACTGATCTGATCCCTACTTGCGCGCCGGGAAGTGCCGGATCACGCCCTCCTGCACGACGGTCGCCAGCAGTTCGCCCGCCCGAGAGTAGAAATGCCCGGTGGCCAGGCCGCGCGAACCGGCCGCCACCGGTGACTGCGTCGCGTACAGGGCCCAGGCGTCGAACCGGAAGGGACGGTGGAACCAGATCGAATGGTTCACCGTCGCCGCCACGATCCGGTCGAAGCCCCACGACAGGCCGTGGGTGGTGATGATCGAGTCCAGGACCGTCGTATCCGACGAATAGCCCAGAACCGCAACGTGGATCAGCGGATCGTCGGGCAGGGTGCCGTCGGCCTTCATCCACACACGATTGTGGTTCAGGGTGCCGCCGGTGCCTTTGAGCACCCACGCCGGGTCGTTGGTGTAGCGCATATCGATCGGATGCGGCGCCTGGACGAACATCTGCAGCTTGTCCTCGAGCCCGCAGAACGACTCCTCCACCCGCGGCAGGCTGTCCGGATCCGGAACCTGAGGCTGCGGGGCGGCATGCTCCAGCCCCTTGGCCCAGTCCTGGAACGCCGCCAGCATCACGAACAATTCCTGATCGTCCTGATACGCGGTCACCGTGCGGTTGGCGAACGCCCGCCCGTCGCGGTGCCGCTCGACCCGGTACTCGATCGGTTTGCGAACGTCACCGCCGCGGACGAAATGCGCGTTGACCGCATGCACCGGGCGACCCGGTCCGACCGTCCGACCCGCCGCGATGATCGCCTGCGCCACCAACTGCCCGCCGAACGTGCGACTCCACACCTTCTCCGGGTGATGGCCGAGGAACACGTCCTCGCCGATCTCCTCGAGATCGAGCAGGCCGAGCAGCACCGCGAGATCGTCCTGCCCGGTGGTCTCGCGATCGGTCTCGACCGATTCGCCCAGTGATGCGCTCACCTCAGTGGTCCTCCTCGCCGATGCGATGCACGTGGATCAGGTTCGTCGAGCCGACCGTACCCGGCGGGGAACCGGCCACGATCACGACCAGATCGCCCTTGGCGTACCGGTTCAGCGAGAGCAGTTCCTTGTCGACCTGGCCGATCATCTCGTCGGTGGTGCCGACCGGCGGCACGATGAACGTCTCCACACCCCAGGTCAGCGCGAGCTGGCTGCGCACCTCCGGCAGCGGAGTGAACGCCAGCAGCGGCAGCGGGGTGTGCAGCCGGGCCAGCCGGCGCACCGTATCGCCGGACTGGGTGAACGCGACCAGCGCCTTGGCATTGAGCCGTTCGCCGATATCGCGGGCGGCATAGGAGATGACACCACGCTTGGTCCGCGGCACGTGGGTCAGCGGCGGCACCCGGGTCGAGGATTCCGATTCCACGGCGTGCACGATGCGCGCCATGGTGCGCACCGCTTCGATCGGATACTGGCCGACCGAGGTCTCACCGGAGAGCATCACCGCATCGGCGCCGTCGAGCACGGCATTGGCCACATCGGAGGCCTCCGCGCGGGTGGGGCGGGAGTTGCCGATCATCGATTCCAGCATCTGGGTGGCCACGATGACGGGTTTGGCGTTCTCCCTGGCCATCTGGATGGCCCGCTTCTGCACCAGCGGCACCTGCTCGAGCGGCAGTTCGACACCGAGATCACCGCGCGCCACCATGATCGCGTCGAAGGCGAGCACGATCGCTTCCAGGTTGTCGATCGCTTCGGGCTTCTCGAGTTTGCCGATCACCGGAACCCGCCGGCCGACGCGATCCATCACGTCGTGCACCAGCTCCACATCCGAGGGCGAGCGCACGAACGACAGGGCGATGAAGTCGACGCCGAGCTTCAGCGCGAACTCCAGGTCCTGGATGTCCTTGTCGGACAAGGCCGGAACGGAGACGTCCATCCCGGGCAACGACACGCCCTTGTTGTTGGAGACCGGCCCGCCCTCGGTGACCCGGCAGACGACGTCGTTGCCCTCGACGCGGACCACGGTCAGACCGACCTTGCCGTCGTCGACGAGCAGCCGGTCACCGGCCTTGGCGTCCTCGGCGAGCTGCTTGTAGGTGGTGGAGACGCGATCGTGGGTGCCGTCCACGTCGTCGACCGTGATCCGCACCTCCTCGCCCGTCGCCCACGTGGTGCGGCCGTCGATGAATCTGCCCAGGCGAATCTTCGGCCCCTGGAGGTCGGCGAGAATGCCGACGGCACGGCCCATCTGATCGGCCGCGTGCCGCACCTTGTGATAGTTCTCGGCGTGATCGGCGTGTTCCCCGTGACTGAAATTCAACCGGGCCACATCCATGCCGCTGTCGACAAGTTCGCGGATCCGGTCCTCGGTGGCGGTCGCCGGCCCGAGGGTGCACACAATCTTTGTCCGTCGCATCACGAACCGAGCCTAGTCCTGTACAAGATGTCCCGCTGATCGGCACACCCGTCACTGGCGATCGACGAAAATATGACCCACCTCACATCACCGATCGACATGGCATATCACTCCTGCAGGGGGCGGTTGTAGGGGTCGCGGACCTTGCCGGTGAGGATCAGGATCGCGTCGATGAACGGCCAGATCCCGCCCAGTCCGCAGGTGAAGACGGTGACCACGAGCTGCGCGATACCGATGCCGGTGTAGCCGAGGTAGAAACGGCCTACACCGAGGCCACCGACGAACAACTGCAGCAGACCCGCGGTCAGCTTCGATTTGTCCGAATAGGGCTCGCCGTACATGTTGCGGCCGTAGGGCGCCTCGGGATCCATGCCGTAGGGCGCGGGCGCGTAACCCGGCGGCGGACCGTAGGGCTGGGCGTACGGGTCGGCGGGCTGACCGTACGGCTGGCCGTAGCCGGGCTGGCCGTAGCCGGGCTGTCCGTACGGGGTGCCCGGGCCGGTACCGGGCGCACCGTACTGCGGGCCGTAGCCGGGCTGCGGCTGATAGGGGTCGGTCACCAAGTCCTCCTCTTCGAGCGGACGGCCGCTCAGCTCTTGTTCGCCTTCTTCGGGCCCTTACCCCGGGTGCCCGAGCCCGGGCCTGCGGTACCGCCCGCCGGTGCCGCGACTTCGGCCGCACCGGTGTCATCGCCGTCGGCGACCGGATCGTTGCCGGTGCCGGTGGAGTTGTCCGATTCATCGGTGGATTCGCCCGATGCGCCGGTCGAGTCGGCCGAATCGCCGGTGGATTCCGCGGCGGTGGTCGGACCAACCGCGTCCGATTCGGTGGATTGCGTCGTCGCGGGCGAACCACCGTCCGACTCGTCCGGAATCTCCGGGCCCTTGCCCGATGCCTCGGATTCCGCCGATTCCACGGCGCTGCCGCTCGCCGGCGTCGTGTCGGGGCTCGCGCCCGCGGCCTCGGCGCCGCTTCCCGTCGCGACCTGCTGGGCGGCGCCGTGGCGGCGCAGCGCGCCCCACTGCCACGGCCACGGCCGGTCACCACCGGGAGCCAGCTGCGCGGCCGTTTCGCGGCCCTTGGTGGCGAGGACGAAATAGACCAGCGCGCACAGGAATACGATCGCGGAGGTGTAGGAGTTGACGCGGATGCCGAAGATGTGGGTGGCCTCGTCGTCGCGCAGCAGCTCGACCCAGAAGCGGCCGAAGGTGTAGAGCGCGACATACAGGGCGAACAGCCGACCGTGGCCGATCCGCCAGCGTTTGTCGACCGCCACCAGCACCAGGACGCCGAGCAGATTCCAGATCAGCTCGTAGAGGAAGGTCGGCTGCACCACCTTCTCCACCACGCCGGTGGACACGCCGTTCATCATGTCCAGCTGGCCGTCGGAGTCGAAGCGCAGATAGATCTCGAGCCCCCACGGCAGATCGGTCTTGCGGCCGTAGAGCTCCTGATTGAAGTAGTTGCCGAGGCGGCCGATGGCCTGCGCGAGCAGAATCGCCGGGGCGATGGCGTCACCGAAGGCGGGCAACGGAATTCGATACACCCGGCAGCCGATCCAGGCGCCGATGCCACCGAGCAGCACCGCACCCCAGATGCCGAGCCCGCCCTCCCAGATCTTCAGCGCGTTGATCGGATGCCCGCCCGCGCCGAAGTACTTTTCCCAGTCGGTGGCCACGTGGTAGAGCCGGCCGCCGACGAGTCCGAACGGGACCGCGAACATCGCCACATCCAGTACCGCGCCGGGCTGGCCACCGCGCTCCCGCCAGCGCCGCTCGCCCCACCAGATCGCGACGATGATGCCGATGATGATGCAGATCGCGTACGCACGCAGCGGGAACGGGCCCACATCCCATACGCCTCGTGGCGGACTGGGGATATATGCCAGAACCGCCCCACCGTGCACATCGACGCCGTCTGCCAGGACTGGAAAAGTCACGGGCCCCACCGTAACGGAGCGCGGCCGAACCGCCCAGTTCGCGGTGGGCGAGTAATCCGTCCGAGGGCAGTCGGGAGGCAGCCGACACGCCGCGAACACCGGAACGCGCTCGCCCGGCCGGTACGCGCGCCGATCAGCGGTCGGAGGATGCGGGCTCGTCAGCGCACCTTCTGCCACGGCCGCCCGGGTGTCCGCCACCATCGCGCCCGGGCGTGGCTGCGCGGCGGGACCCGTTTCGCGAGCCGCTGCGTGATCCGGCTCGCGTACTCGAAACTCGGCCCGGTTCGCCCTCAGCGCGTGTGTCTAACCGGCGACGGCGGCCGAACGCACGCCCTGCGCCAACTCGGCGGTCAGGGTACGCACCTGCTCCAGCCCCGCGCCCGCGGCGGTCACCAGGGCCGAACCGACGATGACTCCGTCTGCGTAGGAGGCGATTTCGGCCGCTTGGGCGCCGCTGCGCACGCCGAGGCCGACACCGACCGGGATGTCGGAGTGGGCGCGGACACGGGCGCACAGTTCCGGCGCCGCCGAGGACACCGCATCGCGGGCGCCGGTGACGCCCATGGTGGAGGCGGCGTAGAGGAACCCGCTACTGGCCTCGATGGTCTTCACCAGCCGCTCCTCGGTGGAGGACGGCGCCACCAGGAAGATCCGGTCCAGATCGTGGGCGCGGGAAGCGTCGAACCACTCCCCCGCCTCCTCGGGAATCAGATTGGGCGTGATCAGCCCGAGCCCGCCCGCGGCCGCGAGATCGCGGGCGAACCGGTCGACGCCGTATTGCAGCACCGGATTCCAATAGGTCATCACGACGGCCTTACCGCCGGCCGCGCTGATCGCCTCCACGACCGAGAACACGTCGCGCACCCGCACCCCGCCGCGCAGGGCCTGCTCGGTGGCGGCCTGAATGGTCGGTCCGTCCATCACCGGATCGGAATACGCGATGCCGACTTCGATGATGTCGCAGCCGGATTCGACCATCGCGGTGCACACGTCGATCGACCCGGCCAGGTCCGGATATCCCGCGGGTAGGTAACCGATCAGCGCGGCGCGACCCTCGCCGCGGCAGGCCGCGAAGGTGGATTCCAGACGGCTCACGAGCGTTTCTCCTCGGCGGATCCGTTGTCGTCGAACAAACCGAACCAGCGCGCGGCGGTATCCATATCCTTGTCGCCGCGCCCGGACAGATTCACCAGAATGATTGCGCCCGAACCCATTTCCCGCCCCAGCTGCAGGGCACCGGCCACCGCGTGCGCCGATTCGATCGCCGGGATGATGCCCTCCGTACGCGACAGCAGCAGCAGCGCGTCCATCGCCTCGGTGTCGGTGATCGGCCGGTATTCGGCACGGCCGACGTCCTTGAGGTAGGCGTGTTCGGGGCCGACGCCCGGATAGTCCAGACCCGCCGAGATGGAATGCGATTCGATGGTCTGGCCGTCCTCGTCCTGCAGCAGGTACGAGTAGGCGCCCTGGAACGCGCCCGGCCGGCCACCGGCGAAAGTGGCCGCGTGCCTTCCGGTTTCGACGCCGTCGCCGGCGGCCTCGAAGCCGACCAGCCGCACGCCCTCGTCGTCGATGAACGGATGGAAGATGCCGATGGCGTTGGAGCCGCCGCCCACACAGGCCACCACGGCATCGGGCAGCCGGCCGGTCTGCGCCCGGACCTGAGCGCGCGCCTCGAGTCCGATGATGCGCTGGAAGTCGCGCACCATCAGCGGGAACGGATGCGGCCCGGCGGCGGTGCCGAAGCAGTAGTAGGTGCGGTCGGCGTTGGTGACCCAGTCGCGCAGCGCCTCGTTGATCGCGTCCTTGAGAGTTTGCGATCCGGTGGTCACCGAGACCACCTCGGCGCCCAGCAACCGCATCCGGGCGACGTTCAGCGCCTGCCGGGCGGTGTCGACCGCACCCATGTAGATCACGCAGTCGAGGCCGAGCAGCGCACAGGCGGTGGCGGTGGCCACGCCGTGCTGACCGGCGCCGGTTTCGGCGATCACCCGGGTCTTGCCCATGCGCTTGGCCAGCAGCGCCTGTCCCAGCACGTTGTTGATCTTGTGCGAACCGGTGTGGTTCAGATCCTCACGCTTGAGCAGAATGCGGGCGCCACCGGCGTGCGCGGACAGCCGGGTGCATTCGAAGACCGGTGAGGGCCGGCCGGCGTAGTCCCGCTGCAACCGGTCCAGTTCGGTCAGGAATTCGGGATCGACGCGGGACTTGTCGTATTCGGCGGAGACCTCCTCGATCACCGCCATCAGCGCCTCGGGCACATGCCGGCCGCCGTACACGCCGAAGTGACCACCGACGTCGGGCTCGTGGCTGCGATGGGTGACGCCCTCGCTCGCCTGGGGCAGCGGCTCGTGCACGCCGGTCATCGGGTGACACCCCGCCGCAGCGGGCGCGGGCACGACGGGTGCGTACCCGCGGTCACCAACTCCGAGACGGCGGCGCGCGGGTCACCGCTGGTCACCAGGCTCTCGCCGACCAGCACCGCATCGGCGCCGGCGCCGGCGTAGGCGAGCAGATCGGCCGTGCCGCTGACCCCGGACTCGGCGACCCGGATCACCTCGGTCGGCAGTCCGGGGGCAATCCGGGCGAAGACGTCGCGGTCGACCTCGAGGGTCTTCAGATTGCGGGCGTTGACACCGATGACCGAAGCCCCGGCGGTGAGCGCGCGGTCGGCCTCCTCCTCGGTGTGCACCTCGACCAGCGCCGTCATCCCGAGCGATTCGGTGCGATCGATCAACGAGGCCAGCACATCCTGCTCCAGGGCGGCCACGATCAGCAGAATGACATCCGCGCCGTGCGCGCGCGCCTCGTGGATCTGATACGGGCCGACGACGAAATCCTTGCGCAGGATCGGGACGTCCACGACCGCGCGGACCGCGTCCAGATCGTCGAGCGAGCCGTGGAAGCGGCGCCCCTCGGTGAGCACGCTGATGATCCGCGCACCACCGTCCTCGTAGGCCTTCGCCAGGCTGGCCGGGTCCGGAATGTCGGCGAGCTCACCCTTGGACGGGCTGGCCCGCTTGACCTCGGCGATGACTCCGATCCCGTCGGCGTGCAGAGCGGCGAGCGCGTCCCGCGGCGCGGGTGCGGCGGCGGCGGCCTTCTTGACGGCCTGGAAATCCAGGAGGGCTTCCCGAGCGGCCACATCCGCACGGACCCCGTCGAGAATCGAGTCGAGTACCGTCATCTGGCTCGAATCCTTTCTGGGGAGACGGCCTTGCTACCTGAGAATCCCCCCAGGTGCTGTCTCACCGATGCTGTTAAAGGGTAAAGGGACCGGTTCGTCGTTCCGACGGCGGGGTGTGACGCACTCCCGTCGACACGCCGTGCTAAAGGAGTCATCGGCCGGGCTCGTCGTCGGTCGGGTCGGCGCCGGCGTCCAGCGCGTCCCAGAGCACGCGCTGGGAGAGCTCGCCGGGCTCCTGCGCCGGGATCCGCCCAGCGGCGGCCGGGGGCTGCTCGGCGCGGTCGGCGGGCGTCGCGCTGCCGGCACCGGAGTCGGGCGAACCGGTGCGACGCAGTTCGGCGACCTGTTCCGCGGCCGCGGCCCGGCGGAACACCGGGTTGTCGTATTTACCCGACATCCGAGCCGTCGTTTCGGGCATCCGGGCCAGCAGTACCCCGGCGGCGAAGGCCGCGACCGCCCCGACGACGCTGAGCGCGGCGGGGAACCCGGCCGCGGTGGCGGCGTCGACGTGCGCGCGGGCGGGCAGTTCGGCGAGTTTGGCGGCGCGTTCGGCGATCGCACCGTGCCGGGTCAGCAAGGCGAGTCCGGGCACGGCCGCGACCGCGGCGACGAGTGCCACCACCACCCCGATCAGCCGCCGCAACCACCCCTTGGTGGCGAAGACGGCCGCGATCGAGGCCACCAGCACCAGTGCCAGCGGGGTCAGGGCGCCGAACCAGAGTCCGCCGTTCAGATGCTGGGTCCGCGGTTCGGTCAGGCCGTCGGAGGAACGCAGCGTGACCCAGGTGAGGCGCGAGGAGCCCCACAGCGCGGCCGCGCCGACCGCCAGGAGCAGCACCGGAAGGACCGGGCGAGCACGCTTCGCGGGTGCGCTCGGGGCGTCGCCGGTATCCGCCTCCGGAACATAGCGATCCGGGTCGGCGGGACGTGCCGCGCCGGCGGGCGAATGTCGGTCGGCTGGTTCGGATTCCGAGTTGCTCATAGCAGGGTGCCGTCGGGCTCGGGGGTGAAGGTCCGGACGGTGCGCGCGGCGGCGACGGCCTTGAGCACCGCCATCGCCTTGTTCCGCGACTCCTCGTCCTCGTATTCGGGTTGCGAGTCGGCGACGATACCGGCACCGGCCTGGACGTAGGCGACGCCGTCCTTGAGCAGTGCGGTCCGGATGGCGATCGCGGTGTCGGCGTCCCCGGCGAAATCCAGATAGCCGACGACCCCGGCATACACGCCGCGGCGAGTGGGCTCGTTCTCCTCGATCAACTCCATCGCCCGCACCTTCGGCGCTCCCGAGAGCGTGCCCGCCGGGAAGCAGGCTCGCACCGCGTCGAGGGCGATCCGCCCGGCCGCGAGCCTGCCGGTGACGGTGGAGACCAGATGCATGACATGGCTGTAGCGCTCGATGTGGCGATATTCGGTGACGCGCACGGTGCCCGGTTCGCAGACCCGGCCCAGATCGTTGCGGCCGAGGTCGACGAGCATGAGATGTTCGGCGTTCTCCTTCTCGTCGGCGAGCAGATCCTTCTCGAGCAGCACATCGTCCTCCTCGGTGGCACCGCGCCACCGGGTCCCCGCGATCGGATGTGTCGTCGCCACACCGTCTTTCACCGTCACCAGCGATTCGGGACTGGAGCCGACGATGGAGAACGCGGTGCCACCCGCACCGTCGGGGATGTGCATCAGATACATGTACGGGCTCGGATTCGACGCACGCAGCATTCGGTACACATCCAGCGGCGCGCCGTCGAAATCCATTTCGAAGCGCTGGGACAGCACCACCTGAAACGCCTCGCCGGCTTCGATCTCACCGACCAGCCGGCGCACTCCGGCGCCGAAATCTTCGCTGCTGCGCCGGCGCACGTAGTCCGGCTCGGGCCGGTCGAACACGGACACGGTGGACTCGGCGGGGGCGGCCAGGGCGGCGGTCATCCGATCGAGCCGGGCGACCGCGTCGTCGTAGGCCTCGTCGACGTGTTCGTCGGTGCCGTTCCAGTTGACCGCGTTCGCGATGAGGGTGATCGCACCCTCGTGATGATCGAAGGCGGCCAGATCCGCGGCGAGCAGCAGCACCATCTCCGGGACCTGCAGATCGTCGGTGGTCAGCTCCGGCAAGCGCTCGATGCGGCGGACGATGTCGTAGCCGAGGTAGCCGACCAGACCGCCGGTCAGCGGGGGCAGTCCGGGCAGCCGCTCGGTGCGCAGCAGTTCGAGCGTGTCGCGCAGGGCCACCAGCGGATCCCCGCCGGAGGGGGCGTCGGCGGGGGTGGCACCCAGCCAGGCCGCGCGACCGTCGACCACGGTCAGCGCGGTGGGGCTGCCCGCGCCGATGAAGGACCACCGCGACCACGAGCGGCCGTTCTCGGCCGACTCGAGCAGGAAGGTGCCGGGCCGGTCGGCGGCCAGTTTGCGGTAGGCGGACAGCGGGGTCTCCGAGTCCGCCAACACCTTGCGCGTGACCGGAACCACCCGGTGAGCGGCCGCGAGCATGCGGAACTGGTCCCGGGTCGTGGTGGTTGCGGTTTCCGGACGGTCGAATGCGGCGCCGTGCATATCGCTCATCATTCCAGTCGGCCGCAACCGAGATTCCCTGGCCCCGGCGCGGCCGCGCGACGGGTATCGGACACCGGGCCCGGCCGGTACCCTCGCCACTGTGAAAAAAGGCCAGCGCGCACCCGGGTTCGAACTTCCCGACCAGACCGGCACCGTCCGGTCGCTCGATTCGCTGCTGGCCGACGGCCCGCTGACGCTGTTCTTCTTCCCCGCCGCCAATACTCCGGTGTGCACCGCCGAGGCCTGCCATTTCCGTGATCTGACAAGCGAATTCGCCGCGCTGGGCGCGAGCTGCGCGGGCATCAGCACCGATTCGGTCGACACCCAGGCCGGGTTCGCGCAGGCGCAGGCCCTCGGGTATCCGCTGCTGTCCGATCGCGACGGCGCCGTCGCCGAACGTTTCGGCGTCAAGCGCTCCGGACCGATCGGCGGCCTGCTGGCGTCCTTCATGCCGGTCAAGCGGCAGACCTTCGTCATCGATACGGATCGCACCGTCCTGGCGGTGATCTCGGGGGAACTGCGCGCCAACGTGCACGCCGACGCGGCGCTGACAGCGCTGCGCGAGCGGCGGTCCTGACGCCGCGCCGCCGGCGCGGTCCCGCGCGGACACGCGAATTCGGGCGGCGGATGCGCCGCGATCGGCCGGTGCCCGCGCATACGCTGGGGCTATGACTTCGACGAACTCCCTCACGAACTCCGGCACCAAACCGCGAGCCACCGTGTGGCGAAATCGCGCCCTCGGCCTGGTCGCGATCGTCGTCGTACTGGTCGTCGCCTACTTCGTCCTGTCGGCCTTCATCCCTCGATGGTGGGCCCAGCGGATCGCCGGCATGTCCGGTCACGGCAGTTTCGCCCAGGGCATCTGGTCCGGGCTGGCGCTCGGTTTCGTCTGCACCCTGGTTCCGCTGCTGCTGTTGCTCGGCGCGGTGCGGGTGTGGCGCACGCGGGTGGGCCGGTTCGCGGCCGGCGCGGCCGCCGTCCTGGCCCTGATCGTCGCGCTGCCGAATCTGATGACGCTGACCATCGTGCTCGGGGGCAGCAGCGCCGCCCACGCCGGTGAGCGGGTCCTCGACGTCGATGCGCCCGGCTTCCGCGGCGCCTCCCTGGTCGGCGCGATCGTGGCGGCCGCCGTCTTCGCGGTGGTGGTCGCGCTACTGCTACGCAAACAGTGGCGGGCACGGTCGGCGCGGCGGGCCGAGGCCGGTGTGGTCACCGCCGCGGATCCGGCCGACGACCGGCCGTCCGGTGGCGGAAGCACATCCTGATCGAGTTCGCCACTCCGCCCCGCCCGAGCGTGATAGCTGTCACGTCATTCGCAACCGTGATGACCATCGAGCGAAGTCGTGGCAAACTTGTTGATCGCGAGTGACGGTGAATTGAAGTTTCAATGGTCGTTAGCGTTGTCAACGATCACGTCACTGGGCTGCAAGAGAGGGCGCGAAGTGACGGAATGGCTCAACCCCACCGAACGGCGAGCTTGGCGTACCCTTGTCGCGCTGACCACGCGGTTACCGGCGGCAATGGATACGCAGCTGCAACGCGAAGCCGGAATGACGCATTTCGAATATTTTTTGATGGCACTGCTGTCCGAGGAGCCCGGACATCGCCTGCAACTCAGCGATCTCGCGAACAGGGCAAACGCATCGCTATCCCGGCTTTCGCATGTGGTGACGAAATTGGAGCGGCTGGGCTGGGCTCGGCGCGAGTCGGTCCGCGGCCGCCGCGGCGCACATGCCGTCCTCACCGACGCCGGGTACGAGCAGGTCGAAAAGGCCACCCCGGCGTATCTGGAAGCGGTGCGCGGCCTGGTGTTCGACGGCCTCGACGATCAGCAGGTCGAGCAGCTGCTCTCCCTGGGTGAAACACTCGTCGCTCAGCTGGACGCGGGATTGTCGCGCGGTATCGGCCGGGCCGACGGTCTACCCGATCCGCCCGCCGCTGAACCGGCGTCGATCAGATCGTCCTGACCGATCCAGGTCAGGACGCGTCGGCGAGCAGCAGATCCCCGTCCCAGCAGGTATGCGTGCCGGTGTGACAGGCCGCGCCCTGCTGGTCGACGATCAGCAGGATCGCATCCCCGTCGCAGTCGAGCCGCACCTCGTGCACGTACTGGGTGTGCCCGGAGGTCTCCCCCTTGACCCAGTACTGCTGCCGCGACCGCGAATAGTAGGTCGCCTTGCGGGTGGCCAGGGTGCGGGCCAGCGCCTCGTCGTCCATCCACGCCATCATCAGCACAGCGCCGGTGCCGCGCTCCTGCGCGATCGCGGCGACCAGGCCGGCCTCGTTGCGCTTGAGGCGGGCGGCCACCGCGGGATCCAGGTTCATAGTCATCGTTATACCAATCCGGCCCGTCAGCGGACCGTGATGCCGTCGGCCCGCATGGCCGATTTGACCTGCGGAATGGTGAGGTCGCCGAAATGGAAGACGCTGGCGGCCAGGACGGCGTCGGCGCCGGTCCGTACCGCCGGGGCGAAATGATCCACCTGGCCGGCGCCACCGCTGGCGATGATCGGGACCGAGACCGCGGCCCGTACCGCGCTGATCATCGGCAGATCGAAACCGCCCTTGGTCCCGTCGGCGTCCATCGAGTTCAGCAGGATCTCGCCGACGCCGAGTTCGGCGCCGCGCACCGCCCATTCGATCGCGTCGATGCCGGTACCGCGCTTGCCACCGTGCGTAGTCACCTCCCAGCCCGACGGGGTCGGCGCGCCGGTCTCGGGGACGCGCCGGGCGTCCACCGACAGCACGATGCACTGCGAGCCGAATCGCTGCGACATCTCGCGCAGGATTTCCGGATTCGCGATGGCCGCGGTGTTCACCGACACCTTGTCCGCGCCCGCGCGCAGCAACCGGTCCACATCCTCGACCGTGCGGACCCCGCCACCCACGGTCAGCGGGATGAAGATCTGCTCGGCGGTGCGGGTGACCACATCGATCATGGTGCCGCGATCGCCGCTCGAGGCGGTGACGTCGAGGAAGGTGAGTTCGTCGGCGCCCTGGGCGTCGTAGACCGCGGCCAGTTCCACCGGATCGCCCGCATCGCGCAGGTTCTCGAAATTCACGCCCTTGACCACGCGACCGGCGTCCACATCCAGGCACGGGATCACGCGTACCGCGAGTGTCATTGCGTCCCTTCCGAATTCTCGTTGCGCTCGGTGGCGCGGTCGACGGCTGTGTCGATCATGTCCAGCAGTTCCTCGTGGATTCCGGGGGCCGCGGCCAGCACCGACCGCGACGTGATCGACCACGGTTCGCCCCGCAGATCGGTCACCACTCCGCCGGCGGCCCGCACCAGTGCCACCCCCGCCGCGTTGTCCCACGGATGATGGCCGAACACCACGGCCCCGCCGAGCACCCCCGACGCCGTGTAGGCCAGGTCGATTCCGGTGGATCCGTGCATGCGCACCCGGCTCGACAACCGGCTCAGCGCACCGAGCAGATCGAATCGGAACCGCCCCGGGATCCGGCCGTGCGCGTCGATGTTGAAAGCGCCGAAGCCGATCATCGCGTCGGCGAGCCGCCCCCGTTCCAACGGGGGCAGCGGTTTTCCGTTCAGCAGCAGCGGTCCACCCGCGGCCGCCGCGTAGCGGCGGTCCAGCAGCGGCAACCAGGTCAGGCCGAGCACCGGCTGCCCGTCGTCGACCAGGGCCAGCAGCATCGCCGACAGCGGATGGCCCGCCGAATAGTTGAAGGTGCCGTCGATCGGGTCGAGCACCCAGGCGGTGCCGGTCTCCAGTTCCGGACCGCCGAATTCCTCACCGTGCACCGGAATTCCGGTGCGGGCGAGCAACTGCTCGGACAGGGTGCGCTCGAGTTCCAGGTCGAGTGCGGTGGCGAAGTCACCGCGTCCCTTCTGGACCGCGCTCGGCGCTCCCACACCCTCGACGAAACGCGCTGTCGCACCGTCCAATATCTCGCTCGCCGTGGCGAGCAGCGCGGCCGGATCGGAGGCGGCGGCGGTCACGTCAGCGAACCGCGTCCAGCGCCTCGGGCAGTGTGAAACGCCCGGCGTACAAGGCTTTTCCGACGATCGCGCCCTCCACCCCGTCGGGCACCAGCCCGGCGATGGCGCGCAGATCGTCGAGGGTCGAGACGCCGCCGGAGGCGATCACCGGCGCCTCGGTCGCCGCGCAGACCTGCCGCAGGATGTCGAGGTTCGGGCCCTGCAGAGTGCCGTCCTTGCTCACGTCGGTGACGACGTAGCGCGCGCAGCCGTCGCGTTCGAGCCGCTCGAGCACCTCCCACAGGTCGCCGCCGTCGCTGACCCAGCCACGGCCCCGCAACCGGTAGTTGCCGTCGATGATCCGCACATCCAGCCCGACCGCGACCCGGTCGCCGTATTCGGCGATCGCGCGGGCGCACCACTGCGGGTCCTCCAGGGCCGCGGTGCCCAGATTGACCCGGGCGCAGCCGGTGGCCATGGCGGCCTTCAGCGATTCGTCGTCGCGGATGCCACCCGACAGCTCGACCTTCACATCCAGCTCACCGACAACCTCGGCGAGCAGTTCGCGATTGGATCCGCGGCCGAAGGCGGCGTCCAGATCGACCAGATGCACCCACTCGGCGCCGGCCTCCTGCCAGGCCAGCGCGGCATCGCGGGGGGCGCCGTAGCTGGTTTCGCTGCCGGCCTCCCCCTGAACCAGGCGCACGGCCTCACCATTGGCGACATCGACGGCGGGTAGCAGCACAAGACTCACGTGTGCAGCCTACTGGCTACCGGTTGGCGTCGCCGTGCCGGGATGGCGCATATGGGACGCCGGTCACGGGCCCGGAGGAGGCGCATCACACGTTTGAGGCGGCCGACGCCGGGCAATCCGAAGACAGCGCGTGTCACTGTGCGCAGGAGGTCTCGGCCGACGGTCTCCGCGTACGTACCCTGGGTCGGGGCCGCGTACTGCCATCGATGTCGACGAAGAGGATCTCTCATGCCCCGGATCACGTTGCGGCCCTTCGCCTTCGCCCTGCCCTGTGCGGCGGTCGGCGCGGCGCTCGCCGTGGCCCCGGTCGCGACCGCCGCGCCTACCGACCCGATCCAGTTGGCGGCCTGCGATTTCGGGCGGCAATTCACCACCTACGACTGGGCCGGCTACGACGATTACGACCGCCGAGTACTGGAGCTGTCCACCGGGGCGTTCCACGACCAGTTCGTCGCGTCGGCGCCGGATCGGCGCGCACACGTGACGTCGATGCACATCCGCTCCGAGGCCAATTCGGTGGAATGCCGCACCGATGTGGCCGACCCCGAGCATTCTCAGGTCGTGGTGACCATCGACCGGTCCGAACGCAGCGACGCCACCCTGGGCCTGCCCCGTCCCGAACGGTCCCAGCTGCGGGTGTTCCTCGACAACGTCGACGGCCGCTGGCTCGCCGGGCGGGTCGACACGGTGGCGCCGCAGACGTAACCCCTACAGCGAGCCGACCCAGTTGCGCAGCAGCTGCGCACCGGCGTCACCCGACTTCTCCGGGTGGAACTGGGTGGCGCACAGCGGCCCGTTCTCCACTGCGGCGAGGAACGGCCCGCCGTGTTCGGCCCAGATCAGTTTCGCCGGGGCGATGGTGCCGTTGTCGTCCCACTCCCACTTCTGCGCCGCATAGGAGTGCACGAAGTAGAAACGGGTCTCGGGATCCATCCCGGCGAACAGCACACTGTCGGCGGGAGCCTGCACGGTGTTCCAGCCCATGTGCGGAAGTACCTGCGCCGGAAGCCGTTCCACCGTGCCCGGCCACTGCCCGCAGCCCTCGGATTCGACCCCGAACTCGACGCCGCGCTCGAACATGATCTGCATGCCCACGCAGATGCCGAGCACCGGACGGCCGCCGGCGAGCCGGGTCCCGATGATCCGCTCCCCGCGGACCTGCGTCAGCCCGGCCATGCACGCGGCGAAGGCGCCGACGCCGGGCACGACCAGGCCGTCGGCGTTCAGCGCGGCCTGCGGATCGGCGGTGACGGTGACCTCGGCGCCGGTGCGGGCCAGCGCGCGCGCCGCGGAATGCAGATTGCCGGAGCCGTAGTCCAGCAGCACAACCGATTTCACAGCGTTCCCTTCGTGGACGGCACACCGGTGACCCGGGGGTCCGGCTCGACGGCGGCGCGCAACGCTCGTGCGACCGCCTTGAATTCGGCCTCGGTGATGTGGTGCTGATCGCGGCCGTACAGCACCCGCACGTGCAGGGCGATGCGGGCGTTGAGGGCGATCGACTCGAAGACGTGCCGGTTCAGCACCGTGGAATACGACGCACCGGGACCGGCGCTGGGAATCACGGTGTGCAGCAGCCGCTCCGGCTCGCCCTCGTGGACGCAGTACGGCCGGCCGGACACGTCGACGACGGCGTGGGCGAGGGTTTCGTCCATCGGGATGTAGCAGTCGCCGAAGCGGCGGATGCCCTTCTTGTCTCCCAGGGCCTCGCCGAGCGCCTGCCCGATGACGATGGCGGTGTCCTCGACGGTGTGATGCGCCTCGATCTCGATATCGCCCTTGGCCTGCACGGTCAGATCGAAGCTGCCGTGCTGGCCGAAGGCGGTGAGCATATGGTCGTAGAACGGCACACCGGTGGAGATGTCGGTCTTGCCGGTGCCGTCGAGATTCAACTCGACCACGATGCTGGATTCGCGGGTGGTGCGTTCCACCCGGGCGGTTCGATTCATACTCGCTTCCGTACTCATCGGGAGATCACCTCGGTGGTCACCAGCAACTCGCTCACCCGCAGGAATTCGTCGTTCTCGGCGGCCAGTCCGATGGTGGTGCGCAGATAGCCGGGAATGCCGACGTCGCGGATCAGCACGCCCTCGTTCAGATAGCGCTGCCAGGTGCGGGGTGCGTCGGCGAAGTAGCCGAACAGCAGGAAGTTCGCATCCGAGGTGACCACCTCGAAACCCATCTCCCGCAACGCCTTCGCCACTCGTTCGCGCTGCGCGGCGAGTTCGGCGACACTGGCCAGCGTTTCGTCGGCGTGGCGCAGCGCGGCGCGGGCGGCGGCCTGGGTCACCACCGACAGGTGGTATGGCAGCCGCACCAGCAGCATCGCCTCGATCACCGCGGGCGCGGCGACCAGATAGCCGAGCCGCCCACCGGCGAAGGCGAAGGCCTTGCTCATGGTGCGGCTGACCACCAGCTTCGCCGGATACCGGTCGATGAGCGCGAGTGCGCTGGGCGCGGCGGAGAACTCGCCGTACGCCTCGTCGACCACCACGATCCCCGGCGCCACCGCGAGCAGGCGTTCGAGATCGGCGAGGGCGATCGAATGCCCGGTCGGATTGTTCGGGCTGGTCACGAACACCACATCGGGGCGGCGATCGGCGATCACCGCGGCCGCGTAGTCGATGTCTAGGGAGAAGTCGCTGTTGCGCTTGGCCTCCATCCACTCGGTATCGATGCCCTCGGAGATGATCGGGTGCATCGAATACGAGGGCACGAAGCCGAGTGCGCTGCGGCCGGGTCCGCCGAAGGCCTGCAGCAGCTGCTGCAGAATCTCGTTGGAGCCGTTGGCCGCCCACACGTTCGCCGTCTGCACGGTGACACCGGTCTGGCGGGTCAGGTACGCGGCCAGGTCGGTGCGCAGCGCCACCGCGTCGCGGTCGGGGTAGCGGTGCAGGTCGGCGGCGGCGGCGCGGATGGATTCGGCCACATCGTCGATCAGCGCCCGGCTCGGCGGGTGCGGATTCTCGTTGGTGTTCAGCTGCACCGGCACCGCCAATTGCGGTGCGCCGTACGGGCTCTTACCGCGCAGGTTCTCGCGCAGCGGCAGATCGTCGAGGGTCGCCGCGGCGCCCGGGATATCGGCGGTCGCGGTCATGACAGGGCCTCGAAACGCACCTGCACGGCCTGGCCGTGCGCGGGCAGATCCTCGGCATTGGCCAGCGAGACCACATGTCCGGCAACGTCTTTCAACGCGGCCTCGCTGTATTCGACGACGTGGATACCGCGCAGGAAGGTCTGCACGCTCAGCCCCGAGGAGTGGCGCGCGCACCCGGCGGTGGGCAGGACGTGATTCGATCCGGCGCAGTAGTCGCCGAGGCTCACCGGCGACCAGGCGCCGACGAACACCGCGCCCGCGCTGCGGACCCGTCCGGCGACCGCGGCCGCGTCGGCGGTCTGGATCTCGAGGTGTTCGGCGGCGTAGGCGTTGACCACCCGCAACCCCTGCTCGATGTCGTCGACGAGCACGACCCCGGACTGCTTGCCGGACAACGCCTCCGAGACCCGCTGCCGATGCTTGACCACCGCGAGCTGGGTGGTGATCGCGGCGTCGACCGCATCGGCCAGTGCCACGCTGTCGGTGACGAGCACGCTGGCGGCGAGCACATCGTGTTCGGCCTGGGAGATCAGGTCGGCGGCCACGTGCGCCGGATCGGCGGTGGCGTCGGCGAGGATCGCGATCTCGGTGGGACCGGCCTCGGCGTCGATGCCGACCAGGCCGCGGCACAGCCGCTTGGCGGCGGTGACGTAGATGTTGCCCGGCCCGGTGATCATGTCGACGGGCGCGAGCTGCGCGCCGTCGGTGTCGGTGCCGCCGTAGGACAGCAACGCGACCGCCTGGGCGCCGCCGACCGCCCACACCTCCTCGACGCCGAGCAGTTTCGCCGCGGCGAGAATCGTCGGATGCGGCAGTCCGCCGAACTGGGCTTGCGGCGGCGAGGCCACCACCAGTGAGTCCACGCCCGCGGCCTGCGCGGGGACGACGTTCATGACGACGCTGGACGGGTAGACGGCATTGCCGCCGGGCACGTAAAGACCGACCCGCTCGACCGGCACCCAGCGTTCGGTGACGGTGCCGCCGGGCACCACCTCGGTGGTGGTGTCGGTGCGGCGCTGGTCGGCGTGCACCTTGCGAGTGCGTTCGATGGCCACCTCGAGCGCCGCGCGCACCGCCGGATCCAGTTCGGCGAGGGCCTTGTCCAATTCGGCGGCCGGGACGCGCACGCTCGCCGGGGCGATGCCGTCGAATTTCGCGCTGAACTCCTGCGCGGCCTCGACCCCGCGATCGCGGATCGCCTCCACCACCGGCCGCACATGATGCAGCACCGAGTCCACGTCCACTCCCCCACGCGGCAGTGCCGCGCGCAGTTCGGCAGCGGAGGGCGTACGTCCGCGCAGATCCACGCGGGCGAGCTCGATGCGGCTAGTCATAGCGGTGTGAAATCCTTGTCTGTCCGGCCGGTCTGTGCTGGTCATCACATCGAAGCGAAAGCTCCGGACCGCCTACCAGCCTATCGGGTCGGCGCCAGCCGATATCCGCCGCCCGAGCCGGATGCGGCCGCACACCCGCATCCGGCTCCCGTCGCGACCGCTCATTCCGGGACCAGGCGCGACACCGTCATGGGCGTGGCGAGAATCCGGTCCAGGACCTCGGCGACATGCCGGAAATGCGGGGTCGCGAAATGGGCGTCCAGGTCGTCGGGCCCGCGCCAGCGTTCCACCACGACCATCCGGGCGGGCTCGTTCGGATCGGCATAGGGCCGATAGTCCAAGCATCCGGGTTCCGCGAGGGACGGTTCGATCATCGCCTCCAGGGCGGTGCGCAACCGGTCCTCCTCGCCCGGACGGGCATGCAGTTCGGCTACCACCTGCAGGACCACGGTGTTTCTCCTTCCGGTGTCGGGTCGGCGGTTCACGGCCGCACGGGCCCGGTGCCGGCCCCGGTGGCAGCCAGGGCCGCGGCGATGTCGTCGAGATCGGCGGCGGTGAGCGTCAGGTCGTGGGCACCGATCCACCCGTCGATCTGGTCCGGCGTGCGGGCGCCCACGATCGCTCCGGTGATACCGGGCCACGCGGTCGCCCAGGCCAGCGCCACCTCGGCGACCGCGGCGCCGTGCCGGGCGGCGATCGGACGCAGCGCATCGACGAAGGCGAGATTGGTCGGCAGCTCGGTGGTGAATTCGGGATAGTTGCGGCGCCAGTCGTCGGCCCCGAGCACCCGATCGGCGGTGAACGCACCGGTCAGCAGGCCCGACTGCAGGGGCGAATAGACGATGACCCCGGTGTCGTGTGCCGCCGCCCAAGCGATCTCCGGCGCGGCGGTGCGGTTGAGCGCGGAGAACGGCGGCTGGATCGCGTCGACGTGGGCGACGGCCTCGGCCCGCTCCAATTGGCGCACATCGTGATTGGACAGTCCGATGGCTCGCACCTTGCCTTCCTTGCGCAGGTCGGCCATTACCTGCCAGTACTCCTCGAGCGGGGTGGCGGCGTCGGTCGGCTCCCCCTCGGCGCCGTAGACGAAGCGGGCGCCGGTCGCGGGCCAGTGCACCTGATACAGGTCGAGGTGGTCGGTGCCGAGGCGGCGCAGCGAGGATTCCAGTTCCCGGCGGATGGAGGCCGGGGTCAGCACTCGCAGCGGCGGACCGTTGGGGTCGTCGCCGTCCTCCCAGATCAGTCCGGCCTTGGTGAACAGATAGGGGCGTTCGCGCTCGGGGATGCCGGCCAGTGCCCGGCCGACCAGTTCTTCGGCGTGGCCGAGTCCGTAGGCCGCGGCGGTGTCGATCCAGTTGACGCCCCGATCGACCGCGTGCCGGATGGCGGCCACGGAGTCGGCGTCGTCGGTGGCGCCCCACGAGTACTGCCAACCGGACCCGGAGATGACCCAGGTACCGAAACCCAGCGGGGTGATATCCATTCCGGTGCTACCGAAGCGGCGCAGCGTGCTCATTCGTTCGTCTCCTCGTTCCGGCGCCGCCCCGATGGCGGCCCCGGAATCAGATTCGTCGGCGGCGCGACGGCCTACCAGTGCGCGCCGAGCCTGGGCATGCGGTGACCAGGCTTCCCGGCCGCGAGCCCGCGATACTGGTGACATGAGTCTGGATCGACGCGCCGAACTCGGCGAATTCCTGCGATCGCGCCGCGCCCGCCTGCGGCCGGAGGAAGTCGGCCTGGCCGAGCACGGCACCCGGCGCCGGGTGCCGGGTTTGCGCCGGGAGGAGCTGGCGCTGCTGGCGGGGGTCAGCGTGGACCACTACGTGCGCCTGGAACAGGGCCGCACCCTGCACTTCTCGGAATCGGTGCTCGACGCCGTGGCGCGGGCGTTGCGGCTGAATCCGCTGGAGCGTGATCACCTGTATCGGCTGGCCCGGCCCTGGTCGGGCGTCGAACCCGTTGCGGCGCAGCAGGTCCGGCCCGGACTGCGGCGGTTGCTCGACAGCGCCGAGACCCCGTCCTACATCGTCGGTCGCGGCACCGACGTCCTGGCCTGGAATCGGGCGGCGGCGGCGCTGATCACCGACTTCGGCGTGTTGCCACCGGCGCAGCGAAACCTGGCGCGGCTGGTGTTCTTCGACGAGGGGATGCGCGAGCTGTACGAGGATTGGCCGGCCAAGGCCGCCGATGTCGTCGCCTATCTGCGGCTGGACGCCGGCCGCCACCCCGGAGACGACGGCATCGCGGCACTGATCGACGAATTACGGCGGCGGGAGCCGGTTTTCGAGCAGCTGTGGCTGCGGCACGAGCTGAAGGACAAGACTCACGGCCGCTACGTGTACCGCCATCCGGTCGTCGGCCGCCTCGACCTCGCTTTCGAAACCCTCCGGCTACCCGACGACCCCGACCAGGCGTTGATCATGCATACGGTCGAGCCGGATTCGCCCAGCGCGACCGCGCTCCGCTTGCTCACCGACTGGGCCGCCGACACCGAAACCGCTGCGCGGTAGCGCGGCTCGGGGGTGGATCAGACGCCGTGGCGCCGGCGCAGCGTCGCCACTCCGGCCCCGGTGAGCTCGTCGAGGACGACGGCACGTCCCACCACGGCCAGGGCCAGCGCTTCGCCCGGCCCCCGGACTTCCGGGCCGGAACCGGCGGACCACTCCACATCGGTGGCGACGAAGCGCAGGCCCCGGGTGTACTTCCGGGGTGCGGCGAACGGATCGGGGTGCCGGAGGACCGCGATCAAGCGGTCGGCGGGGATCTCGCGCGGGCGGCCGAGTGGTCGGCGAATGTCCTGGTGGTGCACCAGGATATCGGCCAACCCGAGGCGCGGCCAGGCGCCGGTGATGCGCTGCCCGGAGTTCTCGAACCGCGCGAGCAGCTCGGCCGTGGTCAGGTTCCGCACCCGGTCGACCAGACGGTTGTTGACCCGATCCGTGTTCAACCGGTGGCGGAGAGCGAAGCGGGCGTAGCCCGGCAGGGAGATCTCGTCGTAGAGCAGGTGCCCCACCACATCACGAACCCGCCACCCCGCGCACAGCGAGGGAGCCTCCCATTCCTCCTCGCTCAAATCACGCAGGAGCGCGATCAGGTCGGCCCGTTCCTCGTCCAGCAGCTGCCGAGTGCTCACGCGTGCGACACTACCGGGACACCAGCGGGGACGGACAGCCGACGCCGGCCGCACCACGCCCCTGGTGTAGACGGGAAGACCGTGCGAGACAACGACTTTCGCAACGGAGCGAACCGGAAGGCGCCCGCATTCGGCTCAGTGGGTGTCGCTGTCGATCAGCAGATGCCCGTTGCTGCCGACGACGACCCGCAGCTCGATCGACTTGGACGAACCGCCGTAGGTGATACTCGCGACCGACATGTCCACCGATCCATCGGAGTTGGTGCTGCTGCCGGCGCCGCGGGCGCCTTCGATGGTGTTGTAGGCGGTGATCTGATTCTGCTTCCAGTAGGTGGCGAACGCCTGCTGGCCGCCGTACACCTGCTGCGCGGCGGGGGTGAGCAGATTCCACGCGGTACCGGCGTTCTGATCGACCAGCGCATCGTAGAAGTTCTGAATCACCCCGGCGGCCGAGCCGACATCGGCCTTGCCGGCGCTCTTGGTCTGCCCCACCGCGGCCACGCTCTGCGTCGAGGTACCGGACTGCGCGGTGGCGGTGGCGGACTGCGAATTCGCCTGCGATCCCGGCGATTCCGTCTTCGCGCCGCCGAACATCAGATACAGCGCCGCCGCGACGATCACCAGACCAGCGGCGAAACCACCGGCGAAGACCCAGGGCTTGGCATTACGGGTGGGCGCGGATTCGGCGGCGGTGGC
The DNA here is from genome assembly GCF_000308855.1 of Nocardia veterana NBRC 100344. Taxonomy (GTDB): domain Bacteria; phylum Actinomycetota; class Actinomycetes; order Mycobacteriales; family Mycobacteriaceae; genus Nocardia; species Nocardia veterana. The sequence continues at coordinate 9,152 of NZ_BAGM01000055.1, read as the reverse complement.
GGGCACCGGGTTGGACCGGGTCGGATGCGCGGCGGCGGCGGGACGCACCGGCTGCATCTCGGGTTCGGACAGCACGGCGGCGGTGGCCATCATCTCCGCGGTGGAGATATCGGCCTGCGCCGCACGACGATCCAGGGTGCGGGTGGCCTGACGGCGGGACGCGCCGCGGTGGGTGGCCAGCATCCGGGTGGATTCGGCATCGACGCCCTGATCGGCGAAATCGGCCAGCTGATCGCGCACCTCGGTCATGCTCGGCCGATCCTCCGGCTCGAAGCTGAGCAGATCCAGCAGCAGGTCGGTGAGCGGGCCGGCATTGCGCGGCTGGCTGAGCTGACCGTTGGCCGCGGCGTAGAGCAGCGCCAGCGGATTCGGGTTGGTGCCGTACGGCGGCTCACCCTCGAGCGCGTGGAAAAGCGTTGCGCCCAAAGCGAAGACGTCGGCGGCCGGGGTGGGCTCGGCGCCGCGCGCGACCTCGGGCGCCAGATAGGCCGCGGTACCGGAGATCAATCCGGTCGCGGTCAGCGTGACATCGCCCTTGGCCTTGGAAATGCCGAAGTCGGTGATCTTCACGGTGCCGTTGTCACCGAGCAGCACATTGCCCGGCTTGATATCGCGATGCACGATGCCGGCCCGGTGGGCGGCCACCAGCGCCGAGGCCACCTGCTCACCGATGCGCGCCACCTGCGGCAGCGGCAGGGTGCCCTGCGAGGACAGCACCACGGCCAGGCTCTGCGAGGGCAGATACTCCATGATCAGGCAGGGATCGCCCTCGTGATCGGTGATATCGAAGACCACGATCGCATTGGGGTGCTGGAAGCGTGCCGCGTTGCGGGCTTCCCGAGAGGCGCGCTGGCGCACGATCTCCTTCTCACCCGGGGGCAGACTGGGCTGGGTGAGGATCTGCTTGATCGCAACGGACCGCTCGAGGCGTTCGTCGACGGCACGCCAGACGACGCCTGTGCCGCCGCTACCAATCCGCTCGACCAGGCGGTAATGCCCTGCGATCACTTGGCCGGTTTCGATGGCACTACTCCGAGTTTCTCCGCGATCCGTGACTTACCGCGCGCGGGGTCATGTCCCGCGCGTGTTCCCGGACGAGTGTAGCGGGCGTGACGGGCCGCTTTGACACCAGAGCGAGATCTGTGCGGCGGATGTGTGACAACTGTGCGATGCGGGCGAGATCACTCCGCTATACACCGAGTACATTTGTGACCAAATTCACGTCGAAGTGTGACCGGTTCCTACTGATTCCGCAGGAAACGTCCGGCCGCTTCGACCGCCGGGGCCGAGCTGCCGGCGTCGCTGACGAACACCGCCAAGGCCAGATCACCGTCGATGCCGACGAACCATCCGTGGGCGTGGGTGTTGTCGATGTACTCCGCGGTGCCGGTCTTGCCCAGCATGCCGGGAATGTCGGCCAGTGCGGTCGCCGTGCCGTTCGTAATCGTCTCGCGCATCATGGATTTCACCTGATCGAGCACGGCGGCGGGAATCGGCGGTGGAGCCTGGTCGGCCTTCGCGGGCGCACCGGCGACGATGACCGGGGCAGGGACCGAACCACGGGCGACGGTCGCGGCGACCAACGCCATCCCGAACGGCGAGGCCGTCACCCGGCCCTGGCCGATGCCCTCCTCGACCCGCAGCGCGGGAGTATCGGCGGTCGGCACCTTTCCGGTCACCGTGGTCATTCCGGGAGCGGTGAAATCGACGCCGAGTCCGAGCTGGGCGGCGGTGTGGGTGAGGGAATCAGGGGGCAGATCCACCGCGAGCCGGCCCATCGTGGTGTTGCAGGACCGGGCGAAGGCAGTGTGTAGCGGCACGGTCCCCAGGTCGAAGTTGTTGTCGTTGGGGATCTGCCGGCCCTCGATGTTCTCGGTGCCCGGGCAGGCGACGGGGGTGTCGGCGGTGATCCGACCGTCCTGAAGTGCGGCCGACACGGTGACCGTCTTGAACGTCGAGCCGGGCGGATACAGCCCGGTCAGGGCGATGGGTCCCTGGGCGTCGGCGGGTGAATTCTGGCCCACGGCCAGCACATCGCCGGTGGACGGCCGCAGGACGACCATGGCGGCGGGCGTCGGAATCGGCGCGAGCGCGGCCTCGGCCCGGCGCAGCATCCCGGCATCGAGGGTGGTGGCGATGTCGGCGACGGGTTTGGGCTGCTGCCCGCCGACGATGTGCGCACCGTCGGCGGCCTGCGCGCGCACCGCCCAGCCGGCGGCGGCATCCGTCTCGTGCTGCCACAGCTCGGACAGGCCCGACAGCGTGGGCGAGGCGAGAGTCTTGTCGACGGTCAGCAATCGGGTCTGCGGGGCAAGGGTGACATTCGGTAGGGCGGCAAGGCGGTCCTGCACCGGCGCGAGATCGCTTGCGCGCAAAGCGATCGCGGTGACCGGTTTGCGCTGAGCGCGATCCAGTTCCTGGCGCAGGCTCGCGGCCGTGATCGACGGATCGATCGGATTCAGCAGGGCGGCAAGGGCATCCACGTCGGCGCCCGGACCCGGCTGGACGAGCGTGACCACCTGCTGCGTGAGCAGTTCCGCGCCGTCGCGACCGAGTACCCGGGCCGCAGGCTGCGGGGCCACGGTCTCGTAGGCCAGTGGACCGGTGTCGAGGCCGGGCGCGACGGTCGCCGGAGTCCAGCGCACCTTCCAGTCGTCACCGGATTCCTCGGCGGTGCCGGTGGTCGAGTATGTCCACTGGTTGCCCGCGGTGCCGAATTTCCAGGTGCTGGCGAGGGTGAACGTGGCGCCTCGGTCGGTGGTGTCGACCGATGTCACGTCGACCTGCACCTTCTTGCCGAGGCTGTCGAACAGCGCGCCGAGCGTGGCGGAGGCCCGGCCGGGATCGGAGGTCACGGCCGCGGCCGCCGCCGCGTCGCCGTGCGTCAGTGCCTCGGCGAAGGCGCGCACGCTGCGATCGAGCCGGTCGGCGGAGCTGTCGCCGGAACAGCCGGCCAGGGCGAGCGTCGGGGCGGCGATCAGGGCGAACAGTTTCGATCCGGTGCGCACGCGGCCGACCCTACCGCCGCGCGCGGACCGCGCCCGGCAATTGCCACCCGCCGCGCGGGCCACCGGTTCAGGCCCGCAACCATTCTCCCGCCGCCAGCCGGGCGGCGTCGGCATCGTCGAGATCGATATCGAATTCGGCGGACAACGTCTTCGGCAGTTCGGCCGCTGTCAGCTCCCGGCTGTGGGAGGTGCCGTCCGGATATTCGGTGATCCAGGTGGTGCTGTCGATGATGTCGTGGCGGTCCGGCCGGAACCGCTGGATGTACGGGCGGCTCACGAACGGCGACCGCGGTGAGGTCGACACGAAGTGGTTACCGACCGCGTAGTCGATCGGATATTGCGGATTCATCGTGAAGCTGTGCCGGTCGATCCACCCGTCGCGGGCGTAGTGATGCAGCACCCACAGCTCGGTGTCGAGGTCGCCGCGGGTCGGTTCGAGACGGAACCGCCAATCGCCGGCGCGCACTTCCCCCGCATCGGGATTCAACTCGAGCGGCGCGAGCGGCCCGGCGCCGAAACCCACGTCGCACAACCACACTCGGTCGTCGTCTGCCGTGGTGACCCGCAGCAGGGCATGCGTCGCCGGCCGGAAGCCGCGCGCGCCCATACTCACCCGGCCGTGCAACCCCGTCACCCCGAACCCGAGACGTTCCAGGGCGGCGGCGAACAGGCCGACGTGCTCGTAGCAGTAGCCGCCGCGGCGGGATCGAACGATCTTGTCCTGCACCGACGGGAGGTCGATCAGCACCGGGCGATGCAGCACGGGCTCGAGATTCTCGAACGGGATGGTCGTGGTGTGCGCGTACTGCAGGGCGTGCAGGGTCTGCACCGTCGGTTCCGGCTTCGCGGTGAATCCGATGCGTTCGAAGTACGCCGGCAGATCCAGATCCGCGCCGTTCCAGTGCGAAATCGAGGGCGTGTCCGTCATTGCGCCTCCTCCGTGCGGCGAAATTCGCCCGCTTCGTTCGAATCGACGCCATGACCAACGGGCGTGTGGGGCCGAGTGTTCCCGCGGTCGGCACCGACGGGGCGCCCGTTACGGCGCGGCGCACGAGTGTGGCGACCGGCCGACCGGCGCACGCGAACCGGGCCGAGCGGCGGTCCGGTCGGGCGGCGTGGACTACCATTCGATCATGCGTTCGATATCCGTCGCTCAGCGACGCACTCGGCTCGCTCGTCGCCACCGGCTCGCGGCATCGGCCCGTGGCACCGATCCCACCGATATCGCCCGGTCGATGGTCGCCCTGCACGCGACGGACCCGGCGACCGTATTCCTGTCCGTCCATGCCCGGACCCGCGGGCTGACACCCGCCGATGTCGAACGAGCTCTCTACGACGACCGGACGCTGCTGCGCATGCTCGCCATGCGGCGCACCATGTTCGTGGTGCCGGTCGATCTGGTTCCGGTGCTCCAGGCCGCGGTGGCCGACGCACTCGCGGTGAAACAGCGGCGAAACTACGGCAAATACCTGAAGCAGGTGGTCGAGGGCGATATCGAAGCCTGGCTGGCCGAGGTCGCCGACGAAACGCATCGGGAACTGCTGGCGCGCGGCAGCGCGACCGGCGCCCAGCTGTCGGCCGCGCTGCCCCGGCTGCGCACCCAGGTCGACACCGCGCCCGGTAAGCCGTATTCGAAGCCGACCAACATCACCACCTGGGTGCTGGTCATCCTCGGCTGCGACGGGCTGATCGTGCGCGGGCGGCCCAACGGCGGATGGACCAGCAGCCAGTACACCTGGGCGCCGCGCGAGGCCTGGCTACCCGCGCAGACCGCGCCGATCGCGCTCGACGCGGCCCGCGGCGAGCTGGCGCGCCGCTGGCTGCGCACCTTCGGCCCGGCCCCGGTCGAGGATCTGACCTGGTGGACCGGTTGGACGAAAACCGATGTGCGCAAGGTGCTGTCGAGTCTGGACGTGACCGAGGTGGATCTCGACGGGCGGCCCGGAGTGGTTCTGTCCGACGACGCGGAGCCCGATCCCGGCACCGAACCGTGGGCAGCCCTGCTACCCGCCCTCGATCCGACCCCGATGGGCTGGCAGTCCCGTGAGTGGTTCCTCGGCCCGCATGCTCCCGCGCTGTTCGACAGCAACGGCAATATCGGGCCCAGTATCTGGGTCGACGGCCGCATCGTCGGCGGCTGGGCGCAGCGGGCGGACGGCGAGATCGTCTGGCGACTCCTGGAAGACGTCGGCGCAGACGCGAAGGCTCTGATCGACGCGGAGGTCGAACGCATCGCCGCCTGGTACGGCGACGTGCGTGCCATCCCTCGATTCCGGACCCCGCTCGAGCGCGAACTCACCAGCTGACCCGCCCGCGCTCCGGTACGGACGAGCCGCCCGTGCCGACGGTCGCCGGCTCACATATCCAGCCCCAGGTCGAGCACCCGCACCGAATGCGTCAGGGCGCCGACCGCGAGATAGTCCACCCCGGTGCGGGCATAGTCGGCGGCCGAGGCGAGCGAAAGCCCGCCGGAGGATTCGAGTTTCGTGCGCGGCGAACGGCTGTTGCGGCGCTGCACCGCGGCCTGTGTGGCCCAGAGCGGGAAATTGTCCAGCAGCACCAGTTCGACATCCTCGGCGAGCACGGCGTCGAGTTGATCGAGACTGTCGACCTCGACCTCGCACTCGATCTCCGGATTCAGTTCGCGCACCGCACGCAGCGCCGCGACCACCGACCCGGCGGCCACCACGTGATTGTCCTTGATCAGGGCGGCGTCACCGAGACCCATGCGGTGGTTGACGCCACCCCCGACCCGGACCGAATACTTCTGCAGCGCACGCAATCCCGGCAACGTCTTGCGGCTGTCGCGGATCCGGCAGTTCGTGCCCTCGACCGCGTCCACCCAGGCGGCGGTGGCGGTGGCGATCCCGGACATGTGCGTCACCAGATTCAGCATGGTGCGCTCGGCGGTGAGCAGTTGCCGGGTCGGCGCCACGACGGTGAGGACCGCGTCCCCGGGTGCGACGCGGGTGCCGTCGGCGACCCGATCGGTCACCTCGTAGTTCCCCGCGCCGATCACTTCGTCGAGCACCAGCAGCCCGACATCGATGCCGGCCACCGTCCCCGGCTGCCGGGACACCATCGCCGCCTTGACGGTGGCATCCGCGGGAACCGTTGCGGCCGAGGTGATATCGGGGCCGTAGCGCAGATCCTCGTCGAGCGCGGTGCGAATCAGGGTCAGCAGCTCCGCCCGGTCGAGTGCGGGATCCAGGGCCATCATCTACTCCTCAGCATGTCGTGCGCGGGCGGTCATCGGATGGTCGCCACGGGCTGTGGGCCGGCGACCTCGAGTGGTTCGGTCACCACCTGGGGGCGGCCGTCGGCGCCGAGCCGAATCGCGACACTGCGCCGCAACTCCTCGCGTGGCTCGGGGTAATCGGATCGGGTGTGGCAGCCCCGGCTTTCGGCCCGAGCGGTGGCCGCGAGCAGCAGTGCGCGTGCGGTCAAGGTCAGCGCGGCATCCTCGACCGCGGTCAGGATCCCGGCCTGCTCGCCGGGCAGGCGCGAAACACCGTGCGGGAATGGGATATCCGACGCGGTATCCGGTGCGGCCGACAGCCCGCAGGTCCCTTCCGGCCCGGTTCGCCGCGCCCTGTTCTCCGGCGCGGCCGCGCTGTCCGGCCCTGCCGGCGCGACCGCGCTGTCCGGCCCTGCCGGCTCGGCCGCGCTGTCCGGCCCTGCCGCGCTGCCACGCAGATGCAGGACCCGCAGCATGGCCGCGCGCAGTCCGTCACCGTCGCGCACCACGGCGGCATGGGCGGACATCAACTGCTGCAGCGCCGTTCGGTCGATGCGCGGCAGCGACAGTTCCGGCACCATGGTCACCTCCGGCTTCACCGCGATCCGCTCGGCCGCCGCCACCCCGGCCCGCTCGCCCACGACCAGGCCCTCCAGCAAACTGTTCGACGCCAGCCGATTCGCGCCGTGCAGACCGGTTCGCGCCACCTCACCGGCGGCGTACAGCCCCGGCACCGTGGTACGCCCGTGGGTGTCGGTGACGATGCCACCGCACTGGAAATGCGCGGCGGGGGCGACCGGAATCAGGTCGGTGTGCGGGTCCAGGCCGGCGGCTCGGCAGGAGGTGGTGATCGTCGGGAAGCGCTGAGCGAAACCGTCGATCGCGCGGGCGTCCAGGTAGACGTGATCGGTGCCGAGGGTTCGCATCCGGGCCGCGATCGCCTTGGAGACGATGTCGCGCGGTGCCAGATCGCCGCGCGGATCGACCCCGGCGGTGACCGCCTGCCCGGCCGAATCGACCAGCACCGCGCCCTCGCCGCGAACCGCCTCACTGATCAGCGGTCGCCGCCCCAGTCCACCCGGCGTGAACAACACCGTGGGGTGGAACTGCAGGAATTCCAGATCCGCGACCAGGGCGCCAGCGCGCAGCGCGAGCGCGATCCCGTCGGCGGTCGCGCCGGGCGGATTGGTGCTGCAGGCATAGAGCTGCCCCGATCCCCCGGTGGCCAGCAGCACCGCCGGTGCGTGCACGACGCCGAATCCCTGTGCGGAGACCACAACCACCCCGCGCACCCCGTCGGGGCCGGTGACGATGTCGAGAGCGGCGGTGCCGAACAGCACCGGGAGCCCGGCGGCGTTGAGGGCGCGCTGCACCTCCGCTCCGGTGGCGTCGCCCCCGGCGTGGATGATGCGCCGGGTGCTGTGCCCGCCCTCGCGGGTGCGCGACACCCGTCCGTCGCGGCCGAGATCGAAGACCGCGCCCAGATCGGTGAGCGCCGCGACCGCATCGCCACCGCCGGCCACGATCGATCGCACGGCCTCCGGATCACACAGTCCCGCACCGGCGTCGACGGTATCGGCGACATGCGAATCGACGGTGTCTCCCTCCGGCGCGACGACCGCGATGCCGCCCTGGGCGTACTGGGTGGACGTATCGGTCGGGCCACCCTTGCTCAGGGTCAGCACCCGTAACCCCCGCAGCGACGCGGCGCGGGCCGCGGTCAAACCCGCGACACCACCACCGATCACCACCAGATCTGCTTCGGCTTCCCAGCCGATCGAAGGCGTCGAGATCATCGATCGAACCTTTCCGGCTCGCCCGGGGCGAGTCCGGTGCTATTCGCCGCCGCCGGGGTTACCGATGGCGATCATCCGCTGCACCGAATTGCGAGCCAGCGCGGCGGTTTCCGGATCGACGTGCACTTCGTCGAGGTTGTCGGTCAGGCAGCGCAGCAGCGCCGCCGGCGTGATCATCTTCATGTACCGGCAGGACGCGCGGTCGTTGACGGCCTGGAAGTCCACGTCCGGCGCGGCCTTTCGCAGCTGATGCAGCATGCCGATCTCGGTGGCCACCAGCACCTGGCTCGACTGCGCGTTCTTCGCGGCGTCGATCATGCCGCCGGTGGACAGGATGTGGACCCGGTCAGCCGGGAACGCGCCCTCGCCCGCGAGATACAAGGCCGAGGTGGCACAACCACATTCGGGGTGAACGAACAGTTCGGCATCGGGATGGGTGCGGGCCTGCTCGGTCAGCTCGTCCCCGTTGATCCCGGCGTGCACGTGGCATTCACCGGCCCAGATGTGCATGTTCTCGCGCCCGGTGACGCGCTTGACGTGCGCGCCGAGGAACTGGTCGGGCAGGAACAGCACCTCGCGCTCGGGATCGATCGAGGCGACCACGTCGACGGCATTGGAGGAGGTGCAGCAGATGTCGGTGAGCGCCTTCACCGCCGCGGTGGTGTTCACGTAGGACACCACCAGCGCGCCGGGGTGCTCGGCCTTCCAGGCGCGCAGTTCGTCGGCGGTGATGGAGTCGGCCAGCGAGCAACCGGCACGCTGATCCGGAATCAGCACGGTCTTGTCCGGGCTGAGGATCTTCGCGGTCTCGGCCATGAAGTGCACGCCGCAGAACACGATGGTGTCCTCCGGGACCTGGGCGGCGATCCGCGACAGTGCCAGCGAATCACCGACGTGGTCGGCGACGTCCTGGATCTCGGGTAGCTGGTAGTTGTGCGCCAGGATGGTGGCGTTGCGTTCACGCGCGAGCCGCTTGATCTCCTGCGCCCACTCCGGTGTGGCGGCGACTCCGCCGAATCCGTCGGGACCGTCGATGACCTGCGCTGCGAATGCCTGCGTCGTCGGACCGGAGGTCGCTGTCGTCAGACTCGTTGACGCCATGGCATGGCT
>NZ_BAGM01000056.1 GCF_000308855.1 Nocardia veterana NBRC 100344 | reverse complement strand
GGCGCACAAACAGTCCGGCCGGTTTACCGACCTTCCTGAGAGGCAACTTTTCCAGCCTAACCATCGGAGCTCGCGAAGTCAACCCGCGATCTCACTCGATCTTACTGGCCGTCAGGCGCTCCTCGTCCAACCTCGTGTCCCGGGCCGTTGGGCTCCGGGTCGGTGTCCGTGTCGCTCTGACCTGGAATAAGTTACGTGGCGGAGAACGGAACGTCAAATCGCCACGTCAGCAGGCATTTGCGCAGGTCACCGACCTCGGAGCCGGCCCGGAGACCGGGCGAATCACACCGATGTGACTCAGGTCATGGTCAAGATCAGCTTCCGGCGCGGCGAGCGCCGGCGAAATTCTTCTTGCCGCGCCGCAGGACGAGCCAGCGTCCGTGCAGGTAGTCGGACTCGGCAGGCACCCATTCCGGGTCCGCGATGCGGACGTTGTTCACCGAGGCACCGCCATCGGCGACCGCGCGCCGGGCGGCACCGCGGCTGTCGGACAGCCCGGTGGCCACCAGCAGATCGACGATCGTCGATTCCGGTCCCGCCTCCGCGACGGTGCCGTCGCCGGCGGCCTCGGCCAGCGCCGAACCGAGCGTCGATTCGTCCAGATCGTGCAGATCGCCGCGACCGAACAGGGCCTGGCTGGCCAGTTGCACCGCGCGGGTGTGCTCCTCGCCGTGTACCAGCGTGGTCATCTCCGCGGCCAGACGTCGCTGCGCCTCGCGGGCATGCGGGCGTTCGGCCGTCGCTTTTTCCAGTTCGGCGAGTTCCTCACGGTCGAGGAAGGTGAACCAGCGCAGGTAGCGGATCACGTCGGCGTCGCCAGTGTTCACGAAGTACTGGTACCAGGCGTACGGGCTGGTCATCTCGGGGTCGAGCCACAGACTGCCGCCGCCGGTGGACTTGCCGAACTTCTTGCCGTCGGCCGAGGTGACCAGGGGGGTGGTCAGGGCGTGGACCTGTTCGCCGTCGAGGCGGCGGTTGAGCTCGACACCGGCGATGATGTTGCCCCACTGGTCGGAGCCGCCCACCTGCAGCCGGCAGTCGTGGGCGCGACGCAGCTGCACGAAGTCGTTAGCCTGCAACAGCATGTAGCTGAATTCGGTGTAGGAGATGCCGTCGGTGTCGAGGCGGCGCTTGACCGTCTCGCGGGCCAGCATCACGTTCACGGAGAAGTGCTTGCCGATATCGCGCAGGAAGTCGACGGCGGTGAGGTTGCCGGTCCAGTCCATATTGTTGGCGATGATCGCGCCGGTCGGTGAATCGTCGAAGTCGACGAAGCGTTGCAGCTGGCCGCGGATGCGGTCCGCCCATTCGGCGACGGTGTCGGTCGAGTTCATCACCCGCTCCCCGACGTCCCGCGGGTCGCCGATCAAACCGGTGGCGCCACCCGCGAGCACGATCGGCCGATGCCCGGCCTGCTGGAACCGCTTCAGCGTGAGCAGCGGCACGAGGTGACCCGCGTGCAGACTGGCCGCGGTGGGGTCGAAGCCCGCATACAGCGTGATCGGACCCTTCGCCGTCTCGGCCCGTAGGGCGTCCAGATCCGTGGACTGGGCGATCAGTCCACGCCAGGTCAGTTCGTCGATGATGTCGGCGCTCACGCTCTCCTATCTTTCCGCACCGGAGGTGGTGGGCTGCGCTGGGTCGCCGATATCGGGACCTGCGCCACGGCCGGATGGCGACATCACGCATCGAACGGCCGAAGCGGCCCGTCCACTCCGACCGGATCCGGATCTCGATACCGACGCAGCCCGCCCTGGACGCCCGCGTATGTCCTCGAGCGTCCGGACCATGGCCGACGGCCGCTGCCCCGGATGTACTGGATACATCACCGAGAACACCGTGACTGCCAACGAAAATCGCAGCGCCGCAGCTGTTTCCGTCGATCGAGACGGGCACGGCACGACTGCCCGAACGACCGGTTCCGCCGGCCGAGGCCGCACCGCCGCCGGTCCCGTGGTCGTCCTGGGCGGCACCGGAAAGACGGGCCGCCGGGTCGCGGCGCGGCTCGCCGAGCGGGGCATCGACGTCCGGCCGGTCTCGCGGTCGACGGCGATCCCGTTCGACTGGACCGATCGTTCGACCTGGGCCGCCGCGTTGGCCGGCGCGCGGGCGGTCTACCTCGCCTACCAGCCGGATCTGGCGGCGCCGGGCGCCGACGACGCCGTGGCCGCACTGACCACCGCGGCCCGGCGGGCCGGCGCGCAGCGACTGGTGCTGCTGTCCGGGCGCGGGGAGCCCGAGGCCCAGCGCTGCGAGGAGATCGCGTTGCGCAGCGGCCCGGCGACGACCGTTGTGCGGTGCAGCTGGTTCGCGCAGAATTTCAGCGAGGATTTCCTGGCCGAGCAGATCGTGGCCGGACAGGTGACCCTGCCGGCCGACACGGTGGCCGAACCGTTCGTGGACGCGGAGGATATCGCCGATGTCGCCGTGGCCGCGCTCACCGAGGACGGGCACGCCGGGGAAATCTACGAGCTGACCGGACCGCGGGCACTGACCTTCGCCGAGGCCGTGGCCACGATCGGCGAGGCCACCGGTCGCGATATCGGCTATCGATCGGTCGGCCTGGCCGACTACGCCGCCGGAATGTCGGATATGGGGCTGCCGGGCGCGGTGATCGACTCGCTGACCTATCTGTTCGGCACGGTCCTCGACGGCCGGAACACCGCCGTCGCCGACGGAGTCGAGCGGGCGCTCGGCCGCCCACCGCGTTCGTTCACCGAGTACGCCCGCAGGACGGCGGCCCAGAGAGGCTGGCCGGCCGCTCAGGTCGCCGCGGCCGACGCGGCGCGGGCGTGATCTCCGGTGCCGGTGCTCGGGACCGATTTCCCCGGTTGCCGGCGTCCCGCCGGCGCCGGGCACGCGCTTGCCGGGCTCGCCGCCATGCGCGATCGTCGTGGCATGGATGCCCTCGCCGATCTGCTCGACGGCCCGCGCGCCCGGGGCGCGTTCGTGATGCGTTCGCTGCTGGACCCGCCGTGGTCGCTGCGGATTCAGGATCGCGCGCCCCTCACCGTCGTGGTCGTCACCCGCGGATCCGCCTATCTGGTGCCGGACGACGACGACCCGATCCGGCTCGACCAGGGTGGGGTCGCGATCCTGCGGGGGCCGGACCCGTACACGGTGGCGGATACGCCGTCGACGCCACCGCAGGTCATCGTCCACCCGGGCCAGACCACGACGACACCCGAAGGCGAATTGCTCTGCGAGACATGGGATCTCGGCGTCCGCAGCTGGGGCACGAATCTCGCCGGAACGACCGCGCTGCTGACCGGCACCTACGAGGTGGCCGGTACGGTCAGCGACCGTCTGCTGCGTGCCCTGCCGGCCCGCGCCGTCCTCGACGGGCACGAGGTCGACGAGCGGCTGCTGAGCCTGCTCGTCGACGAATCCGGACGCGACGGACCCGGCCAGGCATCGGTGTTGGATCGGCTACTGGATCTGCTGACCATCGCGGCACTGCGTACCTGGTTCGCGCGAGCGGAGGCGCCGCGGTGGTACAGCGCCTATGCCGACCCTGTGGTGGGGCAGGCGCTGCGGTTGCTCGAGCACAATCCGGCGCACGATTGGACGGTGGCCGAGCTGGCGGCGACGGTCGGCACCTCACGGGCGGCGCTGGCCCGGCGGTTCACCGAACTGGTCGGCGATCCGCCGATCGCCTACCTCACCGAGTGGCGGCTCGCCCGCGCCGCGGACCTGTTGCGCGGCACCGATGCCACCATCGAATCGATCGCGCGACAGGTCGGATACGGCACCGCATTCAGTTTGAGCGCGGCGTTCAAACGACGCTACGGCGTGAGCCCGGGAATGCATCGGCGCTCCGCCGCCGAGGAGACCGGAGCGGAGCGGGAGACCGGCGCTCGGTAGGGGGACCGGCGGGCTTTGCCGCCGCCCGGCTTCGGTCCCGCAGGGAAGCCCCAGCGCCACAACGGAATAGCGAACACGGCGGCCAGGACCAGCGGGAAAACGGCACCCGCCGGGGAGTCGAGCACGAAGGCCTGGGTGGCGGCCGCACACACCGTGGTGATCGACAGACCGGCGGCGGCGAATCGGGTCAGGCGCGGGACCATCAGGCCGATCCCGCCCGAAATCTCCACCAGGCCGGTGAAATAGCGGAACCAGTCGCCCCAGCCGATCTCGTGGAAAATGCGGACGGCATCGGCCTGGCCGACCATTTTCGGCAGCCCGGAGGCGATCACGAAGAACAGGCCCAACACGATCTGCAGAGTCCACAGCACGCGGGTGCGGGCGCGGCCGGATCGGGTGGCGACGGTCGAGGTCGGGGCGGTGACGGCGGTCATGGGTGCGGTGTCCTTCCGGGTTCTCGGTATCCGTTCGAGCGCGCTCACCACAACAGACGGACCGTCCCGGCGGAATTCATCGGTCAGCCGAGCGCGGCGGTGAGTGCGCTCAGGTGGACCCGGCTCGCGGTGGACGCGGCCTCGGCGGCGCGGTCGCGGATCGCGGCGAACAGCGCCTCGTGCGCGGCGTGGTCGGCGGCCGGGTCCGGCATCGGCCGGATCCGCAGCATCTCCGACATCGCCCGGTGCACCCGGGGGACGAAGGCGTCGAACAGTTGCAGCAGGATCTCGTTGTGGGCCGCCGCGATCACGGTGCGGTGGAAGGCGGTGTCGGCGTCGACGAGATGTTCGACGGAATCGTCCGCGCGGGCCCGCACCGCCAGGGCACGGCGCATGGTGCGCAGGTCCGCGGGTGTGCGGCGCTGGGCGGCCAGGGCCGCGGCTTCGGCCTCGATCGCGATCCGGGCCTCGATCACGGCGACGATGTCGGCGCGTCGCAGGACCGCGTCCCAGTCCTCGGTCACCTCCAGGGCGGTGACGAAAACCCCTGCGCCCTGGCGACTTTCGAGAACGCCCTGCCCCGACAGCTCGCGAATCGCCTCGCGCAACGTCGAGCGCCCCACACCCAGTTGGGCCGCGAGCGTGGTCTCGCCCGGCAGCTTGTGGCCGAGTTGCCACTCCCCTGCCCGGATCCGGTCCAGTAGGAGCCGAGCGGCCTGGGCCGCCAGCGGTTGCCTCTGCACGGTCGCCATCGACGCTGACCTCTCTACTTGTCTGAGGAGTTTCCGCTCGCTATCGTATCCGACATGGGACAGGGACTGCTTCTCCTCGGCCGCCGCGGCGGGGTCTGATCGACCGGCACCCTGCCCGCGGGTTGCTGGGCTGCGCCGGTCGTCACCTTCGAGCGAAAGCGACCACCGTGCACAACCCCGTTCCCACCTGGAATCGCCAGCGCCCCTCCACGATGCCCTCGCATCGTTATCATGATGTGTACCACCGAGTTTCGGTTCCGTTGACCGATCGCCGCTGGCCCGCCAACCGTATCGAAGCCGCCCCCCTGTGGGTTCCGGTCGACCTGCGCGACGGCAATCAGGCGCTGGCCGAACCGATGGATCCGGAGCGGAAGCGCCGCTTCTTCGAGATGCTGGTCGAGATCGGCTACAAGGAGATCGAGGTCGGCTACCCGAGCGCATCGCAGACCGATTTCGACTTCGTCCGCCTGATCCACGACGCCGAGCTGGCGCCGGACGACGTCACCCTGGTCGTATTCACCCCGGCCCGGGCCGATCTCATCGAGCGCACACTGGAATCGGTGGCGGGAATCGACAACGACGTCGTCATTCACATGTACACCGCCACCGCGCCGCTGTGGCGGGATGTGGTGCTGGGCCGGACCCGGGCCGAGGTGGCCGAGCTGATCCTCGCCGGTGGACGGGAGATCGCGCGGCTGGCGGGCGATCGGCCCAACCGCCGATTCCAGTTCTCCCCCGAGGTTTTCATGCTCACCGAACCGGACTTCGTGCTGGAGGTGTGCGATGCGATGACCGAACTGTGGGATGCCGCGCCACAGCGGCCGGTGGTGCTGAACCTGCCCGCCACGGTCGAGGTGGCCACGCCGAACGTCTATGCCGACCAGATCGAGTACATGGACCGCAACCTGAGCCGCCGCGACGGGGTGATCCTGTCGGTGCATCCGCACAACGACCGCGGCACCGGCATCGCCTGCGCCGAACTGGCCGTGCTGGCCGGCGCCCAGCGGGTGGAGGGCTGCGTTTTCGGCAACGGCGAGCGCACCGGCAACGTCGACATCGCGACGCTGGCGCTGAATCTGCATGCCCAGGGCGTGAATCCGATGATCGACTTCTCCGATATCGACCGGATCCGCCGGACCGTGGAGTACTGCACGAGGATGCCGGTGCCCGAGCGCCATCCGTACGTCGGCGACCTCGTCTACACGGCGTTCTCCGGCACGCATCAGGACGCCATCAAGAAGGGGTTCGCCGAGCATCGCCGGCGGGCGGCCCAGGCCGGGCGGCCGGAGTCGGAGATCGAGTGGCAGGTGCCGTACCTGCCGATCGACCCGGCGGATGTCGGCCGCAGCTACGACGCGGTGATCCGAGTGAATTCACAGTCCGGTAAGGGCGGGATCGCCTATCTGCTGCAGACCGGGTACGGACTGGAATTGCCGCGCCGATTGCAGATCGATTTCGCCCGGGAAGTCCAGCGCCGCACCGACGACAGCGGCAGCGAAGTGAGCGCCGAGTGGCTGTGGGAGCTGTTCCGATCGATCTACAGCTCCCCGAGCACCGACATCGACTGCCCGGCCGGCCGGATCGAATGGCGGCACACCGACTCCGGACGCGTCGTACTCACCGCGCCGGGTGCGGACGGGCCGGCCGAAACCACCGTCTCGGCGTCGGAGGCGGCGGCCGCGCTCGCGAAACTGGTTGTCGCACAAGGGATTGCGATCGATATCCTCGCCACGAGCCATCAGGCCCGCGACGCCGGCTTCGTGGCCTACACCGAATTCCGCGCCGCCGGCGCCGTCCAGTGGGCTGCCGGATTCGGCACGTCCGTGGTCGCCGCGGAGTTGGCGGCGCTCACCGCGGCGGCCCGGCGGGCGCGGATGCCCGTGCCGGCGGCCTGACCATCATGCCGAGCGGCCGACCTCCGGGGCACGCGGGCTGCGACGATACGCCGACACGGCCGGTGAATCCCGCAACCACAACCGCCACGGACGGTCGGCGGCGAGGCTGACCCCGACCCGCGGTCCCACTCCGATCGCGGCGGAATCGGTGATTTCGGGAGCCAGGTCCAGCCGGATCGGCGCGGCCGGATCGAACAGGGCGGTGCCGTAGTCGGCCAAGGTGATGCCCAGGGCGCTGCCGAAATTGCCGGGACCCCGGGCCAGATCGGCATCGGTGCGTGCCGTGGGCCGGCGTGCCCGGGCGACGTCGAGCCCCTCGACCACCTCGCCGGCGCGCATCAACACCGCGCTCGCGACGCCGTCGGGGCCGCTGGTCACATTCACGCAGGTGTGCATGCCGTAGCTGAAGTAGACGTACAACATGCCGGGTGGGCCGAACATGACGGCGTTCCGCGGCGTGCGGCCGCGTCCCGAATGCGCGGCCGGATCGGGCCACGGTCCGGCGGGGTCACCACCGTAGGCCTCGACTTCGACGATGCGCGCCGCCACCGGGCCGGACCACAGCGTCGCACCCAACAGGCGACGGGCGGCGGCCAGCGGTTCGACGGCGAGTTCCTCGGCAGACACGGGTTCTCATTGTGGCTCGAGACCGCTGGTGACCGGCGTCACCGTCCCGGTCGACGCTCGGCGCCGCCCGCCGGCTGCCGTCCGGACAGGGACGAACTACGGCCGGAAACCGCTCAGCCCCGCCAGTTTGTCGGGGTTGACCTGGAATCGCAGATTCACCACCAGGCCGTCGACGATGTCGTAGGTGAGCGCTCCGACCGGGACACCGCGGATCTCCCCGATCACGCTGAGCTCGCCGTTCACCGTCGCCGCCCGCATCCGGATACCGGCCACGACCGGTTTGGCCAGCACCCCGAGCAGCCAGCGCGCGACGTGATCGGGGCCGTGCAGCGGCCGCCGAGCCGCGGTGACCTTGCCGCCGCCGTCGTTCCAGAGGGTGACGTCCGGAGCCAGCAGTTGCATCAGCGCATTCACATCGCCGCCGTCGGCCGCGGCCAGGAAGCGCTGGGTGATGCGTTGCCGGACGGCGGGGTCGGTATCGAACCGCGGCCGCCGGGCCTGAACGTGGCGACGGGCGCGATGCGAGATCTGGCGCACCGTCGGCTCCGGCCGGTCCAGGAAACCGGCGATTTCGGCGGGTGCGAAACCGAATACGTCACGCAGTACGAAGACCGCCCGCTCGACCGGGCCCAGCGTCTCCAGCACCACCAGCATCGCGGTCGACACCGTCTCGGCGACCTCCGCGCGTTCGGCGGCATCGGGTTCGCTGAGCAGCGGCTCGGGAAGCCAAGGGCCGACATAGGTTTCGCGCACCGCACGGGCACTGGTGAGGCGGTTCAATGCCAGGTTGGTCACCGTGCGGACCAGGTACGCCTTCGGGTGGCGTACCCGATCCGAATCGACCTCGTGCCATTTCAGCCAGGCGTCCTGCAGGACGTCCTCGGCGTCGGCCACACTGCCGAGCAGCTGGTACGCGGTGGCGAACAGCAGCCGGCGATGCTCGTCGAACGCATCGCCCGGAGCTCGCCCAACCTCCCGCCGCGAGGCCACCGCGCCGCCGGCGGCCTCGGAATCACCGGTCATGCGCCCATCCTGATCCGCTCGTCCGGCGCGTGCAACGGCGAGACCCCGCTGTTGTGGGCTCGGCCGGCCGCACGGGTCGCGCGGCCCCCGCGGGAGAGACTGACCGAGACGGTCATCCGCCGGCTCAATCGGAAGGTGGGCAGCGGACTGCTGCTGACCGATTCCTTGTAGATCACCGCCGCACGGCCGCGCAGATACCAGCGCCGTGGGGTGTCGTCGGCATGGGTGAAACCGATGACCGCATCGCGGCGGCCCAAGCTGACCGGTTGATGGAAGTAGCCGAATCGGAACGGCCGCACGGACTTTCCGCGTAGCCGCCGGGCGATCGCGTCGGCCGCATAGGCCGCCGTCGGCATACCGCTCTGGCAGGTGCCGTGGATCCGGCCCCATGGCTGGTCCACCGCCGCGGCGTCGCCGACGGCGTATATCTCGGGATGCGAGATCGACCGCAGGGTCGGGTCGGTGCGGACGAAACCGGCGGCGTCCGTGGCGATTCCGGCTTCAGCGGCCAGATCCGGGACGCGGATACCGGCGGTCCACAACGTCAACGCGGCGGGAACCAGGGCACCGCTGTCGAGCCGGACCGCGTCGGGGAGCACCGCCGTCACCCGGGCCCCGGTGCGGCGCACGATGTGCAGCCGGTCCAGCGCCCGTTCGAGGTGGGCGCGCGGACGGGGGCCCAGCATGGCGGCGGGCTCACCGGTACTGATCAGCGTGACCGTGAGCCCGGGATGGGATTCGGCGATCTCGGTCGCGGCCTCGACGCCGGTGAGACCGCCCCCGCAGACGGCGATCGGCGCGCCGGCCGCCGCCAGCTCGGCGAGACGCTCGGACAGACGCCGGGCCGTGCGCGGATCGTCGAGGGTCCAGGCATGGGTGTCGGCCCCGGGCACGGTCGTGGTGTCGGCGCGGCTGCCGACGGCGTAGACGAGGGTGTCGTAACCGAGTTCGGTGCCGTCGTCACAGCGCACCCGCCGCGCGGCCGGGTCGATGCCGGTGGCCGCGGCCCGCCGGAAGGTGACGCCGGTGCCGGCCAGCAGGTCCGGTATACGGTGGTCGGCCAGTTCGGTGCCGGCGGCGACCTGGTGCATGCGCAGCCGCTCGGTGAACCGATCCGACGGATCGACGAGCGTGATGTGCACCGCCTGGTGACGGGTGCGGCGGGCCAGGCGGATGGTGGCCAACATTCCGGTGTATCCGGCGCCGAGTACGACGACCTCGTGCGGGCGCACATCGGTAGTGGTGGTGTTCATGACTGTTCTGCCTTTCCTGTCGTGGCGACCGGGCGATTCACCAGATGCGACAAGTGAGCGGGCGCGGACGTGACAGCCGCGGAAGTGGTGTGCGTCACAAGGGAGGGAACAGGGCGCCGCATACGGCGGTTGACATATCAAGACTTCCGAAATCCGCGAACGAACGAGGTGACCCGTGCCCGTACAGGTCGAGATCTGGACCGATATCAACTGCCCCTTCTGCTATCTGGGTAAGCGGCGCTTCGAACAGGCGCTGGCCGACTTCGAGCACCGCGACCAGGTCCAGGTGGTCCACCGATCCTTCGAACTGGATCCCACGCTGCCGGTCGAGCACAGCGGCCCGGTGATCGCTCATATCGCGGAGAAGTACGGCATCAGCGAGGCGCAGGCCGCCGCCAACGAACGCGGAATCGCCGCGCAGGCGCGAGAGCTCGGGCTGCCGTACCGGACCGAGGGGCGCGACTTCGGCAACAGCTTCGATATGCACCGCCTGCTGCACTACGCCCTCGCCGAGGGCCGACAGGAACAGCTGCTCGACGCCCTGTACGAGGGCAATTTCGCGGACGAAGCGCCCCTGTTCGGCGATCCCGAACGCCTCGTCGAGGTGGCCTCGCGGGCCGGGCTGGACCCGGTCGCGGTACGGGCGGTACTCGACGATCCGGAGGCCTATGCCGAGGCCGTGCGCGCCGACGAGGAGACCGCCGCGCGGATGGGCGCGCGCGGTGTTCCGTTCTTCGTCTTCGACCGGACCTATGGGGTATCGGGTGCACAGCCGCCGGAGGTGTTCGGCCAGGCGCTGGCACGGGCGTGGGCGGATCGCGAGCCCGCCGTGCAGATGTTCGGCGCCGGCGATGCGTGCGGGCCGGACGGCTGCGCGGTACCCGACCCCGCCGGGCGCGACTGACCGCGGCGGGCCGGTCCGACCGAAGCCGGTGATGTGTCCGAGCGAGCAGGCCCCGGGTGCAATACTGCGCGGAGTCGGGGTTCGCTCGGGGGTCGTCCGGGTGAAAATCCGGGCGCTCACCGATGTTTCCGATCACGGGGCCGGGCTTAGCGTCGAGGCATGGCTTCCCGCCCTCGGCCACGTCTGCGCCGAATACTGTTGTGGCTCAGCGTCTTCGCGGTTCTCCTCACCGGCGCGGTCGGCGCCGGGGTGGCGTGGGCGTATTCGTCGGCGCGGGTATCGACCGTGGGCGCGGAATTCACCGAGCAACTGCGTATCCCGCCGCTGACCGAGGGGCGTGTGACGGCGGACGGCACCCGGGTGTTCGATCTCGAGATGCGTTCCGGCACAACCCGTTTCCTGGCCGATCGAGACACTCCGACCTGGGGCTTCAACGGGACGTATCTCGGCCCCACCCTGCGGGCCCACCGTGGCGAACGGGTGCGCGTCGACATCCGCAATCACTTGCCGGAAGCGTCGACCGTGCACTGGCACGGAATGCATCTGCCCGCGGCCGCCGACGGTGGGCCGCATCAGCCGATCGAGCCCGGCGCGCGGTGGTCGCCACAGTGGACCGTCGACCAACCCGCCGCGACGCTGTGGTATCACCCACATCCGCACGGCGCCACCGAATCTCACGTCCGAAGGGGGCTGGCGGGGCTCTTCCTGATCGACGACGACGCTCGGACCGGGTTACCCGCTACCTACGGCGTCGACGACCTCCCGGTCATCGTGCAGGACGTGCGGTTCCGCGGTGCGCAGTTCGATCACCGGCGGCACATCTTCGCCGATACCGGCCTGCTCGGTGATCGCACCATGGTTAACGGCACCCTCGCGCCCTATCGCGAGGTGAGCGACGAACTGATCCGATTGCGGTTGCTCAACGCGGCGTCGGCGCGGGTGTTCACCTTCGGCCTCTCCGACGAGCGCCCCTTCGCGCTGATCGGCACCGACGGCGGGCTGCTGGAGCGCCCGGTCACCATGACCGGCATCCGATTGTCCCCCGGTGAGCGGGCCGAGATCGTGGTGCGCATGCGCCCGGCCGAGCGGGTCACGCTGCGCGGCCTGCGCACCGACCTCGGCGACGGCTTCTGGAATCGCCGCTTCTCCGGCGGCGACGACACGTTCGACGTCCTCGAACTGCGCGCGGCCGAAACCCTGCGCACCACAACGGTTGTGCCGGACCGGCTGGTGTCGTCGGCGCCGCCACGTGCGGCGGACTCCGTACGGGAGCGGCACTTCGATCTCCGATTGCCGAATATCAACGGTCGTCCGATGGCGATGGACCGGATCGACACCGTGGTCGAACGGGGCAGCACCGAGACCTGGATCGTCCGCAACTCCGATGGGATGACCCACAATTTCCACGTCCACGACGTGCAGTTCGCGGTCGCGGCCGTCGACGGCGCGCCGCCTCCGCCGCACTTGCGCGGCCCCAAGGACACCGTCCTGCTGCCGCCCGGCACCGAGATGCGCCTGGTCCTGCGCTTCGACGGGCCCGCGGATCCGGACCATCCGTACATGTACCACTGTCATCTGCTCTGGCACGAGGACCAGGGCATGATGGGCCAATTCGTCGTCGTGGAGCCGGGGGCCACCGTCGCGACCACCCCGCGTCCGGACCATCACCACTGATCTCCACACGCCCTTGCGTCACGCCCACACCCGGGGCAGAATTCAACACACAATGAATTCAACGCTCGGTGAATAATCTCGCCGATCGTGTGACGCGAGAGGTGGACCGTGGCGAAACCGGATTCGTCCCCGGCGATCACCGTCGAACATCTTCGGGTGCGACGCGGGGGACACGAAGTGCTACACGATATTTCGCTGACCGTGCCGACCGGGAGCATCACCGGGCTGCTCGGTCCCTCGGGCTGCGGGAAGACCACCCTGATGCGCAGTATCGTCGGAACCCAGCTCATCCAGGCGGGCAGTGTGCGAGTACTCGGCGACATCGCGGGCAGTCGCGCACTGCGCTCACGCGTCGGCTACGTCACGCAGGCACCGAGCATCTACGACGATCTGACCGTCACCGACAACGTCTCGTACTTCGCCGCGCTCTACGGCCGCGGCTCCGAGGCGGTGACCGCCGCGATCGACCAGGTCGGACTGGGCGCCCATCGGGCACATCGCGGCAATCAGCTCTCCGGCGGTCAGCGCACCCGGGTCTCGCTGGCCTGTGCGCTGGTCGCAGACCCCGAGCTGCTGGTGCTCGACGAACCGACCGTCGGCTTGGATCCGGTGTTGCGCGCCGAATTGTGGAAGCAGTTCCACGACCTGGCCGCGCAGGGACGCACCCTGGTGGTGTCGAGTCATGTGATGGACGAGGCCGAACACTGCGATCAGCTGCTGCTGATGCGCGAGGGCCATCTGCTCGCCCAGCTCACCCCCGACCAGCTGCGCGCCGACACCGGCGAAACCAGTTTGGAGAACGCATTTCTCGCTCTCATCACGATGGGACAGCCGCGATGAGCACGACCCTCGCTCGCCCGGCCGGCCGGCCGCTGCGCTGCTACACCGCCACATCGACCCGGATTCTGCGGCAGTTACGCGCCGACCGCCGCACGGTTGCCATGCTGCTGCTGGTGCCGACGCTGCTGCTGGCCCTGCTGTACTTCGTTTATCACGACACCCCGACGATGCCGGGCGTGCCGTCGCTGTTCGACCGGGTCGGCATCAGCATGCTCGGCATTCTGCCGTTCATCGTGATGTTCCTGATCACCGCGATCGCCATGCAGCGGGAGCGGACCTCGGGCACCCTGGAACGATTGATGACCACGCCCCTGTCCAAACTCGACCTGCTGGCCGGCTACGGCACCGCCTTCTCGGTCGCGGCGGCGGCGCAGGCTGGTTTGGCCTGCCTCGTATCCTTCGGGCTCCTGGGTTTGGACGCGGCCGGCAGCGCCTGGCTGGTGCTGATGATCGCCGTCGTCGACGCGGTGCTCGGCGTGGCACTCGGACTGCTGGCCAGCGCGTTCGCCCGCACCGAATTCCAGGCGGTGCAATTCATGCCGCTGGTGGTCGGGCCGCAGTTCTTCCTGTGCGGCCTGCTGGTGCCACGCGACCAACTACCGCGCTGGCTGGAGATCATCAGCGACGTACTGCCGCTCAGCTATGCCGTCGACGCGCTCCAGGAGGTATCCCGGCATCCCGGAGCCACCGCAGCGATGTGGCGGGACCTGGGGATCGTCGCCGCCTTCGCCGCCGTCGCGCTGACCCTGGGCGCGGCCACACTCCGGCGGCGCACGGCATGAGCGGCCAGGCGCGGAGGCGGCAGCGCAGCATTACCACGCAGCGCCCCGAGGAAAACCGCATGAGCGGCGCGGCCCCGCGCAGTGGGCGGCGGGCCGGTGAGTCGGGCACGCGGGCGGCGATTCTGGATGCGGCGCGCTCCCGGTTCGCCGAGGTCGGCTTCGACAAGGCATCGATCCGCTCGATCGCGAGCGCGGCCGGGGTCGATCCCGCGTTGGTACACCACTACTTCGGCACCAAACAGCAATTGTTCTCGGCCGCCTTGAATCTGCCGATCGATCCGGAGGTGATCCGCGCTCCGATCCGGGCCGCGGCACCGGACGACCTCGGTGAGACGGTGGTCCGGACGGTGGTCGGCGCGTGGGATTCCTCGGTCGGCGTCCACGCGGTGGCGGCATTTCGCGGCATCCTGGCCGGCGGCGACGCCGCGCTGGCGCGCAGCTTCCTGCTCGAGGTGGCACTGAAAGATGTTCGGCAGAAGGTGGATTCGCCGCCGGGGACCGGGACCGCACGGGTGGTGCTGGCCGTCTCGCAAATGCTCGGGATCCTGGTGGCCCGCAAGATTCTGCAGGTCGAGCCCGTGGCCTCGATGCCGCTGGACGAACTGGCCGCGACCGTCGGGCCGACTGTTCAGCGGTATCTCACCGGCGAGCTACCGATCACGGGCGCCGGGGACTGATCCGGACCGAGGCGTTCAGCCCTGGGCGAGGAACGCCTCGTGTTCGGCCTCGCCGACCTCGCGAGCCTCGTCCACGAGCAGCACCGGGATGCCGTTGTCGATCGAGTACGCGCGGCGCAGACGCGGGTTGTAGAGCACGCTGTTGCCCTCCGCGTCGCGCACCAATGACAGCGGTCCCTTGTCCTGCGGGCAGGCCAGCAGGCTCAACAAGGTGGGATCCAGAGTGTGCTCCGCCATATCCGACAACCTACCCGGCCGTCCGATCCACTGCCGCTTCCGCCCGCCGGAACGAGATGTAGCGGTGGCCGAAGAAGCTGAGCACGGCGACCATCCCCATCACGACGACCGTGGCCGGGGTGCCGGGCAGGTCCAGAACACCGACGGCCAGCTGCACTCCGACCATGTTCAGCACCAGCCCGCCGGAATTCACCGCGACGAACCGGACGAAGTCCCCGAGCAGCCGGCCGCGCACCCGGAACACCAGCGTGCGGTGCGCGAAGAAGGCGAACACGATGCTGATGGAATAGGCCAGCGCCACCGCCACCGCCGGCGGCCAGCCGGAAGGCAACAGCGCCAACCAGGCCACCGTGAGGAGCATGCCGAGCAGGGTGTTGACCACCCCGACCGCCGCGAACACGATTTCCTGGCGGCGCAGCAGCCGCAACAGCAGACCCGGTGGTGGCGCGGACGGCTGATCCGCCGCCCGCTGCGCCGCTACGCCTCCGGTCCCGATCTTCACGAAACCACTTCCGGTACTTCCGTTTTCGCACGCTCCGCGGAATCGCCGGCGCGACGAGAGCGCAGATACAGCCACTGCATCACCGCCAGCACAACGAGTCCGCCGGCCGCACTCGCGACGCCCAGCCGCCATCCGGGCGGCTCCCAGGACACCGTGAGGTCGGCGTCCGTCGTGCCCGGGGGAATATCCACGGCGACAAAGGCTTTCGACACCTCGCGTACCGGGAGTTCACGGCCGTTCAGCGAGGCCCGATACCCGGGCCAGGCCAGCCGGGCGAAGACCACACGGCCACCGCTCTCCGAACCGACCCGAGCCCGGCTGGTGCGGTCGGTCTCCGACAGCGACGTCGCCTCCACCTGATGGGCGTCGGCAATCCGGCCGTTTTCGGTCGAGATCAGTCCCTGCTCGCGTTCCAGCACCAGGATGTAGCGCTCGTGGCCCGGATAGTCGACCCACTTCCACCCCGGCGGGGCGGGATGATTGCCGGCATCGGGGAACATCGCCCGCTGCAACACCACCCGATCGAGTTTCATCAGATCCACCGGCGGCCGTCCGGTGCTGGGTTCGGGCGTGAACAGCCGCCGGAACGAATCCGGGCAGACACTGGAATCCCAGCGCATGCACAGCATCTCGCCGAACCAGTAGTGGCCGTTGGGGGTGTAGCCGTTGACGTAGTTGCGGTGCACATCCTTGGCGTAGTTGCCGAACACCAGCGATCCGTAGGCACCCTGGATGCTCCTGTCCGCCGGCTGCAGCAACCCGCGATCGCCGAGTTGGATGGTGACTCCGTCGAATTCGGGGAACGCCGCCTCGGCCTCGGCCCGATGTGCCGGCAGATTCCACCCCATCGGCGTCGGCTGCGCGGCATACACCTGCAGGTACGCGATCGGGAACATGGCTACGACGGTCAGCGCGGCGGCCGCGGCGGTACCGCGGCGCAGGCCCAGCCACACCACGGCCGCGCCTACCGCGGCCACGCCGAGCGCCGAGAGCACATGCCACCAGACGTCGTGCGGGTCGGCGGAAAACGTTCGTACCCAGAGCAATCCGATCAGCACGGCGGCGGCTGTCGCGCGCGGACGCCGGTCGCGGACCGTGCCGAACCGGCCGAGCAGCACGCACACCAGGATCAGCAGTCCGACCGCCACCATCGGCAGCACCCGAGCGGGCCAGCGCAACGGCCCCACCGTGCCCGGCCCCGCCGCCCACATCAGGAACATGACGGCGAACAGCGCGACGGTGACGAATTCGCGCCAGGCCCGGCGCGCTCGATCCCAGTCGACGAAGGCCAGCGCCGGAATCAGGAACCACGCGATGTAGGTGACCGGCATCGGCTGCACGTACCCCCACCAGGAGGTGAATGCCGGCATGGCCGAGGGCAGACTGGCGTTCAGCGATTCCGACCACGGCACGGTCAGGAAGCGGTCGTTGTTGATCTGGGAATTACCCCGCCAGCTCACCGTCGCCGAGAGCATGCTCGGCAGGTAGGTCATCAGGCCGGCCATCCCGGCCGCACCCGCGACCACCGCGACCCGCAGCACCGGACGCCACGCGCGCTGGACCACGAGCTCCCCCACCGCCACGGCCACCAGCATCAGCGCGGCCTCGACCGCGGGGAAGACGTACTCGACGGAGATCGCCAGATACAGAAAGACGAACAGTGGGATCGGCCCGTACCCGCGGGTGCCGGTCCGATACCGGGAGCGGTCTCCGGCCGGTCCGCGCGCGTACCGGACCGCCGACGCCCAGGCATGCAGCATCCACGCGGTGCCGGTCAGCGAGGTGACCCAGCTGGCCTCGTCGAAGAACAGGAACCAGCCCGTCAGCGGAAAGGCGATGCCCGCTACCGCCGCCCACGGCGCGCGGCTGCCGTAGACCAGGCAGATGCGATAGATTCCGAGCGCGGCGATGATCGAGAAGATCAGCTTCACGATCGTCGCCAGCAGCGCGAGATTGTCGACCGAGGGCGCGATCAGGTCGATCAGCAGTTGCGGCGGGTTGAACAGCCCCGCCTCTTCCATGGTGTAGTTACCGGTCATCCACTGTTCGGGCACCATCAGCGGGAGGTGGCCCGCGCGCAGATGCCGCCCGAGCATCACCCACAGCGGGGTGTACTGGGATTCGGTGTCGTCGGTGTAGAAGTGCCGCGCGTTCGCGAGCAGCACCGCGATATATCCGGCGACCACACCGAGTGCGGTGATCGCCCCCCACCGGAACACCATTCTTCGCGGCTGCCCGGCGACGCTCGGTTGCGGTCCGGGCGCGGCGGCGGGCCGACCCTCGCTCACCGGCTCCGCGAGCGCCGCCGTCGACACTGCACTTTCCACCACGATTGACAGACCCTACATGTCCATACGCGCCCGAGCATCGCGCGTGCGAACGCCGCCCGAATCGCGACACCGAAACCGGTGACCTGCAGCGTGTTAGAGTGCACCCCGATTCGGGCTCTGCATACAGGCGAGGAGTTCCGGTGCGCACCGTCATCGAAAGTCGAACCAGCTGATGCCGATTCCGTCCGCAACCGCACAGTCCCCCGGCACCGGCCGGCCCCCGACACCGGATGTTCATCTTCCGGTCACCGGCGCCGGCGGGCAGCGGGTGCATGCGGTCTCGGTGGTCGTCCCGGTGTATCGCGGCGAGCAGACCATCGCCGGGCTCGTCGCCGAACTCCACCAGCTGTCGCAACCGGCCGCCACCCCCGATGGCCACAGCTTCGTGGTCGAGGAGATCGTCCTGGTGCACGACCACGGTCCCGACCGCTCCGATGTGGTCCTGCAGCAGCTTGCCGCACAATATCAGCAGGTCCGGGTGATCTGGTTGAGCCGCAACTTCGGTCAGGACGCGGCCACCATCGCCGGGATGGCCGCGGCGCGCGGGGAATGGATCGTCACCATGGACGAGGACGGCCAGCACGATCCGGCATTCATCGGCGCCTTCCTCGACACCGCGCTCGCCCGGCGAGCGGACCTGGTCTACTCCAAGCCGACCAACACCCGTCCACACGGCCTGCTGCGCAATCTCACCTCCCGCGGCGCCAAGGTGGTGCTGGCGACCGTCTTCGCCTTCCCCGATTCCACCCGGTTCGAGAGCTTCCGCCTCATCCGCGGCGATATCGGCCGGCAACTGGCCGAGGTCGCCTCCAACGGCGTCTACCTCGACGTCGCCCTGACCTGGGTGGTCGACAACACCGCGCAGGCCCCCGTGGTCCTGCGGGCCGAGGGCCGCGAGGAGTCCGGTTACAACTACCGGCGGCTGTTCTCCCTGTTCTGGAAAATGGTGCTGTGCAGCGGAACTCGTGGTCTGCGTCTGGTGAGCCTGCTCGGGGTCACCCTGGCGGCCGGTGGTGCGCTGATGGCCGCCGTGGTGATCTGGCAGGCGCTGTTCGGGCACGGCCACGACCCCGAGGGCTGGGCCTCGATCATCGTGGTTCTGCTTCTGGTTTCGGGCGCGATTCTGTTCTCACTGGGTCTGATCGCGGAGTATCTCGGTGTGGCATTGCACGTCCTGGTGGGCAAACCCCTGTATCTGACGGTAGATTCGCCGACACCGCGCCCGGAGCACGAGGCGCGGGTTTCGACCACGGCCGCAGCTATCGGGGGACACAATCCGGGTGAGCACTGACCAGATCCTTTTCAGCCGCCCCTATCGCGCGGCCGCCGAGCTGCGCAATCTGGCCGCCGTGCTGGAGTCCGACCACAGCCACGGCGACGGCCGGTTCACCGCGGCGGCCACGGCCAAGCTGCGCGCGATCACCGGCGCCCCGCACGCACTGCTGACCACCTCGTGCACCCATGCCCTGGAGATGGCCGGCCTGCTGCTCGAACTGGGACCCGATGACGAGGTGATCGTCCCGAGTTTCGCGTTCACCTCCACCGCGACCGCGGTCGCGATGCGCGGAGCGACGTGCGTTTTCGCCGATATCGACGACCGCGGCAATCTCGATCCGGAGTCGGTGGCGGCCGCGGTCACCGAGCGGACGAAGGCGATCGTGGTGATCCATTACGGCGGGGTCGGCGCCGATATGGACCGGCTGCTCGCGGTGGCCGAATCGCACGGACTGGCGATCGTCGAGGACACCGCGCACGGCCTCGGCGGCCGCTGGCGGGGCCGGCCGCTGGGCACGATCGGCACCATCGGCGCGCTCAGCTTCCACGACACCAAGAATGTGCACTGCGGTGAGGGCGGGGCCCTGCTGCTCACCGACGACATCCTGATGGGCCGCGCCGAGATCATCCGGGAGAAGGGCACCGACCGTGCCCGGTTCCTGCGCGGAGCGGTCGACAAGTACTCCTGGCAGGACATCGGATCGAGTTATCTTCCCAGTGAGTTGAATGCCGCCGTCCTGGACGCGCAACTGGCCGAATTCGATCGGATTCAGGCCGGGCGGATGCGGGTCTGGAACTCCTATGCGGCCGCGCTGCCGGACTGGGCCGCGCGCAACGATGTGCGGCTCATGCAGGTTCCGGCCGATCGCGAGCACACCGCTCATCTGTACTATCTGCGCACCCCGAGCGAGCACACCCGCGACGCGTTGATCGGTTATCTTCGCGAACACGGCATTTCGGCCCCATTCCACTACGTGCCGCTGCATTCCAGTCCCGCCGGGCAGAAACTCGGCCGCACCACGGTCCCCTGTCCGCGTACCGACGAATTCTCCGCCACACTGCTCCGGCTGCCGCTGTGGCCCGACCTCAGCGACCAGCAGGTGGCGCGGGTGATCGAGACTGTCACCGCCTACACGGTGTAGCCGGAGCGGGCCGGTCGCGATCCACGGTCCGCGCCGGCACCGCATCGCCCCGGGCCGCAGGAGCCCGGGGCGGCGATCTCACGCCAGCAGGGCGGCCGCGACCTCCGGGGTGAGCACTTCGTAGGCGTCCGATTCCCGGTTGTAGTACCAGGTGTGCTCATCGGGCTCGAGGCGCAGCGACGATCGCACCGCGTGGGTGGACGGGCGGAAGCTGGAGCTGCGCGGGATCTCGTCGACGACCCGAACGATATCGGGTCGCTGTGCGACGTCGAGGGCACGCAGACCCTCCGTCAGATCGGCGGCGTCCAGGCGGTGGCCCTCGCGAACACTCACCACCGCGACCGCGAGCGTGGTGCTCGGCGTGCGGCGGCCGAAGGCGACCTCCATGTCGACGGCGGTGATGTCGTTGAGCGCATCCTCGATCGGCTGGGTGTAGACCGGGCCGCGCGCGGTCTTGATGACGGTGTCGCGCCGGTCCATCAGCCAATAGTCGCCGTCGCTGTCGCGCCGGAACAGGTTCTCCGTCGGCATCCAGGCGTCTCCCGGGGCGAAGACTCCCCGCAGCCCGCCGCGGGAGATGTCGACCGTGTCGGATGCCCGCCCGATCAGCAGTCCCACCTCGTTGTCGGCGGCCCGGCGCGCGAAACCGCGGGCGTCGGTGGCGATCTGCTCGGTGACCGGGTCGTAGGCGATCAGTTCCACCTTCGCGGTGCCCGGTACCGGGCGGCCCTTGCAGCCGATCTTCACTCCGGCCACGTTGGCGAGCACCACGTCGCCCTCGATGCTGGCATAGAACTCCAGCACCCCAGCGGGTGCGAAGCGTTCGGTGGTGCGCCGCCACAGCCCGGCCGGCATACCGGACCCGATGAACAGGCGGATCGGATGCGGATGCCCGGCCGGGAAGGTGTCGGCATCGAGAATGTCGCGCAGCATCGTCCAGGTGTAGGTGACGACGGTGACTCCGTAGCGATGCACTTCCTCGGCGAACGTGGGCGGGTTCAGCGATCGGGCGAGCGCGATCCGGCTGCCGCCGGCCACCGCGCCGCCGAGACTCACCAGCAGGCCGGACGAATGATGCAGCGGGGCAAGGCAATACACGGTGTCGCGGCGATCGAGGTCCGCGGCCGAGGCGGTGCCGAAGGCCGACAGCGCCCAGCGGTGGTTGGTGATGTATTTCAGATCGAGTTTGTCGCCCGTGCCGGTGACCAGGATGAACGCCAGCTCCCGCGCCAGGCCCGGATCGGGCCGGAACCAGCCGGGCAGGGCGACCCCGGCCGGATCGATCTGCTCGAGGTCCACCACCTCGGCCCCGTCCGGAATGTCGAGACCGCGGGCATCGCCGCCACCGAGCACGAGTACCCGGGTGCCGGTGGCGGCCGCGGCGCGCAGGTTCTCCGGATCGGCGACGATCATGGTGGCGCCGGTGGATTCGACGGCCCGGGCGACCTCGCCGCCCGGCGCCAGCAGTACCGCCACCGCGCCGATGCGCGAGAGGGCGGCCACCGCGGCCAGCGCACTCGGCCGGGTCTCCATCAGGACGCCGACCCGGCTGCCCGGTCGTACGCCCTCGGAAATCAGCCCGCGCACCACATTGTCGATGCGTGCGCCGACGGCAGCATGCGTGTGGACGCGGTCGTCGAACAGGAACAGCTCACGCAGCGGCGCATTGCGCTGTTGTTCGGCGAGCAGGCGGCCCAACGAGATCCGGGTGTGCGGCTGGATCATGCCGAGACGGGCCAGGCGGGGCAGCGCCCGCGCCGCCTCTCCGGTCAACTCCATCGATCCGCGCAGCGCATTGCCGGCCAGCCCACCGAGAGCCGCGCCGATTCCGGCGCCCGCCTCGGCCAGGGTGGCGGCGGTATGGACGACCCGGGTGGCCGCGGTGGTCTGGCGGTCGGTGGCGACGTGTTCGCGCATCGGCGCGATCTGCTCGGGCAGGTCGCCCTGCCCGCTCAACCAGTTCACCCAATCGCGGACCAGCGGCCAGGTCTGGTTGGTCGCCGTACTGCCCGCGACCAGGCCGAAATGGCCGGCCACTAGCGAGGCCTCGTAGACCTCGGCGTTCGGGGCCGCGCGCACGATACCGCGCACGGCGCCCGGCTGGCCGATATCGTCGACCTCGCCGACGAAGGCGAGAATGGGGCATTTGAGTTCGGCCAGCGATACCGGCTGGTCCCGAATCACGAAGCCGCCGGACATCATTCGGTTGTGCGCCACGAACTGCTTGAGCAGATCGGCGGCCGCCGGCCCCGAATAGCCCACCCAGCCGTCGCGTTCGAGGAACCGACGCTGACGTTCCTTGGGCAGCAACGCTTCTCGGTCGTGCAGCTGGCGCAGAAAATCGATCCGGGCCTTGGCGGTCTTCACCGGATCGAGCATCTGGAATCCGACCCGGACCATGGCGTCGGTGATCGGGAGCCGGTTGAGGACGTGGTCGGCGACGAAATCGGCCACCTCCGACACCAGCCCGTAGGGCAGGCCGAACGGTAGCCCGGCCACGATGTCGACCGGACTACCGAAGGTGACGATGCTCTGCACGCCCTTGCCGTAGCGGAAGGCCGTGGTCTGGTAGGCGAACATGCCGCCCTGTGAGTACCCCATGAGGTGGACCGGGCGCCCGGTCAGTTCGTTGACCGTGTCGATCGCGCTCGACAGTGCCAGCACATGGTCGGCAAGGTCCCGCTGCCAGCCACCTTCCTCCGTCGCGGGGGAACCGAAATCCAGGACCCAGCAATCGATTCCGGAACGGTGCAGAATCCCGACCGCACCACCTTCGGCGTTGACGTCGTAGATGTCGGCATTGACCATCAGCGGCGGCACCAGCAGCGCCACCGGGCGGCCGGTCGCCGGATCGTCGGGGAAGTAGTGCCGCAGCCGGTACATGCGCTTGCGTTCGGTGACCTCGTAGGGCGAGGCCTCGACGTCGTGAGCGAGGCCGCCGAAACGGATCACCTCGAGGCCGTTCTGCGCCGTCGCCATCAACCGCTGCACCGGTCCCGTGAGGGTTCTCGTATCGAATTTCACGCTCGCTCCCAGCCCTTGCCCTGCGCCTGACACCGGCACGCCCCCTGCGTGCGGGTCGAGCCTGCCACACCGACAGCCTACTGCGGGGGTGGTGTGATCGGTCCCATCCGCGGCCACGGGTTGCCGGGTGACGAGCGGCGGCAACCGGGCCGGGTCA
Source organism: Nocardia veterana NBRC 100344 (assembly GCF_000308855.1). Lineage (GTDB taxonomy): Bacteria > Actinomycetota > Actinomycetes > Mycobacteriales > Mycobacteriaceae > Nocardia > Nocardia veterana. The sequence continues at coordinate 91,126 of NZ_BAGM01000056.1, read as the reverse complement.
CCGCCGCGCGTACCCACTGCGACCGGCCCCGGCGCGGCCGTTTCCCATCGATTCGCCGAATGTTCCTGCGCACGCGCCTCCCCGCACCTACCATTGATGCCGGAAGCCCATGTAGCACACGACTATTCGATCAGACGTCTAGTTCGCCAGGCTCGTCTCTTCTTCCGTTCGTTCCAGGTGGCAGAACCGGTCCGTAGACCGGTCTCGTGTCCGCGTTGTCTCGCGCGCCGAACAGGCTCGGCGCTGTCCGCATCCGTCGCCCACTCTCCGAGGTGAGGACCGCAGATGACTCTCGAACTTCCCGTGCAGACCGACAACCACGTCCGCAAGTCCCTGTCCACCGCCGCCGCCCATCAACTCGCCCACACCACCAAGTCCGAACCCCAGATGCAGGGGATCTCCTCGCGCTGGCTGACCCGGATGCTGCCCTGGACCCAGGTGGAGGGTGGTGTCTACCGGGTCAACCGGCGGCTCACGCACACGGTGGGCAACGGCGAGGTGGAATTCGTCATCGACGGCGGCCGCGCCCAGGTCATCCCGTTGGAACTGCAGGAACTGCCCGCACTGCGGGAGGTCGACGACGAGGAGATTCTCGCGGCCATGGCCCAGCAGTTCGTCCAGCGCGACCTCGAGCCCGGCGCGGTGATCGCCGAATTCGGTAATCCGGTGGACCAGCTGATGCTGATCGTGCACGGAAAACTCACCAAAATCGGCACCGGCGAATACGGCGAAGCCACGAAACTCGGGATACTCGGCGACGGCGACTATTTCGGCGACGCCATGCTGACCGATCGCGATGCCATCTGGCCGGTCACGGTGAAAACGGCGACGCCGGTCACACTGCTCACCTTGGCGCGCACCGCATTCGACCGGCTGGTCGACCAGGCACCGGCGCTGGCGGATCATCTGTCGCGCGTCGCGGAATCGCCGGTGCGGCCGCAGAACAAATACGGCGAGGCGAATATCGAGATCACCTCCGGGCATGCCGGAGAGCCCGTGCTGGACGGCACCTTCGTCGACTACGACAGTTCTCCGCGCGAATACGAACTCAGCGCCGCGCAGAGTGTGCTGCGGATCCACACGCGAGTGGCGGATCTGTTCAACGATCCGCACAACCAGATCGAACAGCAATTGCGGCTCACGATCGAGGCCCTGCACGAACGCCGCGAATACGATCTGGTCAACAGCCCCGAGTTCGGTCTGCTGCACAGTTGCGACCTGAAACAGCGCATCTACACCGAATCGGGCCCGCCGACGCCGGACGATCTCGACGAATTGCTGAGTATGCGCCGGAGTACGAAATTCTTCCTCGCCCATCCGAAGGCGATCGCGGCGTTCGGGCGGGAATGCAACAAACGCGGCCTCTATCCCGACCCGGTCGATATCGAGGGCCGTCGCGTACCGGCGTGGCGCGGTGTTCCCATCCTCCCGTGCGGAAAAATCCCGGTCAGCGACACCCAGATCACATCGATTCTGGCGATGCGGGTCGGTGAGAAGGATCAGGGTGTGATCGGACTGCATCAGACCGGAATTCCGGACGAGTACGAGCCGAGCCTGAACGTGCGTTTCAAGGGCATCGACGACCAATCGATCATTTCGTATCTGGTCAGCTGTTACTACTCGGCGGCCGTCCTCGTTCCGGACGCACTGGGAATTCTCGACAATGTGGCCGTCGCCCGGCAGAGCGATTGACGGGGTGAGCGCGGATGTCGTTACTCTCCCGGGTCGCCGCACCGCCGGCTCGTGATGATCTGGCCGGGGCGATCGCCACCCTGCTCGGCAGTCTCGACCACGCTCCCCCGGCTCGGATTCCGCTCTCGGGTCCGTTGCCGACCGGCCCGATCACGGCGCACAGGATGGTCGCGGACACCGTTCCACGCGGACTGCTCGCCCCGACCGGGCTCGGCACCTCGGGGCTGCTCGCACCGCTGCGACCACCACGCGAGAAATTCGTTCCACCGGCCGGAGCCACCGGCGAAATATCCACTGGGTCAACGCTTTCGGGTAGACCGGGCAGCGCATCGGACATCCCGCCGCTGTACTGCCCGCCGCCGGAGCGAGACGATCACGCCCTTGCCGCCGCGGTCGACGAGGGGATTCTGCGATGGGCCCGGGATATCGGGCTCTACGAGGGACGTCTGGACGAATTGGCGAAGGCGGGATTCGGGCGGCTGATCATGCTGGCCCATCCGGACTGCGACGATGCCGACCGGCTGCTCGCGGCGGCGAAATGCGCGGTCTCGGAATGGTCGGTGGACGACTACTACTGCGAGGAGGACGCCGACGATCACGCACCCGACGGCACCCCCTCGGACGCGGCCGCCGAACTGGGCCCACGGCTCGAATTGGCCATGGCCGTCATGGATCCGGTCCACCTGCCCGCCCGATATCAAGCACAGCTGGAGCAGGCGCTGGACGGCGATCCGATCCTGCGGGCCTTTCGCACCTCGTTCGAGCATCTGGCGCGGTACTCCAGCCCGGCCCAGCTGGCCCGGTTGCGGACCGAAATCGGCGGCTGGTTCATCGCTCTGGGCGCCGAGGCCGGCTGGCGGGCGGCTCACCGGATGCCGCCGGTCTGGGAGTATCTCGCGAATCGCCAACCGCACAGCTTCCTACCCTGTATGGCCCCGATCGACGCGGTCGGCGGCTACGAACTGGATGCGGCCGGATACTGCGATCCACGCATGCGCCGCGCGGTCACCACGGCGGCGTTGGCCGCCCAGATGGTCAACGATCTGTATTCGATGGCCCGCGAAGACCTTTCCGGCGGAAGGGAATTCAACCTGCCGACCGTGCTGGCCGCGGAGGAGGGATGTTCGCGCCGTGCGGCCGTGCAGCGCACCGCGGCCGTCCACGACGAACTGGTGCATCGTTTCGAAGCCGAAGCCACGGCGCTGGCGGCCGCCGGCTCTCCGCAGCAGCGCCGCTTCCTGGCCGGGCTCTGGGCCTGGATGGGCGGCAACCGCGCCTGGCACGCCGACAGCCGCCGCTATCACGACCACGCATGACCTCGATTCCCCCCGGTTTCGACTCCGGCTCCATGCGCGCCATCTGGACCAACGAGACCGACATGTACGTCGAACTGCCCGACCTGTTCGCCGAATTCTCCCGGTTGCTCGAACCCGGTGGGCGCTACGTCTGCGTGACCGGCTGCTCCAACGACGTGACGGGCGGGCGATCGGCGGCGGTGAGCTGGATCGATGCCCATTACGGCTGCATGATCCATACGCGTGGCGAGTACTTCCGGGCGATGAGCGCCAACGGATTGGTCCCCATCGCGGTCACCGATCTGACCGCGGCCACCATCCCGTACTGGGAACTGCGCAGCGAATGCGAGCTGGCCACCGGGGTGGAGGAACCGTTTCTCACGGCCTACCGCGAGGGCAGCTTCCAGTACCTGGTGATCGCCGCCGATAAGGTAGGGCGGTGACCGGCACCCAGACCACATCGCCCGACAGCACGGCCGACCGCGAGTCCCTGCCCGTCGAATTGGTCGACGAGCAGGGCCGCGCGATCGGTAACTGCGCGGTGGCCGAGGCCCACACCGCGCCCGGACGGCTGCACCGCGCCTTCTCCGTGCTGTTGTTCGCACCGGACGGGCGGGTGCTGTTGCAGCAGCGAGCCGGGGTCAAGACTCGCTTCCCGCTGCGCTGGTCGAATACCTGCTGCGGGCATCCGGCCCCGCGGCAGTCGGTTGCCGAGGCCGCCGCCGTCCGGTTGGCCGAGGAACTGCGCATCACCGCACCGGTGCGCGAAGTCGGCGTCTACCGGTATCGAGCGGACGATCCCGCGACCGGACGGGTCGAAGACGAATGGGATCACGTGCTGGTCGGGGAATTCGACCACCTGCCCGACGATCCCGATCCGGCGGAGGTCGCCGCGGTGCGCTGGATGGAGGCGGATCGCCTCGAGGCCGACATCGCCTCCGGCCCAGCGGATTTCACGCCGTGGCTGCACGGCGTGCTGACCGCCGCACGGGCCGCGCGCTGAGCGGCGGCTCGGCGCGCGAGCAGCCGGTCGTCGGGGCCGCCGATTCGGCGGTCGAACGCACCGGCCCGCCGGATACGCGGATTCCGGGCCGGCCTCTGGCAGCATGGCGGCCATGGAGCTGATCGGGTTCGATCGCATCAGCGCGGCTCGGGAGCTGCTGGCGCCCGTGATTCGGCGCACACCGCTGCTGGCCTCTCGCGTCCTGTCCGAGCGAACCGGATCGGAGGTGCGGCTCAAATGTGAGAATCTGCAGCGCACCGGCTCGTTCAAACCACGCGGCGCGTATTTCCGGATCGCCAATCTGACCCCGGCCGAACGTGAATTCGGGGTGGTGGCGGCCAGCGCCGGCAATCATGCGCAGGGTGTCGCCTGGGCGGCAGCGAGTCTCGGGATCGCATCCACGGTCTTCATGCCGCTGGGTGCGCCGCTGCCGAAGCTTGTCGCCACCCGCGCCTACGGCGCCACGATTCACCAGGTGGGCGACACCGTGGACGAGGCACTCTCGGCCGCACAGGAATTCGCCGATCGCACCGGCGCCACGCTGATCCATCCCTTCGACCATCCGGATATCGTCGCGGGCCAGGCCACCGTGGGATCGGAACTGCTGGAACAGTTTCCCGACGTGGGTACGGTGCTGGTTCCCACCGGCGGCGGCGGACTGCTCGCGGGGATCGCCGCGGCGCTGCATCCGGTCGCGCCGCAGGTGCGGGTGATCGGCGTGCAAGCGGCCCTCGCGGCAGCCTGGCCGGACTCGCTACGCTCCGGACAGCCGGTGGCCCTGCAACGAATGTCGACGATGGCCGACGGTATCGCGGTGGGGCGGCCCGGGGAGGTGCCTTTCGCGCACGTCATCGCCCATCAGCCGGCGATCGTCACGGTGGGCGAGGATGCTCTGTCCGCCGCCGTTCTGCTGTGTCTGGAACGGGCCAAACTCGTCGTCGAACCGGCGGGCGCGGCGGCGGTCGCGGCGCTGCTGAGCCTGCCGGCCGAGCAATTGCGCCTGCAGGGGCCGGTCTGCGCCGTCATCTCCGGCGGCAATGTGGATCCGATCCTGCTGACCCGCATCATCGGTCACGGGCTCAGCACCGGCGGGCGCTACCTGGCGGTCCGGATCACGATCTCCGACCGGCCGGGCAGCCTGAGCCGGCTACTCGATGCCGTCGCGGGCACCGGCGCCAATGTGCTCGACGTCGTGCACGCCCGCACCCCCGCCAACCTCGCCATCGACGAGGTGGAGGTACTGCTGACCCTGGAGACCCGCGGGCCGGCTCATCGCGACGATGTTCTCGACGCCCTCGAAAGCGCGGAATACGCTGTGCGGGTTCAGGACTGACCCTAGCTGCCGGCCGGGCGCGACCGCCTCAGTGCGCGCCCCCGAGTTCCAGCGCCAGCACGCCGACGATGAGCAGACCGATACCGCCGATCTGTACCGCCGAGAGACGCTCGTCGAGGAACAGGGCGCCGATGGTGGCGACCAGGGCCACGCCGATCGCCGACCACACGCCGTAGGCGACGCCGACCGACATCCCCCGCTTCAACGCCTGCGACAGGAAGGCGAAGGCAGCGATATAACCGATCACCACCACGACCGAGGGCACCGGTTTGGTGAAACCCTCCGACAACTTCAGCGATACGGTCGCCGTCACCTCGGACACGATGGCCAAACCGAGCAGCAGGAACATCATGCGCGCACGATATCGGGCGCGGCGACCGCACCGCCCGGCGGTCAGCTCAGCCAGTCCCGCGCCTGGGCGGCGGTGGCGCGGACCTCGGCCAGCTGTTCGGCCACCCGGACCCCGGCGGTACCGCCGCGCGAGCTGCGGGACGCGATCGATCCCTGCACGGTGAGCACCGCACGCACCTGCGGCGTGAGGGCGGGATCGACCGCGGCGAACTCGGCATCGGTCAACTCGTCGAGGCCGACGCCGCGCGCCTCGGCGGCACGCACGCACGCCCCGGCCGCCTCGTGTGCCACCCGGAACGGAACCCCTTGGCGCACCAGCCATTCCGCGATGTCGGTGGCCAGCGTGTATCCGGCGGGCGCCAGTTCGGCCATCCGATCGGTGTGGAAGGTGAGGGTGGCGACCAGCCCGGCGATGGCCGGCAGCAGCAGCTCGAGCTGGGCCACCGAATCGAACAGCGGCTCCTTGTCCTCCTGCAGATCGCGGTTGTAGGCCAGCGGTTGCGCCTTGAGGGTCGCGAGCAGACCGGTGAGATTGCCGATGAGACGACCGGCCTTACCGCGCGTCAGTTCGGAGACGTCCGGATTCTTCTTCTGCGGCATGATCGAGGAGCCGGTCGACCAGGCGTCGGCGAGGGTGATGTAGCCGAATTCCGGCGTGCTCCAGATGATGATCTCCTCGGCCATGCGCGAAAGATCCACCGCGATCATGGCCAGGACGAACGCGGCCTCCGCGGCGAAATCGCGGGCGGAGGTGGCATCGATCGAATTGGCGGCGGCCGCATCGAAATCCAGGTCGGCGGCGATGGCCTCGGGGTCCAGGCCGAGCGACGAACCGGCCAGCGCCCCGGAGCCGTAGGGGGAGATCGCGGCCCGCTTGTCGAAATCGCGCAACCGGTCGATATCGCGCAGCAACGGATGCGCATGAGCCAGCAGCTGATGGGACAGCAGCACCGGCTGCGCGGCCTGCAGGTGGGTTTTCCCGGGCATCACCGCGTCGGGGTGGGCCGCGGCCTGTTCGACCAGCGCGTCGACGACCTCGAGCACACCGAAGGCGATGCGGCGCACCGCATCCCGCAACCACATCCGGAACAGGGTCGCCACCTGATCGTTGCGCGAACGTCCCGCGCGCAACCGGCCACCGAGCTCCGCGCCGACCCGCTCGATGAGACCGCGCTCGAGCGCGCCGTGCACATCCTCATCGGATTCGGCCGGGGTGAAGGCCCCGGACTCGACGTCGGCGGCGAGCCGGTCGAGCCCGTCCAGCATGCCCGCCAGATCCGCATCCGACAGCAACCCGGCCTTGTGCAGGACGCGGGCGTGGGCCTTGGACGCACGGATGTCGTAGGGCGCCAACGCCCAGTCGAAGTGGGTCGATTTGCTCAGCGCCGCCATGGCCGCGGCAGGGCCGGAGGCGAAACGCCCACCCCACAGCGCGCCTTCGTTGGTGGCTCGGCTCATCGGTTCTCGTCTCCTCGTGTGGCGGTCATCAGAATGTGGCGGTTCAGTTCGGCGCGAGCGGCCTCGGGCAGCTCACGGCCGTGGTCGGACAAGACGACAGCCGGATCGCCGGCGGTCACCGCCCAGCCGTGCGCGGTGAACCAATCGCGCGGGTCGGTGCGGCCTTCCCAGGGATACCAGAGCTCTTCGAGCTTCAGCCTGATGCCGGCCTCGGCGAGCAGTCGTTTGCGGCGTTCCCGCAGCGCGTGCAGTGCGGGCGAATCCTCCCGCCCGCCGCGACCGATGTTCAGCGCGATCCGGCTGCCGGGCGCGCTGAGCGCCGCGATATCGCCGCACAACCGGTCCTGCGCCTCGCCCGGCAGGTAGCGCAGCAGTCCCTCCGCCAGCCATGCGGTCGGCGCGGCGGAATCGAAACCGTTGTCGCACAGCCTTTTCGGCCAGTCCTGGCGCAGATCCACGCCGATCACGCGCCGGTCGGCGGCCGGTTGCACCCCGGCGAGCACGGAGTCCTTGTACTCCAGCACCTTCGGCTGGTCGATCTCGAATACGACGGTGCCAGAGGGCCATTCGAGCCGGTAGGCGCGGGCATCGAGCCCGCTCGCGAGGATCACGACCTGCCGGACACCCGCCGCGGAGGCGGCGGCGAGGTATTCGTCGAAGTAGACCGTGCGGGCGACGAGCATCCAGGCCGAGCTGTAACCCCGTCCGCCCTCGCCGTCGGAATCGGCACCGTCCGACGTGGCCGCGACCTGCGCGCGCATGATGTGGTTCCAGCCCGATCCGGCGGCCTCGACCAGACGCGCGGCGTAGGGATCGCGAAACAGCGCATCAGAGCGCCGGGTCTCCGCCGCCCGCATCACGGCGACACCGAGGGCGGTCGCGCCGACGCTTTCGGTGATATCCCAGCTGTCGTCGTCACTGCGCACGGACATCTCCTCCCGTTCGGCCGGCGGCGCCGCACGTCGCGCATCCTGCGGTCGTGTCGTTCCGCCCGGTCGCAGGCTACTCCGCGCCGTCGTGCGCACCGGATCCGCGGCACATCGCCGGTCCGGGCCGCCGAGATACCGTCCTCGGCGATGCCTGCGATACCGAAACCCGCCCGGGCCGGAGGGGCCACGACGATCGAGGAGCGAGCGGCCGGGCCACGCACCGGCCGGGCCCGCCGCGCGGCCCGGCCGGCAGTGCGAACGCCTTACTTCTTCGACAGGTCCCGGCGGGCGGCGACCTTGGAGGACAGGCCGTGGATCTGGACGAAGCCCTTGGCCAGCGACTGGTCGAAGCTGTCGCCCTCATCGTAGGTGGCCAGGTTGAAGTCGTAGAGCGACTCCTCGCTGCGGCGGCCGTTGACCACGACGTTGCCGCCGTGCAGCACCATGCGAACCTCGCCGGAGACGTGCTCCTGGGTGTCGCGGACGAATGCGTCGAGGGCGCGCTTGAGCGGGGAGAACCACAGGCCGTCGTAAACCAGCTCGCCCCAGCGCTGCTCGACCTGGCGCTTGTAGCGGCCGAGCTCGCGCTCGATCGTGACGGCTTCGAGCTCCTGATGCGCGGTGATCAGGGCGATCGCGCCCGGCGCCTCGTAGATTTCGCGGCTCTTGATACCGACGAGGCGGTCCTCGACCATATCCAGGCGGCCCACGCCCTGGCGGCCGGCCCGCTTGTTCAACTCGGTGATGGCCTCGAGCACGCTGACCGGACGACCGTCGATGGCGACCGGCACACCCTTGTCGAAGGTGACGATCAGTTCGTCGGGCGCCTCGAAGTTGATGGTCGGGTCGACGGTGTAGTCGTAGACGTCCTTGGTCGGGGCGTTCCACAGATCCTCGAGGAAGCCGGTCTCCACCGCGCGGCCCCACAGGTTCTGATCGATCGAGAACGGCGACTTCTTGGTCACGGTGATCGGCAGCGCGTTCTCCTCGGCGAACGCGATGGCCTTCTCGCGGGTCCACGCATAGTCGCGCACGGGGGCGATGACGTTCAGATCGGGAGCCAGCGCGCCGATGCCGACCTCGAAGCGGACCTGGTCGTTGCCCTTTCCGGTGCAGCCGTGGGCGACCGTGGTCGCGCCGTGATACTCCGCGGCCTCGACCAGGTGCTTGACGATCAGCGGCCGGCTGATCGCCGACACCAGCGGGTAGCGGCCCATGTAGAGGGCATTGGCCTGCACGGTGGGCAGGCAGTACTCGTCGGCGAACTCGTCGCGGGCGTCGACCACGATGGCCTCCACCGCGCCGCAGTCCAGGGCGCGCTGGCGCACCAGGTTCATATCCTCGCCGCCCTGGCCCAGATCGATCGCGACGGCGACCACCTCGGCCCCGGTCTCCTTGCCGATCCAGCTGATGGCAACGGAGGTGTCCAACCCGCCGGAATAGGCGAGTACGACGCGATCGGCCATGACTAATGCTCCTCAGGTTCGTACGTATGCGGTGTGCGCGCTGTCACCAGCGAGGATGTGCTGCCGCTCCCGCCGGCGGTCGGCTCACATCGACTGCAAATGATTATGCATGATGATGCAATCCCATTCATAACCGGGGGTGCGGGAGTCCGCTTCGGTCTCGGCCCGGCCCGCCGCACCGCTCGGCGCCGGACCGGACAACCACGGACATTCACGGCGAAAGCCCGTGAGGTTCAACACGATTGCGGCACTCCGTCGCGCCCGGTATGTCACCCTGGAAACCAACGGCACCAACGCCCTGGGAAAGGCCGAACCATGCTGTCCACGTTTGCGGGCTATTTCAGCACGATCGGATCCGACGTCCTCGCGATCGGCCAATCGGTGATCAACCTCATCGCCGACCTGATCAGCGCCGGAAGTTCGAGCGCGCCCGGCGGCCACGGCGGCAGCTACCCGCCGGGACAGTACCCGCTGGCCTGAGGCCACCCGGCGAGCCCTGCCCGGATCAGCCGAAACTGACGCGGTCCAACCAGAAGTCGAACAGCTCGCCATCGCCCAGCACCTCGATATCGGCGTCAGCGAGCGGGCGGCGCCGATAGATCACCAGCAGTAGCTCGGTCAGCGGCCCGCGGACGGCGACGGCCGCCCGCTCGTGCGCCCGCCGCCAGGCGATGGCCTCGCCGGTGAGGTCGACGGTCCATTCGGCGTGGAGATCAGGATCGGCATCGGTGGCATGGAAGTGCAGTGTGCGCCCCGGGCCGAGCAGCTCCCGCGTCTCGGGCTTGTACTCGAACATCAACGGCAGCGAACCGAGCGTCAGCCACTCGTCGATCGCATCGGTGGCGACCACCGGATCCGCGTGGTAGTCGGCGCCGAGAGCGAGGGTGGCATCGGCGCGGTGGATCAACGTTTCGTGGGTGAACCGACGCGCGTAGAAATCGCTCGTGGGTTGCACCGGCACGGGTGTCCACAACGGCAGGCCCGGGCCGGCCTCGCGTAATGCCGCGGCCAACTTGTCGGCGCCGGCGGCCAGCCACTGCCGCAACTGTTCCGAATCCTCGTCGAGATAGCCGGACAGGTCACGGAAGGCGAATTCGTCCTCCGGCAACGGTTCTCGTACCCGCCGGCTCACGGCGGCGGTGGCCCAGCGCTGCGCCCCGCCCAGATGACGACCCAACTGCCCGACCGACCACCCGGGGCAGCTGGGCACCGGTGTCGCGGTGTCCGCCCCGGCGAGCGTCTGCCGCAACAACTCTGTCTGGGAAACGATCTCGTCGCAGTAGCGCTCGAAGGTCAGCGTCATGGGCAACACCATAGGCACGGGCACCGACACCTCGGCCCGATCGTCGCTCAGCCGGCGTCGAGAGTCGCCGTGACGATCCGGTGGATCCGCCGATAGTCCGGATCCGTCGGCCCCGGAAGGTCGTCCGGCCATTCCGCGGGCGCTTCCGCCACACCGAACAGCACCGCCGTGAAGCGCGGATAGACCGCGCGCCCGAGGATGTCGTCCACCGCGGCGAAGGCCTCCGCGTCCGGAAGCGACCACTCGGCCCCGAGGTACGCCGCGAGGTTACGGCGAGTGGTTCCGAAGAGCGCGTCGTAGTAGTCGGCGGCGGCCTGCGGAACACGCGCGGCCTCCGCAACCACCAGCCGGCAGGTCCGCACCGACTGGATCCACACCAGCGACTGCAGGAACCGAACGCAGTATCGAGTCACCGCCTCGATCCGGTCGTCGCCGTACTCCTCGGGAGTGCGCAGGCGGGCCAGATGGAGACCGCGGATGAAGCCGACGACGGCGAGGAACAGCGTGTCCTTGTTGTCGAAGTGCGCATAGAGGGTGCGTTTGGAGGTTTCGGCGCGCGCCGCCAGCACATCCATCGAGGTGCGTTCGAAACCGAGCTCGAGGAAGACGTCCTTGGCCGTCCAGAGGATGTGCTCGCGCAGTCGATCGCCACGCCTCGCCATACGGTCTTCCCTTCCACCAAAGTAAACGGTACGGTGTAGTTTACTTATCTCGTACTCGTTCAGGAGCAGTTCATGATCGTCGTGACCACACCTACAGGCAGTATCGGGCACCAGGTCCTCATCGCCCTCGCCGACAGCGACGAGGAGATCCGGGTGATCGCCCGCGATCCGGGGCGGCTGGACCCGCGGCTGCGCCCGCGAGTGGAGGTGGTGCAGGGCTCGACCACCGACCGGGAGGTCGTGGCGGCGGCACTGAAGGGCGCCGACTCGGTGTTCTGGCTGGTTCCGCCGGATCCGTCGGCGTCGAGCGTGCCGGGCCACGTGCTGGAGTTCGTGACGCCGCTGTGCGCCGCGCTCGACGAGGTCGACCGAGTGGTCGCCGTCTCCAGCCTGGGCCGCGGGCACGGCCGGAAAGCGGGCCAGATCTCGGCGATCTTCGCGATGGACGCGCTGATCGAGAGCAGCGGCGTGCACTACCGGTCGCTGTGCCCGCCCGGATTCATGGACAACCTGCTCCACCAGGTCGATTCGATCCGGGATACCGGGGCGTTCTTCGGCACCATCACCGGCGATCTGCCCCTACCCAGCTGCGCCACCCGCGACATCGCCGCCACCGCGTCCCGCCTGCTGCTCGACCGTTCCTGGACCGGGCAGGACAGCATCGAGATCCGCGGCCCGGAGGATCTGTCCCATCACGACATGGCCCGCATCATGTCCGAGGTGCTCGGCCGCCCGATCCACTACCGGCAGATCTCGGCGGCCGACCAGAAGGCCGCACTGACCGGCCATGGGGTGAGCGCGGCCTGGGCCCAGGGTCTGATCGACATGTCCACCGCCGTCGAGAACGGCCTCTACGACACCCCGCGCACACCGGAGTCCTACTCCCCCACCGGTTTCCGGCAATGGTGTGCCGACGTTCTCGCACCCGCGGTCGTCGGCTGACTCCCGTTCCGAATCTCGACGGCGAAGCCGATCCCGCCCGGCCGGAATCCGCTTCCGACCGGGAGATCGGCCAATCCTGTTGGTCGGCAACGCGTTTGCCCGTACATAATCCGTGCACGAGCGCTTGATTTCGCCTATCATCCGACGAAAAGCCCTCGTGCCGACAGGACTGTGATGACCGCATCCGACAGCAGTGCGACCGCCGATGCCCGGGTACCCAGCAGTGCCCGCATCTACGATTACGCATTGGGCGGAAAGGACAACTACGAAGTCGACCGGCTCGCCCTCGAGAAGGTGATGGAGGGGTTCCCGACCGTGCGGATCGGGGCCCGGCACAACCGCCAGTTCATGCATCGAGCGGTCGATGTCCTCGCCGACGCCGGAGTGAAACAGTTCCTCGACATCGGCACGGGCATTCCGACCGAGCCCAATCTGCACCAGGTGGCCCAGGAGCGGGCCCCGGAGGCCCGTGTCGTCTACGTCGACAACGACCCGGTGGTGCTCGCGCACGCGCGCGCTCTGCTCACCGGATCGCCCGAGGGCCGCACCGCCTACGTGCAGGCCGATCTGACCGAGCCCGAATCCATCCTGTCCGCACCGGAATTGCGCGAGACGCTGGATCTGTCCAGTCCAGTCGCGCTGAGTCTGGTTGCCGTGCTGCACTTCCTGTCCGCCGAACAGAATCCGGCCGGTGTGCTGAAAACGCTGCTCGACGCGCTGGCCCCCGGCTCGTTCGTCATCGCATCCCACATCACCGAAGACCTCGATCCCGACGGTATGGCGCGGGCGCTCGAGATGTATCGGCGCAGCGCCGTCTATGTGCAGGCCCGCACGCGTGACGAATTCGCCTCGTTCTTCGACGGACTCGAACTGCTGGACCCGGGTGTCGTCGCCGTCAACCGCTGGCGACCCGCCATCGAGCCCCCGTCCTGGCTCGACGCCCAGGTCAACTGCTGGGGCGCGGTCGCGCGCAAGCCGTAGGGCCGGCGCTCAGGCGCGCCAGTCCGGGTCGCGGCCGAGGAGGGCGACAATATTGTCCAGTGGCGGGCGGGATTCGTCCTCGGCGAGCCGGGGCCGGTAGGCGCCGCCCGGGCCGTTGAGCGGGCTGCCGGGCGCGGTGATCGACCGGGCGATCGGCAATGCCACCGCCGCCATTCGCCGCGGGACGGGACAGGGGCGGTTCAACGCCCGCGCGAGATCCCAGCGGTGAGTGAGCATGTCCACCAGATGGATGCCCAGCACTCGCTCGGTGGCGAGCGGGCCGGACCGCGGCAGTTCCACGACCTCGCCGGAGCGCTCGATCGCCGCGATCCACCGGGCGGTGATGTGCGCGAACGCGGCGCGCGGATCGTCCGCGAATTCGGCCGAGGTGCCGAGCACGGAGGCGTTGACCGCCTCGTGCCGCTCGTTCATATGCGTAATCAGGTCGGCGACATTCCATCCCGCGCACGGCGTCGGCGCGGTGAGATCCGCGTCCTCGAGCGTAACCACATCATGGCCGATCAGGGCCAGAGCCATCGCGTCCAGCCGCAGAAGTTCGCTCATGACAACACCTTTCACATTTTAGCGTACGAGCGTTCGCCAAATGACTATAGCAAACGATCGGACGCTATACTTGGCTCATGTCCCCTCGCCGTTCCGCCGCCGATGCCGCCCAGACCCGCGAGCGCATCATCTCGGCCACGGTCGAACAGGCCTCGCTGATCGGCGTGGAGGGGGTGACCATCGGATCGCTCGCCGAGAGCCTGGACATGAGCAAGGCCGGGGTCGTGGGGCCCTTCGGATCGCGTGAGCAGTTGCAGCTGAGCGCGTTGGAGCAGGCCGGGACGATCTTTCGAGACGCGGTGATCGCCCCGCTGGACGGGTTACCGCCGGGCACCGAGCGGCTGACGCATCTGATCGACAACTGGATCGGCTATCTGGCCGAATGCCCGTTTCCGGGAGGCTGTTTCGTCACCGCGGCCTCGACCGAACTCGACGGCCGGCCGGGAGTGCTGCGCGACCGTCTCCGCGACTACGTGACCAGCGCACGTGCGGCGCTGGAGTCCGAAATCCTTGCCTACCAGGCGGAATCGGGGGGCGCCCATCGTCCGGCGGACGAACTGGTCACCACTGTCATCGGCATCACGATGGCCGTCAACCAGGAAATACAACTCCTCGAGGATCCCCGCGCCGCTGAACGCGGGAGGGCGGCACTTCGAGCGGCCTTGGGGCTGACGCCGTAACGCACACGTATCAGGCGGGTCGATCCCCGGTTCGGCCGTCTATGCCAGGTGTTCGATCTTCGCGGCCAGTTCCGCACCCGTCATGGGTTCACGGGCGATCACCGCGATGGTGTCGTCGCCGGCGATGGTACCGACCACCTCGGGCAGGGCCGCGCGGTCGAGCGCGCTGGCCAGGAAGTGCGCCGCGCCCGGCGGTGTGCGCAGGACCGCGAGGTTACCGCTGTGATCGGTGGAGACCAGCAGGTCGCCGAGCAGTTTCGAGAGCCGGGACGTACCGCCGGTGACACCACGCACGGGGCTGCCGTCCTCGGGGACGACGTAGATGCCGGCGCCACCGTCGGCCGCGCGCAGCTTCACCGCGCCGAGCTCGTCCAGATCGCGCGACAGCGTGGCCTGAGTGGTTTCGATGCCCTCGTCGGCGAGCAGGGCCGCCAACTCGGTCTGGCTGCGAACCGCGTGGGCGGACAACAATTCCACGATGCGCTGCTGGCGCCCGGCGCGGGTACGCGCGATGGCCGGGCCGGTGCGCGGACCCTCCGATCCGGCAGCCGACCCGTTCGCTCTCGCCGTGCTCACGCCGCACCGCCCGATCGTCGCTCCAGCAACCACACCAGCAGCGCCTTCTGCGCGTGCAGCCGATTCTCGGCCTCGTCCCATACCACACTGTGCGGACCGTCGAGCACCTCGTCGGTGATCTCCTCGCCGCGATGCGCCGGAAGGCAGTGCAGCACAACCACATCCGAGGCGGCGTGGGCAAGCAGTTCGGCGTTCAGCTGGAACGGACGGAACGGGCCGACCCGGTCGAGGCCGTCGTTCTCCTGCCCCATCGAGGTCCAGGTGTCGGTGACCAGGGCGTCGGCACCGGTGGCCGCCGCGACGGGATCGTCGGTCAGGGTGATCGTGGCGCCGGTTTCGGCGGCCCGTTTGCGGGCGGCCTCGAGCACCCAGTCGTAGGGCTGGAAACCCTCGGGCGCGGCGATGGTGACGTCCAGCCCGGCCGTGACGCCGCCCAGCAGCAGCGAATGCGCCATATTGTTCGCACCGTCGCCGAAATAGGTGAGTTTGCGACCCGCGAGCTCGCCTTTGTGCTCCCGCAAGGTCAGCAGATCGGCCAGCACCTGGCACGGATGGAATTCGTTGGACAGCGCGTTCACCACCGGAACCGTTGCCGCCGAGGCCATCTCGTCGAGCCGATGCTGTTCGAAGGTCCGCCAGACGACGGCGTCGACGTAGCGTGAGAGCACCCGGCCGGTATCGGCGAGGGTTTCCTCACGGCCCAGCTGGGTGTCCCGGCCGTCGACGACCACCGCGTGCCCGCCGAGTTGCGCGATACCCATCTCGAAGGAGAACCGGGTGCGGGTGGAGTTCTTCTCGAAGATCACCCCCACGCCGCGCGGGCCTTCCAGCGGCCGCCGGGAGATCGGCGCCGCCTTCAATTCCGCTGCCAGCGCGAGGATTTCGGCCTGTTCGGCGGGCGTGACGTCGTCGTCGCGCAGGAAATGCCGCACCATGGTCACTCACTCTCCTGGGAAGCCGCGTCGAGGATGCCGGGCAGATCGGCGAGGAAGCCCTCCGCCTGCGCCTCGGTCAGGATCAGCGGCGGGGCCAACCGGATCACATTCGGTTTCGGCGGGTTGATCAGATAGCCGGCGGCGCGCGCGGCCTGCTCGACCTTCGCCGAAACGTCCTGTGTCAGTTGGATTCCGATGAGCAGACCCGCGCCGCGCACGTGGTCGATCAGCGGGTGGCCGAGGTCCTCGATGCCGTCGATCAGCGTCTTGCCGACCGATTCGACATGCGCCGCCAGCCCCTGCTCGTCGATGGTCCGCAGCACCGCCAGCGCCGCCGCGGCGCTGACCGGGTTACCACCGAAGGTGGTGCCGTGCAGGCCGGGAGTGAGCAGCTCCGCGGCCCGGCCCTGCGCCAGCACCGCGCCGATGGGCAGACCGCCACCGAGCCCCTTGGCCAGCGTCATCACATCGGGCACGATGCCCGCGGCGTGATGGGCGAAAAACGGTCCGGTGCGGCAGATTCCGGTCTGCACCTCGTCGAGGATCAGCAGCGCGCCGTGCTCGGCGGTGATCCGGCGGGCCTCGGCCAGATAGTCCGGCGGCGGCACGACCACGCCGCTCTCCCCCATGATCGGCTCGAGGAAGACGGCGGCGGTATCGGAATCCACCGCGGCGGCCAGGGCCGCGGCATCGCCGTAGGGTACGTGCACGACGCCCGGCGGCATCGGCTCGAACGGCGCCCGCTTCGACGGCTGGCCGGTCAGCGCGAGCGCGCCCATGGTGCGGCCGTGGAAGGCCTCGTCGCAGGCGACGATCTTGTGCCGGCCGGTGAGGCGCGCGATCTTGAACGCCGCCTCGTTCGCCTCGGTGCCCGAATTGCAGAAGAACGCCCGGCCGTTGCCGTCACCGAAATGCGCCAGCAGCTTCTCGGCCAGTTCCAGAACCGGTTCGCTCACATACAGATTCGAGACGTGGCCGAGGATCCCGAGCTGCTGGGTGACGGCCTCCAGAATCGCCGGATGGGCGTGGCCCAGGCTGTTGACCGCGATACCGCCGAGGAAGTCGACGTAACGGTTGCCCTCGGCGTCGTACACGACCGCGCCCGAGCCGCGCACCAGCGCCACCTTCGGGGTGCCGTAGTTGTTCATCAGCGCGGACGACCACCGCTGCTGCAATTGCTCCGTGCTCGTTCCGTTGTCGCTCATGAGTTCGTCGTTCCTGCCGTCTCGGGTGGGGTCACCATCGTTCCGATACCTTCCCCGGTGAACAGTTCCAGCAGTACCGCATGCGGCACCCGGCCGTCGATCACGTGCGCGGTCGGGACACCGGCCTGCACCGCGCGCAGGCAGGCCTCCATCTTCGGCACCATGCCGGCGTCCAGGCTCGGCAGCAGGGCGGCCAAGGCGTCGGTGTCGATATGGGTGGTCAGCGACGAGCGGTCGGGCCAATTCGTGTACAGGCCTTCGACATCGGTGAGCACCACGAGTTTCTCCGCGCCGATGCCCTGCGCCAGCGCCGCGGCGGCGGTATCGGCGTTGATGTTGTGCACCACGCCGTCGGCATCGGGCGCGATGGTGGACACCACCGGAATGCGCCCGGCGCGCACGAGATCCAGCACCGCGTCCGGATTGACGGCGGTGACGTCGCCGACCAGGCCGATATCGGTCTGCTCGCCGTCGACGGTGACGGTGCGGCGGGTGGCGGTGAACAGCCGCGCGTCCTCACCGGAGATGCCGACCGCGTACGGGCCGTGCGCGTTGATCAGTCCGACCAGTTCGCGGCCGACCTGACCGAACAGCACCATCCGCACCACATCCATCACCTCGGGGGTGGTGACGCGGAAGCCGCCACGGAATTCCCCCTGCAGCCCCAGCTTTTTCAGCATGGCACTGATCTGCGGGCCGCCTCCGTGCACCACCACCGGATGGACGCCGACGGTGCGCAGGAACGCCATGTCGGCGGCGAAGGCGTGCTTGAGATCGTCGTCGATCATCGCGTTGCCGCCGTATTTGACGACCACGATCTTGTCCCGGAACTTCTGCAGCCACGGCAGCGCACCGGCCAGCACGTGGGCCTTGTCGAGCGCCGACAGATCCTGAGTGGTCACCGGAACCTCCGGTGTCGCTTCGGTACTCATGAGCTGTAGGCCGAATTCTCTTCGACGTAGCCGTGCGAGAGGTCGGTCGTGCGCACGGTGGCGGTGCCGTCCCCGAGACCCAGTTCCACCAGGACCGCGATGTCCGGCCCGGACAGGTCCACCGACCGTGCGCCGGGAGCGCCGGTTCCGTTCACGCACACCGGATTTCCGTTGAACGAGACGGTGACCCGATCCGGATCCAATTCGATGGGGGCGATGCCCACCGCGGCCAGCACCCGGCCCCAGTTCGGATCGGAGCCGAAGAAGGCGGTCTTGACCAGCGAGTCACGGGCGACCGCGCGGGCAGCGATCAGCGCCTCGTCCTCGCTCACCGCGCCGGTCACCGTGATCTCGACCCGCTTGGTCACGCCTTCGGCATCCGCCATCAGCTGCGCGGCCAGGTCGTCGCAGACCGCCAGCACGGCGGCATCGAGTTCCTCCTGACTCGGGGTGACGCCGCTGGCGCCGTTGGCCAGCAGCAGCACGGTGTCGTTGGTCGAGCAGGAACCGTCGACGTCGAGCCGGTCGAAGGTGAGCCGCGTCGCGTTGCGCAACGCGGTGTCCAGCTGTTGCGGGGTGGCGACGGCATCGGTGGTGACCACCACGAGCATGGTGGCCAGCGACGGGGCGAGCATGCCCGCGCCCTTGGCCATCGCACCGACATTCCATTTGTCGGCGTGGTGGAACGCGGTCTGCTTGGGCACGGTGTCGGTGGTCATGATGGCGTGCGCGGCATCGGTGCCGCCGGACAGCCCGCCCGCCATCTCGTGCACGATCTCGGTCACCCCGGGCAGCAGTTTGTCCATCGGCAACCGGTCACCGATCAAACCCGTTGAGCAGACCGCGATTTCACCGGCGCCGGTTTCGGTTCCCCAGTTGCTCAACGCCTTCGCCAGTTCCTCGGCCGTGGCGTGGGTGTCCTGGAAGCCGCCGGGACCGGTGCAGGCGTTGGCGCCGCCGGAATTCAGGATCACCGCGCGCAGGCGGCCGCCGGTCAGCACCTGCTGTGACCACAGCACCGGGGCGGCCTTCACCTTGTTGCGGGTGAACACACCCGCGGCCGCGTATTCCGGGCCCTCGTTGAAAACCAGTGCCAGATCGAGCTTTCCGTTGGCCTTGATACCGGCGGCGATCCCGGCGGCCCGGTAGCCGAGCGGTGCGGTCACGCCCTGGGTGCGGACCAATTTGCCGCCGGCGATATCGGTATCGGTCACGGTGCCACTCCTACGGTGGAAAGTCCGGCGGTCTCGTCGAGACCGAGAGCGAGATTCATCGATTGCACCGCGGCGCCCGCGGTGCCCTTGGTCAGATTGTCGATCGCGCCGATCACCACCAGCGTCCGCGCGGCGGTGTCGACGGCCACCTGCAGGGTGATGGCATTGGAGCCGACCACCGAACCCGTCTGCGGCAGTACGCCTTCGGGCAGCAGGTGGATGAACGGTTCGTCGCCGTAGGCCTTGTCGTAGACCGCCCGGACGGCGGCCTGGTCGGCCACCGCACCGGCGGCGTCCGGCCGCAGGCGCGCGGTGCAGGTGGCCAGGATGCCGCGGGGCATCGGAGCCAGCACCGGCGTGAAAGAGACTGTGATATCGCCGATCTCGGCACCCGTCGCCGCGGCGGCGGCCTTCAGGTTCTGCGCGATCTCGGGGGTGTGCCGATGCGCGCCGGCGATGTTGTAGGCGCGGACCGAACCCATCACCTCCGAACCCAGCAACCCCACGTCGAGCTTGCGGCCCGCGCCCGAGGTGCCGCTGACCGCGACCACCGTCACATCCGGTTCGACGATGCCGGCCCCGACCGCCGGGGCCAGCGCCAGACTCGACACCGTCGGATAGCAGCCCGGTACCGCGATCCGGGTGGCCCCGCGCAACCGTTCCCGGGCGCCGGGCAGCTCGGGCAACCCGTAGGGCCAGCTGCCGGCGTGCGGGGATCCGTAATAGGTCTCCCAGTCCTGCGGATCGGTGAGCCGGAAATCGGCACCGCAGTCGATGATCACCGTGGACTCCGGCAACTGCTGCGCGATGGCCGCGGACTGCCCGTGCGGCAGCCCGAGGAACACCACGTCGTGCCCGGCCAGCACCTCCGGGGTGGTCGCCTCGAGCACCCGATCGGCGAGCGGCAGCAGATGCGGCTGCAGCTGCGCCAGCGTGGTCCCGGCGTTGGATCCCGCGGTCAGCGCCCCGATCTCGAGGCGCCCGGCTCGGTACTCCGGATGCCCCAGCAGCACGCGCAGGACCTCACCGCCCGCGTATCCGCTCGCACCAGCTACCGCGACCCGCAGCACGGGCCCACTCGAGGTATCCGCCATGTGATGATTATGCACGATCATGCAAGCTCATTCACGGGTGGGGTGAAGCCGAGCTTAGCGCGCACCGGCATGACCCCGGTCTCGATGTGTCGACCCAGCGCTGCATCGGGCCGGATCCACGCCGCACCGGGTGGTTCGACGACCTAGCCGGAAGGCGGCTCATGGACAGCGTATTCACTGGTCAAGCGCCCGTCGGCGGTCACCGACCCGCGGGCTTCCAGAGTGGATTCGGGCCACAGCGGTCCGATCGTCCGGGTCGGGTGGACGACGCCGGTGACCGTTCCCTGCTCGCCGGGAACCCGGTCGAAGGGGTAGGTCGGGCGGGCGGCGGACTCGTGCAGTTGCTCGGCGATGGCTTTCGACACCGAGCCGTCGACCGGACTGTCGTTCTGCGACACCAGGGTGACGGGGCGCCGCGGTTCGTCGAGACTCTTCATCGCGTACACGGTGTTGTCACGAATGACACGACCGACGTACTCGGCCGGCAGATGTACCGGTTCGACCTCGGGACGGCCGTCACCGGGAGTGTTGCGCACCATGACCACGGCGCCGTCGTTGTCGAACCTTCCCATCACGACGAACGGAGTCCGCAGGTCAGAGGTGCGGCGAACCTCCACCGCTCGCGGCAGCGCCGCGCCGGGCTCGTGCGGAAGTCCCGGCCCCGCTCGATTAACGACCGCACCGGGCAGCTTGACGACACCGGCGGTCTCGATCCCCAGCATTCGACCGGCGGCCCAGTCTCCGGCAGCACGTGCGCTCGCCGCACTGGTCGGGAAGGAGATACCCACGTATTCGCCGTCGCTGTCGCGCAACGGCTCGTAGGCGATCCGCTTCGGATCCACCTCGATCGGAGCCCCGTAGACATCCGTGCCGCGCAACGCCACGATCCTGTCCCCCGACATGCGCACGCCCGGACTCTCGAGCACGGTCCCCTCGAGGATGTCCCGGGCCTCGCCGTCGGTGTGCCGCGCATGCCCCGCGGAGCGCGTCAGTTCACCCGCGCCGCCGGTCAACCTGCGAGCGAACGCACCCGCGATATCGTCGACGGCCTCGCTCATGCGCCGGACGATCAGCGGCCCTACGTACCGCAGCTCGAGCTCACCCGCCATATCCGAGGCCTCCACCACAACAGCTGTCGGAGCAGTATTGTCCGCCCTTCTCACAGTGGGGCAGAAACGGTGCGGGCCGACGCGCGGCGCCGCGGCATCGCCGGAGCCCTGCTCAGGTGCGCACTGACGTCACTCCATCACGCCGGGAAACCCTGGGACTCGGCCGAAATCGACGAAGCCGACACCACTGCCGCCGCCCTGTTCGCGAGCATCGGCGCCGAATATTCGAGCAATGCCGTGGAGTTGGTGTGGGGATGAAGCAGGCGGCCATCGAGGTACACGGGCACGTCGTGGAATGTCTGCGGGATGCGGGATTCGCCGTCGAACTCACCAATGGACATCGCGTCCTCGCCCACCTGTCGGGGACGCCTGTTCCGCTATCGCAGTCAGCCCTCGAAGCGGCAGGCCGGAACGATTCGTGCACACCTCTGCGGGCATGCGGGAGAACCGCCGGAATCGCCGGGGTTCGCACGATCCGTTGCGTCACCGATCCGATCCCGGTGCGCGTGGGCAGTCGCGGCACCGCCAGGGGACGCGGTGGGCTCCGAAGAGCGACCACCCGAACCGGTGTCAGTGCTGCGGCGTACTCGGCTCCGGCCGCTGCGTCCCACTGGGGCCGGACAAGGGTGACGCATCGGGAGCGGCCAGGCCGGGATGTTGCGGCCAGGACTGGGGCGTCGAGGACTGGGGCGCCGCCGGGCCGGGGTGGACCGGGTAACCGGGCGGGGCGGCGGGCGCGCCGGGGTGGCCAGACATGCCCGGGTACGGGGCGAAACCCGCAGGCAGCGGCGGGTACGCCGGGCCTGCGGACGTCCCGGGCCTTCCCGCGACCAAACCTCCCACCGCGGCGAGGACGGCGACGGCTGTCGGGATCACCAGCCAATTGCCGTTGTCCGACCATCGCAGGTAGGAGTCGAAGAAGAGCGCGACAACATGCTGGGCCACCGTGAGAAGCAGCGGTCCCGCTCCCAACGATGCGACGGTACGCAGTCGCATCGATCCGGACCCGGCGACCGACAACCCGATGCCGCCGACCAGTGCGACGAGACAGACCACCCAGAACGGGATCAAGACGACGCCCATCCCGTATTCGAAGACGGAGTAGCCGCCACCCCGGCCGAACATCCCCCATATCGAATGCGCCGCACTGACGATCGCGGCGACCATCAAACCGACACCGGCGACGATGTCGGCAGCGCTGCGGTTCCGCGCCGGCCCGGGCCGCGAAAACTGCTGAACGCCAGGGTAGTTCGGCGGCGCACCCCAGGCCGGCGGTGGTACTGCGGAATATCCGGGCGGGTACGGATTCATCGGTCGGCGCTCCCCTTGTCGACATCGCGTGCGGCTCAGCCTAAGCGAGCGCGATCCGCGCCGCGCACTCACCGAACTGTCGCGATGCAGTCGCGGACCGGCGAGCGCCGCGCCACTCGTGACGGGCAGTCAGGAGCGCGCGCTCCGGCACTGTGCCGCGGACGGCGGCCCGAGACCGACACCGGCGTCGCCGCAACTCAGAACGACACGGTGCAGTACATCGGGTCCACCACCACATTGTTCGCGACGTTGACGTCCGGTGTCGCGCTGCGCACCCGCGCGGTGACGAGTTCCAGTGTGCGCGCCGTGCCGATCGGGTAGTTGATGATCTGTCCCGGCGCCACAACGGATTCCGAGCGCGAACCGGCCGGACCGAACGGCGTCCAGTAGTCGACCGTCACGTTCTGCGCCGGCGCGTCACCGATATTGCGGATGATGACGCTCAGCTGGGGAGGCAATCCCGGCAGCGCACCGCCGCAGTAGGTGTACACCTCGAGGTCCGCGCCGGCCGAATCCGCTTGCGCGGGAACGGCGAAGCCGACCATGGCGGCCGCTGCCACCGCGGCACCGGCGGCAATGGCCCAGAAACGCCTGATACGCATGGAAACCTCCTGTTTCGCGATGGGCTCTACCCGATTATCGAATCAGCGGTCCGGCTGTTATGCCCCGAAAAACCTGGGCATCGGACGACGCCGCAGACCGGGCGCGGTGGGCGAACTGCCATTCATCGCCCACCCGCTTCTCATCGGCGCCGAGCCGGATCAGGGCCCGCCAGCACTGCCCTGCGCAACGCAACCGGATCGCTCGCCGCCCGTGGCCGGGAGGCGATCACGCACCGGCACACCTCATGGCAATTTGCCGATTACTGCAGAATTGTCGTTCACTTTCCGCTATCGTCGCGCTCGCCGGAACGGTGTTCCGGCGGGGCCGGATCGCAGCGGCGCGGCAGGCCCCGGATCGACCGGCGGGCGCGGTGCGGCCGTCGGCCGCGGTGTGGAGGAGTGCTGTGTATCCCGGTGCACATGTCGATCGTTTCCCTGATAAACCGGCGGTTGTCCTGGCCGAGAGCGGGACGGCGCTGACCTATCGCGAGCTGGAGGACAACTCCGTGCGCCTGGCTCGCCATCTGCGCGAGGCGGGATTGCGGCGTGGCGATCACATCGCACTGCTGTCCGGCAACGTGCTCGAGGTGTACGAGGTGTACTGGGCCGCGCTGCGATCCGGGCTTTACATCACGGCCGTCAACCGGCATCTGTCGGCCGACGAGATCAGCTACATCGTCAACGATTGCGGGGCCCGCGCGCTGATCGTGTCGGCGGAACTGGCGCAGGTCGCCACCCAGGTGACGACGCAGACCCCGGGCGTCGAGATCGGGCTGGCGTTCGGTGGTGAGGTCGCAGGGTACGACTCGTATGAAAAGGCTTTGGCCGCATCGTCTTCCGCACCGCTGCCCGATCAGCCGCGGGGTGCCGACATGTTGTACTCGTCGGGCACCACGGGACGCCCGAAGGGCATCGAACATCCACTGCCGGACCGGCAGGTCGGCGATCCACCGGGGGACACCTACACCGCCGTCTTCGGCCCGCTCTACGGTTTCGATACCGACACCGTGTACCTCTCGCCGGCGCCGCTCTACCACGCCGCGCCGTTGCGGTTCGGCGGTGTGGTGCACGCCCTCGGCGGAACCGTGGTCGTGATGGAACGGTTCGACGCCGAACGGGCGCTGGCCGCGATCGAGCGCTATCGCGTCACCCACAGTCAATGGGTGCCGACGATGTTCGTGCGGATGCTGAAACTCGACGAGAGCGTGCGGGCCCGTTACGACGTCTCGAGTATGCGCGTCGCCGTCCACGCCGCCGCGCCGTGCCCGGTGGAGGTGAAGCGGGCGATGATCGACTGGTGGGGCCCGGTGCTGCACGAGTACTACGCCTCGACCGAGGGAAACGGCGCCACCTTCATCGACAGCGAGCAGTGGTTGCGCAAACCCGGCTCGGTCGGCCGGGCGGGGCTGGGCACCATTCGCATCTGCGCCGACGACGGGCGCGAGCTGCCCGCGGGCGAGATCGGCACCGTCTATTTCGAGCGCGAGGAAGTCCCGTTCGACTATCACAACGATCCGGAGAAGACGGCGAAGGCGATCCATCCGGACCATCCGACCTGGACCACGACCGGCGATATCGGCTACCTCGACACCGACGGCTATCTGTTCCTGACCGATCGCAAGGCATTCATGATCATCTCCGGCGGGGTGAACATCTATCCGCAGGAGATCGAGGATGCGCTGGCGCTGCACCCCGACGTTCTCGATGTGGCGGTGATCGGCGTGCCCGACGAAGAGATGGGCGAATCGGTGAAAGCGATCGTCCAGCCCGCACCGGGCGCCGAACCCGGACCCGAACTGGCACAACGGCTCCGCGACTTCCTGCGTGCGCGCATCGCCCACTACAAGGTGCCGCGCAGCGTCGACTTCGCCGACGAACTGCCCCGCACCCCGACGGGCAAGCTGGTCAAGGGCAAACTCCGCGAGCGGTACGCCTGAGCGCCGCCGGGCGCGTGCCCCGCGGACGACGTCAGCGCGGCACGTTGCGCAGATTGGATCGGGCCATATCGATCATGCGGCCCACCCCACCGGTCAGCACGATCTTGCTGGCGGCCAGCGCGAAGCCGCGAACCTGCGCGGCGGTGATGTGCGGCGGCAGGGACAACGCGTTCGGATCCGTCACCAGGTCGACGAGCGCGGGGCCCGGATGCGCCAGCGCCTCGGCCAGGGCCGCGCGAATATCGGACGGCTCGGTGACCCGGACGCCGTGGATACCGGCGGCTCGGGCGACGGCGGCGAAATCGACCGGCGCATGGTCGGTTTCGAAATTCGGCAGCCCGTCCACCAGCATTTCCAGTCGTACCATCCCCAACGACGCATTGTCGAAGACCACGATCTTGACCGGCAGCCGGTGCAGCGCGACGGTGAGCAGTTCGCCCATCAGCATGCCCAGCCCGCCGTCGCCGGACATCGAGATCACCTGCCGGCCCGGATAGGCGAATTGCGCCCCGATCGCATGCGGCAGCGCGTTGGCCATCGTGCCGTGCAGGAACGACCCGATCACCCGGCGGCGGCCGTTCGGGGTCAGATAGCGGGCCGCCCACACATTGCACATGCCGGTGTCGACGGTGAAGATCGCATCGTCGGCTGCGAGTTCGTCGAGGATGTCGGCGGCGTATTCGGGGTGAATCGGCTTGTGGTCGGCGACATTTCGAGTGTAGGCCGCGACCACCTGCTCGAGCAGCCGGCAGTGCTCGGCGAGCATGCGGTCCAGGAATTCACGGTCCGGTTTCTGTTCCACCAGGGGCAGAACCGCGCGCAGAGTTTCCCGGACGTCGCCGTGCACGGCCAGTTGCAGCGGTGTGCGACGGCCGAGCCGGGCGGCATCGTGGTCGATCTGCACGGTGCGGGCTCCGGGCAGGAATTCGTCGTAGGGAAAGTCGGTGCCGACCAGGACGACGAGATCGGCGTCGTGCATGGCCTGGTAGCAGGCGCCGTAGCCGAGCAGGCCGCTCATTCCCACGTCGTAGGGGTTGTCGAACTGGATCCATTCCTTACCGCGCAGGCTGTGCCCGATGGGTGCGTGCACCAGCTCCGCGAGCCGCATCACCTCCGCGTGCGCGTCCCGCGCACCGGCGCCGCAGAACAGGGTGACGGTTCGCGCCGCATTCAGGGCGTCGGCGAGCGCCCGCACCTGATCGGGCGGGGGTACGACGCGGCCGAGTTCGGCGACGAGGCTCGTTTCGCCGGTCGGGTGCGCGGCGTCCAACTGCGCGACATCGCCCGGCAGCACCACCACCGCCACCTCGTTGCGCGCCAGGGCGTGCTGGATCGCGATCCGGAGCATGCGTGGCATCTGCTCGGGCCGGCTGATCATTTCGCAGTAGCCGCTGCATTCGACGAAGAGTCGTTCCGGGTGCGTCTCCTGAAAGAACTGGGTGCCGATCTGATCGGACGGGATGTGGGAGGCCAGCGCCAGGACCGGCGCACCGGTGCGATGGGCGTCGTAGAGGCCCTGGATGAGGTGCGTGTTCCCTGGGCCGCAACTGCCGGCGCAGACGGCCAGGCGGCCGGTGAGTTGCGCCTCGGCCGCCGCGGCGAAGGCGGCGGCTTCCTCGTTGCGCACATGCACCCATTCGATGTCCGGGGTGCGGCGCACCGCGTCGACGATCGGGTTGAGGCTGTCGCCCACCACACCGTAGATCCGCCGTACTCCGGCCTGCACGAGAACGTGCACGAATTGATCGGCCACATTCGTTTTCGCCATCCGCTCTCCTCCACCGCTGTGATCGGCGGCGGCACGCCACCGTCGCCCCGAGCCGAAGCTCGCTTACCGGATGAAACAGATTCGCGATCGCTCCGGATACTACCGGGCGTACCGGCGCGGAAACGGTCTCGGACGTGGAGCCGAACCTCGGCCGCCGCAGCGCTGCTTCCGCGGCCGAGACGGACGGTTCGCACCCGCGCGGTCTCGACCGCGCCCGACCGTCGGCGCAACCGCTGCGCGGACGGCCGCCCGAAACCCTTTGCGGCACAGGCTGTCACGCCGCGCCAGGACCGACGTCCCGCCGTTCGGGCCTACCGAAGCCAGGACGGTGGCGGATCGCTCAGCGGGGTCATACCCGGGAAATCCGGAATCGGGCCGGTGAACGGTGGCAGCGCCGCGAAGTGCGGATCGAGGCGCGCAGTGCGGGCGAGCTCGGCGAACCATCGACGGGCACGGGTCAGCGCGTGATCGGGGAACTCGGGGTCCCACCGAGCGTCATCGGCCGCGCTGTAGGGCAGGGCACTCGCACGATCGGGTGCGTACGGGTGCGGCGGATGGGCGGCGTCGATTCCCGTTCTGGCCGCGACCGTGACGTCGCGGTATCCGGTGGGGCCGTTCTCGGCGCACAGCACGAGCAACGATGCAGCGCCGGTCGCTCTCGGCACGATGATCGAGGCGGTGTAGATCAGGCCGTGCGGCCGGTTCCAATGCGGTACCTTCTCGAAACGCACCAGCGCCGGCAGGTCCGCGAAGGAAACGACGTGCGCTTCGATCAGACAGCCCCGCTCGGCACTGGCTTCGGCGAGCTCGCGCCGCAGAGCCGGCAGATCTTCCAGCGGAGCGGGGATCGTCGGGACTCCGGGGGTGTATTGGCGGATCACCCGATCACCCGTCCGCGGCGAGTCCCAGATATCCGGACCGGTCTGCTGTAACCCGCTGGTGTCGAACAGGATCGGCATTTCCGAGACCCTACCCGGCGGCCTTTCCGCACGCACGACAGCGCGGACGCCATCCGCCGGTCGACTGTGCCTCTCCGGGGCGGCACGGGCGAGCCGCATCCCGCCGCGTCAGCGATGTCCCTCACTGCGCGCGCCGAATTGCTGTCGGTCCATCACGATCACTTCCGGCTCCGCGGGCCGCCCGGGCCACGGTCGCTCGGCGACCACCGGGAACTGCCCGGTGTGGTCGTGTCGGATGGCCGCGATGCGCAAGACCTTTCGGCGCGTCAGGAACCATCCCCCGACCAGCACCGGTCCCATCACCCCGACCGTGGCCACGACCGCCCAGCGTTGAATCGCGTCGCCGCTGCATGCCATCAGCACGATTACGCCGGCGAGGAATACGAGGGTGGCGATGCCGGTGTAGGGTGCGCCGATCATGCGGTAGGCGGGCCGGTGGGAAATACCGTCCCACCAGCGTCGCCACAACCGCAGCTGGCAGAGCAGGACCACCATCCAGGACATGATCGTGCCGAGGGCGGAGACGTTCAGCACGATCTCGAAGGCCTGGTCCGGCACGATCGCTTCGAGCCCGACGCCGATCAGCGCGATCGCGCCGGTGGCCAGAATTCCGACGTAGGGCACGCCGGTGCGCGACATCCGGGCGGCCACCGCGGGGGCGCTGCCGTTCGCCGACATCGAACGCAGAATGCGGCCGGTCGAATACAGGCCGGCGTTGAGGCTGGAGAACGCGGCGGTGAGCACGATCAGATTCATCATCGATCCGGCGGCTGGGACACCGATACGGGCGAAGAAGGTGACGAACGGGCTCTCGCCCTCACGAAAGGCCGTGTAGGGCAACAACAGTCCGAGCAGGACGAGCGAACCGACATAGAACACCCCGATGCGGGCGATGACCGAATTGATGGCGCGCGGCATCACCTCGTGCGGGTTTTCCGTCTCCCCGGCCGCGATACCGACCAATTCCACTGCCGCGTAAGCGAATACGACACCGGTGGTCACCGTGACGAGCGGCAGCACGCCGGTCGGGAACAAGCCGCCGTGATGAGCGAGCACGCTCGGCCCGGTGGGCTCTCCCCGGATGACGAATCGGCCGGCCAGAAAGACCGAGCCCACGACCAGGAACCCGACGAGGGCGACGACTTTCACCAGCGCCACCCAGAATTCGAGTTCGCCGAACCAGCGCACCGAGATCAAATTCGTGCCCACGACCGCAACCAGCGCGACCAGTGCGATGACCCAGTGTGGCACCCCCGTGAAGGCATTCCAATATCGGACATACGTCGCGATCGCGGTGATGTCGACAATGCCGGTCATACACCAGTGAAAGAAATACATCCAACCGACGGCGAATGCCAGCTTCTCGCCATAGAATTCGCGCGCGTAGGAAACGAAGGAGCCGGACGAGGGCCGATACAGCACCAACTCCCCGAGTGCCCGCAGTACGAAGTAGACGAACACGCCGCAGACCGCGTAGACCAGAAACAGCCCCGGACCTGCGCCGGCGAGACGTCCGCCGGCACCGAGGAAGAGTCCGGTGCCGATCACCCCGCCGATCGCGATCATCTGCAACTGGCGGCTGCGTAACGACTTTCGATAGCCGTCCTGCTCGGTGTGCAACGCTGCGGCCAGAGCCGACAATTCGACGGGCCGGTGGTCTGTACTCATGACCGGACCTTCCGGTGGACAACTTTGAAACTTCAAACAACGTACTGCCGTAAACCGTTGCGGCCAGGACTGGGAAGATATCGAAATACCGTGCGGTTGGTTCTCACAAAACGACCGACTTTACCCCATTTACCGCCATTTCAAACCAGTTAGGAAACGCGAACTGAATAGGAAGCTGCGAATTCGCCGTGTTCGAACCGTCGTACCGGTACGTCCGCCGGACGTCGAGCGCGCGATGCCGACACCCGGCGATACCCGCCAGGGAATTGTCCCTACCCGGCCGCCACGCGAAGACTGCTGGGCGTGAACGACATTCGATACGGCCTCCTCCTCCCCGGCGGAGTGGCGCAGTTGGAGCGTGGCGGCGCGGCCCGAGGGCTGGCAGACCTGGCGGCAACCGCCGAGGGTATGGGCTTCGATTCGGTATGGCTGGGCGACTCGCTGAGCCGGGCCCGCATCGAACCGTTGACGATCCTGGCCGCCGCCGCGGCCATGACCGAGCGGATCACGCTCGGCACCGCCGCGCTGATGCCGGCCTACCGGCATCCGGTGCACGCCGCGGCCACCCTGGCCTCGCTGGATCAGCTCGCCTCCGGTCGGCTGATCCTCGGCGTCGGCGCCGGGTTCCCGGAGCTCAGCCGGGCCGAATTCGACCTGGTCGGCGTCGACTACCGGACCCGCTTCACCCATCTCGACGAGACGGTCGCACTGTGGCGGCGGCTGTGGTCCGGCGATACCGCCCCCTTCCACGGCAGGGTGCTGCACTACGACTGGCTGCCGGAGGTGCCGCAGCCGGACCGACCGGGCGGACCGCCGATCTGGGCCACCGGGATCACCCCCGCCGCGCTGGCCCGCACCGGGCGCCACTACGACGGCTGGCTCCCCTACCCGCCGGAAGTGAACACCTACAGCGAAGGGCTCGCCACCGTTCGCGCCGCTGCCGTCGCGGCCGGGCGCGGCGAATCATCGGTGACGCCTGCGCTTTTCGCGACCGTCTACGTATCCGACGACCCCGAAGTGGGCCTTTCGGCGCTCGAACGCTACACGCGGGCAACCTACGCGATGCCGGTCGAGACGGTCGAAGCGATCCAGGTGCTGCTGACCGGCACACCCGAATACCTTGCGGCACAACTCGATCGCTACGCCCGCGCCGGTGCCGAGCACATTCTCCTGCGGATCGCCGCGCTCGACCCCACCGAATTCACCGGCCAGCTCGCGCGGCTCGCGGGGCTCCTTCGATCCGGCGGCTACGACGCGGCGTCGGCCAGGATGGCCAGCACCGGCTCGGAGGTGTAGAACGGTTCCAGGCGTTCGCGAATCAGCTTGGCGAGCACGCCGTTTCGCTTCGCCGCCTCGACCACCGCCGGGCCGTAGCGCAGAATCTCGGTCCGGATGTCGTCGGCGGACAGACCGAGTTCGGGCAGCAGCGCACCGAGGGTGTGGTCACCGTACTTGGCGAAGAACACGTCCACGCACTCGTCGAGCAACACACCCACGTACTCCTTGTCGCGGGTGGTGACGACGATGCGATGCACCAGCAGGGCGAGCTCGCGCAGATCGGCCTGGGTCAGGTAGTCGCGCAGGCCGCTGACCGGCTCGCCGGCGTGCAGGTCCCAGAACTCCATCGCCGCGCCGTGCACGGGCGCGTCGCGCAGCATTTCCCGGATCGCGTTGTTGGTGCGTTTGAGCGCGAACATCGCACCCTTGCCGGCCATATCGCCGATGAAGGTCCCGCTGCTGGCCTTCTCGGCGGCCCTGCGGGCGGACTTGGCCGCGTTGGTGCCGAACGACACCAGCGATCCGACACCCGGCACCTTGCTCGCCATCTGCCGGTTCGACTCCATGAAATCGTCGATCAGCTTGTCGACGAATTTCGAGGCCGCGGTCGCGACGAGCGGGCTCTCGGTCAATCGCTCCAGGATGCGTTCCTGGGCCTGGTGCATGCCGAAGATCTTCTCCAGCAACGCTTCCACCGGCTCGCGGTCCACCACGTCGCCGAGGGTGTAGTCGTTGTTCTCGGCGATGTTGTCGTAGATGGCGTCGGCGAAAACCGCCACCGAATCCTGCAGTACGGGGCTGCCGCCGATGCGGTTCACAACGGTGTGCACCGTCTGCCGAGCGTCGTCGACCGAGACCACATCGCGGAAGACGATGGTGTCGGCGACCGCCAGCACATCGTCGACATCGCGGGCGACGACCTCGGCGAACCGATCTCCCGTCACCTCCGCGAGCAGATAGTCCACCTGCGCGTCGAGCAGTTTCGCGGCGATGTCCTGTGCTGCGGTCATCGGTTCCCCTTCACCTGTCCGGGCCCCGGACCAGGCGGAATCACACGTCGTCGCCGTGTATCGACTTCCGGATCTCGTCCAGGCGGTCCCGCGCGGCCTTCTCCCGCGCCTGCCATTGTTCGTCGGCGCTGCGGCCCGCCGGTGTCTGCCGATCGAGTTCGCTCATCCCCTGCGCGGTGCCGTAGCGCTGCTCGACCTTATCGCGAACTGACTCGAAAGTAGGGACTCCGGATTCGGAGTATCCACCGGGCACGCCGAACCCCTCCGGCGGCAGCGGCACCCCTGACCCCACCGCGACCTGCCCGAATCCGCCGGAGATCGGCGGCGGGACGGCGGCAGCCGCACCCGGAGTGTCGGAACTCACATCCGGCACGGGTGCGGTACGAGTGTCGCGCGACGCCAGTTCGACCGCGGTCAGATGCAACTTCTCCAGCCCGGGCCGGCCCGTGGTCGCGGTCGCCACGACCTCGAGCAGATCCGCATCCTGCAGCGCAGCGAGCAGGGCCGCCATATCACCGGTTTCGGACATGCTCCCAGGCTACGCATCGCCGCGGCGCTCGGGCCGCTTTCAGTCGCCGGACACCGGCGCGACCCCGGCGAGAACATCGCGAACCCACGCCGATACGGTGCCGGACCAGCCGGGAATGGAGACCAGCGTGTTGTGGCCGGCCTTCGGATAGATCAGCAGCCGCTTCGGTCCGGGCGCCGCCGCATACAGCGCCCGGCCCATCGCCACCGGGAGCAGTTCGTCGGCGTCACCGTGCATGACGAAGGTCGGCACGTGCACGTCCCGGATCCGTCGCAGCGTCGGAAACGCGTTCGGCACCAAGGGTTTCGGGATGAACGGATAGACCGCGCGGGCCGCGTCGCGCAGACCGGTGAACGTCGACATGAGAATCATCGCGGCGGGCGGATACTCGGTGGCCAACTCGGTCACCACCGCGCCGCCGAGCGATTTACCAAGGTAGACAACCCGTTTCGGATCCACCCCGGGCTGCTCCGACAACGCCGCGCGGGCGGCACGGGCGTCCAGGTACAGACCGCGTTCGCTCGGCCGGCCGGGACTGCGGCCGTACCCGCGGTAGTCGAAGGTCAGCACGTCGAGCCCGGCGGCGGCCAGCAGGGCCAGGATCGGCGAGCGGTCACCGATATTGCCGCCGTTGCCGTGCGCGTAGAGGACATGTGCAACCGGCTGCTCCGCCCGCACGAACCAGGCATTGATCCGGGCGCCGTCGGCGGCGGTGAGCCAGAGATCCTCGTACTCGAGACCGAACTGCGCCGGCGTCATGGTGATCCGCCGCTCGGGATGAAAGGTCAGCGCATTGAGTACGCCCTCGGCCGGATGTCGCATATCACCTTCCTACCGCCGACGACCACGCCGGCACAGCGTCATGGCCCCGTCCGGCATTCTACGATCGCTCCTGTGAATCGCGCGATCGCACAGGCCCTGGAGCGGATTGCCAAACGGGCCGTCGACGATCTCGGTTTGGAGGGGCGTGCCGCGGCGAACTTCCTCGCCGAGAATGCCCGCCTGATCAGTTGTCCGGCGGCGTGTTCGACAAGGCGGACATCGCCGCGGGCGAGGATCTCATCCGGTTCAAGAGCGAGCTGACGGTGCCGGAGAATCGGCTGCTCGGCCAGCAGTACCGGAATATGACGCCGCACGGGGACCGGCGCGGGAACACCTTCCTGGTCGACGGCGACGACGGAAAGAAGTACATCTACAAACCGGAGTCGCGCGATTCGACCTACAGTTTCAAGGGCTTTCCCAGCGACCCTCGGTCCCGGACCTCACGCGATATCGGCACCTACCGCGCGGACCGGCTGTTCGAATTCGGACGGATCCCGCCGACCGGCCGGATCTCCGGACCGCTGGGCCCGGGGTCCGGCCAGGAATTCGTGCCCGGGCTCAGCCCACCACAGCCGCTCGAGCGGTATCACCCGGAACAGCGCGAACAGATGGCGGTGCTCGATTACACCGTCGGCGCGGTCGACCGGGATGTGAACCACGGCGCCACACCCGCCGGCGACCTCACCGGCTACGACAACCGCATGACCTTCCCGCGTCCCGTGAAAGGTCTGCAGCTGGTGTCGCCGTTCGTCAAGGAGTTCCAGTACCAACCGTTGAGCGAGAACACGATGCGCGCCGTCGAACAGGCGACGCCGCAGCGATTGGCGGCGGTGGTCGGCGATCTCCACGGCATTCGCGGCGCCGAGATCGCCGCGGCCCAGGCCCGGCTCGAGGAGATGCGGACCCGGGGCATGATCACCGGCGAGATGTGGCCGGGCGAGATCTACGCGTAGCCCGGTCGTCAGCCGCGCAGCACGGCTCCCACCGCATCGGCCGCCGCGGCGACCGCGGCATCCCGCGCCGCGCTGGCCTCGTCCTCGGTCAAGGTGCGGTCGGTGGCGCGGAACCGCAGGGCGTAGGTGAGCGATTTGCGGCCCTCGCCCGCCTGGGCGCCCTCGTACACATCGAACAGCGCGATGTCCTCGAGCAGCTCACCCGCGCCGGTGCGGAGTGCGGACTCCACCTGCGCCGCACCCACCGACTTCTCGACGCTCACCGACACGTCCTGCAGTACCGCCGGGAAGGCGGAAACCACGGGGGCCGGCCGGGATTCGCGCAGCGGCAGGGCGTCCAGATCCAATTCCAACGCGCAGGTTCGCGGCGGCAACCCGCTGCGTTCGAGGACCGCCGGGTGCAACTCTCCGGCGTGTCCGACCACGGTGCCGTCGACCAGCAGTTCCGCGCAGCGGCCGGGGTGGAACGGCAGATAGGCCGCGGCCCGGCGCTCGATCGTGACACCCGCGGCATCGGCGACGGCATCGGCCAGGGCGAAGGCGTCGGCGGCCTCGGCGGCCCGGCCCGGACCCCACGGTCCGCGCGGCTCCCGGCGGCCGGTGAGAACTGCGGCCACGTGCACGGGCTGGTCGGGGAGCGAGTCGATCAGTTCCCGGATCTGCTCGTCGCTGGGCCGCCGGTCGACCGGGAGCGCGGCGACGCCGTGCGTATTCGGACCGGGCAGCACGACCTGCGCGATGCCGTAGATCGACAGATCGCGTTCGCCGCGGGAGATGTTGCGGGCGGCGACCTCCAGCAACGCGGGCAACAGCGTCGTCGCCAGCTCCGCCTTCTCCACATCGAGGGGGTTGAGCACGCGCAGGGTGTTGCGCCGCGGATCGTCCTCGTCGAGGCCCCAGGTGTCGAAGACACCGGCGGTCATGAAGATCGGCGCGGGCACCTCGACGCAGCCGGCGAAGGCGAGCGCGCGGCTGACGGCTCGGCGACGACGCTGCACCGGGGTCAAGCCGCGGCCGGCGGGGGCGGTCGGCAGTACCGAGGGAATCTGCTCGAGTCCCTCCAGCCGCAGCACCTCCTCCACTAGATCGGCGGGCTGCGCCAGGTCCGGGCGCCAGCTCGGCGGGGTCACGACCAGCTGACCGTGCCCGGTCTCGCTCACGCTCACCTCGACCGCACAGCCGATCTGCGCGAGCCGCCGCGCCGAGGTGCCGGTCGGGTAGACCACACCGGCGGTCCGATCGGCCAGATCGATGTCCATCCGGATCGGTTCCACGGCGGGCACCGGCAACCGGACGTCGGTCAACGCGGCTTCGACTGTGCCACCGGCGATTTCGGCCAGCAGGGTGGCAGCCCGATCCAGCGCGGCGACATTGATCTCCGGGTCCACCACGCGCTCGTAGCGCTTGCCGGCCTCCGAGACCAGCTTGTGCCGGCGCGCGGTGCGATAGACCGCGAGCGGATTCCAGGTGGCCGCCTCCAGCAGTACGTCGGTGGTGGCCGCACCGACTTCGGTGCTCGCACCGCCCATGACGCCGGCCAGCGAGATCACGCCCGAATCGTCGGTGATGACGACGTCCTCGGCGTTCAGCACCCGCTCGACATCGTCGAGGGTGCGCAGCGTCTCCCCGGTGTGGGCGCGCCGAACCACCAGCGGGCCGGTCACTTTCGCGGCGTCGAAGGCGTGCAGGGGCTGTCCGAGTTCGAGCATGACGTAGTTGGTCACGTCGACCGCCGGTGAGATCGGGCGCACGCCCGCCAGCAGCAGGCGGCGCTGTAACCACCAGGGGCTCACCGCGTTCGGGTCGACGCCGGTCACCTTCCGAACGGCGAAGCGGGTGCAACCGGATTCCGGTTCCACCGTGACGGCATAGGCATCGGCCTCGTCGTCGGGCAGGGTGCGGACCGCCGGATCGGCGTAGTCGAGGTCGAAACCGCAGGCCAGTTCGCGGGCCAGGCCGCGCACCGAGAAGCAGTAACCGCGGTCCGGGGTGATGTTGAGTTCGACCACCGTATCGTCGAGGCCCAGCAGTTCGTTGGCATCAGCGCCCGGTTCGGCGGTGCCCGGCTCCAGCACCAGAATGCCCGAGTGGTCCTTACCGATCCCGAGTTCGGCGACCGAGCAGATCATGCCGTTGGACACGTGCCCGTAGGTCTTACGCGAGGTGATCCGGAATCCGCCGGGCAGTACCCCGCCCGGCAGCACTACCACGACGAGGTCACCGACCGCGAAATTGCGTGCGCCGCAGATGATCTCCTGCAGTTCCGGCTTGCCGACATCGACCTTGCAGAAGCGGATCGGCTTCTTGAACTCGGTCAGCTCGGTGATCTCGGCGACCCGGCCGACCACCAGCGGATGCTCGATATCGCCGGTCACCGGCTGCAGCGTGTCGAGTTCCTCGACCTCGAGGCCCACGCGGACGAAACCGGCGTCGAGTTCCTCGGGCGTCAGCGACCAGTCGGGAGTGGTCCGCCGCAGGGTTTCGGTCAGCCAGGACTGCGCTACTCGCACTTGACGTTTCGCTTCCTCGTAAGAAGGTTCTCGGGTTGGGGGGTGTCGGCCGGACTCAGGCGCGGATGCCGAACGGCAGCGTGAAGCGGACATCGCCCTCGACGATGTCGCGCATATCCGGAATGCCGTTGCGGAACTGCAGGGTGCGCTCGAGTCCCATACCGAAGGCGAATCCGCTGTAGACCTCGGGATCGATTCCGCTGGCGACGAGCACCTTCGGGTTGACCATGCCGCAGCCGCCCCACTCGACCCAGCCGGCGCCGCCCTTCTTGTCCGGGAACCACACGTCGACCTCGGCGGAGGGCTCGGTGAACGGGAAGTAGTTGGGCCGCATCCGAGTTCGCGTCTCCGGACCGAACAGCGCCCGCGCGAAGGCGTCCAGCGTGCCGCGCAGATGCGCCATGGTCAGCCCCTTGTCCACCGCCAGGCCCTCGACCTGGGAGAAGACCGGGGTATGGGTGGCGTCCAGTTCGTCGGTGCGGAAGGTGCGGCCCGGGCACACCACGTAGATCGGCAGCTCGCGCGACAGCATCGAACGCACCTGCACCGGCGAGGTATGGGTGCGCAGGACCTGGCGGGAGCCTTCCGCGTCCGGATCGGCGACGGAGCGTGCCCCCGAGGCTCCCGCCTCGGACGCCGGCACGTACGGCGCGACGTGGAACGTGTCCTGCATCGTGCGGGCCGGGTGGTCGGGCAGGAAGTTCAGCGCGTCGAAGTTGAAGTGTTCGGTCTCGACCTCGGGGCCCTCCGCGACCTCCCAGCCCATCCCGACGAACACGTCCTCGATCTGCTCGGAGATCACCGTGATGGGGTGCCGCGCGCCGATCGGGCCGCGGCGCGCCGGCAGCGTGACATCGATGGTTTCGGCGACCAGGACCGCGGCGTCGCGTTCGGCGAGCAGCTGGGCGCGGCGGGCCTCGAATGCCTCCGCGACACGGCCGCGGGCCACGTTCACCCGCTTACCGGCATCGGCCTTGTCCTGTTTGGGCAGGCTGCCCATCGCCCGCTGGGCCAGCGCGATCGGCGATTTGCCGCCCATGTGCTCGGTCTTGGCGGCGGCGAGCGCATCCAGGTCGGCCGCCGCGGCGAACGCCTTCTCCGCGGCGGCGGCAGCAGCGGAGAGAGCCTCTTCGCTGAGCGCCTCCGCCGGCGTCGCTGACTGCTCGGCTGCATCCTTCTCGTCGGCCACGATGGTTCGTCTCTCCCCTGGGCTGGTACGGGTCCTGGGCGGTCGCTCCGGACAATGTCGCGACGCGTCATCTGAGTATTGATGCTATCCAGTCGGCATCGAAACTATATTGTCGCCGGTCGGATAGTAGGTGATGACAGCAGCCCGCCCGCACGGAGATTTCCGGCAATCGAAAGGCGGGGCCACGCCTCGAACACCGGCATCACCGTCTCGGCAGCCGCGACGAGGACGGCGTGGCGCCCGGGACGTCGAGGTGATCGACGCAGCCGGCGCACCGCCCGGACATCCGGGCAGTGCGCCTCCTGGCCGCTGCGACGGTGGCCGTCACCAGCGTCGAGCCGACGGCTCTACTCGACCGCGTGATCCGGCGCGGCAGCAGCAGGGTGGCGCACGCACCGAGCGCCACGATCACCGCTCCCACCCGGATCGCCGGCACCATCCCGGCGACGAAATCTGCCGGGCTGAGATAGGAGCCGTAGGAGGCGAAGATCGATGCCAGCACCGCCACCCCCATCGCCACGCCGACCTCGCGGATCGTGTTGTTGGTGCCCGAGGCCACGCCCTGGTCGCCGGGTGCGACGCTGGCCATCACGACGGTCGAGCCGGGAGCGAAGGTCAGGCCCATCCCGACACCAGCGAGGACGAACGGTCCGATGACCGCGCTGTAGGACGTGTCCGCCGAGAGCAACGCTGCGATCCAGGCCAGCGCCGCCGCCTGCAAGACCTGACCCGCGACGATGAGCGTGCGCGCCCCGACCCGATCGACCACCAGCCCCGCCAGCGGTGCGACCACCATCGGCGCCATCGTCCACGGCAGGGTCCGCACCCCGGCTGCCAGCGGCGAGTAGCCCTGCACGACCTGGAAGAACTGCGCCAGCAGGAAGATCGAGCCGAAGACGCCCACCGCGAACGCGAACGCCGAGACGTTCATCACCCCGAACGCCCGCGAGCGGAACAACCGCATCGGCAGCATCGGCGCCGCTGTGCGCAGCTCCCAGCCGATGAACGCCACCAGGGCCACGGCCCCACCGATCAGGGTGGCCGGCACCGGTCCGGAAGTCCAGCCGTCGTCGGCGCCGTGCACCACGCCCCAGACGAGCGACAGCACACCACCGGCGGACAGCACCAGTCCGAGCGGATCCAAACGCTTTCCGCCACCGAAGGATTCGCTCAGCGTGCGTGCCACGAACGGCAGTGCCAGCACTCCGATGGGCACGTTGAGCCAGAAGATCCACTGCCAGCTCAGTCCGTCGACGACCAGGCCGCCGACCACGGGTCCGACCGCGATGCCGAGGCCGGAAATGCCGCCCCAGATTCCGATCGCGGCACTGCGCTTGGCGACCGGCACCGCATTCGCCAGCAGGGTCAACGACAACGGCATCACCGCGGCGCCGCCGAAGCCCTGGATGGCCCGGGCGGCGATGAGCATCCACGGTTCGGTCGCCAGCGCGCAGGCGGCCGAGGCCAGCGTGAACAGGGCGATGCCCGCGAGATAGACCCGGCGCCGCCCGAACCGGTCGCCGAGCGCGGCGGCGGTGAGCAGCAGCGATGCGAAGGACAGAGTGTAGGCGTTGACGAACCATTGCAGGTCGGCGAGGGATGCGCCGAGTTCGGTCCGGATCACCGGTAAGGCGTTGGTCACGACCAGGTTGTCCAGGGTGACCATGAACATCGGGATGCCGACGGCGGCGAGGATCGCCGCGAGCGGGCGCCGACCGGGTGCGGAACTCCCGGCGCGAGGTGGCGTGTCGAGGGTGATGGTGGTCATTGCGAATCCTTTGTTGTTATCGACTGATAACTTGATGTGAGTCACAGTATGCATCCGCTGATAACATGTCAACAGGCGCCGGCGCCGGCCTCGATCCGCCCGCCGCCGCGCTACGGTGACCGTTCCCGACGATTGCGAGGAGGACCATGGCGGACTCGACCCGCACCCGCCTGACCGCGGCCGAGCGCAGCGAGCAGGTACTCGCGGCCGCCGTCCACGCCTTCGCCGAAAGTGGCTACGCCGCAACGAAAACCGATGAGATCGCCCGGCTCGCCGGAGTATCGCAGCCGTACGTGATCCGGCTGTTCGGAACCAAGGAGCGCCTGTTCGTCGCCGCGGTCAACCGGGCCTGCGGACGGATCGAAGAGGTCTTCCGCGCTGCCCGCGCCGATGCCCCGGCGAATGCGACGCCGCAGGAAGCCTTGCAGGCGCTCGGCAAGGGTTACGAGGTGTTCCTCGCCGAGCGGGAACTGCCGCTGATCATGCTGCACGGCTTCTCCGCCAGTGCCGATCCCGCGATCGGCGACCACGTGCGCGAGCGGTTCGGCCGCATCTACGACCTGGTGCGCGAACTGACCGGCGCCGACACCGACGATGCCCGGCAATTCATGGCCACGGGCATGCTCATCACCGTCATGACGGCCATGCAGGTGATCGGCCCCGACGCGGTGCGGACACCCCGATGGGCCGAGGAGATCAACGCCTGCCTTCGGGACGACTGACCGTCCGTTTCACCCGTTCCGACCGGATGTGATCGAACACACCGGCCGTTCGGCCTTTGCGCGGCGTTCTCACCGGATTATAGTTACTTTCGTTAATCAACTTGTTTGATAAGTCCCCGAACACGTCTTGATGCGGCGCAGCCGACCCGGCCGCCGCATCGACCGCTTCCGAAAGAGAACGATGGCAACCACCTCCGCGAACGACGTCGCGCGCAGATCCCCGGATTCGGGCGACGCGGCGCCGATGACGCACCGGCAGATCATGGAGGCCCTCTCCGGCCTGCTGCTGGGCATGTTCGTCGCGATCATCTCCTCGACGATCGTCACCAACGCGCTGCCGAAGATCATCGGCACCCTCGGCGGCGGACAGTCCGCCTACACCTGGGTCGTCACCGCGTCCCTGCTCGCGATGACGGCCACCACCCCGCTGTGGGGCAAACTCGCCGATCTCTTCAGCAAGAAGGCCCTCGTCCAGATCGCCCTCCTGATCTACGTGGCAGGTTCGGTCGTCGCGGGTCTGTCCCAGAATCCGGGCATGCTGATCGCCTGTCGCGCGGTGCAGGGCATCGGCGCGGGCGGGTTGTCCGCCCTCGCCCAGATCGTGATGGCGGCGATGATCTCGCCGCGCGAACGCGGCCGCTACAGCGGCTATCTGGGCGCGGTCTTCGCGGTCGCGACCGTCGGCGGCCCGCTGCTCGGCGGGGTCATCACCGATACCAGCTGGCTGGGCTGGCGCTGGTGCTTCTATGTCGGCGTCCCGTTCGCCGTGGTCGCGCTGGTCGTGCTGCAGCGCACGCTGCGCCTGCCCGTCACCAAGCGGGAGGTGAAGGTCGACTGGCTCGGCGCCTTCCTGGTGACGGCCGCGGTCTGCCTGCTGCTGGTGTGGGTCACCTTCGCCGGCGACAAGTACGCGTGGCTGTCCTGGCAGACGCTGGCGATGGTGCTCGGCGCGGTGGTGCTGGCGGTGGCGTTCGTCTTCGTCGAGCTGCGGGCCGCCGAGCCGATCGTGCCGATGCACCTGTTCGCCAACCGCACCATCAGCCTGGCCTCGGCGGCCTCGCTGTTCATCGGTGTGGCGATGTTCGCGGGCACCGTGTTCTTCAGCCAGTACTTCCAGCTCGCACGCGGTGAATCGCCGACGATGTCGGGCATCATGACCATCCCGATGATCGGCGGCCTGTTCATCTCCTCGACGGTGTCGGGCCAGATCATCACCCGGACCGGCCGGTGGAAGGCGTGGCTGGTCAGCGGCGGATTCCTGGTGACCGCCGGGCTGGGCCTGCTCGGCACCATCCGCTACGACACCGACTACTGGCTGGTCGCGCTCTACATGGCGATGATGGGCCTGGGCATCGGTATGACGATGCAGAACCTGGTGCTGTGCACGCAGAACCAAGTGGCGCCGCACGAACTGGGCGCGGCGAGTTCACTGGTCACCTTCTTCCGCAGCCTGGGCGGCGCGATCGGGGTGTCGGCACTGGGCGCGGTGATGGCCGAGCGGGTCAAGGACTACATCAGCGACGGCCT
Organism: Nocardia veterana NBRC 100344; assembly: GCF_000308855.1. Lineage (GTDB taxonomy): Bacteria > Actinomycetota > Actinomycetes > Mycobacteriales > Mycobacteriaceae > Nocardia > Nocardia veterana. The sequence continues at coordinate 48,849 of NZ_BAGM01000056.1, read as the reverse complement.
GAGTCATCTCGGCCCGGCCGCGGCACAGAGCATGGGTGGCGGCAGCCAGATCCCGGACCTCGCCGCGCTGCCCGGCCCGGTCCGCACGATCGTCGAGGACGGCTACGGCCACGGCATCGCCGATGTGTTCCTGTTCGCCGCGCCCATCGCACTGGTCGCGTTCCTGCTGACCCTGTTCATCAAGGAGGTCGCCCTGCGCACCACCGGCGCACTGGCACAGGTCGCCGAGTCCTCCTCGGAGCCGGTGCTGCCGGCCCAGGTCATGGCCGAAGACGCGTCCGGCCTGGTACCGGAGGAGTTCGTGAGCACCGGGATCACGGTGCACGGCCGCGTCCGGTCCGGCGACGGCACGCCGGTGACGCGCGCGGCGCTCACCCTGATCTCCCCCACCGGGCGCCAGATCGGCCGCACCATCGCCCGCGGCGACGGACACTACGCGCTCGACGCACCGGAACCCGGTTCGTATGTGCTGATCGCCTCGGCCGACGGCTTCCAGCCGCAGGCCACGACGGTCACCGTAGCCGCGCGGCCGCTGGAACACGATGTGCGACTGAGCGGGATGAGCGGTCTGGCCGGTACCGTGCGGGCGGCCGACGACGGGACGCCGGTGGCCGATGCGCTGGTGATCGTCACCGACAGCCGCGGCGACGTCCTGGCGGCAGGTGCGTCGGGACCCGAGGGTGACTACGCGCTGACCGACCTCGTGCCCGGACCGGTGACCGTCGCGGTCAACGCCGCCACATTCCAGCCGGTGGCGGTACCGGCGGAAGTCTCCGGGCAGGGCATCACCCAACTCGACGTGGTGCTCTCCCGCGGCGCCCAGCTGCGCGGTGTCGTGCACGGCGCCCACGGTCCGCTGCGCGATGCCCGGGTGACCCTCATCGATGCCGGGGGTGCGGTGCTCGACAGCACCACCACCGGCGCGGATGGCAGCTACCGGTTCGCCGATCTGGCGGTCGGCGACTACACGGTGGTGGCGGCCGGTTACCCGGCGACCACCTCCACACTCACCCTGGCCGCGGGCACCGACGACGACCATGTGATCGAGTTGGCGCACCCGCGGGACTGATCGGCACACGAGTGGGCGCCGGGCAGGAATGTCCGGCGCCCACAGTCGTATTCGCTACTTGTCGCCGTGTCGCACCGGTCGGCACAGCATGCGTGGTGGACCGGACACCGTGGCCGCCGCGCGGGAGCGCGGACTGCCGGCCGCCGCGAGCCGGGCGGAGAAATCGCCGGCGATCCCGAGAAGCCCCCACCCGACCGGGTGCTATCGGCGATGACGCACGCGCGCGTCGGCGTAGAGACAGATCGCGGCGGCCGCCGCCAGGTTGAGGCTTTCCGCGCGGCCGCGGATGGGGATTCGGATGCGATGATCGGCGCGGGCGGCGAGCGCCGGGTCCAGACCGTGCGCCTCGTTACCGAAAAGCCATGCGGTGCCCCCGGACTCACCGGCGGTGCGGAGCAGCTCGTCGGCGTCGTCGAGATCGACCTCGCCGCGCGCGGTGGTGGCGAGCACGGTGATGTCGTTGTCGCGCAACGCGGTCAGGACCGTGTCGATATCGCGCTCGCGCGCGATCGGCACATGGAAGAGGCTGCCCGCGCAGGCGCGCACACATTTGCCGTTGTGCGGATCCACCGAGTCGCCGGCCAGCACGACACCGTTCGCGCCGACGGCATCGGCCACGCGAATCAACGTGCCCGCATTACCCGGGTCGGACATCTCGACCGGCACCGCCAGCATCCGGGCCGGGGCCGCTCCGCTTTCCGCCGCATCGCGTGCCTGCGGCGACGCGGTGCCCGAAAGCACCTGTTCCAGCGGCACATCCACGAGCCGGCACACCGCGACCAAACCCGGCGGCGTGACGGTCTCCCCCAGATGTTCGGCGGCCCGCTCACTCACGAGGCTGGTACGCACGCCCAGCGCGGCGGCCGTGGCCACCAGCTCGTGTTCCCGTTCGGCGGCGCGATGCGAATAGAACAGCTCCTCGACCCGCTCGGTATCCAGCGCCGCGGCAACGGAATTGGCGCCCTCGGCCAGGAACCGGCCGGTTTTGCGGCGAGCGGCGGAGCGGTGCAGCTTGACAGCGGAAACGACCCGCGGATTACGTTCCGACAGTTCCGGATTCGTCCGGTCGTCGGAGCCGCGCTCCGCGGGTCGTTTCGACGTGTTGGTCAACTGGTCGCAGCTCAGGCGGCCGGAGCGTTGACATCCTCCGGCAGGGCGGCCTTGGCCACCGCCACCAGGCCGGCGAACGCCTCGGCGTCGGAGACGGCGAGCTCGGCGAGGATCTTGCGGTCGACCTCGACACCCGCGGCCTTCAGGCCCTGGATGAAGCGGTTGTAGGTGATGTCGTTCAGCCGAGCCGCGGCGTTGATACGCGCGATCCACAGCTTGCGGAAGTCACCCTTGCGGGCCCGGCGGTCGCGGTAGGCGTAGGTGAGCGAGTGCAGCTGCTGTTCCTTGGCCTTGCGGTACAGCCGCGAGCGCTGCCCGCGGTAGCCCTTGGAGGCCTCGAGCACGGAACGGCGCTTCTTCTGAGCGTTGACGGCCCTTTTGACGCGTGCCACTGGTCAGTCCTTGTTCGATCGAGGGGCGCGGCGGCGCCCACAGGTTGGGAGAGGGAACGGTGCGCGAGTGCGCTCAGATACCGAGCAGCTTCTTCACGCGACGCACGTCAGCGGGCGCGACGACCTCCGTGCCGTCCAGACGACGAGTCCGGCGGCTCGGCTTGTGCTCGAGCAGGTGGCGACGGTTCGCCTGCTGGCGCAGCAGCTTGCCGCGACCGGACACCTTGAATCGCTTCGAGGTGCCGCTGTGGCTCTTCATCTTCGGCATGGATTCCTCAATCTCGTCTCGTTCCGGCGGCATCGCATTCCTGCGATACCGCCGGGCTGTATCGGTTTACTGCGGGCTGGCCGCTTCGGTTTCCGGTGCGGGCGCCGCCGTCCCGGCCGTGGCGTCGCCCCCAGCGGGCGCCGCACCGCGCTGCGCGCTCTGCTGCGCGGCGGTCTGCGCCTTCGCGCGGGTCTTCGCACCCTTGTGAGGCGCGAGGACCATCGTCATGTTCCGGCCGTCCTGCTTGGCGGAGGTCTCCACGAAGCCGAGATCGGCGACGTCGGAGGCCAGCCGCTGCAGCAGCCGGAAACCGAGTTCGGGCCGCGACTGCTCACGACCACGGAACATGATGGTGACCTTGACCTTCGACCCGGCCTCGAGGAACCGCATCACGTGTCCCCGTTTGGTCGCGTAGTCGTGGTCATCGATCTTCGGACGGAGCTTCTGCTCCTTGATCACGGTCTGCTGCTGGTTCTTGCGGGACTCGCGCGCCTTCTGCGCGGTCTCGTACTTGAACTTGCCGTAGTCCATGATCTTGCAGACCGGTGGACGCGCGTCCGGTGCGACCTCGACGAGGTCGAGGTCAGCCTCTTGGGCGACGCGTAGTGCATCTTCAACACGCACGATCCCCACCTGCTCACCCCCCGGTCCGATGAGTCGGACCTCGGGCACGCGGATGCGATCGTTGATGCGGGTCTCAGTGCTGATGGGGCCTCCTAGGTCAAGCGGTGTCATCCAACGACCGCGAGCAACAACTGCAACCCCATACCCAACACGAAAGCCCCGTCGCGGTATTTCACCGCTACGGGGCCCGAATGTCGACCGGTCGTCGCGGGCACCCGTCACGCGGGTTGCCACCTCGACCTCGTCACGGACGAATCCGAACGAGAACCCGCCGTCGCGGCGGGTGACCGGACCATCGAGCCAGGCACGCAGGCCGGCCGGTGGTGGGAGTCGGGCTCCACTTACAGCCCCGAGCCGGTGAGCTGGATCGGTTCCAACGCGGGACCGGGGCGGTCGTCGCCGACCACTTTAACACCGGATGGGCCTCTACTCCCAATCGGCCGCCCCCGCAACCCGTCGGCACGAACTCGATGACATGCTACGGATATGAGCGAGCATGCCGGCGACCCCATCCCGACCGTGTCCGACGAGGCGGAGAACGTCCGGGAACTGGCCGATATCCCCGCTGTCGAGGTGATCAGCCGGGCCGCGGTGATGCTGATGAGTTCGGCCGCCGAAAAGCTCGGTCTGGCCGACGAGGACCCCGATTCCAGCCCGCGCCGCGACCTCGACGAGGCCCGTCGCGTCATCACCGCGCTCGCGGGACTGGTGACCGCCTCGGTGGAATACCTCGGCCCGCACGCCGGACCGATTCGCGAGGGCCTGCAGTCGCTGCAGCGCGCGTTCCGCGAATCGTCGGCGCATCCGGACGCACCCGGTGCGGGACCGGGCGAGAAGTACACCGGACCGGTCTACTGAGCGCCCGACCCCTCCGGGTAACGCGCGCCCCGCGAAGCCGGCCTCACTCGGCTCCACCGGGCGTGGATTCCGGCCGGTTCGGGGCGATCCCCCGCAGCAGGGTCGCGACGACGGATTCGAGCGGCGGCGGGTCGGCCGGATGTGACGCACCGGCGAGCAGCGCCGACAGCACCTCGTCGTGACAGATGCCCACCAGCACGGCAGCCGCCGCCTCGACATCCGCTTCCGCCGCCAATCGGCCCAGTTCGCGTTCGGCGCGCAGATAATCGATCAGTTCGTCGCGCCAGAGTCGTTGCCGCCCTTCGGCTTCGGCGAAGCGGGCCAGGACGGCCGGCTGGGTGAGCAAACCCGCGAACACGGGCAGCACCGCCCGATGGAGGGCCAGGCCCTGCCGCAGGCAGACCATCAGGTTCTCCGCCACGGTGGCGCTGCCGGGTGCAGGCAGCGGTCCGAAGCCGCGGCCGACCGAGTCGACGTGGGCGCGCAGCGCGGCGGCGAGGAGTTCCTCCTTGTCCGCGAAATGGTTGTAGAGCACCCCGTCGGACACCCCGGCCGCCCGCGCGATGGCACGGACGGTCAGCCCGGCACTGCCCTGGTCGGCGAACAATTTCTCGGCGGTCGCGATCAGATGAGCGCGGAGATCGGGAATGTCGCGGTCGTGCAGTGCCGCTGCCCGTCTGGGTGACATGAAACCTACGGTAGTGCGACCGTGGCCGTGATGAGCCGGGAGGCCGAGCGCAGCCGGATCGCCTCATCCCCGGCGTAGGGTGCCAGGGCGGTACCGAGCGCCGCGCGAACCGCGTCGTCGGTGGCGAAATCGTTGCGTTGCCGGTGGTATCGCACGGGGCCCCACCCGAGCATGAATTCGGTGGCGTCGGCGACATCGGCACCCCAGACACCGACGGTGTCGACCCGCTCGTTGGTGACGTCGGTGAATCCGGCGGCACCCAGTAGTTCCGCCGTGGCCCCCGGATCGGCGAAAGCGCTGAACCCGTGCCCGATCCCGAATCCCGGCAAGTGGGTGGCGATCGCGGCGAAGACGGCTCCGACCTGCGACCCCGCGAGAATCGGCACGGCGATCGCGAGCCGGCCGCCGGGCACCAGCGCCCGGGCGATATTGGCGAAGGCCGCGACCGGGTCGGCGAAGAACATGATGCCGTAGCGGCTCAGCGCCACGTCGAACGAGCCCGGGTCGAACTCGAACACCTGCGCATCGCCCTGGTGGAACGACACGTTGTCCACGCCCTGCTCCGTGGCGAGCTGCCGAGCCCGGGCAAGCATCGGCCCGGACAGATCGACACCGGTGGCAGTCCGGACACGCCGCGCCGCGAGCCGCGTCAATTGCCCGTTCCCGCACCCGATATCGAGCACCCGATCCCCTGCCGTCAGCCGCGCGGCGGAGAGCAACGGTTCGTTGATTCCGGCGTTCACCGCGTCGTATCGGTCCACATGGCCGGCCCAGTGTTCCCCTTCATATCCGTTCCACGCCTCGGCTTGCGCGGTGTTGACGATCTCGGCCATCACGGTCTCCTCCCGCATTATGAACACTTGTTCATGAACGTGTGTTCATAATGACGCCCGGCGACAGGGGCCGTCAAGGCCGGGGCTCACTCGACAGCCGGACAGGTGCCGCGCATCGGAGTGGAGCCGGGCCGGGCCGGCCGCAATCAGTTGCCGCGCAAGGAAATACGACGAAGGGCCGCTTCGGTGTCCGCCGCCAGCTCGCCGACCAGTTCGGTGGCCGAGGCAATCGAGGCGACGCGGTCGACGGCCTGGCCCGCCCAGACCGGGACGGCGGCAACATCGTCGCGGGCGGCGGCCGCGCGATACTCGCGCAGGGCGGCCTCGTCGGCGCGCAACTCGTCGTCTCGACCGCGCCATCGGTCGAGGAAGGCATTGCGCAGGGTGCGGGCGGGATACTTCTCCGGCCAGGGCGCGCCGCGCGCGATATCGAGGGTCCAGTTCACCTCGGTGTCGGCACCGCGGGCATCGACCAACGCCTTGCTCACCGGACCGGTCACCAATGCCTCGTGGGTGGCCTCGAAGCGGGTGCCGAGCATCGCGCCGGCGGCGCCCAGGGCCAGCGCCGCCGCGATCGCCCGCCCGTCGGCGATACCGCCCGCCGCCAGGACCGGCACCGACCCGGCCAGATCGACGACCGTCGGCACGAACGACAGCGTTCCGATTCCCGCGGCGGCGCAGTGCCCGCCGGCGTCGCTGCCCTGCGCCACCAGCACCTCCGCACCGGCATCCAACGCCACCTGCGCTTCGGTCACGTCGGTGACCTGCGCGATGAGAATCGCCCCGGCGTCTCGAACCGTCGCCGCCAGCGGCGTCGGGTCGCCGAACGACAGCAGCACCGCCGCCGGCTGCCAGGCCAGCGCGTGCTCGAGCACGGCCCGGTCGATCGCCCAGCTCAGAAATCCGATTCCCCATGGGGCCGTGGTGTTCTCGGTCACCAGGCGCAGTTCCCGCTCGACCCAATCCCGATCGCCGCGACCGCCGCCGATCAAACCGAGGCCGCCGCCCTCGGACACCGCGGCGGCCAGCGCTCCCCCGGCCTCACCACCCATCGGCGCGGACACGATCGGATGCCGGACGCGGAGGAGTTCGGTGAATGCAGTCGGAATCGCCATCTCTCGATCGTCGCAGGTTCCACGGCTCGATTCGCACGCGGCAGTCCCGCGGTCGTTCGCGCGGTCTCGTTGTCGTCCTCGAGCACGGCCGGGTGCGGCGGTGAAGTGGCCCAAAGCCACCACATTTCGCCCCGGCGTCCCATAGATCGCTTCTATGATTCGCCCGAGGTCTCCGTGGGTACGTTCCAGCGGAAGAAGCGAAGATACCGGGGTGCACCATGACGGCCAGAGGTGATCTGGACAACGAACTCGGCGGGCCACTGCCCGCCACGGATCTGCTGACCGATGCGGAATGCGCCGACCTGGCGGCCCTGTTCGCCGCCGCCAAACGTGCCGAGGCGCAGGGCCTCTCGCACGCAGTGGATGCGATGATCGGAGCCCTGCCGCGACCGCTGCGGGGACCGGCGAAGAAGGTCATGTTCGGGAATCTGCTGGACTGATGACGGATCCGGTAACCCGCGCACAACTCATCCTGCTGGCCCGCACCCTGCACGTTCCGCCGGAACGGATCGCCCACCTCGAACGACTGGGCGCACACCACCTGCACGATATTCAGCAGCGCATGGCGGCGATCATCTTCGACCAACATGCCGAAACCTTCCGGCGGATCAGCCGATTGGTGCCGATCATCCCGCTCAGTATCTCGATGCCGCTGGTGCAGAAGCTCGTGCCACCGGCGCTGACCGGCCGGGCCGCCGGCGCGGTCGGCATCGACCACCCGAAGAAGGCCGCCGAGACCGTGGCGCTGCTGGGTGTCGGTTATGCCGCCGACTGCGCGCCGTACCTCGACCCCCGCACCGTCGGCGAACTGGCCGATATCGCGCCGCCCGAGCCGATCGTGCACATCCTCAACGAGGTGCTGCGCCGCCGTGACTACATCACGGCGGGACCGTTTCTGGGCTACGCCACCCCGCGATTGATCGCGGCGGTGGAACGCGGCGTCCCCGACGACGAGGGGTTGATCTTCTCGGCATCGTTCGCGTACTCCACGACCGCACTGACCTCCGTGCTGCGTCAGCTGCTCACCGGCCCGGCCCGCCGGATGCCGCGGATGCTGCACACGGTGCTCCACGGTTCACCGGAACTGTGCCTGGCCGCGCTGTCTATTTTCGCCCGCTGCGACGCCGATGTCGTTGCGGCCGTTGGCGATATCGCCGTCCAGGTGGGTTCGCCCGGCGCGCTGTGCGATCTGGTGGTGACCGCGATCCACGGGAACGCGGTCCGGGATTTGACCGTCTTCTTCGCCGCCATGCACCCGCCCGCCGTGGCCACGATCGCCAGGCTGCCGATCTTCGCCGATACCGCGGTGGCCGCCGCCCTGGTACAGGGGCTGGCCGACTGCTCCGACCCGGCGCCGTGGCGCGGTCTGTTCGCTGTGCTGGCGCAGACGGACGGTGCGCTGCGCCCGGAACTGGCCCGGATGTTCGCCCAGCAGGCGGATGCCCTCATCGCGACGCTGCCGTCGCATGCGACCGAGGCCGATCTGTGGCCCGCGCTACTGGAAATCGTTGCGGCGGGCGACCGTTCGGTGCAGGCGCGCATTGGCAGCATCTGGGCAGCACTGCCGCCCGAACGCCGCGCCGGTGTGCAATGGCATCTGGACGAACGCAACGACGATCCGCGGCTGGCCACGATCGCCGCAGCGGTGGCGGCCGGTTCGGTTTCGGTGGAGGAGGTCTTCTTCCGGCGTCGCCAGCTCGGCCGCCGGCGCGGGGCGGAGAGCTGGGACGCCGTCTGATCCGGTACCCGCGGAGGGCACGGTGCCGGCTCTGCGCGACCCGCCGGAGACCGGTGGGTCGCGCAGCGCGCCGCATCAGCCGACCGCAGCGGTCCGGCGGCGAGCGGTGGTCTTGCGCGCTGCGGTTTTGGCCGCGGGCTTCTTCGCCTTGGTGCTTGTGGTCGCCGCGGCACCCGGCTTGCCGAGCACCTCGCGCAGGAACTGCCCGGTGTAGCTCTCGGCCACGGCCGCAACATCTTCCGGCGTGCCCTGCGCGATCACCGTGCCACCGCCGGACCCGCCCTCGGGCCCCATGTCGATCACCCAGTCGGAGGTCTTGATCACGTCGAGGTTGTGCTCGATGACGATCACGGTGTTGCCCTTGTCCACCAGACCGTTGATGACGCCGAGCAGTTTGCGGATGTCTTCGAAGTGCAGACCCGTGGTGGGCTCGTCGAGGATGTAGACGGTACGACCGGTGGACCGCTTCTGCAGTTCCGCCGCCAGCTTCACCCGCTGCGCCTCACCACCGGACAGCGTCGGCGCGCTCTGCCCCAGGCGCACATAACCGAGCCCGACATCGACGAGGGTCTTGAGATACCGATGGATCGAGGTGACCGGTTCGAAGAATTCGGCGGCCTCCTCGATCGGCATATCCAGCACCTCGGCGATGGTCTTGCCCTTGTAGTGCACCTCGAGCGTCTCCCGGTTGTACCGAGCGCCATGGCACACCTCGCACGGCACGTACACATCCGGCAGGAAGTTCATCTCGATCTTCAATGTGCCGTCGCCCGAACAGGCCTCGCAACGGCCGCCTTTGACGTTGAACGAGAACCGCCCCGGCTGGTAACCGCGCACCTTGGCCTCGGTGGTAGCCGCGAACAGCGTCCGGATCTTGTCGAAGACTCCGGTGTAGGTGGCCGGATTCGAGCGCGGCGTCCGGCCGATCGGCGACTGATCGACCTGCACCAGTTTGTCCAGATGATCGAGTCCGTTGATGCGGGTGTGCCGGCCGGGCACCTGCCGCGCGCCGTTGAGTTTGTTGGCCAGGACGGTCGCCAGGATGTCGTTGACCAGTGTCGACTTACCCGAGCCGGAGACGCCGGTGACCGAGGTGAGCACGCCCAGCGGGAAGGCGACGTCGATGCCCCGCAGGTTGTGTTCGCTCGCGCCGACGACGGTGAGCTGCTTCTTCTTCGACACCGGCCGCCGCATGAGCGGGACCTCGATCGCCTCCCGGCCCGACAGATACGCGCCGGTGAGCGAATTCGGATCCGCGAGCAGTCCGGGATACGGACCGCTGTAGACGACCTGACCGCCGTGTTCACCGGCGAGCGGGCCGATATCGACCACCCAGTCCGAGGCGTGAATGGTGTCCTCGTCGTGTTCGACCACGATCAGGGTGTTCCCGAGATCCCGTAGCCGGGTGAGGGTTTCGATCAGTCGGCGGTTGTCCCGCTGATGCAGACCGATCGACGGTTCGTCCAGCACGTAGAGCACGCCGACCAGGCCCGAGCCGATCTGGGTGGCCAGCCGGATACGCTGCGCCTCACCACCGGACAGGGTCGCCGCCGCCCGCGAGAGGGTCAGATATTCCAGGCCGACATCGAGCAGGAACCCCAACCGGGCCTGAATCTCCTTGAGTACCTGACCCGCGATCGCGGCCTCCCGCTCACCCAGCTCGAGCGAGTTGAGGAAACGCGAGCAGTCGCGAATCGACAGATCACACACTTCGGCGATGGAGCGGCGACCGGATTCGGCGTTGAGGGTGACCGCGAGAATCTCCGGCCGCAGCCGCGCACCCTGGCACACCGGGCACGGCACATCGCGCATGTACCCGTCGTAGTGCTCTTTCATCTGCTCGGATTCGGTGCTCTCCAGTCGCCGCTGCAGGAACGGCATCACACCCTCGAAATCCGCGTAGTAGGACCGCTTGCGGCCGTAGCGGTTGGTGTAGGACACGTGCACCTGATCGGAGCTGCCCTCCAGCACCGCCTTGCGGGCCTTGAGCGGCAAGCTATTCCACGGGGCGTCCATCGAGAATCCGATGGCTTCGGCCAGGCCGGACAGCAACCGGTTGAAGTATTCGGCGGTCTGTCCGCGCGACCACGGCGCGATCGCGCCCTCGTTGAGGCTGAGCTCCGGGTCCGGCACCACCAGCTCCGGGTCGACCTCCTTGCGGATACCCAGGCCCGCGCAGTCGGGGCAGGCGCCGTAGGGCGAATTGAACGAGAACGAGCGCGGTTCCAGATCCTCGATATCCAGGGGGTGGCCGTTGGGGCAGGCCAGCTTCTCGGAGAACCGCCGCTCGCGGTCGTGCGCGTGCTCGTCGCGATCGACGAAATCCAGCACCACGATGCCGTCGGCCAGCCGCAATGCCGTTTCGATCGAATCGGTCAGGCGCTGTTTCGAGCTCGGCTTGACCGCGAGCCGATCCACCACGACCTCGATGTCGTGCTTCTCCTGCTTCTTCAGCTTCGGCGGCTCGGTGAGTGGATAGACCACACCGTCCACCCGCACCCGGGAGTAGCCCTGGGTGTTCAACTGGTCGAACAGGTCCACGAATTCGCCCTTACGGGTGCGCACCACCGGTGCGAGGACCTGGAAGCGGGTCCCGGCCTCCATCTCCAGCACCTGGTCCACGATCTGCTGCGGAGTCTGCTTGGCGATCAGCTCACCACAGGTCGGGCAGTGCGGCGTACCGGCACGGGCGTAGAGCAGACGTAGATAGTCGTAGACCTCGGTGATGGTGCCGACGGTCGAGCGCGGATTGCGGTTGGTCGACTTCTGGTCGATCGACACCGCCGGGGACAAACCCTCGATGAAGTCGACGTCCGGCTTGTCCATCTGCCCGAGGAACTGGCGGGCATAGGCCGACAGCGATTCGACGTAGCGGCGCTGTCCCTCGGCGAAGATCGTGTCGAAGGCGAGGCTCGACTTCCCGGAGCCGGACAACCCGGTGAACACGATCAGGCTGTCACGTGGCAGGTCGAGGTCCACTCCCTTCAGGTTGTGCTCCCGAGCTCCGCGCACGGTCAACAGATCCGCCACCGGCTGTCCCTTCTCGATCGAAATTCGGCGTCCAGAATCACCCCCAGCCGCCATGCTAAGCACACCCACCGACAAGTTCGATGCGGCGCCGGGTCCGGGCCAGGCGCCGGCGTCGTTCCCGGCGGCGACTAGTCCGCCGGTCCGAGCACGACCACGGAGTTGTGCCCGCCCATCCCGAGCGAGGTCTTGACGGTGACCCCGCCCTCGAACGGGGTCGGCCCGTCCAGCAGGCGCGGGTGCGCCTCGGCCACGATCGGTGGCGCCGCCACCACACCGCGCTCGTAGCCCAGCGCCGCCGCCGCGATCTCGACGCCGGCCGCCGCGCCCATGCAGTGCCCGGTCAGCGGCTTGATCGAATAGATCTGCGGGCGATCGTCGAACAATTGCGCCAGCAGCATCCGCTCGGCGGCATCGGACTGGTGGGTCCCGGGCCCGTGGGCGTTGTAGTACGCGACCTCCGCAGGCCGCACGCCCGCCCGGTCCAGGGCCTGATGTGCACACTCCAGTATCCGCTCGATCCCCGGGTCCACGGAGACGACGTGATAAGCATCATTCGTCATCGCCCCACCGAGCACCGCGCAGTACGGTCGGTCGGCTCGGCGGGACAGGACGAACGCGACCGACGCCTCACCGAAGCTGAAGCCGCGGCTGCCCGCCTGGAACGGCCGGCAGGCGTCGAGGGGTTCGGCATCGGCGACCGCCGCGCCCATCTGCACGAAGTGGTGCACCATCTCCGGACTCGCGGACAGATCGGTGGTCACGCAGATCACGTCGTCGGCGAAGCCCTGGTCGAGCCACATCTGCGCGGTGATCAGGCCGACGTTGGCGGAACTACAGGCCGCGGAGACGTTCATCGACGGGCCGTGGAAGCCGAATTCCTGCATCAGCACCGAGATCGGCGTGGACGGCAGCAGCCGCAGGTAGTCCCGCGTCCGGCGCCGGCCCCCGTCGGCGGTGTAGAAGTCCTGCCAGTCGCGCACATCGCCGAGCACGATCGCGTGCACCACCCCGACCGTGCCGCCCGGCCGCCAGCCGCGTCGGGTGGCATCGGCGATCGCCTCCCGGGCGGCCTCCTGGACCGCACGCGCGTACCGGCTCGGACCGAGGGATTCGTCGCCGCCGGGGGGCACCACCGACACCCAGGCGTACTCGTCGCGGTCGGGCCCGTAACCGGGGTACAGGCCGGCGGCCGCTTTACCGCTGTTCAGACCACGCCACAGCGTCTCCCGGCCCCAGCCGTAACCGCTGACCACGCCGATACCCGCGATCGGCATACGATCTTGATAGTGTTGTCTGTATCTCGGGATCGTGCTCGGCATTCCTGCTCCTACACCCGGCCCGGCTGATGCGCCCGGCGTTCGCCCGGTCCGACACCGCCTCCGGTCTCGAACCCGAACCCGACAGCGTACCGTTCCTGATCACAATGGAATCGGCCACCTGTCATGATCACTCACAGGCCCGATGAAGAACTCGAACTGTGACCGAACCAATATCACAGGCGCTGTGATCCCTCATGCGTCACCATGAGAATGATCCGTGCGCCGATTGACCTGAACAGTCCATGATCAGGGGGTTACATGTGGTTGAGGCAGGTGAGAACCGGACCGACGCCGTGATCGATGCCGAACAGCTCGCCCAGCGGTACCGCACCCTGGTCGAGCACAGTCCCGACGGGGTCGTCGTCCACGAGGACGGCGTCGTCGTGTACGCGAATCCGGCGATCGTGCGACTGTTGGCCGCGTCCGGCGTGGACGAGGTGGTCGGCCACCCGGTGACCCAGTTCGTGGCGCATCGGGACGTACCGGCGATGATGGAGCGCATCGCCCGCTTGCACCAGACCGGCGATGCCTCCGAGACCGCGGAGATGACGCTGATCCGGTGCGACGGCCGAGCGGTCGACGTGGAGACGGTATCCGTGCTGACCGTCTGGCAGAACCGGCTCGCGTACCAGGTGGTGATCCACGACCTCACCGCGCAGCGGCGGGCCGAGGCCGCCCAGCGCCGCGCCGAACAACATTTCACCGCCGTGGTGTCACAACTCGAGGAGGGTGTGGTCGTCATCGACCGCGACGGCCGGATCGAATCGATCAACCCCGCCGCACTGCGCATCTTCGGCCACGAGGGCGACAACCTGGTCGGCCGGCGCATCGACTCGCTGCCGCTGTCCCTGCTGGACTCCAACGCCCAGCCGCTGGCGCCGAACCATCATCCGGTGGCCCGGACCCTCGCCACCGGCGAGACCATCTCCCGCTACGTCTTCGGCGTGGACCGCCCGGACGGGCAGCGCCGCTGGCTGTCGGGTTCGAGCCGTCTGCTCAATCCCGGCGCGCCCGATTCACCGGCCGTGTCCTCGTTCAACGATGTCACCGAATTCCGTGCCAGCCGAAGGCAATTGGAGTACCAGGCCACCCACGACCCGCTCACCGGGCTGGCCAACCGCTCACTGGTGCTCTCCCGGCTGGCGACCGCGCTCGGTGTCGACGAACAGGCTCCGGTCTCGAATGTGCTGTTCATCGATCTCGACGGATTCAAATCCATCAACGACACCCTCGGCCATGCCATCGGCGATACCGTGCTGCAGATCGTGGCCCAGCGCCTGCAACGCGGGTTGCGTACCGACGATGTGGTCGGCCGCATCGGCGGGGACGAATTCCTGGTGCTGCTGTCGGGCCGAACCCAGCCCGCCGACCTGGACGGGCTGATCGCCCGGCTGCGCCAGACGATGGCGGAACCGATCATCGCCCGGGGACACCGCATCCACATCGAGGCCTCGATCGGCGTCACTGCGCTACAGCCGGGCGACCCGCGCACCCCGGAGGCGGTCCTGCACGACGCGGACCTGGCGATGTACCGCGCCAAACCGGCCACCTCCGAGAGCAGCGCCCTGGGGCGGCGACCGAACAATACGCACGCCTCCTGAGCGCCCTAGTACCGTTCCGGTCCGGTGGTGCACTATTTCACTACCGGGTCGGCACCGCGTTCACCTGCGGATACGGCAAGTCCGGGAAAGCCGAACTAGACTCGACGATTCCGTTCTCTTCGCGCGCGGCCGGCTCGGCCCTGTGGTGACAAGGAGTTCCGTTTTGCCCGATCGCCTCACCGAGGATCGCCCGGCCGGCGACCGTGCGGCCGAATTGGAGCGTGAGCAGAGCTACCTCAGCCTGCTCTACGAGCGGCTGGACGGGATGCGCGCATACGCTCAACGCCGGCTGCGCACGGTACTGCTCGAATCCGGCGGGACGCCGCAGGCTCGCAGCGAGCGCGAATCGTTCACCCAGCTCTACTCCGAGGACCTGGCGAAATACGATGCCGCCGAGAACGGTCTGTGTTTCGGCCGCATCGATCTGGCGGCCGAGGCGAGCTCCGACACGGCCGACGGCGAATACCGCTACATCGGCCGGCTCGGCATCCTCGACGAGGAGGACGACTACGCCACGCTGCTGCTGGATTGGCGGGCGCCGCTGGCACGCCCGTTCTACCTGGCGACCACCGCCGCGCCCGACGGGGTGACCCGCCGCCGCCACATCCGGTCGCGCAACCGCACGGTCACCGGGATCAGCGACGAATATCTCGATCTCGACGCCGCGCGCCGCGCCGGGGCCATCGATTCCGACGACGGTGGGGTCGGCAGTGAGAGCGCCCTGCTGACGGCCCTCAACGCCGCTCGCACCGGGCATATGACCGATATCGTCGAGACGATCCAGAGCGAGCAGGATGCCATCATCCGCTCCGAGCACCGCAGTGTGCTGGTCGTTCAGGGCGGCCCGGGCACCGGGAAGACGGCGGTGGCACTGCATCGCGCGGCCTATCTGCTCTACACCTACCGCCAGCAGCTGGACAAGGCCGGCGTCCTGATCATCGGACCCAATTCGACCTTCCTCGACTACATCGGCCAGGTGCTGCCCTCGCTCGGGGAAACCGGGGTGCTGCTTTCCACTATCGGCAATCTCTATCCGGGAGTGGAAGCGACACTGGAGGATTCGCTGCGCGCCGGCGAGCTCAAGGGTTCGCTGGAGATGATCGATGTGCTGAAGAAGGCGGTGCGCGACCGGCAGGAGGTCCCGAGTGAACCGGTCCGCCTCGACTTCGACGGGTACGAGCTGACGCTGGATCGCAAGATCGCCACCCGGGCCCGGGGCCGGGCGCGCTCGTCCCGGCGGCCGCACAACCTCGCTCGCCCGATCTTCGCGGCGGCGGTGGTCGACGCGCTGACCGATCAGCTGGCTCAGATCATCGGTAAGGACCAGTTCGCCGACACCGTCGACGAAGCCGATGCCGCCGCCGGCCGCCGGCCCGCGGGTAACGCCCGCAATCTGCTGAGCCAGGCCGATCTCACCGAGATCCGCGACGAGATGCGCGCCGACGCCGGTATCCAGCACGCGATCGCACAGCTGTGGCCGATCCTCACCCCGCAACAGGTGCTGGCGGAGCTGTGGGCCGACCCCCAGCGCTTGGCCCGCGCGGCGGACAAGCTGAGCGCCGAGGACCGCAAGGAGCTGTTCCGCGCCGCCGGACCGGGCGGCGAGCCCGAATTCTCCGCCGCCGATGCGCCGCTGCTCGACGAGCTGGCCGAACTGCTCGGCATCGACGACGCCGAGGAGCGGGAGCGGTCGCGACGCCGCTGGCGGGCGCAGCTGGCCGAGGCCCAGGAGGCGCTCGACATCCTGACCGGTTCGGCGCCGCAGGACCTCGAAGACGATCTGGATCCGGAGATCCTGATGGCCTACGACCTCATCGACGCCGGCCAACTCGCCGAACGCCAGCATGTGCGCAATCGCCAGACCACCGCGGAACGCGCGGCGGGCGATCGGAGCTGGACCTACGGCCACGTGATCATCGACGAGGCCCAGGAGCTGTCGGAGATGGCCTGGCGAATGGTGATGCGACGGATCCCGAACCGCTGGGTGACAGTGGTCGGAGATGTGGCGCAGACCGGCGATCCGGCCGGTGCCTCGTCCTGGCAGCGAATGCTCGAACCGTATGTCGCCCAACGCTGGAAGCTGACCGAACTGACGGTCAACTACCGCACCCCCGCCGAGATCATGGCGGTGGCCGCCGATGTGCTGGCGGCCATCGATCCGGAGGCGACGATCCCGCGGTCGGTGCGCGAATCCGGCTTCCCGCCGCGGGCGGTGCAGGTGCCGGTGGGTGGATCGCTCGCCGCGGTCACCGAGTTGGTGGCGGCGGAGGCGGAGCGGCCGGGTATCACCGCCGTCCTCGCCCCGCATGCGACCGTCGGTGAATTCGCTTCGCTGGCAGGCGATTCCGTCCGGGTGCTGACGGTCGCGGAGGTGAAGGGCCTGGAATTCGACGCCGTCGTACTGGTGGAACCGCAGGCGATCCTGGACGAATCGCCGCGCGGCCTCAACGATCTCTACGTGGCGCTCACTCGCGCGACGCAGCGATTATCGGTCGTGCACACCGGCGCGCTGCCCGAGGTCCTCGGCGCACTGCGCTGAGCACCCCGGGCCGGGACGATCGGCGGGTCAGCGAACGGTGTGCACGATGAGGACGTCGCTACGAGACTTGCGGGCGACGTCCGACGGCACGGAGCCGAGCAGGCGGCCGGTGAGGGTGTTGAGGCCCCGGTTACCGACGACCAGCAGATCGGCGTCGACCTCCTTGACCAGATTCAGCAGCGATTCCACGGGTTCGCCGACAACGGCCTTCTCGATGACGTTGGTCGCGCCGGCGGCGACGGCCTTGTCCCGCGCGACCCGCAGGATCTCGTTGGTCGGGGCGGAGCCGCGCACCTGATAGGCCTCGTCCTTGAGGACGTCGGCCGCGGCGGCCACATCGCGGTCGTCGGTCGGGTAGTACGCGCACGCGACGTACAGGGTGGCGCCCGCGTCGCCGGCCAATGCGGCGGCCTTCTCGACAGCGACATACGACGAGTCCGAGCCATCGGTACCGACGACAATGGACCGGTAGGCGGTCATCTTTCCTCCAAACGTACAAGTGGGCGGATGCCGGCGCGCAATTCCGAGCAGAAACACACGCGCGGCAACTGCGCTAGACCATAACCGTTATCGAGCCGGAATCCTCAGAAATCGCAACACATCACACCCGGTGCCCTTCGCCACCCATCCCACACCGACCGCGTCGGAAGGCCGGCCGAACCCGCCTCACCAGCGCCGATGCGGTCGGCGGCGCAAGCCGGATGCGACCGGCATCGCAGCGCCGAACCTGGTTGGGGCACTGGGATTTTCGTCACAACAACACATTCTCCATTTGCCCGCCCGCCGATTGCCCCGAGCACACGAACGGCGGCCGGGCCACTCGTGAGAACTCACAATTCGCGCTGTCGGTCACGGAACCGCGGCCCGATGGAATGGCCGCGCAATTACCGGGATTACGAAATTGCGTGACTGTGCGACGTTCAGCCGAGGTGGAATAGCGGACCGGTGATTGTGGCGCCGAGATCGTCGACGTGCGCGAAGAAGGCGAACAGCATCAGCGCCGCGCCCGCCAACGCCAGATCCTTGTTGAAATGGATCATCTCGCCCTGTTTGGCCTGCGCATCGGATTCCTTCCAGAACGGATGCATGAGGAATGCGGTCGGCACCAGGAATACGAACAGCAACAGCGCGCCCAGATCGGCCCAGACGCCGAGCAGCACGCTCAGCGCACCGAGCAGCAGGACCACGCCCGACCCCAGCACGGCCTCCTTCGGCATGGGAACACCCTTGCTGCGGGCGTAACCCGCCATCGCATCCGCCTGGGTCAGATGCCCGATGGCCGAACTGGCGAACAGGATGACGAACAGGATGCGCCCGATCAATACCAGAACACTCATCGCGAACTCCTCTGTCGACCGGCAGCGCTACTGCCGGGCTGGTAGTACAGAATTCAACTACTTATGGTTCCCGATATTCCCCGCCCCCGGATCCACGGGGGATCATCGCTCCGGGGCCGGCTACTGCGGTGTGGCGTGCTGTGACAGTAACGAGGCGCGGGCGTATTCCAGCGGTGCCATTCCGATCTCGTTCGCAAATTCGCGGCTGAAATGGGCCTGATCGAAATAGCCAAGATCCAGCGCCAGCGCCGCCAGGTCGTCGGTGCGGCCCTGCGCCAGCAGTTGCGCACCGTCCTGCAGGCGATAGCGGCGCAGCACCCATTTTGGTCCGGCGCCGACATAGCGACGGAACAACCGCTGCAGGGTCCGGACCGGGATGTCGAACCGGTCGGTGACCTGATCGACGCGGGTGAGATCGCGGTCGGCTTCCATCGCCGCGATGATGCGCAGCACCAGCCGATAGGTGTCATCGGGCTCGGTGTGCCGTACCGCGCGGGCGAAGAAGGCGTCGACGATCGCGCGCCGCTGCTCGGCATGGGAGGCCGCGAGCACCTGTTCGGCCAGACCGGCGGATTCCGGAAGCACCTCGGTCAGCTCGACCGCCGTATCACGCAGCGCACCCACGTCGACGCCGGTGAAGGCGCCGAAACCGCCGGGCCGGAACTTGGCGGCGAAGGTCTGCCCCCGGCCGGACAATTCCCGGACGAACTTGGCGGTACTGACGCCATTGACGAATCCGCCGCGGCGGGTGTCGCTGTCCTCGAAGGTCACATTGATCGAGGGAAACGGCAACACCTGCGCCTGATACGGCTCGCGGCCGCGCAGATCCCAGGACACCGACCAATACCACTCGACGTACTCCGCCGTGACCGGCCCGGCCGGGAACCGTTCCAGGCGGCGGTAACGCGCCTGCTCCCGCGGATGCAGGATCCCTTTGGTCACCTCCGGCGGCGGCACCGGAACCGGCTGCAGCGCAGCCGGTTGCGGCCGAGCGTCAGCCCGCGACACGGCCGCCTCCTGGCGCCGGTCGCGTTCTTACAAGATCTTCGCGGCGGCTTCGCCGAAAGTGGTGGGCATGAGCAACGATGTCAACCCGATCCCCGAGGGCTATCACGCCATCAACTGTTTCCTCGCGGTGCCGGACGGCAACAAGGCCATCGAGTTCTATTCCGCGGTCTTCGGCGCAAAGGTGCTGAGCCGCAACGACCTTCCCGACGGTCAGGCGGCGCACGCCGAACTGGCCATCGGCGATTCGACGATCCAGGTGGGTATGCCGATCCCCGACCACGGGGTGCGCGCACCCGAATCGGGCTGGGTTCACACCAGCATCGTGCACTACTGCCCCGACGCGGACGCGGTCGTGGCCCGCGCCGAGGCGCACGGCGCGGCCCGGGTCGAGCAACCGCAGACCTTCGTCACCGGCGACCGCTACGGCCTGGTGATGGATCCGTTCGGCCATCGGTGGGTCGTCATGACGCGGATCGAGGACGTCTCCCGCGAAGAGGCCGAGCGGCGGGTGGACGAATGGATGGCCACCCAGGGCTGATCCGGGCCGCGCGGGTGCCCCGGCCCGACCGGGGCACCGCCACGTTCGCGGGAAAGAGACTGTCCGGGAGCTCATTTCAACCCGGCGGCATCCATCCCCCGCAACTCCTTCTTCAGATCCGCGATCTCGTCACGCAGCCGGCCGGCCAGCTCGAATTGCAGTTCGCGGGCGGCGTTCATCATCTGATCGGTGAGCTGGGCGACCAGGTCGGCCAGTTCGGCGCGCGGCATATTCGCGATATCGCGACCCTCGTAGACGCCGGCGCTGACGGCCCGGCCTGGCTCCCCCTGGGCGCGACGGCCGCGACTGGCGTTGCGGCCCGAGCCGCCGACCTCGACCTCCGTCTCGTCCGCCTCCCGATACACCTGATCGAGAATGTCGGCGATCTTCTTGCGCAGCGGTTTCGGATCGATGCCGTTCGCCTCGTTGTAGGCGATCTGCTTGGCGCGCCGGCGCTCGGTCTCGTCGATGGCCTGCCGCATCGAGTCGGTGATCTTGTCGGCGTACATGTGCACTTCACCGGACACGTTGCGGGCGGCGCGGCCGATCGTCTGGATGAGGCTCGTGCTACTGCGCAGGAAGCCCTCCTTGTCGGCATCCAGGATCGCCACCAGCGACACCTCGGGCAGGTCGAGACCTTCGCGCAGGAGGTTGATGCCGACCAACACGTCGTATTCGCCCAACCGGAGCTGACGCAGCAGCTCGACCCGTCGCAGGGTGTCGATCTCCGAGTGCAGGTACCGCACCCGCACCCCCAGTCCGAGTAGATAGTCGGTGAGATCCTCGGCCATCTTCTTGGTCAGGGTGGTGACCAGCACCCGCTCGTCGCGCTCGGTGCGCAGCCGGATCTCGTGCACCAGATCGTCGATCTGCCCCTTCGTCGGTTTCACCACCACCTGGGGGTCGACGAGGCCGGTCGGGCGAATCACCTGCTCGACGAACTCACCGCCGGTGCTGCCCAGTTCGTAGGGACCCGGGGTCGCCGACATGTATACGGTCTGGCCGATGCGGTCGGCGAACTCCTCCCAGGTCAGCGGCCGGTTGTCCACGGCGGACGGCAGCCGGAATCCGTATTCGACCAGGTTGCGCTTGCGCGACATATCGCCTTCGTACATTCCGCCGATCTGCGGGACGGTCACATGCGACTCGTCGATGATCAGCAGGAAGTCCTCCGGGAAGTAGTCGAGCAGCGTCGCCGGCGCGGACCCGGCCGGGCGGCCGTCGATGTGGCGCGAATAGTTCTCGATCCCGGAGCAGAACCCGACCTGCCGGATCATCTCCAGGTCGTACTGGGTGCGCATCCGCAGCCGCTGGGCCTCGAGCAGTTTGCCCTGCCGCTCCAGTTCGGCCAGCCGCTGCTCGAGTTCGGTCTCGATATCGGCGACCGCGCGCTCCATTCGTTCCGGCCCGGCGACGTAGTGTGTCGCGGGGAAGATACGCAGCGTGTCGACCTGACGCACCACATCGCCGGTCAACGGGTGCAGGTAGTACAGCGCCTCGATCTCGTCGCCGAAGAACTCGATGCGCACCGCGAGTTCCTCGTAGGAGGGGATGATCTCGACCGTATCGCCGCGGACCCGGAACGAGCCCCGGGTGAAGGCCATGTCGTTGCGCGTGTACTGAACGTCGACCAACAGCCGCAGCAGCCGGTCGCGGTCGACCTCGCTACCCACCTCCAGCTGGATCGAACGATCGAGATACGACTGCGGCGTACCCAGGCCGTAGATGCACGAGACCGAGGCGACCACGACCACATCGCGGCGCGAGAGCAGGCTCGACGTCGCCGAATGCCGTAGCCGCTCCACATCGTCGTTGATCGAGGAGTCCTTCTCGATGTAGGTATCGGTCTGCGCGATGTAGGCCTCGGGCTGGTAGTAGTCGTAGTAGGAGACGAAGTACTCCACCGCGTTGTGCGGCAGCATCTCGCGCAGCTCGTTGGCCAACTGGGCGGCCAGCGTCTTGTTCGGCGCCATCACCAGGGTGGGTCGCTGCACCCGCTCGATCAGCCAGGCGGCGGTCGCCGACTTACCGGTACCGGTGGCGCCGAGCAGCACCACATCCTTCTCCCCTGCCCGGAGCCGCCGCTCCAGCTCCGCGATCGCGGCGGGCTGGTCACCGGCGGGCTGATGCTCGCTCACGACCTCGAACCGCCCGTCGGAGCGTTCGATCGACCCGATCGGCCGGAATTCCGAATGCGCCAGCGGCTGCCCGCCGGGTGCGTCCGAATCCGCGGGGATCTCCGTTGCGAAAGCCATGGTCACCAGGGTAGGCCGCCCCACCGACAAGTACCGGCGCCGTGACCGCGGGCACAGCGACACGCCCGGAGATTTGTTTTCCGGGCACGACTGCGTATCGGTGCGGTGGGTCTCGCACCTGGCTCGGACCCGGGCCGCCCGTCGGATCGCGTGGGGTGAATCCGGCCGTGCGGGCAACCGCGAGGCAAAACATGCGCCCCCGCTCCTCGGCGCCGGGACCGGGTCACGGGCCCCGCCGGCACACCGTCGCACCCGGAGCGCCCGACATCACCCACCGAAGGTGGGAGCCGGCCGCGCTCGGGCGTCGATCCCGCCGGCGGGCGCGCCGAATCCACCCCCTCGAAACACGCTGAATTCCAACCATTTCGCCCCCAGGCACGCTCTCCGGAACGCAATTCCCGGCCGACCTTTTCGGACATTTCGAACAATCCGAAATATCGCACCATCTTTCGCCAACCATGGGCCGGAATCCCTGGCGCGCAGAATAATTCGACATTTCGCCCAACCTGCCGCCACCCGTTCGGCCACCGGCGCCCCCGCCGGCGCGGAATCCGGCCCGGCGCCACACTCGGGCCGGAGGTTTGCCAGGACTGCGGGAGCACTACTTCGGCAACCACTCACCCGGCTGTGAATCAACTGACCAAATGCCCGAAATGTCCGGTAGCGCAAGCCGCCTCGTCGATAACGACACGGCCGAATCAGGGGAATTGCGTGTCGTTTTCACCCCGCCGGAGGGGGTTGCCCGGGTGTACGCTGATCCGGTCGGAAGTCGAGAAGGGCAAGTGTTATGGCCGGTTTCCTCGCTGAACGTGTCACCCGGACTCTGCGCACTGCCGCGCCCAATGGAGTCAGCCCAATGCCGTCGAATCGCAACATTCCGGGCCGAAAAACACCGATTCCGGTGCCCCCATCGGATACGGCGGCGCATAGACCGCACGTCGAATATTTCGACATCGCCGATCTCACCAGAACCGATTCCCGCGGTTTCGTCCATTCGGTCGACAGTTATCACGTCGAACCGTGGGGACTGTATCTGGTACGAGCTGCCGATACCCCGCCCTACCGCTACACCGAGACCTGGTTGCTGCCGGAGCAGGCGATCCGCGTCACGATGCACCACGTCAACGCGGCGCACGATCGCGATCCGATCTATCACATCTATATCGGCAACTTCGCCAAGATCGAGCCGAAGCGCTGGCGCGCCGAATACCACTACATCGATATCGTCGCTCGCAACGGCCACGTCTGCGAGTTGCGCGGGGTCGACGAACTGTTCGCCGCGCATGCGGCCGGCCATGTGTCGGCCGAGACGGCACAGCGCGCGTTCGAACGGGCCACGGCCGTCGTCGACGGCATCGCCTCGCACGATCACAACTTCGAACGCTGGCTCGCCACCCAGGGCATCACGCTGCACTGGCTGTGACCGCGTCCCGACCCGCTCGCGCCGCGACGGAACGATCATCGGCGCGAGCGGGCCTTCCGCGGCCTCGCGACGGTAGATTCAGGGCATGACGCAGGGGCATGTGGTCGATCTGCATCGGCCGAAAATCGAATACTTCGACCTCGCCGAGTCCACCAATACCGATCCGAAGGGTTTCGTGCGGCCGGTCGAGACGTTTCGGAGCGAGCCCTGGGGGCTCTACATGGCCCGCCCGGCCGATCACCCGGAATTCCACTACCTCGAGTCCTGGCTGCTACCGGAACTGTCGCTGCGCGCCACCGTCTTCCACTTCCGCCCCACTCACCTGCGTGATCAGGACTTCTACCTCGATATCGGCGATTTCACCAAGACGGGGCCGCAGCGGTGGAAGTCGGTCGACCATTACCTCGACATCGTGGTACGCACCGGACGGGAGGCGATTCTGCTCGACGTCGACGAACTCCTGGCCGCCCACGCCGCCGGATATCTGAGCGCCGCGCAGGCACAGCAGGCCATCGAGGCCGCCACCACCGCCATCGACGGAATCGCCTCGCACGGACACGATTTCGAGGCATGGCTGCGCTCGCGTGGCATCACGCTCGGCCGGCGCTGAGAGAGCCGGCCCGGGGCGACGGCCGGCGAGAACTCGACGGCCGGCGGGCCGCGCCCAGCCGCGACTAGGCCGGTGAAATCCGCTCGTAGACCTTGTCGAACCAGGGTTCCTTCACCGCCAGGTAGGCCACTACGGCCTCGTCGCCCAGCTTCCCCGCCGCCTCCGCCTCGCCGCGGCGTTTGATCTCCAGATACTCGGCGCGGGCGTCGGCGTCGGCGCGCAGCCAGTCCCGGAAATCCAGGGCGAACCGCTGCCCCGGCGAACCTTCCACGCGCACATGAACATTCGCGAGCCGGCCCGGATCCGCGCTGCCGTGCAGGCGTTTCGCCCACAACGCGGTATCGGTACCCGCGGGATCCTGTGCCGTGGGCTTCGGGTTGTCACGGGTCACCGAATCGATCGGCGGGAAACCGGCGTCCGCCAACCGATCTCGCAACGCGTCGGCCGTGGCGAGGTCGGCGACCGTGATCTGGATATCGATCACATCCTTGGCGGCCAGCCCGGGCACCGCGGTGGAACCGATGTGGTCGATGCGGCGGGCGTCGCCACCGCAGGCCAGCCACAGGCGACCGATCAGCCGCTGCGCCTGCGCCGGCCACTGCGGATCCGGCTCGACCAAGCGCACCGCACCGGACGAACTCGCCGGAGTCCGGGTGCGCACATTGTGTTCGAAGGGCACCAGGCGCCGCTCCCAGAGCGCCTGCACCTGCGGCGCCAACGCCTCGGCGCCGGAGTTGTTGTCCAACAAGACATCCGCGGCCGCCCGCCGCTGCTCGTCGCTGGCTTGCGCCTCGATCCGCGCCCGCGCGTCCGCGCGGCTCACGCCCCGGAACTGCTCGAGCCGGTGCACGCGGATCTGCTCGTCGGCCATCACCACCACGACGAGATTCATCATCGCGCCGAGATTGTTCTCGACCAGCAGCGGAACATCTTGCACCACAATGGCATCCGCGGGCGCGGCGGCGATCAGCTCGGTCGTGCGGCGCCCGACCAGCGGATGGGTGATCGAGTTCAGGGTGGTGCGCGACTGCTCGTCGGCGAAGGCGACCGCCGCAAGCGCCGGGCGGTTCAGGCTGCCGTCCTCGGCCAGGATCTCCGGGCCGAAGGCGTCGACGAGGGCGGCCAGGCCCTCGGTGCCGGGTTCGACGACTTCGCGCGCGATGGCGTCACTGTCCACGAGCACCGCTCCGTGCTCGACCAGCAGCCGTGCCACCGTCGACTTTCCCGCTCCCATGCCTCCGGTGAGACCGATACGCAACATTTCCCCAGTCTCGCATCCGCCCGACCGGCTCGCGCGTCCGCATCCCGGCCCGTGCCCCGGCGAAACTGATTACCCATCGCCCGAACGATTCTCACCCGGCCCGGACGGCAATTACCCATTCCGTGACGCGGGCGATATCAATTCGCAACTTTTTCCGCCGGATACCGACCTGCGGTCGGCAACTTTCCGACACGCCGGGGTGAAAGTCAGGCAAAATCCGCAACCCGTCACCTTTGTTCCGCTACTGTTTCGCCGCAGGCGATCCAGGCCACCGAGCTAGCGAAGGAAGATCATTGCGCACCACAAACATCCAGTCGGGTCGCCACCGGCTGGGTATGGCAGGCACCGTGCACTGCGTCCGAATTCCCGCCGTTGCCGCCGCACTGGCCGAACATCGCCGCTCGTGGTTCACCGCCCTGCTCAGTCCGGCACGGCACAGCTTCGCGGCCATGCGCAGTCGTGGCGCCGCGGCCCGCTGGGTTCCGGCCACGGCGAGCTGACCAGGACCTTCGGCTCGCGGCGGCCCACCGGATCCGGTGGGCCGCCGGTCTTTTCCCGACTCAGACCAGACCGCTCGGACTGCGGCGGCTACCGGGCTCCTGGGTGGGCATGGCATTGGGCGGGACCGGATAGGGAATTCCCGAACCGGCGGTTCCGAGCGCGATATTCGGCCCGCACTGGGCCAGTGCGGCATCCGATTTCGGTTTCGGGTCGGTGATCCGCGGCGGCGTGGCATCCGGCGCTTTCGCGAAATCGAATGCCGACGTCATATCCCCGGTAACGCTGCGTCGCCAGGCGGTGAGATTGGGGACCTCCACGCCGAAACGACGCTCGAGCAAACGCAATTGCGAGGTGTGGTCGAAGGTCTGCGAGGCGACCAAACCGCCGCGCGAATACGGTGAAATGACGAAACACGGGACCCGATAACCCAATCCGATCGGGCCGGCCACACCTTTGGCGGCCGGCACCCGGTTCAGATCTACCGTCAGGTACTCCCCCGGCGTCCCGGGCGGCGGGGTGGGCGGGGTGACGTGGTCGAAGAAGCCACCGTTCTCGTCGTAGCTGACGATCAGGGCCGTCTTCTCCCAGACCCGCGGATTCGATGTCAGGATGTCGAGCACCTGCATGATGCCGACCGCGCCCAGGGCCGGCGGCAGTGCGGGATGCTCGCAGTTGAACAGCGGTGGAATAACCCAGGACACCGACGGCAGCCGATCCGCGGCGACGTCGGCGGCGAAGTCCTGCGGATAGACCGGTGCCTTACCCCGTTGCGCCAGTTCGGAATTCGGGTCGGCGGCCTGCTTGAAACAGCCCATCATGCCGTCGAGGATCACCGACGAGATCGGCCCGACGTCACGGTTGTTGTAGATCTTCCAGCTGACCCCCGCGTCCGACAGATTCTCCGGATAGGTACGCCAGCTGTAGGCGTTCTGCGGGATCAGGGTCGGGGTTTCGACCAGCGGACCGCCGGCCCGGCCGTCGGGATCGATGGTGGCCGACACCCAGTACAGACGGTTGGGGTCGGTCGGCCCGAGGACCGAACAGTGGTAGTGGTCGCACAGCGTGAACGCGTCGGCGAGATCGTGGTGCACCGGAATGTCGGCGCGGGTGTAGTAACCCATGGCCGCCGGGCCGTTCGCGGCGCCGACGCTGGCCACCGACATCGGCATCCAGCGATCGTTGCCGCCGCCGTTCCACGCTTCGTGCATGCCGGCCCAGGAGTGGTCCGGATCGTTGATGCATTCGCCGTCGAGGGTGGCGCCGCGAGTGGTGTCGAGCCGGAACGGGAGAAGGTAGCCCTCGGACGTCGGGCCCACACCGGGTGCGTAGCCGTACTGTTTCCAGGCCGTCGACGCGTCGTCGAATCCGCATACGCCGGAAAGGGTTCCGAAATAGTGGTCGAAGGAGCGGTTCTCCTGCATGAGCAGGACGAAATGCTCGATGTCACCGAGCCCGCCCATCCCCGCCGGATCGGCGGCGTACGCGCGTTCGATGATCGGGTTCGCCCAGGCCGCCATCGCGCCGACACCACCGGCCGCCATCGCCTTCGCCAGAAAATCACGCCGATTGATGCCGTCGAACAGACCCATGCCGGTGCCGAGACCTTCCGCGTAGGTGAAAAGGACAGTGTCAAGATCTGCGCCGACAATAACGGACCGCCGGGAACCGCGGACGGGCAACGGGTTCAATCCGGTCGACCGGCCGGTGGCGCCTTCGGAAACCATCCATCGGCGATGTCTCGACCGGTCTCCGCGGCGCCGAGGCCGCACAGCCCCGGCGCCGGGACCGCCCCGGTCCTAGCCCCCGTGCCGCCCGGAAAGGGCGCGCAATCGGCGGCACCCGGACAGCCCTGCTGCACCGGGAGCCCGGCCTGTGGTCGGTCACGATGCCACCTTCTCCTCGGCGCGTCCGACCGACCCCAACAACGACGAAGGCTCCGACCCTTTCGGACCGGAGCCTTCGTACAGCTCAGCGATTACGCGTTGCCGGACAGCTTTTCGCGCAGCGCGGCCAGCTGGGCGTCGCTCGCCAGCGAACCACCGGCCGGCTCAGCGGAGCTCGAGGACGAGGCCTGCGCGCCGCTCTCGGAGGAGTAGTTGCCGGAGGCACCACCGTTGGCGGCCTCGGCGGCGGCGTCGGCCGCCATCTTCTCCATCTGAGCGGTGTGCATCTTGTGGCGACGCTCCGCCTCGGCGTAGCGGTTCTCCCACTCCTCCCGCTGCTTCTCGTAGCCCTCGAGCCATTCGTTGGTCTCGGGGTCGAAGCCCTCGGGGAAGATGTAGTTGCCCTGCTCGTCGTAGCTGTCGGCCATGCCGTACTTCGACGGGTCGAACTCGGCGTGGTAGTCCTCGTTCGCCTGCTTCAGCGACAGCGAGATCCGGCGACGCTCCAGGTCGATGTCGATGACCTTGACCATCGCGTCGTCGCCCACGGCGACAACCTGGTCCGGCACCTCGACGTGGCGCTCGGCCAGCTCGGAGATGTGCACCAGGCCCTCGATGCCCTCCTCGACGCGCACGAACGCACCGAACGGAACCAGCTTGGTGACCTTGCCGGGCACGATCTGGCCGATGGCGTGGGTGCGGGCGAACTGACGCCACGGGTCTTCCTGGGTCGCCTTGAGCGACAGCGAGACCCGCTCGCGGTCCAGGTCGACGTCGAGCACCTCGACGGTGACCTCCATACCGACCTCGACGACCTCGGACGGGTGGTCGATGTGCTTCCAGGACAGCTCGGAGACGTGCACCAGACCGTCGACGCCGCCGAGATCGACGAACGCGCCGAAGTTGACGATCGAGGACACGACGCCCTTGCGGACCTGGCCCTTCTGCAGCTGGTGCAGGAACTCGCTGCGGACCTCCGACTGGGTCTGCTCCAGCCAGGCGCGGCGGGACAGGACCACGTTGTTGCGGTTCTTGTCCAGTTCGATGATCTTCGCCTCGATCTCCTTGCCGACGTACGGCTGCAGATCGCGGACGCGACGCATCTCGACCAGGGAGGCCGGGAGGAAGCCACGCAGGCCGATGTCCAGGATCAGACCACCCTTGACGACCTCGATGACGGTGCCCTTGACGGCCTCGTCCTTCTCCTTGAGCTCCTCGATGGTGCCCCACGCCCGCTCGTACTGCGCGCGCTTCTTCGACAGGATCAGGCGGCCTTCCTTGTCCTCCTTGGTGAGAACGAGGGCCTCGACCTCATCGCCCACGGAAACGACCTCGGCCGGGTCGACATCGTGCTTGATGGACAGTTCGCGGGAAGGGATGACGCCTTCGGTCTTGTAACCGATGTCGAGCAGAACCTCGTCCCGATCGACCTTGACGATGGTGCCTTCGACGATATCTCCATCGTTGAAGTACTTGATCGTCTTGTCGATGGCGGCGAGGAAGTCCTCGGCGGAGCCGATGTCGTTGACGGCTACCTGCGGCGAGGTGACGGTGGTGGGCATATGTTGGGTTGCTCCGGACGGATTGTGGTCGGTAGTGGACATTGGAACTCTCGGTTTTGCTGTGAAGTCACAGCGGTGGAACTACGTTGACGGCCATGCACAGCACATCGCTGCGACACAGCACAACGCTGTACTCACTGCAGAAACTCACAGCACCGGCTGTGGAACCACAGCCTGCGGGCGACTTCCGAAATCCGTAACCCCTGCTGCTGCGAAACCCCGCTACACCGGTGCTCCGCAATACCATTGGCCGTGTAGCACCAGTGGCTCCGCAGTACCGAGCGCTACAGTACCGTCAGCGGTTACGCAAATGCCGAAGACACTCGCGGGAAACAGCGTACGCGACGTGACTTACGCCAAGCAAACACGGGCCCCTGCCCGCACCCCCATCACGCATCCGGCCTCGAACACCGTTCCCGCACACTGTGGTACCCGTCACGTCGAATGTCAACCGTGCCGCCGCGGCCCGGTACCTCCCGCCCGTGCCATACGCTGCCAGCCATGTCGGATGAGCAGTCTCCGGAATCGTCCGGTGCGCAGCGCCACGCCCAGGCCGAGGCCGTCCTCGGCACGGCTCGGGTGAGTCGCACGAAGGTCGGGTCGGCGGCCAGCCAGCGGGCCAGCCGCCGCTGGTGGGACGCCGACGCCGCGCAGTATCACGACGCTCACGCCGATTTCCTGGGCGTCGACTCCGACTCCGGGGAATTCGTCTGGTGTCCGGAGGGCCTGCACGAGGGCGATTGGCATCTGCTCGGTGAGGTGCGCGGGCGGCGCGTCCTCGAGATCGGCTGCGGGTCCGCGCCGTGTTCGCGCTGGCTGGCCGCGCAGGGCGCCGATCCGGTCGGCCTGGACCTGTCACGCGCGATGCTCGATCGCGGGCTCGCCGCGATGGCCCGGGGCGGGCCGCAGGTGCCGCTGGTGCAGGCCGGTGCCGAGGCGCTGCCGTTCGCGGCGGAATCGTTCGATCTGGCGTGTTCGGCCTTCGGCGCGGTGCCGTTCGTCGCCGATGCCGGCCAGGTGATGCGCGAGGTGGCGCGAGTGCTGCGCCCCGGCGGGCGCTGGGTGTTCTCGGTCAACCATCCGATGCGCTGGATCTTCCCCGACGATCCGGGCCCCGACGGCCTGCATGCCACCGTCCCCTACTTCGACCGCACTCCCTATGTCGAGGTCGACGCCGACGACGAGCCGGTCTACGTCGAGCATCACCGCACCATCGGCGACCGGGTCCGCGACATCGTCGGCGCGGGCCTGGTCCTGCTCGACATCGTCGAACCGGAGTGGCCGGAGTGGCTGGACCGGGAATGGGGTCAGTGGAGCCCGTTGCGCGGGGAGATCTTTCCCGGCACAGCGATTTTCGTCACCGAGAAGCCGCGGCCGCACTAGCTCGGGCGGCCCGCGGCAACGGCGGCGGCGTCGCGGGCGCCTTGCCGTCGGTCACCGGCGCCTGCGCCGGAATCGGCGTGGTCTTGCCCGGATCCGGTTTGGCCGCCGGCGCGGGCTGTGTTGCCGGTTCCACCGCACCGGCGGTGGCGTCGGCGGCCGGGCCCGGGAACGGTGGCAGCGCCGCGAAGCGGGGATCGATGCGAGCGGTCCGGCTGATGTGGGTGATCCAGCGCCGCGCCCGGGTCAGCGGATGGTCCGGGAACTGCGGATCCCAACGGGCGTCGTCGGCGACGTTGTAGGGCAGTTTGCCCTTCACCTCGGGCGCGTACGGATGCGGCGGGAACATGTTCGCGAACCCGACCTTCGGCACCACCGCGGCCTCCCGCACCCCAGACCGTCCGGTTTCGGGGCACATGATCTTGAGAATGGCACTGCAGCCGGCCTTCGGCACGACGATGCCGGCGGTGAAGCCGAGGCCGCTGGCCTGATCGGCCAGGGGGAACTTCTCCAGCCGCAACAGCGCCGGTTGCGAGTCCACGGTGATGGCGTGGGCCTCGATCAGGCAGCCGAATTCGGCCTGCAGTTCGGTGAGACGGCGGCGCAATGTGTCGATGTCGGACAGCGGGGCGGGTAAGTCCGGTACCAGATCGATGTAGCTCAGCGTGATGATGTCACGGGTGGCCGGATTCCCCCACGTGGTCTGGTCAAGCTGCTGCAGTCCCCCGGTTTCGAACACGATTGGCACGCAACCAAGCTACCCATCTGTGACCTTTTCGCACTTCCTGGGGCGTTTTGTGTTCAATGCGTGACCAGGTGGTAATAAATTCCGGACTAAACGGGTGTCAGGTTTGTTTTCATTCGGGGGTCTCCCCAGCGCGCCGCGGCGACCGCCCCACCTGGTCGAGCGCCATCCGCAGGGCGTACTCGATCTGTGCGTTGATGCTGCGCAGGTCGTCGGCCGCCCACTTGGCGATCGCCTCGTGGACGGCCGGATCGAGCCGGACGAGCACCTTCTTGGGCTCGCGCTTGACCATCAGGAGTACAGGGTTCCGGTGTTGACGACGGGCTGCGCCGACCGATCGCCGCAGAGCACGACGAGCAGATTCGACACCATCGAGGCCCGCCGCTCCTCGTCCAGGTCGACCATGCCCTCGTCGGTCAGCCGTTGCAGCGCCATCCCGACCATGCCGACCGCGCCCTCCACGATCCGGCTGCGCGCGGCCACCACCTGGGCGGCCTGCTGACGGACCAGCATCGACTGTGCGATCTCCGGCGCGTAGGCCAGGTGGGTGATCCGGGCTTCGAGGATCTCGATACCGGCCAGGGCGGTGCGCTCGCGCAGTTCGG
The DNA here is from genome assembly GCF_000308855.1 of Nocardia veterana NBRC 100344. Taxonomy (GTDB): domain Bacteria; phylum Actinomycetota; class Actinomycetes; order Mycobacteriales; family Mycobacteriaceae; genus Nocardia; species Nocardia veterana. The sequence goes on along the minus strand of NZ_BAGM01000056.1, from coordinate 16,557 downwards.
CGGTCAGTTCCTCGGCCACCTCGGTCCCGTTTCGCAGGCTCGTCGGCGCGGAATCACCCGCCGGAGCCGAGTCCGCGGTGGCGGCGAACCCGGTGGGCGCGGCCTCCGGCGCGGCGTCGTACGGATGCACGGTGGCCAGATGCCGGACCGCGGCCTCGGACTGGGTCTGCACGTACTCCTCGTAGTCGTCGACGGCGAAGGCGGATTTGAAGCTGTCCACCACGCGGTAGACCACGACCGCCGCGATCTCCACCGGATTGCCGTCGAAATCGTTGACCTTCAGCTTCTGTGTCTCGAAGTTGCGGACTCGCAACGAGATTCGCCGCCGGGTGGTCAGCGGCACCACCCAGAAGAAGCCGGGATCGGCCACCGACCCGATGTAGCGGCCGAAGAACTGCAGCACCTTGGCCTCGTTCGGACTCACCGTGGTCAGACCGGTCAGCAGAACCACCGCCACCCCGACGATCACGTAGCCCGCACCCGCGCCGATCGCCGCGCCGGGGCCGCCGTCCGCACGGACCGCGTCGGTGGCCGCGACCCCGCCGATCAAGCCGGCGGCACCGACCACCAGTAGCACCAGCAGCATCAAGAACCCGTTCAGCCGAAAGGCCGGGCGCAGCGCCATGACATCCTCCCAATATTGAAGTGATATCACGACGATAGCGCCGAGATATTCCGGCCGTCCAGCGCCGGGTCAGGCCGGGACGATGTTGCGATTGCAGCGGAACAGATTCGCCGGGTCGTATTCGGCTTTGAGCGCCTGCAGTCGCGCGTAGGTCGCGGGGGTGTATCCGGCGCGGGTCTGACTCTCGTCGGCCCAGTCGCCGCCGCCGTAGAGGAAGTTCAGGTTGTGCCCGACGGTCCAGGGCGACAGCGTCTTCGCGACCAGCTCGTGGAAACCGCGCACCTCGGCGGTCTCGGCGCTCGGCATCGTGATGATGCGCGCGTTGTATTCGGCCTCTCGATGATCCATCGCGATGCCGACGGGCCCGGGCCGGCGCAGCGCACCGCCCAGATGACGGAAGCCGGCCACCGCCGCGATCGGCGCTCCGGGACCGGTGACATCCAGGAAGGCGGCCGCCGCATCCGCGGGCAGGTCCGTCAGCAGGGCATTGGTCGCGGTGTAGGCGTGCGGGAAGGGCGGGTCACTGTAGATCCCGTGGGTGTCGCTGTACGGCATCGTCCGCAGGTCGTCGGCGAGCCGGGGGCCGACCTCGCGCAGCGGCCGGACCAACCGCTCGCCCGCCGCTGCGGATCCCGTGAAGGCGATATTCACCGTGGCCACATAGCGGCCACGCAGCGGTTCCGGGATCGCCGGGACATCCGGCATGGTCATCATCGTGATCGCGGCGGTCATCTCCTCCGGCACCTCGGCGGTCCACTGCCGCCACACCTCGAGGGCGGACTCCACCAGCGCGGTATCGAAGATCAGCCGGCCACCGTAGACCTCGGTGATCGGGAACAACTCCAGTTCCATCCCGGTGACGACACCGAAATTCCCGCCGGAACCCAGTACGGCGCCGAACAATTCGTCGCCGGGTGTGAGCCGGCGCAGGCGCCCGTCGGCGGTCACCAGGTCCAGGGCGCGCACGTGGTCGGCGGCATAGCCGAAGGTCCGGGCCAGAATGCCGAGCCCGCCACCGAGGTGATAACCGACCACGCCGACCGAGGGCGAGGAGCCGTTCAGCGGCGCGAGCCCGTGAGCGACCGCGGCCGCGATCAACGCCTCGGCCTGGACGCCGGCGGCCACCCAGGCGGTGCGGGCGTGTGCATCGACGCGCACCTCGGTCATGCGCCGGGTACTGATCAGCACACCGCCGTCGGCCGGTACCGACAGGCCGTGCCCGGTCGCCTGCACCGCGACGGGCAGGCGGTGACGGGCGGCGAATTCCACGGCCGCGCGGACGTCCTCGGCATGGACCGCGCCGACGACGAGATCCGGGCGGTGGGTGTAGGCGGTCTGGAATCCGGAGATCTCGGCGTCGTACCCGTCCGCACCCGGACGGAAGATCGGGCCGGTGACGGTGGGCAGTTCGGAGGGAAAGGTCGACTTCGTCATATCTCGAACTCTGCCGCGGCCGATGTGAGAAGTAAAACAGATAGTTCTTCTCGATACTAGAATCCTCAGTTATGGAAATTCGGCAGTTGCGCTACTTCGTCACCGTCGCCGAGGAGGCCAATTTCACCCGGGCAGCACAGCGGCTGCATCTGGCGCAACCCGGACTGTCGGCGCAGATCCGGCAGCTGGAACGTGAACTCGGCCAACCGCTGCTGGACCGCTCGGGCCGGACCGTGACCCTGACCGCCGCCGGCGCCGCCGTGCTGCCACACGCCCGCGCGGCATTGGCAGCCGCGCAACAGGTTTCGTTCACCGTCGACGAGTTCACCGGACTGTTGCGTGGCCAGGTCCGGGTCGGCCTCATCTCCGGCGCCGCGACCGAGGAGTTCGACGTGGCGGCGGTGTTGTCCGCCTTCCACCGCGATCATCCGCAGGTCGGCATCACCCTCACCGAGGACACCACCGAGAAGATGCTCGCCGCGCTGGTCCACGGCGAACTCGATATCGCCCTGATCGGCTTGACCGGCGACGACCTCGACCGGCGCCTCGGCGTCGACATCATCTTCGAGACCCCGCTGGCGGCGGCGGTGGCCCGCGACGACGACGAGTTCGGCGATCGGATCGCCCTCACCGAACTGCGCGAGCGCTCCCTGATCTGCCTCCCGCGCGGAACCGGAATCCGCGGAGTGCTCGAACATTGCTGTGCCGCCGCGGGTTTCACGCCGCGCATCGAATTCGAAGCGGCCGCACCGGCGCTGCTGGTTCGGCTCGCCGCGGGTGGACTCGGCATCGCGGTGGCTCCGGCGCTCAGCGCGGAACAGGCCGCGGCGGCAGGTGTCCGGATGGTCGAGATCACCGAGCCGCGGATGCACGGACAGCTCGCCCTCGCCTGGCGTTCGGACCGCCCCGCATCGCCCGCGGCGAAAGTGCTGCTCGGACAGTTGCGGATCGCGCTGGGCCGGGCGAAGGCGCTGCTCCGGTGACCGATCGCGGCGGGCGACGCCGCCCTAACGCGGGCCGACCGCCCGGCGACATGCCTCGAGGTAGCCGAGCACGAGGGGGCGCGTCTCACCACGCCGCCAGGCCAGCGCGAGTTCGCTCGCGCTGATCCCACGCACCTGCCGGACCACCACTCCTTCGTGCGCGACGAGCGGAACGTTGCCGGCGGCGAGAAGCACGACCCCGTCGCCGTTGAGCAGCGCCTCGTAGGTTTCCTCGGTGCTGGTGATCTCCGCGCCGACAATCGGTGCGCGGCCACCGCGGGCATCCACGGCGAGCCAGTAATCACGCAGTGCGCCCGCGGATTTCGGCAGCGCGAGAAACGGCTCGTCGAGCAGATCCGCGAAGTCGATCACCGAGTGCTCGGCCAGCCGGTGATCGGCGGGCAGCGCCACCAGCCGCGGCTCGCGGGCCACCACGAGCCATTCGTAGCGGTCCGGTTCGGCCAACGGCAGCCAGACGAAGGCGACATCGGCGCTACCGTCGGCCAAGCCCGCGGTCGGGTCCGACCAACCCGTTTGGCGCAGTACCGGTTTCGCGAGGGGAAAGGCGGTGCCGAACCGAGACCGGATCGCCGGGAGCAGGCCGCGCCCCGGGCTGGTACTGATTCCGATGGTCACGGTCGCGTGCTGACCGGCCTTCGCGGCCTCCACTTCCGTCCACGCCCGATCCCAATCCGCCAGCAGTTTCCGGGCGTGCGGCAGCAGCACCCGGCCCACCGGCGTCAGGCGGACCGAGCGGCCGTCGCGGTCGAACAGGGGACCGCCGATCTGCGCTTCCAGCGCGCGGATCTGTTTCGACAGCGCGGGCTGGGAGATGAACAGGGCCTGCGCCGCCCGGGTGAAGTTCAGCTCCTCGGCCACCGCGACGAAATATCGCAGATCACGCCCGTGCACGTCCATAACCGATGGTTATAGCCGAAGGTCTTGGACTCCACCACTGGGGACAGTCGAAGATTTCTCTCGTACCGAGAACTACCGAGGAGAATTTCGCGTGAGTACAGACAAGGTCTGGCTGATCACCGGGGCCAGCAGCGGCTTCGGCCGCGCGATCGCCCAGGAGGCGATCGACGCCGGAGATATCGTGGTCGCGGTGGCCCGCCGCACCGCGGCACTGGACGATCTCGTCACCGCCCATCCCGATCGGATCGAGGCCGTCGCACTGGACGTGACCGACACCGACCGCATCGACGCGGTGGTCGCCGATGTGATCGCCCGCTACGGGCGGATCGACGTCCTGGTCAACAACGCCGGCCGCACGCAGGTGGGGGCAGTCGAGGAGACCACCGATCGGGAGCTGCGCGACCTGTTCGATCTGCACGTGTTCGGTCCCGCCGCCCTCACCCGCGCGGTGCTCCCGCAGATGCGGGCCCAGCGCAGCGGCGCGATCGTCATGATGAGCAGCGTGGGCGGTCAGATGTCGTTCGCGGGCTTTTCCGCCTACAGCGCCACCAAATTCGCGCTGGAGGGTTTTTCCGAGGCCCTCGCCGACGAGGTCGCGCCGTTCGGCATCCAGGTGCTCGTCGTGGAGCCCGGTGCCTTCCGCACCGGCCTGTTCGGTTCGGGCGCAGCCTATTTCAGCGCCGAATCCGAGGTGTACGCCGACACCGCGGGTAAGACCCGCCGGATGGTCCGAGACGGTGACGGCACCCAGCCGGGCGATCCGGCCAAGGCCGCGGCGGCGATCCGTACCGCGCTGGAGGCCGAGCGGACACCGCTGCGACTGCCGCTGGGCAGCGATTCGGTGGATACCCTGCTCGGCCACCTCGACGCGGTGCGGGACGACATTCACGCGTGGGAGAAGGTCTCGCGCGCAACGGCATTCGACGGGAACTGAGGTGTCGATCGTGAAGACGTCCCTGCGAATGCGGCTGGCGCCGGTCCTCGTCCTCGTCGCCGTCGTGACGGCGGCCTGCGGCGGCTCCGATGCCGAGCCGTCCGCTGCCCCCACCACCATCGCCACCGCGGTCGCCCACCAGGATGCCGGACACACCCGGCTGGACCGGCTGGTCGGTGAATGGTCGGTCGAGAAATCCACCTATGTGGCCGGCGGCACCCCCGACCACCCGCTGGTCGCGCACGATACCGTCTCGCGCTGGCACTGGATCACGAAGACCGGCAACAACTTTCTCCAGGAGGAGGTCGACGGCACTCTCGGTGACAAGCCGTACTATCGGCAGGGCGCGCTCGGCTACTCCCCCACCGACGACCGTTACGAATGGTCGACCGTGGACAGCATGACGCCGATGATGATGACCTATCGGGGCGCGAAGAACAGCGGTTCCGCCGCCGATATCGTCATGACCGGAGATTTCACCGATCCGGGCATCCTCGGTCCGGCCAACGCCGGCAAGACCACGCCGATGCGCACCGTGATCCGGTTCGAATCACCCGACCGCACGGTGATGGAGATCTATTTCACCCCGGCGGGCGGCGCGGAGGTGCTGGCCGATCGGGTCGTCCTCACCCGCCGCTCCTGACCGACCCCGGGCTTGCCGAGTCCCGTTTCCGCGCTAGAGGATTCGGGACAGGAAGGCCCGGGTCCGCTCCTGTTGCGGGTCGGCCAGCAGCGCGCGCGGATCACCCGCCTCCACGACCACGCCCCCGTCCATGAACACCAACTGGTCGGCCACCTCGCGAGCGAACCCCATTTCGTGCGTGACGACGACCATCGTCATCCCCGAATCCGCCAATTCCCGCATGACCGTGAGGACCTCGCCGACCAGTTCCGGGTCCAGGGCCGACGTCGGCTCGTCGAAGAGCATCAGCTTCGGGTCCATGGCGAGCGCTCGGGCGATCGCGACCCGCTGCTGCTGCCCACCCGACAGCTGCGCCGGGTACGCATCGGCCTTGTCCGCCAAACCGACTCGATCCAGTAGTTCCCGCGCCCGGGCCACCGCCTCCGAGCGGGCGACCTTCTTCACGTGGATCGGCGCCTCGATCACGTTCGCCAGCGCGGTGCGGTGCGGAAACAGGTTGAAATGCTGGAACACCATGCCGATGTCGCGGCGCTGGCGGGCCGCTTCGCGCGGATGCAGTTCATAGAGTTTGCCGCCCCGCTCGCGATAGCCGACCAGCTCGCCGTCGACGTAGAGCCGGCCGGCATTCACCCGCTCCAGATGATTGATGCAGCGCAGAAAGGTCGACTTCCCCGACCCCGACGGGCCGATCAGGCACATCACCTGCCCGCGGGCGACCTCGAGCGAGACGCCCTGCAACACCTGCAGGGTGCCGAAGTTCTTGCACACGCGCTCGGCCCGGATCATCGGCACCTCCGAAGAGGTTGCGGCAGCGCTCATTTTCCGGCCTCCGTGGTGTGCTTCGCGGTGGCCAGCGCACGCAGCTGCCGACCGGTCAACTGCCGGGTCACACCGCGCGAGTAGTACCGCTCGAGATAGAACTGGCCGACCATCAGCACGCTGGTGATCGCCAGGTACCAGGTGGCACTCACCAGCAGCAGCGGGATCGGCTGGAAGTTGATGCCGTAGATGTCGCGGGCGCGTCCGTAGAGATCGGTGGTCAACGGGATCGCGGTGACCAGCGATGTGGTCTTGAGCATGGAGATCAGCTCGTTGCCGGTCGGCGGGATGATCACCCGCATCGCCTGCGGCAACACGGTACGACGCATGGTCTGGCCCCAGGACATGCCCAGCGCGATCGAGGCCTCACGCTGACCCTCACCCACCGAATTGACACCGGCGCGCACGATTTCGGCCATGTAGGCGGCCTCGTTCAGGCCCAGCCCGATCATGGCGAAGATGAACGGTTGCGACCAGTCCTGCACGTCCCACTGCACGAAACTGGGCCCGCCGAACGGGATTCCGAGCTGAATGGATTTGTACAGCGCGGGGAACAGGCCCCAGAAGACGAGCTGGATGTACACCGGGGTGCCGCGGAAGATCCACAGATACACCCACGACACCGACCGCAGCACCGGATTCGGCGACAACCGCATCACCGCGAGGATCACCCCGAGGATCACGCCGATGGCCATCGCGAGCACGGTCAGCTCCAGGGTGACCAGCGCGCCCTCGGATATCCGGCGATCGAACAGGTATTTGGCGTAGGTGTCCCAGCGGTAGGCGGGGTTGGTGGCGGCACCGTAGACGAACAGCGCGAGCAGGATCAGCAGCACCGCCGCCGCCAGCCAGCGGCCCGGCCGCCGCAGCGGCACCGCCTCGATGGTCTCGGGCAGATCCGGCTCGGACGGGCGGCCCGGCGAGCCGGACGAATGTTGCGCGGACATGTGCACTCAGCCTTTCGCGCCGTTGATGACCGAGGTGGTGATCGCACCGGCCTCCACGCCCCAGTTCTGCGCGATGGTGCGGTAGGCGCCGGTGTCGATCAGATGTTGCAGCGCGGCCTGCAGGACCGGCGCCAGCGGTGAGCCCTTCGGCACCGGCCAGCCGTACGGTTCGGCCTCGAAGACCGGGCCGGCTGCCTCGATGGTGTCGGAATTGCGCTTGATCGCGTAGGCGGTGACCGGTGAATCGGCCGACATGGCATCGACCTGACCGAGGACGAGGGCCGTGGCCGCCGCGCTCTGTTCGTCGTAGGCCATCTTGTGGATCTCGGGCTTCCCGGCGTCGGTGCAGGCCTTGGATTTGGCGGGGATCTCGTCGATGTCCTCGGTGGTGGTGCGCTGCACCGCGACCTTCTTACCGCAGGCGTTGTTCGGATCGACGGGCCGGCCCTTGCGCTGCGCCCACTGGATCCCGGCGGAGAAGTAGTCGACGAAATCGACGGTCTTCTCCCGGTTCCGGTTGTCGGTGAACGAGGACATGCCGACATCGACGGTGCCGGCCTCGATCGCCGGAATGATCTTCTCGAAGTCCGCTTCCTGATAGTCGGCGCGCACGCCGAGTACCGCGGCCACCGCGTCCATCAGATCCACGTCGAAGCCGATGATCTGTCCGGTATGCGGATCGCGGTACTCGTTCGGCTGATAGGGCACGTTCACACCGACCACCAGCCGGCCCCCCTGCGCGATCTTCGGGGGCAGTTGCGCGGCGATCGATTCCACCTTCGTCACCGGCACCTTGGGCACCTTGGGCGATTCGTCTTCGGTGTTGTCGACGCATCCGGTCGCCAGCACCGCCGCACCGGCGATCGCACACGCGACCCGCAGGATGTACCCGCGGGCGCCGACTCGACCAGACACGCAGCCCTCCGTCTTCGCGCAGCCGTCGTCACCGGACAGGCCGCCGTGTAGCAATCCAGCATTCGAAATCTAGGTGATCGGCACGGAATGCGCCGGTCGGTTACCGAAGGTTAATGCGCAGGTTAACGGGCGCCGGCACCGGGCGGCGCGGGTACACGCCGATTCAGCGGCGATGCACACGGGCGCACACCTGCTCGGTGAATTCGCTGGTCGAGGCGAGTCCGCCCAGGTCGGCGGTGGCGATACCGGCGGCCAGGGTGGCCGCCACGGCCCGCTCGATGCGGTCGGCGGCCTCGCTCAGCGCCGGCGCGTCGTCCCGGGTGCCGAGCCAGCGCAACAGCATCGCCGCCGACAGTTGCAGCGCTCCCGGATTCGCCCGGTTGCGACCGGCCAGGGCGGGGGCCGCGCCGTGGACGGCCTGGGCCATCGCCTGGTCGGCCGAGCAGTTCAGCGACGCCGCCAGGCCGAGCGAACCGGCCAGCTCACCGGCGAGATCGGAGAGGATATCGCCGAACAGGTTCTCCGTGACCAGCACGTCGTAGTCGCCGGGAGCCCGCACCAAGTGGGCCGCGGCGGCATCGACATGTTCGTCGTCGACCTCGACACCCGCATATCCGGCCGCCACCTCGAAGCAGACCTCGCGGAACAAACCCATCGTCATCGGCAGCACATTCGCCTTGTGCACGATGGTCAACCGGCCGCGCCGAGCCGCCGCGAGGGCGCAGGCCTGATGGGCGATGCGGGCACAGGCGGCCCGGGTGATCACGGCGACCGCCATCGCCACATCGGGGGTGGGACGGAATTCACCCGACCCGGCGAACATGTTGCGGTCGGCGTAGAAGCCCTCGCTGTTCTCCCGCACGATCACCAGGTCGATATCCCGCGCCGCTGCCCGCACCCCGGGAAACGCCCGGGCCGGTCGGATATTGGCGTACAGACCGAAGCGCTTGCGGATCGCACCGCCGGGTGGGGTTCCGGTGCGGTGCTGGGGGGCGTAGGACGCGTTGTCGTGCGGGCCGAGAACCCAGGCGTCGAGTTCGGCGAGCGCGGAGAGGGTGGTCTCCGGCAGCGGATCGCCGCAGTCCGCGATCGCCGCATGCCCGATCGGCAACTCGACCCACTCCGGCGCGGGCGCGCCGACGGCCCCGAGCGCTTCGTCCACCACCGAACGAGTCGCCCGCACCACTTCCGGGCCGATGCCGTCGCCCTCGATCAGCCCGAGTCGCACCGTCCGCCGCGTTTCCACCGCACCCACTCCTTGTGTTCGCACCCCGTCCCGGCCGTCCGCCCGGGCAACCCTATTGGGTGCCGCCCGACCACACCCGCATCGGCCCCGCCGGCCCCCGGGCGCGGCGACCGGGCGATCCCGGTGTCCACCGATCCCCGAACCGGGCTCGCCGGCGCGCGTACATTGACGGGAACCATGGTGCAATCGGTGGAATTGGTGCTCGACGACGCGGCCGAGGCGGAGATCCGACGGCAGTGGCGGTCGCTGGCCGCGGCCGGAATCCACAGTCCCACACCGGATCACCGGCCGCACATCACCGTCGCCGTCGCCCGCGAAATCTGGCCGCGGCTGGACCGCACGCTCGGCGCCCTTCCGTTTCGGCCGCTACCGATCCGGCTGGGTGGACTGCTGATCTTCGGCGCCCGGCATCCGATTCTGGTGCGGATGGTGGTGCCCACCGACGAGCTGCTCGCATTGCACCGCCACGTGGCCGCCGCGGTCGACGCCTGCCCGGGAGTTCCGGCGACCATGCGGCCCGGCGCGTGGACCCCGCACGTGACGCTGGCTCGGCGGCTGCGGCCGGATCTGATGGCCACCGCCGTCGACGCTGTGGCGTCCGACCGGGGTTCTGCGGCTACGGTGGTGGGTATCCGGCGGTGGGACGGTGATCGGCGGATCGAGTGGCCGATCGCCCCGGGGGGCGGGCTCCACGGTTGACCCGCGGAAGATAACCGCACCAGCCCGCGTTGCACCGCATACAACGACACGAGAGGAACCCATGGCCACCCAGACCCTGACCGCGCAGAATTTCGACGAGATCGTGACCGGAAACGACGTCGTGCTCGTCGATTTCTGGGCCGATTGGTGCGGGCCCTGCAAGGCGTTCGCGCCCACGTTCGAGGCGTCCTCGGAGCAGCATCCCGACGTCGTCCACGGCAAGGTGGACACCGAGGCCGAGCAGAGCCTCGCGGCCGCCGCCAACATCCGCTCCATCCCCACGATCATGGCGTTCCGCGAGGGTGTGCTGGTGTTCGCGCAGCCGGGCGCCCTGCCGCCGGCCGCCCTGGAAGATCTCGTCTCCCAGGTGAAGGCGCTCGATATGGACGAGGTGCGCAAGCAGCTCGCCGAGCAAGAGCAGCAGCAGGGCTGATCACCGAAGCTGCCGACACACCGGTGCCGCATCCGATTTCGAATCGAAACAGGATGCGGCACTTGGTTTTTCGCCGCTCAGCGGGTGTCAGTTACCGAGCTTGTTGATGCCGGCGATCATGGCCCGCACCGTCGATTCCGGTCCGTCGCCGGCGATCGCCGCACCCCAGCCGCGGCGCCCGTTGCATTCGCACTGGACGAAGGTGGCGGTGCCGGCGTCGGTGCGGCGCTGATGGAACTGCAGGATCTCGAGCGGATAACCCTCGTCGTAGAGGGCGGAGGTCAGCGCCGCGACCGGGCTACCCGCGGACACCACGGTCCGCAGGTGACCGGCCATTTCGAGGGTCGCGGTGTAGGTCGCGGTGGCCTCCCGGCCCACCGGCGACCAGTCGCTGAGCTTGATCGGACCGTTGTGGCCGCAGTAGCGCTCGTAGAATTCGGCGGGCGTCAGGTCGGCGGATTCGGCGCGCAGCCCCTTGGGCGCGGCCGCGATGAAGGCATGTGTATCGATCGTGATCGTCATTGGACTAGGTCTTCCCGAAGCTTTGTCGTTGGTCGGATGACAGAGGGGACCAGCGCAAACAATCTTCAACGGCCGCAGCGAGGGGGCCGGTCCGAATCAGCTCCCGCTACGGCGAGGTACTACGAGAAGTCGCGCAGCAGCCACCATCGCGGTAAGCGGCAGGAGCACCACGCGGTCGCGATCGGCGACACTGCGCGCGGCGCTGTGGCTTGCGGCGGGATTCGGCACGGCTTCGAGAATATGGATTCGACTCGGCGATGGCAACAATATCGCCGCGGAACCCACGAGTAACTTCGTCACATTTTTCCGTGAACGGCACACGAACGATCCGTGCCGTGGCGCGGGAGGCATCGGCGCAGGCCACGGCGGGTGGCGCTGAGCGCGCCCGGATGCGCTCGGCGGGTTCAGTTGCCGGCCACTCCCGGCTTGTGCCAGACCAGTAGATAGCGCCAGAACACCAGCCGCCGCACCCGTGCGCCGGGCAGGACGGCCTGCGCCCGGCGGGCCACTTCACGGGTGGTCAACGGCGGATCGAGGACGACGGGCATCGCGTCGTGCGACGGTTCGTGCGCGAACCACGATCGGTGCCCGGTCGCGCGCAGCACCGCGAATGCCGCTCCGAAGATTCGATGCCCCGCCGCGGCGGCGACTTCGACCGGCCATTCGCGCAGCGGATCCGGTCGAGGCAACGCGATCGCCGCCAGCACGCCGCCCGGTCGCAGCGCCCGGGCCAACCGCGGCAGGACGAGATCCAGCGGCATGTGGTGCAGGGCGGTGAGCGAGACCACCGCGTCGTAGGCGGCCTCGGGCAGCGGATGGTCGAGCACATCGGCCACCGTGCACGTCACCGTGGCGGGCACGACCCGCCGCGCCGCCGCGATCATCTCCGGCGAGCGGTCGAGCGCATCGACCCGCTCCGCACGCCCGGCCAGCGCCGCGGCCAATGTTCCTGCCCCGCAACCGACTTCGAGCACCGGCCCACATCCGGCCGGAAGCCGCCGCAGCAGCGTCGAGTGGTAGAAGGCGTTGTGGTCCCAGTCGATCACACTCATCGCCGCCAGCCTACGCACGCGGTCGGGCCGGGTCACCGCACCGACGGGACGGACCGGCCGTGGTCAGTGCGCCGCGGAATCCCAGCTGTGGCCGACACCCACCACCACCTCGAGCGGCACCGACAGTTCGATGGCGTTGCACATCTGCCGGCGGGCCAGCGACTCCAGCGCTTCGCGCTCACCGGCCGCCACCTCGAAGACCAGTTCGTCGTGGATCTGCAGCAGCATGCGTGAGCGCAGACCGGCCTCGGCGATCGCGGTCTGCATATTGATCATCGCGACCTTGATGATGTCGGCGGCGGTGCCCTGGATCGGCGCGTTGAGCGCCATCCGCTCCGCGGCCTCACGACGCTGGCGGTTACTGGAATCCAGGTCGGGCAGATAGCGCCGGCGCCCGAAGAGCGTCTCGGTGTAGCCGACCTTGCGGGCCTGGTCCACCGCATCCCGCAGATAGTCGCGAATGGCCCCGAACCGGGAGAAATACACCTCCATCTGGGCCTTGGCCTCCTCGGCACTGATTCGCAGCTGCTGCGACAGGCCGTAGGCCGACAGCCCGTAGGCCAGACCGTAGGACATCGCCTTGATGCGGCGGCGCATCTCCGGATGCACCTCGGCGATCGGAATGTCGAAGGCCTTCGAGGCGACGAAGCTGTGCAGGTCCTCGCCCGAGTTGAACGCCTCGATCAGGCCCGCATCCTTGGACAGATGGGCCATGATCCGCATCTCGATCTGGCTGTAGTCCGCGGTCATCAACGATTCGTAACCGGGCCCCACCACGAACGTGTCCCGGATCCGGCGGCCGGTGTCGGTGCGGATCGGAATGTTCTGCAGGTTCGGTTCGGTGGAGGACAGCCGACCGGTCGCGGCGATGGTCTGATTGAAGGTGGTGTGGATCCGACCGTCGTCGGCCACCGACTTGAGCAGGCCGTCGACGGTCACCTTCAGCCGGGTCGCGTCGCGGTGGGCGAGCAGGTGCTCCAGGAACGGATGCTGGGTCTTCTCGAACAGCGACTCGAGCGCGTCGGCATCGGTGGTGTAGCCCGTCTTGGTCCGCTTGGTCTTGGGCATGTCCAGTTCGTCGAACAGCACCACCTGGAGTTGTTTCGGCGAACCGAGGTTGATCTGTTTGCCGATCACCTCGTAGGCCGCGTCCGCCGCGGCGGCCACCCGATCCGCGAATTCGCGCTGGAGTTGCTCGAGTTGGTCGGTATCCACCGCGATACCGGCGTGTTCCAGCTCGGCCAGGACGCCGAGCAGCGGCAGCTCCATCTCGGTGAGCAGGGACCGGGACTCGATGCGATCCAATTCCGCGTCGAAGGCTTCGGCGAGGTCCGCCACCGCCCGCGCCCGCAGGATCTCGGCCTGGGCGAGTTCGGTGTCGACCTGGTCCTCGTCGTCGAGCAACGAGAGCTGGGCGTCCTCGGCCGCCTCGACTCGCAGCTCACGCGACAGATAGCGCAGCGACAGATCGTCGAGGTTGAAGGTGCGCTGGCCGGGCCGGACCAGATAGGCCGCCAGCGCGGTGTCACTGGTCAGCCCGGCCAGCCGCCAGCCGCGCCCGCGCAGGGCGTGCACGGCCGCCTTGGCCTCGTGCACCGCCTTGGCGATGTCGGCGTCGGCGAGCCAGCGGCCCAGGGCCAACTCGTCCTCGGGCGTCAGCGCGACCACATCGAAATAGCCACCCTCGCCGTCGGCGGCGGCGATCGCGATCGCCTTCACGTCACCGTGCACCGGCGTGGTCGTCCCGACGATCGAAACGCCATGGCGAGCACCGGATTTCGCATGTTCGGCCAGCCAGTCCGCGGCGGCGCCGGGCGCGATCGGACCGCCACTGATCTCGAAACCGCTCTCGGCCTCGGGCTCGGGCGGGGCCAGGGTCTCGAACAGCCGGTCCCGCAGCACCCGGAATTCGAGATCGTCGAACAGCCGGTGGATCTTGTCGCGATCCCACGGCTGCTGGGCCAGCTGCTCCGGCGTGTACGGCAGCGGAACATCCCGGACCATCTCGGTGAGCTGGCGGTTCAGCACCACATTCGACAGATTCGCGCGCAGCGCGTCGCCGACCTTGCCGCGCACCTCGTCGACCCGTTCCACCAGAGTGGCCAGATCACCGAATTCACGAATCCACTTGGTCGCCGTCTTCTCACCCACCCCCGGGATACCGGGCAGGTTGTCGCTCGGGTCGCCCCGCAACGCGGCGAAATCCGGGTACTGAGCGGGAGTGAGGCCGTATTTCTCCTCGACCGCCGCCGGGGTGAACCGGGTGAGCTCGGAAACGCCCTTCTTCGGATACAGCACCGTCACATCGGGGTTCACCAATTGCAGCGAATCCCGGTCGCCGGTGACGATCAGCACCCGAAACCCTTGCGGCACAGCCTGAGTCGCGAGCGTCGCGATGATGTCGTCGGCCTCGTATCCCTCGATCGCCATCACCGGGATGCCGAGCGCGCCCAGCACCTCCTGGGTGATCTCCACCTGCCCGCGGAACTCGTCCGGAGTAGTGATCCGGTTGGCCTTGTACTCCGGATACGCCTCGACCCGGAACGTCTTACGGCTGACGTCGAACGCGGCCGCCACATGCGTGGGCCGCTCGTCGCGAAGCAGATTGATCAGCATGGCCGTGAAGCCGTAGACGGCATTCGTGGTCTGCCCGGTGACCGTCTTGAAATTCTCCGCCGGAAGCGCGTAGAACGCGCGGTAGGCCAGGGAATGGCCGTCCAGCAACAACAACGTGGGCCGCTCGCCGGGCGCGGCCGAACCGGCACTGCCGGCTTTCGGCGCTGCCGCTGCGGCGGTGGTGGACGACACACTGCCCTGACGCTGATCGGTGGAGGCTGGAGTCACGGCACAGAGTCTAGGGATATGCACCGACATCCCCCGGCACCGGGCGCGACCGGCGCATGTCGGACGCGGGCGCGGCCACCCTCCGCTGTTTCCGCCGGCACGACGACCCGGCCCGGCGCGTTCACGCCACCGGTCACAGGCACGCCTCGATCAGCGACCACCGGCCGTGCCACCGGCCCGCATCCGCAACCGCGCGCCGACCGGTCAGGACTTCGGCGCGAGATTCTCCAGGACCACTTCGGCGACCGCCTTCATCGTGGTGCGCCGATCCATCGCGGTGCGCTGAATCCACTTGAACGCCTGGGGTTCCGTCAGGCCCTGGGTCTGCATCAGCACGCCCTTCGCCCGCTCCACGAGCTTGCGCGTCTCCAGCCGGTCCGACAGCGTCGCGACCTCCTGTTCCAGCGCGGAGATCTCGTGAAAACGACTGGCCGCCAATTCGATCGCGGGCACCAGATCCGATTTCGTGAACGGCTTCACCAGATAGGCCATGGCGCCCGCGTCGCGCGCCCGCTCCACCAGGTCCCGCTGACTGAAGGCGGTTAAAATCACCACGGGCGCAACACGTTTGGACGCAATCTCGGCGGCAGCATCGATACCGTCGCGACGCGGCATCTTCACATCCATGATGACCAGATCGGGCCGCAACTCCACGGCCAGGTCGACCGCCTGCTGGCCGTCACCGGCCTCGCCGACGACCTGGTAGCCCTCCTCGGAGAGCATCTCCACAAGGTCCATCCGGATGAGCGCCTCGTCCTCGGCCACCACGACACGCTTCGCGGCAGCCGGCGCGTCCTGCTTCGCGCCCGCGCCCCCTGCATTCGTTCCCATAGACAGACCCCTCGATATTCCGATGCCGACACCCGATGTGCGCAGCCGACCCGCCCCGTCACCGGCCACGCACACCCGAGTGTCCTAAAGCGTACCGTTCAACCTCGCACACAACCCATCTACCCAGCGCGAACCCGGCCGTGCCGGACCGATTCGGCAACCTGGGCACCCACCGGCTATCATTTCCTCCCGGTGCGCCGAGTTGGCGGAACTGGCAGACGCGACGGTCTCAAAAACCGTTGTCCTCACGGACGTGTGGGTTCGAGTCCCACACTCGGCACCAAATGGGCGGCTCCGGCTGCCCCAGCCGGGACCGCCGGCTTCGGAATCGGACGTGGCCCTCTCACACACATCCATACCCCGTCGGCGGGCGGCCTCGCACGCGCCGGTTCGCTCATCTACCCCGGGAACCAACCCATCACGAAGCACGCCCGCGCCGGAACTCTTGGGCACCAACGACTTTGATCGCATTCCGGGCCGGCGTCGGCAGATGTGGCAGGGCGACAACCGTTCGAACGACCGGAGTCCGTCGGCCGCGACCGTTTCGCGCACATCCACCGAATACATTGCGCGCCAACACATTTCGGACGGCTCGACCGTTCCGTGAGCCGCCGGACCGGTCCGGTCCCCGCCGGTACAACCGTTACCCCCGTTAACACCGAGTGCCCGGACGACGAGTTCGTAGTGAGCCGGATCGAACCGCGATCGCGGC
>NZ_BAGM01000057.1 GCF_000308855.1 Nocardia veterana NBRC 100344 | reverse complement strand
TCGGCGTCGGTCATCTCCCCGGACGGCAGCAGCCGCGCCGCCTTCAGATCCAGCAGGGTCGCGGCGACGACCAGGAACTCGGTGGTCTGATCGAGAATCCGGTCCGCGCGCAGCGTCGGATCGCGTTCCAGGCTCGCCGTCAATTCCTTCGTATATGCGATGAACTCGTCGGTGACCTGGTGCAACGCCACCTCGGTGACATCGAGCCGCCGCTGGCTGATCAGCTGCAGCAACAGGTCGAACGGGCCCTGGAAATTGCTCAGCCGCAGATGGAACCCGTCGGTCTTGCCGGCGGGCTCGGCGGCCGCCGGCGATTCGACCCCGACAGGCGGGGCAGCGGCTTCGGGCTCGGGTGATGTGGTCTGCGACAACTCGACGGCAGGGTATTCCGGGACGACCTCGGCAGCCGGTGGTCCGGCCTCGCTCACCGGCCCGACCGGTGGATGACTTCCCGTGCCATCGCCCGATACGCCTCCGCGCCACCGGATTTCGGCGCCCAGGTGGTGATCGGTTCGCCGGCCACGCTGGCATCGGGGAAGCGGACGGTCCGGTTGATCACGGTGTCGTACACCAGGTCGCCGAACACCTCGACCACCCGGGCCATCACCTGCCGCGAGTGCAGCAAACGCGCATCGAACATGGTGACCACGATGCCCGACAGCTCCAACCGAGGGTTGAGCCGGTCCCGCACCTTCTCGACCGTGTCGGTGAGCAAGGCCAGCCCGCGCAGCGAGAAGTACTCGCATTCCATCGGGATGATCACGCCGTCCGCGCAGGCCAGCGCGTTGACCGTCAGCAGCCCGAGCGACGGCTGGCAGTCGATGAGGATGTAGTCGTAGCGGTCACGCAGCGGCGCCAGCGCGCGGCCGAGCGTCTGTTCCCGGCCCACCTCGTTGACCAGCTGAATCTCCGCCGCGGAGAGGTCGATATTGCTGGGCAGCAGATCCATGCCGTCGACCTTGGTGTTGAGCAGCACGTCGTCCGCACCGGCGCGGCCGCCGACGAGCAGATTGTGCACGGTGAGGTCCAGGTCGTGGTGGGCCACGCCGAGACCCGCCGACAGCGCACCCTGCGGATCGAGGTCGACCAGCAGGACCCGGCGACCGTACTCGGCCAGCGCGGCGCCCAGGTTGATGGTCGAGGTGGTCTTTCCGACGCCGCCCTTCTGATTGCACATGGCGACGATCAGGGCGTCACCGTTGCGCGACGACGGGGGTGGTTCGGGGATGTCGCGCAGCGGGCGTCCGGTCGGGCCGAGTTCGGTGCCGTCCGCCACGATGTCGTTCGCCTCCCAGAGTCTGCGGGCCGCCTGTTCGATACGGAGGCCGGTTCGGATACTCGAAAGCGGTTCTGCCGCAGCGCTGTTCGGCGGCTCGGCCGCACCGGCTGTCGTCATGTCCGCTGCTCCTTCAGTTGTCCAGCTCGTTGCCCCGCCGCGCGCTGCGGAACAGCGGGCGGTCGCTACATCCAGAACCGATGTACCGGACCGCCGCCATAGACGCTACCGCCTCCGAGCGCAAGACCCCCGATCGGACACGCTCGGGGAACGCCCCCGATCGTTGCGCACTTGTGTCATTACCCGCGCCACAACACCCGTGTCCTCACGGCACCAACTCCGCATTCTGTCGCCTCGAGGGGGTGTTCGGAAACCCTTTGCGGCAATCCGCACCCGATATCGCTGCGGCAATCAGCACCCGATACCGGCCGCCGCTGCGTCAGCGGGCGCGCGGGTGCGCGGTGGCCCAGACCTCGTGCAGCGTATTGACGGTGACGAGGGTGTAGATCTGGGTGGTCGTCACCGAGGCGTGCCCCAGCAGCTCTTGGACCACCCGCACGTCGGCGCCCCCGTCGAGCAGGTGGGTGGCGAAGGAGTGCCGCAGGGTATGCGGAGACACCGCCGCCTGTATCCCGGCCCGCTCGGCCGCATCCTGCAACACCTGCCAGGCGCTCTGCCGCGACAATCGGCCACCGCGGGCGTTGAGAAACAGCGCCGGCGTGCCCTTGCCGCGCGCCCCGAGCACCGGCCGGCCGCGCACGAGATAGGCGTCGACGGCGGCCAGCGCCGGTCGTCCGATCGGCACCATCCGCTGTTTACCGCCCTTGCCGTGCAGCACGACCGCACGCCCGGCGGTGTCGATATCGTCGACATCGAGCCCGACCACCTCCGAGATCCGGGCGCCGGTGGAATACAGCAGCTCCAGCATGGCCCGGTCCCGCAGTCCGCGCGGACCGCCGCCGGATCCGGCGTCGTCTCCCCCGCCCGCCGCCTCCAGCAGTTTCGAAACATCTTCGTACGGAAGGGCTTTCGGTAGCCGACGGGCCGGGACCGGCGGTTTCACGCCGTGTGCGACATCGCCCCGAGTGAACCCCTCGGCGGCGGCGAAGCGATGCAGTCCCCGCACCGCGACCAGCGCACGGGCCGCGGAACTGGCCGCCAGCGCCGGATAACCGTCGCCACCGGCCCGCAGGGAGACAACGAAATCGGCGATCAGATGCTCGGTCACCCGGTCCAGATCCGAAATGCCACGCTGCCGCAGAAATTCCTGATAGCGCTGCAGATCCCGCCGGTACGCACCGAGCGTGTTGCCGGCCGCACCTCGTTCGACGGTCAGATGGTCGAGATATGCCTGAATCTGCTGCTCCACCACGGGTTCACCCACCCGGGTGCGGAAATTCGTCCGCCGCGACGGCGGGAACAGCGACGGTCACGCTGCCATCATGACAGCAGCCGCCGACATCCGGCCGTGCGAACACACAGTCGCGCGGCGATGTGACGAAATCCGGTCGCCGGTGCCGAGCATTCGGCGGACGACCGGATTCGCGGCTACGCCTGCGCGGCCTCGGCGGCTTTGCGATCGAGCAACCGGGTCGGCAGCCCCGGCCACGGCGAATCGGCCGGTCGCAAGGCGGTCCCGTTCGACTGGGCGACCGAGGCCGCCAGCAGACCCGCGACCGCGGTCGCGTTCTCGATCCGGCCCGACAGCGCGGCGGACACCGCCTCCGGCAACGGCATCCGCACGATGGCCAGATCCGCTTCCTCGTGTTCGGGATCGGGCCGATCGGTCTCGGACAGACCGGTCGCGAGATAGATCCGCAACGCCTCGTCGGTGAAGCCGGGCGAGAGCACGACATCGACGAGCACCGACCAGTCCCGCGCGGCCAAGCCGGTCTCCTCGGCGAGTTCGCGCTGCGCGGCCGCGAGCGGATCCTCCCCGGCCTGGTCGAGCAATCCGGCCGGCAACTCCAGCAGGCGCCGCCCGACCGGATGCCGGTACTGGTTGATCAGCACCACCGAGCCGCTGTCGTCGAGCGCCACGATCGCCACTGCCCCATGGTGTTCGACCACCTCGCGTTCGGCGACCCGCCCGCCGGGCATCTCGACCTGGTCCAGGCGCAGGGCCACGATCGCCCCCGAATACACGGTCTCGGAGCCGACGGTTCGGAAGTCGTGGCTACCGGGTTCGCTCACCGGCCGACCCGTTCGGCCTCGTCCGCCGCCACATCGTCGTAGATCTCGACCGGAAGCCGTTCGGCTCCCTTGTATTTCAAGGCGGCGTTGATCAGGCCGGCGAACAGGGGATGCGGACGGGTCGGACGGCTCTTCAGTTCCGGATGCGCCTGCGTGGCGACGAAATAGGGGTGCACCTCGGCCGGCAACTCCACGAATTCGACCAGATGCCCGTCCGGCGAGGTCCCGGAGAACCGCAGCCCGCTCTGGGCGATCTTGTCGCGGTAGGCGTTGTTGACCTCGTAGCGATGCCGATGCCGCTCGGACACCTCGGTCTCGCCGTAGGCCTGCGCGACCACCGAGCCCTTCTCCAGCACGGCGGGGTAGGCGCCCAGTCGCATCGTGCCGCCGAGATCGGCCTCACCGGCGACCGCCTGCGCCTGATCCGCCATCGTCGAGATCACCGGATGAGTGGTGTCCGGCTCGAATTCGGCCGAGTTGGCGTCCTCGAGCCCCACCGACCGGGCGGCCTCGATCACCACGCACTGCAGGCCCAGGCACAAGCCCAGCAGCGGAATCTGCCGAGTGCGGGCGAAGCGGATGGCACCGACCTTGCCCTCGATGCCCCGGATGCCGAATCCGCCGGGAATCAGCACGGCGTCCACATCGGACAGATGATGCTGCGCGCCCTCCGGGGTTTCGCATTCGTCGGACTGCACCCAGCGGATGTTCACCTTCGCCTTGGCCGCGAACCCGCCCGCGCGCAGCGCCTCGGTGACCGACAGGTAGGCATCCGGCAGGTCGACGTATTTGCCGACCAGCGCGACGGTCACCTCCTCGCGCGGGTTGTGCACCCGATCGAGCAGATCACCCCAGACGGTCCAGTCCACATCGCGGAACGGCAGGCCGAGTTTGCGCACGACGTAGGCGTCGAGGCCCTCGCGGTGCAGCACCTTGGGAATGTCGTAGATCGAGGGCGCGTCCGGGGTCGAGATACAGGCGTCGACGTCCACGTCGCACATCAGGGCGATCTTGTTCTTCAGGCCCTGCGGCACTTCCCGGTCGCAGCGCAGAATCAGCGCATCGGGCTGGATACCGATGTTGCGCAGGGCGGCTACCGAGTGCTGGGTCGGCTTGGTCTTCAGCTCGCCCGAGGGCGCCAGATACGGCACCAGCGTGACGTGCAGGAAGAAGCAGTTGTCCCGGCCCACCTCGTGGCGGATCTGGCGCGCCGCCTCGAGGAACGGCTGGGATTCGATGTCGCCGACGGTGCCGCCGATCTCGGTGATCACCACATCCGGGGTCTGCCCCTGCAGATCCGGGCCGCTCATGGCCAGGATGCGGGCCTTGATCTCGTCGGTGATGTGCGGGATGACCTGCACGGTGTCACCGAGATATTCGCCGCGCCGCTCCTTGGCGATCACCGACGAATAGATCTGTCCCGTCGTGACATTCGCATCACGCGACAGGTCGCGGTCGAGGAAACGCTCGTAGTGACCGACGTCGAGGTCGGTCTCGGCGCCGTCCTCGGTCACGAACACCTCACCGTGCTGGAAGGGGTTCATGGTGCCGGGGTCGACGTTCAGATACGGGTCCAGCTTCTGCATGGTGACCCGCAACCCACGGGCGGTCAGCAGCTGGCCGAGGCTGGAGGCGGTCAGTCCCTTGCCGAGGGAGGAGGCGACACCGCCACTCACGAAGATGTGTTTGGTGGCCGTCTGATGGGGGGAGCGCGCCGGAATCCGCGATTGACTCACGGGACTCCACGCTAACACGAAAATCGGTTGCGAAACGAATGCCACGCGGGACAAGTCCATGGTCATCGTGCGCCTCTGTCACATGCGTCTCACTCTGCGCAGCAACCTCACGGCCGAGCCCCGCGAGTGATCGGGATCGCCCGAGCCCACCGCGACACTCGCCCCGACGTCACCCTCGGCCGCGCGGCGTCGGCCCGCGACTCAGCCGGGCAGCGCGGCCACCGACACCGAGGTGGCCTCCGGGCCGGTCCCGTAGTGGCCGGTTTTGCCGCCGAGTTGCTCGGCGAGCCCGAGTGCCGTTGTAACGCGGCCTATCTCGCGATCCACATTGTCGACAGTGGTCACCGCCGCATCCAGCCGGCCATCCCTGCGCACCTGCGCGATCGGCCCGGACCCGTCCGAGGATCCCGGCCGCCCGGCCAGCACCACGCCGGCGCCGCGGCCGCGCAGCGCCCCGGCGAAATGCGCGACGATCGAGCCCTGGCCGTCCTGGTCGGCCCGCGCGCCGGCGCCCGTCACCACCACCGCCAGCTGGGCGGGCGTCGCGGTGTCGGTGGCCAGGAAGCCACCACCGCGCAGCGTGTCCACGATCAGCCCGCGTTCCTGGCCGGTCGCGCGTTCGGCGCCGGTGCCGGGATCGGTCAGGAAGGCCAGGCCGACCAGATCACCCGCGAGGCTGCCCTGGTCCACGGCCTCGGTCCGCAGTTGCGCCCCGGCCGGGATCATATTGGTGACCGCGGTGCGCAACCGGTCGCCCTGCCCGGCGTCGACGAACGCATCGGTGAGCGAGACCCGTCCGGTGATCTTCGCGCCGGCCGTGGTGAGCGCGGCCGTCACAGCGTCGACGTCCGCGGCATCGGCATCCGGGGTGGTGAACACCAGCACCGTTCGGTCCGTGAGCGTCCCGCCCAGGATCCGGCCCGCCGACCGCGCGATGAAATCGTCGGCGGCTCCGGCTTGGCGTTCGAGCCGGCCGTTGGCCGCGGACAGGTCGTCGTTGCGCCGGGCCAGATCCTCACCGTCCCCGGCGGCACCGAACCGGACCGCGACGCCGACCGCCGCGCCCACCACCAGGGCCACAAAGATCGCGATCAGGGAGACGACGAGCCGACGCATGAACCGCACGTGTGCCTACCCCCGGTGGTCCGATAGTCGGTGCAGCCCGCCCTGCGCTTGGCGCCACACCGAGTCCAGCCAATCCAGCAGATCGCCGCCCAGATGCGAGGACACCAGCAGGCCCACGATCAGCGCCACCAACGCCGCCAGCACCACCAACGCGGTGGCCCAGCCGGAATTACCCTGCCGATACAGGGTGGCGACCGCCTTGGCGTCCATCAGCTTCGGACCGGCCTTGAGCCGGGTCAGGAACATCGCCGGACTGGATTCCCGGCGGCTGCGGTCGAAGAAGTCGTCGAGCGACGCGGGCGCCCCGCAGGTGATGATCAACGCCGCACCGTGATGATCGGCGAGCAGCAACGCCAGATCCGCCGCCGAGCCCGAGGACGGGAAGGTGGTGGCGCCGATCCCGAGATCCTGAATTCGGTCCAGGCCCTTGGCGTGTCCGTCGGTGTCGGCCGGCAGGATCACCTCGGCGCCACACTTCAACGTGCTCGCGGTGATCTCCTCGGGATCGCCCACGATCAGATCGGGACGGTAGCCCGCCTTGGTCAGGATGTCGGCGCCCCGGCCGACCCCCACCAGAATCGGCGCGTACTCCTTCACGAACGGCTTGATCGCTTTGAGGTCGTCACGACTGTCGGGCCCGTCGGCCACCACGACGACATGGCGGCCACGCATCGACAGATCCAGCGCCGGAACGCCGAGACCGTCGATGAGCAGGGCGCTTTCACTGCGGATGTATTCGATCGTATTGCCGGCGAAGGCTTCCAGGTGATCGGCGAGTCCGTTCCGCGCGGCGATCATTCGCTCCGCGATGACCTGATCGGTGAGCTCGATGGCCTCGACCAGGACCTCGGGTTCCTTCTTGGTCAGCTTGTCGGCATACACCACACCGGCATCGATGCGAACCTTGCTGCCGTCCTTGATCTTGCCGAACACATCGGCCGAGACAGCATCCAGCAACACGATTCCGTTGGCCGCCAAGACTTCCGGACCGAGGTTCGGATAGCGCCCGGAGATCGACGGGGAGGCGTTGATCACCGCCGCCACTCCGGCCTCTACGAGCCGGTCAGCGGTGAGTCGATCGATGTCCATCTCGTCGAGGACCACCACATCCCCCGCGCCGACGCGCTTGAGCAGGCGCCGGGTATTGCGGTCCACCCGGGCCATCCCGGTGACGCCGGGAAGCGTTTCGGTGTTGCGCGACAACAGCGCCAGCATCTTCATGGCATCCGATCATGGACGCAAAGTCTCAACCATTGGTGGAGGCGCGCCGACGTCCTAGCACATCCACAACTGCGATGCCAGCGATCGCGCGCGTCGCGCCGTCGACTGGCGTGCCGGACCGGACCGCTGGTACGGATATGCTTCGGCTCACTGCATCCGAAGGAGAACGCCATGGCCAGTACCACTGTCGACACGGTCATCCCCGCGCCGCGCGACGTCGTCTACAAGCTGTTCGCCGAGCGCGACAGCCTCAACGGCTATCTGCCCGTGCGGATCACGCTGCGCAAGCCCGGCTCGCCCGAGCCGGCCGGAGTCGGCGCGCGGTATCTGGTCGGCATCGGCGGCATCGGCGTGACCGAGGAAACCACCGAGCTCGTGCCCGGTGAGCGCATGCAGTACCGGATCGTTGCCGGGGCGCCCGTGAAGCGGCACGTCGGCACCATCACCTTCGCCGACGCTCCCGACGGCACCCTGGTCTCCTACCGCATGGAATCCGAGCCGAAGCTCCCGGTCCCGGACAAGGCGACCGAACTGTTCCTGCGTGGGCTGATCGCGCCGTTCCTCAAGGCCGCCAAGAAGGCCGCCGCGAAGTAGCCGCTCCCGCCGCGGCGAGCGCTCAGCCGGCCGCCGAGGTGGTGTCGGCCTTCTCCGCGCGCGCGGTGGCCAGCAGCTCCTCGGCGTGCGCGCGGCCGGTCTCGGTATCGTCGAGACCGGCCAGCATCCGAGCCAGTTCGACCACGCGCTCATCGGTGGTCAACGCCCGCACCCCACTGTTCACGCCCTTACCGTCGTCGACCTTGTCCACCACCAGATGGGTGTCGGCGAAGGCCGCGACCTGCGGCAGATGTGTCACGACGATGACCTGGTGGGTACGCGCGAGCCGGGCCAGTCGCCGGCCGATCTCCACCGCGGCCCGGCCGCCCACGCCGGCGTCGACCTCGTCGAACACCATCGTGGACCCGTATTCGGAGGCCGCGAGCACCACCTCGAGGGCGAGCATCACCCGCGACAGCTCGCCACCGGATGCGCTGCGGCTCAACGGCAGCGACTGCGCGCCCGAATGCGCGGACAACCGGAATTCCACCTCGTCCACGCCGGTCGCGCCCGCATGCAGCTCCGCCCCGTCGACGGTGATGGGCGCACTGTCCTGCGCGGCCGCCGGCAGCGGACGGACCTCCACCTCGAGTTTCGCCCGCCCCATGGCCAGACCGCTCAATTCGGCACTCACCGCAGCCGCCAGCTTGCGGGCGGCCTTCCGGCGAGCCGCGGTCAGCTTCTTGGCGGTCTCGCGAACCTGCTCGGCCGCGGTCTCCACCTCGGCGGCCAGCGCCGCCAATGCCTCCTCGGACACATCGAGGGAGGCGAGCCGGTTACGGGCGTCCTCGGCCCAGGCGATCACCGCGTCCACATCGGGCGCGTATTTGCGGGTCAGCGACTTCAATTCGGCCTGGCGGGTCAGCAGACTGTCCAGCGCCGCGGGATCGGACGGCAGATCCGACAGATAGGAACTCAATTCGGTGGTCACATCCGCGACCACCGCGATCGCCTCCCCCAGCCGTGGCGCCAGCGCCGTCAGCGCGGGGTCGTCACTGGCTTCCAGCCGGGCCCGCGCGGTACCCAGGGCGTCCAAGGCCCCCGCACCCTCCCCGGGCGAGTCACCGGGCCCGGCCAGCGCCTCGTGCGCGGCCCCGGCGGCATCGCGGAGCGAATCCAGATCGCTGAGCCGCAGCACCTCGGCGACGATCCGCTCGTCCTCACCGGGTTCCGGTGCGACGGTGTCGATTTCGTTCAGCGAATGCTGCAATCGGTCGGCCTCGAGCGCTAGCTCGCGACTGCGGGCGGTGCGTTCCAGCAGTTCGGTGCGCGCCTGTAACCAGGTCCGGCGGGCCAGTTGATATTTGCGCAGCAGCCCGGCCACCGCCTCACCGGCGAAGCGGTCGAGGGCCTGCAATTGCTGATCCGGCCGCTGCAGGCGCAACTGGTCGTTCTGGCCGTGCACGGTCAGCAGCGGCGCGGTGAAATCGGACAGGACCGCGGCCGGCACGCTGCGGCCGCCGAGGTGGGCCCGGGACCGGCCGTCGCTGCTCACCGTGCGCACGGCGATGATGCTGTCGTCGTCATCGCGTTGCGCCCCGGACGATTCCAGTACTTTCTCGACCTCGTCGCGGGCGCTGTCGTGCACCTCGTCGACCGTGAATCGGCCCTCCACCACCGCGCGCGACGCGCCCTGCCGGACCCGGCCGGCATCGGCACGGGCGCCACCGAGCAGGTGCAGGCCGGTGACGACCATCGTCTTGCCGGCACCGGTCTCGCCGGTCACGCAGGTCAAGCCCGCGTGGAACTGCGCGGTCGCGGTGGATATGACGCCGAGGCCGTCAATCCTGATCTCTGTCAGCACGTGTGCTCTCCGTTCGGCGGTGTTCGCTATCGCCTGAGCCGGGGTGCTCGGTGGGTACGCGGGTCGGTTCCGCCGCGATCGGCCGCTCCGGACGCCGGCCCCGCCAGCCTGTCACGGGCAGGCGGAACTTGCGCACCATCCGGTCGGCGAACGGCGCGGAATCCAGCCGCACCCAGCGCACCGGTTCGACGCCGCGGACCGCCTCGAACCGTCCACCCCGCGGTAGCGCCAGGGTACGCCTGCCGTCCAGGAAGACGATCGCATCATGGCCCGCCGCAACGGTTTCCACGGCGATCCGCGATTCCGGACTCGTCACCAGCGGTCGCGCGAACAGGGCGTGGGCGTTGCTGGGGATCACCAGCAACGCCTCGAGCTCCGGCCACACCACCGGGCCGCCGGCCGAGAAGGCATAGGCCGTGGAGCCGGTGGGGGTCGCGATCAGAACTCCGTCACAACCGAATTGCGAGACCGGCCGGCCGTCGACCTCGAGGACGACCTCGAGCACGCCCATCCGGGCGGCATTCTCGATACTGGCCTCGTTGAGGGCCCATCCGCGCTCCACCACCACATCATCGACGCGGACACTGACATCTACGGTCATCCGCTGCTCGATGCGATAGTCGCCCTTCACCACCTGGGCCAATGCCTCGTCGAGGTGTTCGGCTTCGGCCTCGGTCAGAAACCCGATGCGGCCCAGGTTGATTCCGAGCACCGGAACCCGCGCGGGATGAGCCATCTCCGCCCCGCGCAGGAAGGTGCCGTCGCCGCCGAGCGCCAGCACCATCTCACAGCCCACCGCGGCCTCGGGCCCGTGCGCAACCACCCGCACCGGATATCCGTCGGGTTCGCCGGTGTCGTCGGCATCCAGTTTGGTGCTGTAGGCCTCGTCCTCGAGCACCCGCAATCCGATTCCGGCCTCGGCGAAGATCTTCGCCACCCGGTGCGCGGTCTCGAGCAGTTCGGAACGGCCCGGATGGGCGACGAGCAGGATTTCCCGCTTCACTGTGGCCCCTCCTCGACCGCACGCTGCACCAATTCGCTGATCGCGGCCGGATCCGTGGCCGCCGCGCCGGACTCCTTGCGCAGCCACAGGAAGTACTCGACATTCCCGGACGGCCCCGGTAGCGGGCTGGCCACCACCCCTCGGGTGTGCAGACCGAGTTCGGCGGCCGCGGCGGCCACCTCGGTCACCGCCTCGGCGCGCAGAGCCGGATCACGCACCACACCGCCGGAGCCTACTCGCTGTTTACCGACCTCGAACTGCGGCTTCACCATGGGCAGCAGATCCGCACCCGGTGCGCAGCAGACCGCCAGCGCGGGCAGCACCAGGGCCAGGGAGATGAACGACAGATCGGCGACCACCAATTCCACCGGCCCACCGATCGCTTCCGGCGTGAGTGTGCGCACGTTGGTGCGGTCGAAGACCCGCACCCGCTCGTCGTTGCGCAGCCGCCACACCAGCTGTCCGTAGCCGACGTCGACCGCTACCACTTCACGAGCACCGCGGCTGAGCAGCACATCGGTGAACCCGCCGGTGGACGCGCCGGCGTCCAGGCACCGCTTTCCGGCCACCTGCACGCCGAGCGGTTCGAATGCTTCCAGCGCGCCCAGTACCTTGTGCGCGCCGCGCGAGGCCCACTGCACCTCGTCCGGCTCCGCACGGACCAGCAGCGGGGTATTCGGTTCCACCGCCGTGGCAGGTTTCGATGCGACCGAACCGTTGATGAGGACGCGGCCCGCACCGATCAGCTCGACCGCGTGTTCCCGCGACCGCGCCAATCCGCGGCGAACCAGTTCGGCGTCCACTCGCGCGCGCCTGGCCACCTCAGATCTTGTCCACCGTCGCCAGGGCGCCGACGAGCACCTCGTGTGCCTGCTCGAGAATCCGGGCGCGCCGCGTGATGTCGGCGGCCGCGCGGTCCACACCGTCGTCGTCCACACCGCTGTTGCGCTGTACCCCAGGCAATTCCGCGAGCAATGCCGCCACCTCGGCGCGAACCTGCTCCGGATCGGCGAACTCCGCGGTCCCGGCCGCGAGGTGCTGACCGGGCAACGGAACCCCCGGGCGAGGGCCGGGAGAGCCGGGCTGATGCGGGCGTGGCGTCGGCGTAGTCATGGTGCCGACAACGCTACCGGAGTTGCACGACAGGAAGACAGGCGGCGTGAGGAGCGACTCGTCACGCGAATCCGCGCCGAGCGGGCGATCCGGCGATCAGGTCCGCGGGCACTGGGCCCGCGCCGGGCACAACCGAAACGCCCGCGCCGACCCACTCGGGCGTGTCGCCCGACCGGCCGGACTTGCCGAGGCGTTCCGGCAAAGATCTGCGCATCACCGAATCGATGGAAGATCTCCGCACAGCCAGGTCCGCTGGACTGCCTCCGCGCGGCGTCGCGTGCATCTGTGCAGCGGATGCGCGTTCGCATCGGGTGCCGCTCGGCATCGGGAGCGATATCCGACGACGGCGGCCGCGCCCGACTGTCGTCGCGCCGTCGATTCGAGGTCGGCGCGATCGGACGGTGTCGGGCCGAGGACCGAAGCGGTTGGGTTTCCACGTTCGCTCCCGGCGACGTTCGGGCATGCGGCTCAGCAGAGTCCTCACATCTCGGGCTCCGGGCGTCGATATCGCCCGCGATGTCGCCGGCGGTCCACCGGGTGGACACCCGCGCCGCCGACGATCCGTATGCGACGAACCGCAGGACCGGCGGCTCCGGGGCAACTGTTGGCACAATGGCGGGCGTGGGAGCCGACCGTCGTCCTGGAGCAGCCCAGCTCGCGACCGCCGCGGGCGCACTGATCGCGGTCGGGGCGGCCACGGTGGTCGGGGTCGCGGAATGGGCCCATCGGCGAGCCTCCGGTCGGCTACTGGGGCCGGGGGCGGCGCCCGAGCCCGCCGGAACCGTCGCGGTCGTGGTGCTGGGCTATCCGGCCACCGCGCACGGGGCGACGCACCCGCTGCAGCGGTGGCGGTGCCGGATCGGCGCCCGATCGCTGCCGAAGGATCGCGACGGGTTCCTGGTCTTCACCGGCAGTGCGGTGCACGGACCCTGGGTGGAGGCGGAGGTCATGGCGGCCTATGCCCGCGAGCATCTGGGTGTACCGGCCGACCGCATCCGCACCGAGACCCGAGCCCGAACCACGTGGCAGAACATCGAATTCACCATTCCGATGATCGAAAACGCCGACCGGATCATCATCGCCTCCGACCCGATGCACGCCGCCCGCGCCCGCCGCTACCTGCGAGCCCAACGCCCGGACCTGGCCGAACGCCTGGCTCCCGCCGACGATTATCGCTTCCTCGAACGGTGGTGGCTCAAAATTCCGACGGCCGCACACGAGTCGGCCGCGATCACCCGGCGCCGAGCGGGTGCGGCCGCCGCTCCGGTCCTACACCGCATGGGTATGCTGCCACGCTCGGCAGCGGCCGTCGCGGCTCTCGAGGACCGATCCGACTGACCGACGTCAGAGCGCCGGCTTAGCGAAAGCTGTTCCACCGCAAAGCACTACGACCACACGGACAAAGGGCGGGATACGCCGGCGCCCCGACGATCGAGATCGGGCGACGCATCACCGGAATCGTCGACGCATCGCACCTCGCCGTCCTGGGACCGGACTCGCCGAAATGCGAGCCTGCCGTGTCCGGTCAGCCGGCGAGCGAAATCGCCCGGCCGGGATTCTCCGCCAGCAGCTCGCCCAGCCGGTCGACCGGGTCCGCCTCACGTGGATCCTGCTGCACCACAGGCTGATTCAGCGCATCGAGGCTGCGTGCGACATAGGTGGGCCGACGATCCGCCGGTCGGGCACGAAGGTCGTCGAGGCTGCTGACACCGGTCAACACCATCAGCGAGGGCAGGCCCACACTCCGCGCGCCGTCGATATCGGTGTCGAGCCGGTCGCCCACCACCAGCGCCTTGCGAGTGTCGGCGCGCACGAGCGCGTCCTCGAGCAACGGCGCATAAGGTTTGCCCGCAACCACCGGCTCCCGGTCCGTCGCCGCCCGGAGCGCCGCGACCATGGCGCCGTTGCCGGGTGCCAATCCCCGTTCGTTCGGCAGAGTGGCGTCGGCATTGGCCGCCACCCACAGGGCGCCGGCCCGCACCGCATAGGAGGCTTCCGCCAGATCCGGCCACCCGGTATGCGGCGAATGGCCCTGGACGACCGCGTCCGGGGCCACACCGTTGAATCGCCGGACCGGACGCAAACCCACGTTCTCGATTTCCGCGGCCAGGTCGTCGGTGCCGACGATCAGGACCGTCGCTCCGGCCGAGAGGCGGGAGGCCAGCACGTGCGCGGCGGCCTGCGCGCTGGTCACCACGTCGGTTTCGCGTGCGGGATAACCCAACTCGCGCAGATGATCCGCCACGACGGCGGCCGACCGGCTCGCGTTGTTGGTCACGTACATCAGCCGCTGGCCGGCGCCACCGGCCAGCAGCGCCTCCGGTGCACCCGTGATCACCTCCGCGCCGCGGTACAGGGTGCCGTCCAGGTCCAGCAGGAGGGCCTCGAAGCCGTCCCGTAGCGATGCTGCCACTCGTTACTCCAGGTCGTCGTCGCCCTGCGCACCCGCGAGTTCGTCGGCGCGCTCTTCGGCGTCGGTGTCGCCGTCGACATCGGCCGCCGCCGCGTTGAGGAACCACTGCAGCGCGTCGTCGGACCGACCGGCGGCCAGCAGCGCCTCGGCGTAGGCGTAGAACAGCCGTGCCGACGCGGGACCGGACCGAGCCGGATCCAACTCCGGAGTCTGCAGGGTCACCACGGCCTGATCGTATTGGCCCAAATCCATTCGCGCACCGGCGACGACGATCCGCAGCTCGGTCGCTTCGTCGCCGGAGAGCGCGCGCGCCTCGTCGCTGCGGCCCAGCTCGATCGCACGCTCGGGCCGGCCCAGTCCGCGCTCGCAGTCGGCCATGACCGCGAGCAGGCCCGAACCGCCGGACATCCGGCGCGCCGTGCGCAGCTCGGACAGCGCCTCGGCCCACTCGCCGGCGTGATAGGCGGTGACGCCCGCGGTTTCCCGAACCACCGCGATCCGCCCGGCTCGCCGCCGCGCGGCCCGGGCATGTTCGAGCGCCTGCTCGGGGTCCTCGTCGAGTAGGCGCGCCGCCATCACCAGATGCCGGGCCACCGTCTCGGCGTTGTTCTTGTCGAGGCTGAGCAGGTCGCGACGCACCGCGTTGTCGAGGTCGCCGGCCTGGACGTCGTCGGGCAGCGGTGGTTCGTCCGGACGAGCCGAGCGGCTGTCGCCGCCCACCCGCGCGCCCTCACCGCCGCGCCGCCGCGCCGCGCGATCCGCCGAGCCGCCGGCCGCATCCCCGCTCGCCTCGGTCGGCACCCCGGTATCGAATTCGTCGGAGCCGAACCGACTTCCGGAGTCGGCGTCGTCCCGGCCGAATCGGCCGCCACCCCGCCGCTCGTCCCGGCCACCCCGACGGTCGTCGCCGCGACCGAACCCGGCCCGGCCGGCACTGTCCTCGCGACGGAACCCGCCGGATCGGCGATCGTCGCCACGCCCGAAACCACCCGAACGGCGGTCGCCTTCGCCGCGCTGATAACCGCCCGAACGACGCTCGTCTCCACCGCGGCCGTAGCCGCCGCTCGACCGGCGATCGCGCTCGCTGTGCTCCCTGCCTCGGGACCGCCGATCGTCGCGGCCGAAGCCCGCCGAACCCCGATCGTCGTCACCGCGTCGGAACCCGCCGGAGCGGCGCTCGTCGCCCCGGCCTTGGCCGCCCGAACGCCGGTCGTCGCTGTCGCGCCGGAACCCACCGGAGCGGCGCTCGTCACCGCGGCCGAACCCGCTGGCATTGCGATCGTCGCGGCCCGAACGGCGGTCGTCGCCACGCCCGTATCCGCCCGAGCGACGATCGTCGTCACCGCGGCGGAACCCACCGGAACGGCGGTCGTCTTCGCCGCGCCCGTAACCCCCGGAGCGACGGTCGTCTTCGCCTCGGCCGTAACCACCGGAACGGCGATCGCCTTCGCTTCGC
Source organism: Nocardia veterana NBRC 100344 (assembly GCF_000308855.1). GTDB lineage: Bacteria > Actinomycetota > Actinomycetes > Mycobacteriales > Mycobacteriaceae > Nocardia > Nocardia veterana. The sequence goes on along the minus strand of NZ_BAGM01000057.1, from coordinate 495 downwards.
CCGTAGCCACCGGTCCGGCGGTCACCTTCGCCCCGGCCGTAGCCCCCCGAGCGGCGATTATCGCCGCCCGTGCCGGAGCCACCGGCCCGGCCGCTGTCAGCGCCGCGGCGGAATCCGCCCGGCGCGCGCTCGCCCTGACCACGGTCGTTCGCGGGTGTGCCGGAACCGGCCGAGTCCGGACCGGTACTACCACGGCGGAAGGGTCTCCTACCGTCGTCATGCTCCGACACAGCGCTACCTTTCTCTGATCCGGCACGAGCAGCCGGCGATGACATGCAGATCGTGCGCCGTCGTGCGGCACTGTCCGCTACCACCATAAATTCAATCACGCGAGGCGAACCGCACCCCAACTACCCGCCCGCAACGCACCGGACGAGGCGCGAGGCCCCGATCCCGCCTGTCGATTTCGAATTTCGTATTTCCGATCGAATTTCCGACGCGGAACTCATCGGCCGGGTGCGCTGTCGGTCCCGCATACCCAGAATACGGAGAGCG
>NZ_BAGM01000058.1 GCF_000308855.1 Nocardia veterana NBRC 100344 | reverse complement strand
CGGAGCCCGGACGGGCATCGCCGCGGCCGTACCGCGCGTCCCCGCGGGCCGCGCCCGCCGCCTGGCCGCGCGCGAATCGGTCACCGCGCGACGAGCCGCCGTCGGTCCGGCGATCATCGCGGCCGGCTCGGGTCCCACGTCCGTAGCCGTCGCCGGCCCGGCCGTATCGGTCGTCGCGGCCGTAGCGGTCTTCGCCGCGTCCCGACCGCGAACCGCGGGTGTCACCACGTCCGTAGTTGTCGTCTCGGCGGCCGAAGCGGTCGCTGCGGCCACCTTCGCTGCGCTGGGGCCGACCGGCGGCCCCGCGACCGCCGCCCCGCGGCGGGTCGCTGTGTCGTTTCCTACGGTCCGGTGTGCCATCTCGGCGAGCGGGTGTATTCACGTGGTCCTCTGGTCTTTCGACAAGCTCCACTGCGGAGCTTGTCAATCCTCGCCGCCGAGATCGATATCCGATTCGGCGGGTTTCTTGAGCTTGGCGTACCGCGGATCGGTATCCAGGCTCTCGTTGATCTCATCGATCAGGTCGACGCCCGGCAACAGGGGCGCCAGCGGCGGAAGTTCCGCCAGCGACGCGAGCCCGATCCGTTCCAGGAACAGTTCGGTGGTGACGTACAGGGTGCCGTTGGTATCGACGTCGGTACCGGCCTCGGCGATCAATCCCCGCGCCACCAGCGTGCGGATCACACCGTCGACGTTCACGCCGCGCACCGCACTCACTCGTGCTCGCGTAACCGGTTGACGATAGGCGATAACCGCCAAAGTTTCCAAAGCGGCCCGGGTCAACTTGGAGCGCGCCCCGTCCAACAGCATGCGCTCGACGTAGGGCGCGTACTCGGTCCGGGTGTACAAACGCCACCCGTCACCGACGTAACGCAGATCGATCCCGCTGCCCCGAGCGGTCCACTCCGCCGACATCTCGCGCAGCATCCGCTCGATCCGCGCCGGGCTGTCGTCCACCGCGGCCGCGAGCAATTCCACCGGCGCCGGAGCGTCCACCACCAGCAACATCGCTTCCAGCGCCGAGCGCAACTCCTGATCGTCGAGCGGCCGGGACGTCTCCGCCGCGTCGGCGTCGTCCGCCGCGCCTTCCGTGGTCGGTGCCTGCTCGGCGCGCCCGGACCCCACCCGCGCGCCATCGGGATCGACGCCGTGCGCAGAGCCCGACGCCCCATCCGGTGCGGGGGATCCGGTTGTGCCGAAACTCACCGCATCGGTTTCGCCGGCGGCCTCGGCGACCTGTTCGCCCGGCAGGCCCGGACCGGCGGTCGTCGGGGCCGGAGCCCGCAACTCCGGGCCCGACGCGGGTTCCTCGCGACCGGCGCTGCCGGCAACGTCCGGACCGGCGGCCGCGGCGCCCTCGCCGGTATCGGGTTCGCGCTCGTCGGCTCCCGGCCGCTCGGCGGCGTGCTCATCCTGCGACATCGTCATCCGTAATCCTCGTCGATCGTCACGGGCTCGGCGGCCGTGCCGGCGGCATCGTCGCCGATCCAGCGCACCGCCAGCGGGCCGAGCGGGTCCGGCTGGTCGAATTCGATCGTCTTGCCGCGATACAGCTCGAGCAGCGCCAGAAAGCGCGCGACGATCTGGATCGGCAGCTCACAGTCCGCACACAGCTCGCGGAAGGTCGACCACTCCCCCGCTCCCCGTTTCTTCAACATCTCCAGCACCAACGCGGCCTGTTCGGCCACGGAAATCGGGTGGTTGTGCAGGTGGTCGAGCCCGACCGTCGGCTTCGGCCGCGGCCGGAACGCCGCGGCGGCGATATCGGCGAACCCGGCGGCATCGACGCCGAGCGTCACCTCCGGCAGCAGATCCAGATACCGCTCTTCCAGGGAGACCGCCCGCGGATAGCGACGCAGCGCCGCCGCCTCCAGCTCGCCCAGCAATTCCGCGACCTGTTTGAACGCCCGGTACTGCAGCAGCCGCGCGAACAGCAGATCCCGCGCCTCCAGCAATTCCAGATCC
>NZ_BAGM01000059.1 GCF_000308855.1 Nocardia veterana NBRC 100344 | reverse complement strand
CAGCCCATGACACCCTTTGTGTCAACCTATGCGTCGAGATCAGGCTGCGGTCTGATGCTCGACGCGGTCGCGGGCGCCGCCGTGCAAGGCCGGGTCGTAGGTCCTGCCGTTCTGCCAACAACGCCAGATGACCCGGATCCAGGCTCGGGCCAGGATGCGGGTGGCATGGGGATGATCCTTGCCCGAGGCACGTGCACGGTTGTAGATATCGGCGGCCCATGGGCTGGAGAAGCGACTGTTCGCGGCGAAGGTAGTGATCGCCAGACGGAGGCGTTTGTTGCAGGCCCAACGGAACGACACTCCGCGCTGTTTGCCCGAGGCTTTGGTGACCGGGGTGATTCCGGCCAGGGCGGCGACGGCGTCGGGATGGTCGAATACCTCGCGGGCATCACCCCATTCGGCCAGGATCTGGGCGGCGTTGATCGTGCCTGCCCGGGGAAAGGACCGGAACAACGCCCCGTCGGGGTGAGTGTCCATCGTCTCGCTAATAGAGCGTTCCAGGGTTTTTATCGCGGTGTTGAGCGCGCTCAGAACGCTGACCTGGGCCAGCACCGCGTCACGGACGCCCTCGGTGAGGGCGGGATCGCTGGTGCCGGCTGGGGCCGAACGCAGTCGGGCCAGCAGCACGGCGGCAGGCTTCTTGCCCGAGTAGCCCTGTTTGGCGCAGAAAGCGGCGAGGCGCTTCACGGTCAACGATGCGGCCGAAGCGGCGGTGGGGTATCGGGTCAAAAACGCCAGCGCGATAGCGGACTCGATATCGGCGAAGATAGCTTTGGCGCCGGGCCAGTGCGCGTCCAGCAGCGCGGCGAGCTGGTTGATCGCGGCCACCCTGGCGTCGACCAAGTCGCCTCGGGTCCGGGTCACAGTGCGAATCGCCTTGGTGTGACCCGACATTGGTGCGGCCGGGCGCAGCCGGTGGATACGCACCCGCAGGTAGTCGGCGATGACATGGGCATCACCGGGGTCAGACTTCGCGCCGGAGAGAATCTCGGACTCACGCCAGACCTTGATCGCGGTCGGCTTGACCGGCAGCACTGGATGCCCGGCCGCGAGCAAGGCGTCGACCAGCCGCCCGTCGGGGCGTTCGATTGCGACCGGCACTTGCTCGGCCCCGCCGAGCTTGTCGAGGCGGGCAGCGAGCCGAGTGAACCCGGCCGCGGTGTGCTCGATGGTGAACGCGGCGACTTTGCGGCCGGCCTGATCGAGCACGCATACGGCGTGTTCGGCTGCGGCCCAATCGATCCCGACGAAGTACAACGGTCCGTCCAGCTGCGACAACTACGTCGCCTTCCTTCTCGTTTCCCGGGGCAGGAACCAGGCGGAGGCGAGGAAACCGACAGCGGAGTGGTCACTAACCGGCGCTCTACGGCGCATCCCTTTGTCATCGCTTCACGGTTCCGGGGAAGCCGGGGGCGGCAGTGTCATGCAAGCCCTCGAGGGGCGATCACCACGGGCCGTCACCCCAGCTTCCGCCTGGTTCTTACCACACACGTCGTATTGACGTCTGCAAGAAAGAGGGTCCACTAGTGACCACCACCCCCACCCCGGACCTCGCCGCCGTCGTGGCCGAATCGACCGGACCCGGCGGCCGCTTCGAACTCGTCGAGGAGGACGTGCTCGGCGCCCGGATTCCCGTCCTGCGTCACCGGCGCCGCGCCGTCGCCGAACTGCTCGCCGAATCGGTTCGCTTCGGTGACCGCGACTATCTCGTCACCGAGGATCGCCGACTGTCGCACCGCGAACATGCCACCGCCGCAGCGGCTTTCGCTGCCGCGCTGCGCGCCGAGTACGGGGTCGGACGCGGAGATCGGGTGGCGATCCTGGGCGCCAACACCATCGAGTGGGTGATCGCCTTCTGGGCCGCGCAGACCCTCGGTGCGATCGCCGTCGGCCTGAACGGCTGGTGGGTGCCGCGGGAAATCGACCACGGCCTGCGGTTGACCGAACCGGCGGTGGTCGTCGCCGACGCCCGACGCTCGGCGCGGCTCGCCGAAACCGGCTGCTGCGCGCCGGTGGTGACGATGGAACAGGATGTGCCCCGCCTGATCGCCGCGTACACCGGAGCCGAGCCGGAGGTGCCCAATGTGGCCGAGGACGATCCCGCGGTCATCCTGTTCACCAGCGGCACGAGTGGAAAGCCGAAGGCGGCGTTGCATTCTCAGCGCAATCTCCTCGCCGTCACCGGTTATTTCGAATACAGCGACGCACTGGCCGCGGCGTACGCCGACACCACCGTGGAACCCGGGGCGCCACTGGACCTGCGCTGTCTGCTGACCTCGCCGCTGTTCCACGTCGCCAGCCTGCACAATCTGGTGGTCCCCCGGCTGGCGACCGGTAGCGCGGTGATCATGCCGGGCGGCGCCTTCGATGCCGACCGGATTCTGCGTCTGATCGAGCGGGAGCGAGTCACCAACTGGGGCGCCGTGCCCACCATGGCCGCGCGGCTGCTCGAACACGGTGACATCGGCCGCTACGACACCTCCTCGCTCACCGCATTCGCGCTCGCCTCCGCACCCTCCTCCCCCGCGTTCAAACAGCGTCTGCGCGAGGAGATTCCATTCGCAGCCGATGCCCTGGTCGACAGCTACGGCCTCACCGAATGCAGTACGGCCGTCACCGTCGCCACCCCCGCCGATCTCGCCGAATCGCCGGGCACCCTCGGCCGCCCGATCATCACGGTCGCGGTGGAGGTCCGCGGTCCCGACGGATCGCCGGTGCCGGAGGGCGCGGAGGGTGAGATCCACGTGCGCAGCCCGTTCGTCATGGTGGGCTATTGGCGCGATCCGGAGGCGACCGCGGCCGCTATCGACGCCGAACGATGGTTGCGCACCGGCGATTTCGGCGTGCTGGAACAGGGCAGGCTGCGTCTCACCGGCCGCCGATCGGATCTGATTCTGCGCGGCGGCGAGAACATCTACCCGGTCGAAATCGAACAGTGTCTCGACGAACATCCCGCGGTCGTGGAATGCGCCGTGGTCGGCGAACCGGATCCCGATCTCGGTCAGCGGGTGGCCGCGGTCGTCGTGGTCGGCGACGGTGCGACCGTCGACGAGGCGGAACTGCGCGCGTTCGCGCGGGAGCGGCTGGCCTATTTCAAGGTGCCCGAACGCTGGCGGATAACCAGGGAGCCGTTGCCGCGCAATGTCACCGGGAAACTGATGCGCCGGCAGATCACCGCTTAGCCCGGACCGCTTTGCCGCTATTGCTGTTCGGTCGTCCAACCGGCATCTACACTGTGGCGGACCTTATTGTCCTGCGTCACAAGGTGAGAGGTGCGCATGCCTCCGGACCCGGTTCCGATGATGCAGGCGTTCGATCACTTGTCGGCCCGAATGTCGCTGCTGCAAGCCGGAACGTTGCTCGCGCCCACGATGCCGGAGCAGGGCGCTGCCCGCTTCGGGCGCATCGTGGCCGCACAGCTGGCCGCACTGGCCATCCGGGGCCATATCGGCCTGCACGTCGGCAGCGACGAATTCGTCGGACCGACCTCGCTGCGCGCCGTCCTGCTGCCGGGCGTGCCCGAGCCGGCGGCCGAGGAGGAGCGGCTGCTGCTGCGCCACCTGTTCGGCAACGGCTACTCGGTCCGGATCGCCGCCTGCACCGACGGTCCCGGCTGGGATCGGCTCGGGAAGACCGTGCGACGGGAGTTGGCCGCCAACGGTTTCGGGTGGGCGCGCCCGGAACGCTATCGCGTGCTGGCGACGATGTTCCGGCTGCGCCGCCGGATGGTGGACCATGCGGCCCGGCAGCCGGCCTGGCGGGACAACGAGCCGCTGCATCGCAGCGGTTATCCCTTCGCGGTGCTGTTCGGCATCGACACCGGCCCGGGCCCTTACTGGCCCGGCCCGGAATCGGAAGCGGATGTCTCGCTCTCGCTGCCGTGGGCGCTGCCGCAGGCCTGTGCCCACGCCGTCCGCCATTCCGGCGAGATCGCTTATTCCACACGCTCATCGGGCGTCGCGGCGCAACTGGCCGAGATCGAACAGTTGTTGATGGCCATGGACGCGCACGCGCAGGAGGTGCGCTGTCACCACGTGCTGGAGGCGGAACGGCTGGCGCGGTTGATCGACGACTACCGCTGGCGCTACAGCACCCAGACCCTCGCCACCGCACCCCGGCCCGAGGTCCTGCACGCCGCACTGCTCGACCTGGTGCGGGAAACCGAATCCGTCCGCGCGCAACTGCCGCTCGGCGGAGCAGCGCACGACGAAGCCGTGCTGGTGTCGATGTATGCCGTCCGGCTCGCGGATCTGGTGCTGGACCGCACGCCCTAGGGCCGGGCATGCCCGGCGGCATCCGGCCCGCCGCTCCCGTGCACCGAGGCGCATCCGGATCCATGACGCATCGTTTGGCGCCGCTCGACCGGGTATCCGCGTCTCGTCGGAACGTCCGGCCCGTTGTCGTCGAAGGGAGATCCGATGAGCACTACCGTCACCGAATCGATCGATGTCGAGGTGCCGGTGTCCACCGCCTACAACCAGTGGACCCAGTTCGAGACGTTTCCGGAGTTCATGGAGGGTGTCGAACAGGTCGAACAGATCGACGACACCCATCTGCACTGGGTGGTCGAGATCGGCCCGGTCACCAGGGAATTCGATGCGACGATCACCGAGCAGCATCCCGATGAGCGGGTCGCCTGGCGGTCGGACGAGGGGCCCGAACACGGTGGGGTGATCACCTTCCACCGGCTGGCGGACACCACCATCCGAATCACCGCGCAGATGGAGATCGAACCCGAGGGCGTCGTCGAAACGGTCGGCGGCAAACTCGGCGCGGTCGACCGCCGGGTGAAGGGAGACCTGCAGCGCTTCAAGAAGTTCATCGAGGAACGCCACAGCGAGACCGGCGCGTGGCGCGGCAACATCGATCACCCGTGACGGGGGCGATCGACTCGACGCGCCCGCCCGGGCCGGACGCCTGGGGCGCCCGGTCCGGGCTACCGGGTCAGCGGCGCGGGTCGTTGCAGCGGGCGTCCCACGCGCCCGGGAGGTCCTCGGAAAGCACTGGCGCACCCAGGGTTTCGTCGTCGAAGCCGAAGGCGTCCAGCAGGGCGGGCAGATGTCCGGCGAGGGTGTCGATCGCCGCGCGGAGCTGCCGCTTGACCGACTCCACCCCGGCCACGTCGAGCATGCCGTGGGTGAGATACCAGGCGGCATTCTGGTCGAGGTAGTGCAGCGCGAACACGTCGCGCACCGCGGCGATCTCGGGCTGATCGGCGTGCTGGTGGAGCAGTTGCAGGGCCTCCTCGGCGCAGTAGGCCTCGGCCAGATTCAGCGCCTCGGGAATGACGGCCAGCCGGTCGGCGAGGTCCGGCGTCGCCAGATACTCCTGCGCCTCCTGCACGATCGTCAGGGTGCGGGCGTTGAGCAGCCCCAACCGGTCGGCGGGGTCGGCCGGATCGTGCAGGCCCGGTTCCGGCGCGGGCTTGCCCGCCAGATGTTTGGCCAGCACCCGTCCGGCCACGGACCCGAGCACGTAACAGTCGCCCTCGCCGGTGATGGCCGCGTGGCAGACGCCGAGGTAGTCGGCGACGCGGTTGGCGCTGAACATGCCCTGCGCGCCCATTTTGATGCGGCAGTGCGTCACCGTGTCCAGCGCGTGCAACTGGATGAAGTGCTTGGCCAGCATCACCGATACGACGGTGTCGCGATCGGTCAGATCACTACCGGCGAGGAAGGTCTTGATCGCGTTGCCGTAGATCGTCCGGGCGACCGTGCCGGCCAGATCGGTGAGCAGTGTGTCGCGCACGTGCGGCAGGTCGAGCATGACCGGTGTGTCGGTCGGAGTCAGCGGGACCAGCCGCCGGGTGGCGTAGCGCAGCGCGATGTAGAGCGAGGCGCGGGCGGTCGCGTTCAGACAGGACGACAGCGCGAGCCGGCCGACGGTGAGCTGGCTGATCGCCGAGGCGAACGACCGCTTCCGGCTGTTCTCGTCCCGCCAGGTCAGCACGCCCTGATCGTCGATGGTCGCGAGGTCGTTGCTCAGCCAGGCGCTGCGTTCGACGCGCAGATTGTCGAAGCTGATGACCGAGTTGTCCATGATGACCAGCGGCTGGTGATCGAGCTGGGTGATCGTCACCCCGGGCGCCGGTTCGCCGTCGGCGCCGCGCAGCCGCGCCGCGAACAGGTGCACGCCTTGATCGACGCCCGCGGAGTCGATGTAGCGGGCGCCGACGACACAGACCCGGGAGACCGGAATTCCCACGCTGGGCATGAACTTTCGCGCTCGCGGGTTCGGGGTGTTGATCACGAACCCGTCGCCGTCCCAGGTCGCGGTGGTCTGCATGAAGCCGATATTGGACCCGCAGCCGTATTCGGTCAGCAACATGACGCCGATACTGGAAGCATCGTCGAGGTCGTGCAGATACGGTGCCGCGGACTCGGAATCGGTCAGGGTCGCGAGACTTCCGGAGGCCAGGTTGTAGTGCCCGGAGATCAGCGGAATCAGGTCGGTCGCGAGGACGGCCGACCAGTCGAACACGGCGAACAGTTCGGGCAGATCGGTGGCGACGGCCTGCGTGCTGCCGATCTCCTTGACGAGGTAGCGCAACTGGTCGTAGGCGTTCTCCCGCCGCTGTTCCTGGCTCTGCTTCTCCGTGACGGCGTAGTCCGGGTTGCTCAGAACCTGCTGCAGCTTCTGGTGGAACTCCAGGCTGCCGTGCCGAAGAAGTTCGGCCAGCGATGACCCTTCCTTGTACCCGTGCGTAACCATAACCGCCTCCTACTCATTCACGATCCCACCGGCAATTCGTCCGCCGCTGGGCATACCGAGGCCATCGCTACCGGACTACGACGCACCCGCGCCGACATCACCGCACATGCTGCGGCAACACCGGGAACAGGAGAAGGAAGCCGGGGCGATTACCTGTCAAAAGCTCAACGCACCACACACCTTCACGCGAATGCCGTCCGCTACCCGGCCACCGGTTTCCGCGCACCGTGGCGAGCGAACGGCATACGCCGCCCCCGGCTCGTGGTGAATCGCGGGAACGCAGAGGAGGTTTCGCCGAACTGCAGGCACCGAACCGGGTTCCGTCGACGGAACGAACGGTCGGTTCGCTTCGGCTCGACACCGGCGCACCCGCGCCGCGGAGCCGACATCGCGGTCGTTTCGACCTGCGACACCACTGTTGCCGCAGAGTTGCCTTCGACCGTCCGAGCCACGAATTGTATTGTGCCACAAATCGTCTTGTGTCTCACAGCGAACGGACACACTCTTGCGACCCCGGCGCGGACGGCGCTTGCAGCAGGTGCTCCGCAACCCGTCGCCGGCCGGGTTCACGGTAACGAACGGTGCTGGTCAGCCCGGCGGCATCGAGGCCGTGCCGGGATCGTGCAGACCGTGAGCAATCGGGAGATTCCCCTTGACAGCCGGCGCCCGCTCGCGCGTGCGAGCAACGGGCAATCCGCGTGATCACCGACAGCGGCGCCGGTGCTGGCACCGGGCGAGACGAGCCGACCGGCTGGGACCGATCACAAAAACACGGCCACCGGCCGCACGCTCAGAGCGTGAACGGCGGCGACGGCGGGAAGACGACCGGCAGTTCGGTCAGCGCGCGGTGGAACGGTCCTGGGCGCCAGACCAACTCGGATTCGGGCACCGCCAGCCGCATCTCCGGCAGTGCGTCGAGGAGTTGGTCGATGACGTCCTGCGCCAGCAGCAGCCCGTACGGCCGGGCATGCGCCGGGCAGGCATGGTCCCCGGTGCTGAACGCGAGATTCCAGCCGTTGTCGAGGAATTCGCCGGTGTTCATCTCCGGGTCGGTGTTGCACGCGGCCATGCTGATGATGACCGGCTGATGCGCCGGCAACCACACCCCTTCGATCAGGATGGGCTGTCGCGGATAGGTGATGCAGTAGTTCGCCATCGGCGGGTCGGTGGCCAGCCGCTCGTCCAGCGCGTTCCGGGTCGACAGCGGGAGCCGGTTGTCCGTGCTGGTGAACCGGCTGTCGGTCATCATCAGCAGCAGCGTGTTGGCGACCAGGTTCAGCGGAGGTTCGACGCCGGCGGCGAACAGCAGGACCAGCTGATGCACCATCTCCTCGTCGGTCAGCCCGGCGGGGTGCTGGGCCAGCCGCGTGGTGACGTCGTCGCCGGGTTGCGCCCGCTTGAGGGCGGTGAGGTCGAGCAGCGCCTCGCCCATCTGGGCGTTCACCGTCGCGGTGTCGACACCGTCGAACATCGCCGCGCTGGCCTCGGCGACCCGCTGGCCGATATCCGGCGGGCAGCCGAGCACCTGACAGAACACCGAGAAGACCAGCGGAAGGGCGTACTGGCTCAGCACATCGGCCTTGCCGTCCTCACAGAAGGTGTTGACCAGCGGGATCGCCGAGGTCTCCACCATCGAACGCAGGGAGTGCAGATCGATCCCCGCCAGCGCGTCACTGAGCGCCTTGCGGTAGCGCGCGTGCTCCGGGCCGCTGGTGCGAATCGCGTTGGGCCGGTACTCGATCATCGGCATGATCGGAATATCGGGCGGTGCGGTTTTTTGCCAGGTACTCGGGTCGGCCGGGAAATGATTGGAGTCGTTGAGGATACGCACCGCGGTGCTATATTTGATCACCAGGGTCGCGGGGACACCCGGCCACATCTCGACCGGCACGAGCGGTCCGTAGTCTCTACGCATCCGACGGTAGGCCCCGTGAGGATCGGCCGCGAATTCCGGCGAGTAGATCGGAATCCGAGGACCGATGTCCTCGATCGGCGACCTCGGGTTGGCGGTAGCACCCTGATGCGGCTGCTGCGGATACACGTAGTCTCCTTGAAATCGGTTGCGGCAGCATAGTACCCAAGGTGGGAGCTCGACGTAGCCGGATGGAAGCTTCGGGAGATACCGGCCGCGGTGGCCGACACAACGGGCAAGTGGGACGTATCTCGCTGGTACAAGCCGCTTTTCAGATTAGGGGTGGATCGCTGGGCGGACAACGCCTGCCCGACGAACCATACGCCGTCCCGGCTGCCGATGGTGTGCCGATCGGGTTGCCGGGCGGTCACCGCGAACCGTGAGCCGCCGGCCGAGACCGATCTGCGCTGGACCGCGGCGGAGCCGCCGATTCCCACGTGCCGAACCCGCGAATACGAAGCCGAACGCGTACCGCGCCGCCGGCGTCGATCACTTTTCGTGACCATGTGCGCAGGTCGAGACGCTGGTGTGGGGCGGGTGGGGCTCGAACCCACGACCAGCGGATTATGAGTCCGCGGCTCTAACCGACTGAGCTACCGCCCCTGGCCGCGGCTGCGCGCGGACGTGGGGATGCTACCTCGTCCGCCCCGGCCGAGCCCAGCCGGGTTTCGCGGGCCGGGGTGCGGCTGAATCCCGTTGCGGGCTTTCGGGCTCCGTGGCGGATAGGGTGGGGGCAAGGGGCAGCGATCGGAGGTGTGGGATGGCCGGCGTGTTTTCCACCGCTCTGCGGGTGCATCAGTGGATCTACGAGAAGTCCGACGGGTACGTGGGGCATCGGTTGCTGTTCGGGAATCCCACCCTGCTGTTGCGGACCGTGGGGCGCAAGACCGGGCAGCCGCGGACCAGTGCGCTGACCTATGCCGAGGACGGGACGGATTTTCTGGTGACCGCGTCCAACGGTGGGTCGCCGCGTCCGCCCGGATGGCTGGCCAATGTGAAGGCCGCCCCGGAATGCGAAATCCAGGTCGGACATCGGCGGATTCCGGTGACCGCACGGCCGACGTACCCGGGCGACGCCGACTATGCGCGGCGCTGGTCCCTGGTCGACAAGGTCAACAAAGGTCGATACACGCAGTATCAGAAGATGACGGACCGGCCGATCGCGGTGGTGGTACTCAGCCCGCGCGGCCGAGCGTGACGCGGGGCGCACCGGCGGGTTCGTCCCGGAAGCGGCGCGGTTGCCGCTGACCAGGTAGTTGGTTTTCGGGCAAAGGTTTCGCTATCCTCGCTTCCGAGGGGAGTACTTCCCAAGCGTCACACCGGTCAGTACGGATTCCGCCGTCGGGATCCCCGGGTGGCCGCCCGGATATCGGGCGAAGGAGACCTCGGGTGCTTTCGCATACCCGAGGAGACCTGTGAATTCAAGCGTTCATGCCGCGCAGCAATTGCACACGATCGGCAGTCCCTGGCTGTGGGCCGCGACCATCGCAGGCGTGCTGGTGCTGCTCGCGCTGGACTTCGTCGTCACCCGCAAACCGCACGAGGTATCGATGCGGGAGGCGATCGGATGGACGGTGTTCTATCTGGCGCTGCCGGTCGGCTTCTTCGGCATCATCTGGGCCGGGTACGGATCCACTCCCGCCACCGAATTCATCACCGGCTATCTGTTGGAGAAGTCGCTGTCGGTGGACAACCTGTTCGTCTTCATGCTCTTGCTCGCTGCCTTCGCGGTGCCCGCGGCGCTGGCGCAGCGGGTGCTGCTGTTCGGCATCGTCGGCGCGCTCGTGTTGCGCGGCCTCTTCATCGCGGTCGGCGCGGCGGCACTGGCCTCGCTCGATTGGGCCTTCCTGCTGTTCGGCGCGATTCTGCTGGTCACCGCGATCAAGCTGATCCGCGATGCGCTGTCGGGCCACGAGCAGGACGTCGATATCTCGCGGATGCGCTCGGTGCGGCTGATGCGCAAACTGATGCCGGTCACCGACGACTACCGCGGCACCCGGATGACCGTCCGGGAGGCCGGGCGACGCGCCCTCACGCCGTTGGCGCTGGTGGTGACCGCTGTGATGGCCACCGATCTGGTCTTCGCGATCGACTCCGTGCCGGCGGTGTACGGCGTGACCGGCGATCCGTATCTCGTCTTCGCCACCAACGCCTTCGCCCTGCTCGGTCTGCGCGCGCTGTATTTCGTCCTGCAAGCGGTCCTGGCCCGGCTGGTGCACCTGGCCTACGGGCTGGCGGTGATCCTCGGCTTCATCGGCGTCAAACTGGTGCTGCACTGGGCGCACAGCTACTGGGACTGGTTGCCGGAGATCCCGACCGCCGCCTCGCTGCTGGTGATCGTGGTGGTGCTCGGCGCGGTCACCGTGACCAGCCTGCTCGCCACCCGCGGTGACGCCGACACCGACTCTCCCGCAACCGATTCCGCGGCTCGATAACCCCGCGGGCCACCGTAGCGTGAGCCGGTGCTGTCTCGCCCGCGGCGAATCGACCCGGTGCTGCGGCGCGGCGATGGCCGACGATCAGGTGATCGGGAGGCCGCCGGACGGTAACCGCACGGCCGCACGAGCGCCCGCCGAAACGGCCGAGGTAGGCCGGTAGCGGGCGTGGCCGATCCGCGGCATCGGTGCCATCATCGATGCCAGGAGCCCGGGCGCCGGCGCGGTCGGGCATTTCGCACGGTGGTGGCGTTATGGACGTTGCGACGATGGTTTCTCTCGTCGTGGGGGCCGGGGCAGTCCTCGCCGCGTTCGCCGCCGGGACCGGGCTGCGAGTGGTGCAGCAGTACGAGCGCGGGCTGGTGTTCCGGTTCGGCCGGGTGCGGGCGGCCCGGGATCCCGGATTGCGGCTGCTGATCCCGTTCGCGGACAAGATGCGCAAGGTGCCGATGCAGATCGTCACGATGCCGGTGCCCGGTCAGGAGGGCATCACGCGGGACAACGTGACGGTGCGGGTGGACGCGGTGGTGTACTTCCGGGTGATCGATCCGGTGCAGGCCGTGGTCGAGGTGCAGGATTACCTGTTCGCCGTCGAACAGGTGGCACAGACGTCGCTGCGTTCGATCATCGGCAAAAGCGATCTGGACGATCTGCTGTCCAATCGAGAGCAGCTCAACCGGGGCCTGGAGTTGATGATCGACAGCCCGGCGATCGCCTGGGGCGTGCACATCGACCGGGTGGAGATCAAGGATGTGGCGCTGCCGGAGTCGCTGAAGCGGTCGATGTCGCGACAGGCAGAGGCCGAGCGTGAGCGCCGTGCCCGGGTGATCACCGCCGAGGGCGAGTTGCAGGCCTCCCGCAAGCTCGCCGAGGCCGGGGACCGGATGGCGGCGGCACCGGCCGCGCTGCAGCTACGCCTGTTGCAGACCGTCGTGGAGGTGGCCGCGGAGAAGAATTCCACCCTGGTCCTGCCGTTCCCGGTCGAACTGCTGCGCTTCCTGGAGCGCTCGACCCCGGCGGACGAGGGCGGCGAGCAGGCCCCGGAACCCGAGCCCACACCTCCCGCGACCACGACTCCCCGGCCCGCCCCGACCGACGCCGCGCCCGCCGTCGAGCAGCGTGCCCCTACGTCAGCTTCACCCGCGCCGCGACGAACCGATTCAGCGCCGGAGCCAGCCGACTGAAGTGGTACTGCAGGTGCGCTTCCGGAGTGACCGGGACGATATCGCGGTGGCGTTCCACCGCACGCACGATCCGCTCGGCGACCTTCTCCGGCCCGTACCCGCGTTTGCGGTACAGCGCGTCGTATTTCGCCTGCTTCGCCGCCTCGGCATCACCGGCCAGTCCGGAAAAGCGCGTGGTGGCAACGATATTCGTATGGACGATGCCGGGACAGACGGTATGCACCTCGATGCCCTTGCCCGACAGTTCGGCGCGCAGGCAGTCGGAGAACATGAACACCGCCGACTTGCTCGTCGAATAGGCGCTGAATCCCTGCTGCGGACTGTAGGCGGCCATGCTGGACAGGTTGACGATATGCCCGCCGAGCCCGCGCTCGGCCATGGCGGCGCCGAAGGTGCGGCAGCCGTTGACGACCCCGCCGAGATTCACTCGCAGCACCCGGTCGAATTCGGCGGCGGAGGTGTCGAAGAAGTCCCCGGCCTGGCCGATGCCCGCGTTGTTGATCAGGATGTCGGGCACGCCGTGGGCGGCGATCACCGCATTCGCGTGCTCGCTCATCGCCGCTTCGTCGGAGACGTCGACCGCGTAGGCGTGCGCGGTGCCACCGGCCGCCGCGATCAGTTCCGCGGTCTCCTTGGCCGCGTCCAGGTTCAGGTCCGACAGGACCACCTCGGCGCCGCGCCCGGCGAAGGCCAGCGCCGTTTCGCGGCCGATGCCGCTGCCGCCCCCGGTGATCACGACCAGCCGATCCGCGAACGGCCCGGCTTGCGCACCGACCTCGGCGCGGCGCAGCGTGCGCGGGTACTCACCGGTCTCGACGGCCGTGGCGAGTTCGGTCGCCGAGGTGGCCAGCAACTCCGGATGGGAGAACGGCAGCCAGTGCCCGCCCGCGATCTCGCGCCGGAACAGCCGATCGGTCCACTTCGGGGTGTCGTCGTAGCCGGCGGGACGCACCGCGATATCGCGGCGGGCGATGATCAGCTGCACCGGAACCTCGGTGTGCCGCTCGCGCGGGCCTAACATGCGCGGCAGGATGTTGGCGCGGTAGATCCGCATGCCGTCGAAGAAGTCCTGCCGGAACGCCGGGCCGAGTTTCACATTCTCCGGGGAGGTTTCGTTCATCAGGCCGATGAACCGCTTCCACACCTTCTCCGACGACAGCGGCCGCATCACCGCCTTGTTCAGCCCCGGCGTCATGAACAGGAAGGTGTAGGCCGAGGAGAGCAACTGCGTGGCCGGCCCCCACACCGCGCCGCGGCCCATCCGATCGCGGGTCCACTTCGCCAGGTGGTCGAGATTCGGGCCGGAGACCGAGGTGAACGAGGCCACCCGGGCCGCCGCCTGCGGTTCGCACACCGCCTCCCACACCTGTACCGAACCCCAGTCGTGGGCGAGCACGTGCACCGGCCGGTCCGGGCTCACCGCATCGGCGACCGCGTAGAAGTCGGAGGCGAAGCGGTCCAGGCCGTAGTCCTCGGTGCGATCGGTGCGGGTGGAGCGGCCGTGGCCGCGGGTGTCGTAGGCGACGACGTGGAAACGACCGGACAGCTTGGGAATCACCCGATCCCACAGGTGATGGTCGTCGGGCCAGCCGTGCACGAGCACCATGGTCGGCGCGGCGGGATCGCCGTATTCGTAGACGGCGATATCGAATTCACCGTTGCGGACGAAATGTTCGGAGTCGGGTACGGGTGCGGTCACAGCGGTCTCCTGGAGGCGGAAGGTCAGAGGTCGAGTACCAAACGTTCACCCGCACACCGCGATACGCAGATGAGCAGCTCGCCGTCGGCACGTTCGTCGGGGGTCAGTACGGTGTCGCGATGATCGGGTTGTCCGTCGAGGACACGCACCTTGCAGGTGCGGCAGAAGCCCTGGCGGCAGGAGTAGGCGATGTCGGGGCGCGCCCGAAGCACCTCGTCGAGCACCGTGCGATCGGCAGGAATGTCGAGTACTTCGCCGGTGCGGGCGAGTTCGACGCGGAACGGCTTACCGTCGGCCACCGGCGGGGCGGAGAATCGCTCGGAATACAGTTCCACGCCGCGCATCTCGCGGACGGCGGCCGCGATCGCGGCGGTCATCGGCACCGGACCGCAGCAGTAGACGGAGGTGTCGCGGCCGACTCCGGGGAGCAGGTCCGCGGCGGTCGGGAGCCCGTGCTCGTCGTCGGTGCGGACGCGCACCCGGTCGCCGAAGGATTCGATCTCGTCGAGGAAGGGAATGGTGTCGCGGCTGCGGCCGGTGTACACCATGGTCCACGGCACCCCCAGTCGATGCGCCATCCGCACCATCGGCAGGATCGGCGTAACCCCGATTCCGCCCGCCACGAAATGTATCCGGGCCGCGGTGGACCCGTGGCCCGGCAGGACGAAGGGGAAGGCGTTGCGCGGTCCGCGGACGGTGAGTTCCGAGCCGACGCCCAGTTCGTCGTGCACCTCGAGCGAGCCGCCGAGCCCGGTCGGGATCCGGCGCACCGCGATCCGGTAGTGGAACCGATCGGCCGGGTCGCCGCACAGTGAGTACTGGCGCAGCCGGCCCGAGGGCAGTTCCAGATCCAGGTGCGCGCCCGGCCGCCAGGAGGGCAGCGCGCGATCGTCGGCGGCCCGCAGCAGCAGGCTCACCACGTCGGTGTCGCACGCTTCCACCCGGCGCTCGACCACCCGCACCCGCACTCGGCCGCTGTCGACCGGACCGGCCGTGGGGCGCCGATTGACCAGGGCGGCCCAGCGCATTCGGGCCTCGGCGACCGCGCCGATGATCCGGATCGGACGGTCCGTGCCCCGGCCGCCGAACAGGTCCGACGGGAGCTCGGTGGGTACGGGTCGGCGCGTGGTCACGACGCGAGAGCCTGGGCCGCGGGCGATTTCGCCAGATAGGCGACCGCCTGTGCGGTCGAGCCGACCGAGGCCGGCGTGTAGCCGGGCTTGGCCACCGATAGCGCCGACCACAGCAGCGACGGAATCCCGGGCAGCGCACCCCGCCACATGGCGCCGAGCGCCTTGCCCACGATCCGTGGATAACCCATGTTCGGCAGGCCGGCGTCCTGGTGGACGAGATATTTGGTGCCGCGCAGCAGCAACGCCACGAAGATCGGGAAGGTGATCGCCATCAGCGCACAGCGGCGTACGTAGCCGACCTCGAAGTAGGTGGCGACATCGTGCGCGACGAAACGGTGTTCCACCTCTTCGGCGCCGTGCCAGCGATACAGGTCCAGCATATTGGGGGCGGCGCCGAAGCGTTCCAGGTCGGCGTTGATGATCCAGTCGCCCAGGAAGGCGAAGAAGTGCTCGAGGGTGGCGATGAAGCCCAGCCGCTCGACCAGGGTCTGGAACTCCTCCCGTGGCGACTGCCCGTCCCGCGGCCCGAGGGCCTTGCGGAAGATGTACTCCATTTGACGGGCGTAGCTGTCGACGTCGACGCCGTGGGCGCGGAAGACCTGCTGCAGGGAGTCGTTGTGGGTTTCGGCGTGCATCGCCTCCTGCCCCATGAAGCCGATGACCTGTTCGCGCAGCTTCTCGTCCTTGATCAGTGGCAGCGCTTCGGAGAAGGTCTGGATGAACATCCGCTCGCCCTCGGGCAGCAGCAGGTTGAGCGAGTTGAAGACGTGCGAGGCGATGGGCTCGGTGGCCAGCCACCGCAGGGGCGTGGCCTGCCAGTCGAACTGCACATTGCGCGCGTGCAGAGCTACCTCACCGGGATCGCCCGCATCGGCGTTGCGCAGGGGAAGTAACTTCATCGGTACTCCTGGTCGTCGTCTCGGCCGTGGGTCGCGACCGCGCCGGCATCATTGCTACAGCAGCGTAGCAATTTTTCGACGGTATGCGACACCCTGAGTACCACCTATTTCGGTGGCGGTCGCCGGTCAGCGCCGCTCCATCGGCCAACTACGCGTGTGACCGTCGGCGTCGACCGTGGTGGCCTTGGTGAAGACGTTGCCCGGCCGGACCAGGTCGGTGAGCGTGATATGGATCGGTTTGGTGACGAACTTGCCGGCCGCGCAGTTCGGATCGCAGGTGTTGTCGCGCTCCACCCCGTCCCCCTGCGCCTGATCCGGGCCCCAGCTGCGCCACACGATCTGTTCGACCTGGGCGCCGAGGTCGGCGCAGGCGAGGATCAGATGTTGCGGCCGAACCGCCGGCTTGTTGAAGGAACAGTCGATAACTTCCGGTTCGGTACTCGCCGTCGTCGCCTTGGTCGCGACCGGGCGGGCGTTCCCGGAATCCGAGGATCCGCAGCCCGTGAGTACCAGCACGGCGGCAGCCGCCGCCACGCCGAACAGTGGGCGGCCACCGCGCCGAATCGTGTCACCGTTCATCTCACTCCCCAGTCCTCGTCGAGCTCCACCCCCGCCGCCGGGGTGTCCCCCAACCTAGTGGATCACCGACTCGGACGAGCGGGCACGCATCGACCCGGCGTCAGTGGTCGCCCGGCACCGGCGATCGCGGGTCGAGACGGCGGCCCGACCAGGCCCACAGCGGCTGCAGCGCACGAGCGAGTTCGCTTCCGGCATCGGTCAATTCGTACGCCTTGTCCGCCCGTTTGACGATCACGCCCGCCTCCTGCAGTGCCTGCAACCGCACCGAGAACATGCTCGACGAACAGTTGTCCATGCGACGGCGCAATTCGAGGAAACCCAGGGGCCCGGGCTCCAGCTCCCAGACGATGCGCAGCATCCAGCGCTGCCCGAGCAGCTCCATCGCGGCATGTGGGGCGCTCCCGCGTGCCACCAAGCGCATTTCCACGGCCGCAGAGCCGCTCCCCCGGGCTACGAGCCGATCGCGCGAAGCAAACGCGCCGGCGAGGACGCCCTGCGTGCGATGATCGGCGAATTCGATTCGCGCGGTATCGGTTTCACGGTCGTCTCGGGCGACATGATCGAGGGAACGATCATCGTGCGCCTGCTCGAACGGCGTGATCCGGATGCGGTGGCGGCGCGAACCGAGCACGGCGCCCTGCCTACGGTCGAGGAGTTCGCGACCGCGATCGCCGACGCCACCACGGGAGTCGCCGAACCCGGGCACACCATCTATGTCGGTGGGGCGGACTATCTGGCCGACGCTGCGAGCCCGACCGCCTGAGCCTCGCGTCCCGGCGCCGCGCCGCATCGCCGGCGGCCCGTGCGCTCAGCCGTGCGCGTGGTCGAACCAGGCGTACGGAATCGACCAGTCCCATTCCGCCTCGGCCGCGTCGGCGAGGGCGGTGTCGGCGAGATGGGTGTCGGCGAGGGGGGTGTCGGCGAACGCGCATTCGCCGAGATACACCGGGATCATCGCACCGAATCCCGCACCGAGAGCGGACAATCCGTTCAGCACACAGCGCCACAGGGCGGACTTTTCGAGCCGGTGCACCGAGATCGACCTCCTTGTCGCATGCGGCGGGCACATCGAGCGCCACCGGCGCCCGGCGCCCGTGCCGACCACTGCTGTGGGGCAAGACAGTACGCGCGGATCACGCTCGATGTGTCCGGATTCGGCAATCTTCACAGCAGTCCGGCGGCGGTCAGGTCGGCGACGTACTTCTCGATCAGCTCCCGGGTGAGGTGCGGGATGTCCCGGTCCGGGCCGATGCCCGCCGCCCGCACCGCCGCGCGGAACCGTTCGGCGGGCAACGCCGAGCCCGGAATCGCGGGCGCCGGCCGGTGGAAGGCGTGCAGCAGCGGCAGTACCGAATGCCGCCGCTGCCGCTCCGGCAGGGCGCGCAGGGCGGTGTCGAAGCGGCGCAGCCAGTCGGCGTAGTCGGCGATGCGGGTGATGGGATGGCCCGCCTCGACGAGCCAGTCGACGAAGGTGTCGAGTCCGATGCCGTCGTCGTGCGGGTTGAGGACGTCGTAGGTGTCGAATCCCCCGGCGGTTTCCGGCGTCAGCGCGGTGATCGCGGCGGCGGTGAAATCCGCGGGGAGACCGTCGTAGTGGGCCCGACGGCCGTCGGCGGCGGTGCGGTAGAACGACTCCGGTGCCAGGCCGGTCGCGAGCACGCTGAGCAGCAGCCGAGTGAACATATCGGGCAGATTGAACTGTCCGGCGAAGGTGCTGTGCGCCAGGATCATATCGGAGCGGAACACCGCGACGGGCAGCCCGCACAGGTCGTGCGCCTCCCGGAGCAGTACCTCACCGGCCCATTTACTGTTGCCGTACCCGTTGGCGTACCCGGTGTCGACCACCCGTTCCGGGCTCACCGCGCGGATATCGCCGTCCTCGCTGAACCGCGCGGGGTCGACCTGGGCCGCGACCGCCACCGTGGACAGATACGTCACCGGTTTGCGACGGGCGGTGACGGCCAGGCGGATCACCTCGGCGGTGCCGACCACGTTGGGCCCGAACAGCTGGTCGTAGGGCAGCACATGATTGACCAGCGCCGCCGGATGCACCACGAGATCGACGGTTTCGGTGAGCTCGCGCCAGCGATCCTCGGCGAGGCCGAATCTCGGCTCGCCGACGTCGCCGGCCAGCACGATCAACCGGCCCGCTGCCGCGTCCCGATATCGTTGCAGCAGAACCGGATCCCCGCTGTCGAAGGCTCGGTCCAGGCGCGCCCGCGCGGCATCGGCGTCACTGCCGCGGACCACGCAGATCAGGGTGCCGTCGCAGGACTCCAGCCGCTGCAGCCATTCCAGGCACAGGAATCGTCCGAGGTAGCCGTTGGCCCCGGTGAGCAGCACCGTACGCGGCGTCGCCGGTGCGGCGGGTAATGCCGGTGCGGCGGTGAGGGTTTCGGTGTCGATGAACTTGTCCAGGGTCAGATCCGCGGCCCGCACCCGGATGCCGGATCCGTGCACGGTGGCGAAGGTCGGCCGACCGTCGCTGCGGCGCCGTTCGGTCTCGATGTAGTCGGCCAAGCGACGCAACGTATTCGCCGGATGCACGATGGTGCCGACCGGAACCTCCACGCCGAGCAGTTCGGTCAGTAGCTTCGACAGCGTCAGCGCCGACAGCGAATCGCCACCGAGGTCGGTGAAGTGCACGTCCGGCCGGATGTCGGCACTCGGGCACCCCAGCAGGGCCCGCGTGGCGCGGCCCACGGTATCCAAGACCGGCAGGCCGGAGGCGTCGCGACGGAGGGCGGCCAGTTCGTCGGCCTGTTCCCGGGACAGCTCGTCGTAGAGCTGTTCCAGATCCTTGCCGTAGCGTTCTTTCAGCTTGGGCCGCAACAGTTTCCCGATCCCCGACAGCAGCCCGTTCGCCTGCGTGAAGGGTTCGGTTTCGAGCAGGAAATCGCGAGGGATCTCGTAGGATTCGAGGCCGTTGTCCTTGGCCAGCCGTTGCAGCGATTCGGCCAGCGCGGTACGCGGTTGCGGCAGTGCGAGGGCCTCGTCGGTCGGCACGATCACCGCGAGCAGATAGGCGCGTTCGCTGCTGCCGTAGACGAAGATCTGCCGGATCAGCGGGCTGGTCGCGTAGATCGATTCCAATTTCGCGACGGTCACGAACTCGCCCTGGGACAACTTCAGCACATTGTTGCGCCGGTCCACGTACACCAGGTGGTCCGGGCCGAGTTCGGCGACCACGTCACCGGTGCGATAGAAGCCGTCGGTGTCGAACATCTCGGCGGTGATCTCGGGCCGCTTGTAGTAGCCGGGGAACATGGTGCTGGTCTTGATCAGCAGCTCACCGCGCGGGTACGGCTTGTCGGTGCCGAAGTAGCCGAGTTCCGGCACGTCGACCAGTTTGTAGTCCAGGACCGGCGGCCGGCGCAGCCGGTTGTCGATCATGACGCTACCGCCGGTTTCGGTGGACCCGTAGCCGTCGTGCAGACCGATGCCGAGCACCGCCTCCATGAAGGCCCGCGTCTCCGCGGCCAGCGGGGCGCTCGCGCACATCGCGGCGATGAACCGGCCGCCCAGAAGTTGCTGTCGCAGTGCGGTTTTCACCTCGTCCGCGGCGGCGGCCCGGTCGGCTCCGGCCCGGACCCGGGCCGCCACCTCGCTGTCGTGGTGCTGCAGGATCATCTCGCACACCCGGGGCACGAAAACCAGTTCGGTAGGCCGGACGAGCGCGAAATCCTCGAACAGCGTGGACATATCGCTGGTCGCGGTGAAATAGGCGGTTCCGCCGCGCGCCAGGGTGCCGCCCAGTTGCAGGCGCCCGGCGACATGGCTGAGCGGCAGATAGTTCAGCGTGATCGCCGGTACCGGAGCCGTGGCCGCGGCCCGCCACATGGCGGCGACCATGCGGTCGGTGTACATGGCGCCCTTGGGCGTTCCGGTACTGCCGGAGGTGTAGATCAGCAGTGACAGCGCATCCTCGTCCGCCTCCGGTGTGGGCGTGGGCAGGTTCGCGCCCCGGGCGAGCAGTTCGGTGAGCGGGTGCACGGGCAGCTCTCGCCCGGCGGCGGCGAGGCGGCGGCGCGCGGAGTCCAGCGCTGCCCTGTCATTGTCGTCGTCGGCGAGGTCGAAGACGACGAGCTGCCGGATGGCCGGGCTCGCCACCGCGGCGTCGACGGCGGCCGCCAGCAGTTCGGCACTGCACGCCAGCACCCGCGCCTCGGTTTCGGCGATGATCGACTTCCATTGCGCCACAGACCCGGTCGCCTGCAAGGGCACGGCCACCACACCGAGCCGCACTCCGGCCAGATCGACGGCGACATAATCGCTGCTGACGAATCCGGCGGTGCAGACGAAATCACCCGCCCGCAGGCCGTCGGCCCGCCACGCCGCCGCCAGCGCGCCGGCCCGGGACCACAGCTCCCGATAGGTCAGGGTTTCGAAGCGCGGCAGCGGGCGGCGCACTCGCCGGCCGCCGTCGTCGACGACGATCTCGCAGACGCGCTGCCCCACCGCCGGCCGCTCGGCATAGGCGGCGACCAGCTCGCCGATCAGCTCCACCAGCGCCCGACCCGGCCGTGCGATCGACGCACCCACCTCGGCCACCGGCCAGGCCGCGCGAATCTCCGCGTCCGCGTAGGCGGCGGCCAACCGCCGCTTACGCTCGGCCTTCTGGGCTTCGTCGGGCATCGGTGGGTCTCCCTCGGTCGTGGCGTCCGGACGCGCCGTGCATGCGCACCGTTGCGCATCACCGTTAACTTAGCTCCGCTAACCACCACCTCGTCAAGCCTCTTTCGCAACGATTAGGTACGCCGGGCAATTCACACCGCAAATGCCTGCTCACATGCCGGCTTCCGATCTCGGGAATGCCCGAATGCGGTCGCCGCCGTTCAGCCGCGATTCCGGGCGGCGCAGACTGCAGTCCCGCCGAGGACAATGCCTCGTATCGCGCAGCACCGGGGGACACCTCCAGTTCCGCGCCGGGCTCGGTGGCGGTCAGCCGCCCCCCGCCGGCGCGGCAACAAACACCAGTGCCACCAGCCGGACATGCGAGGACTGTTCATCGACTATCCGACAGCGGGTGTCGCGATCGGTCGGCGCGGCAAGCTTCGGTCTGACACACGAGGACCGACGCCGCGGAGGATGAGTTCTCGGCGCTGGTTCCCGTGGCGGGCAGATCAACCGAGCGCGCGGCCCGCCCTACGTGAATGTCTGTGCGGGAGAGTAACTTTCCTGCTATGTCCCCGTCCGGAGCGCACAACGCTACGCCGAAGTTTCCCGGCTCACCGCCTCAACCGCACGACCGGTACTTCCGGTGCGTCATGAGCCGACCCGCCGACGCAGCCTCCGAGTTGCGTGCGGTGTTACCGAAATCGGTTGTTGCCCGGATGGATTGGGACCGTTTGGAGCTGCAATCCGGCAGTCTGCTCACCAAGGAACTTGCGGCTCTCTACACCGACCTGCTCTACCGCACCCGGATCGACGACCGCGACGCCTACATCTTCATCCTGCTCGAGCATCAGAGCAGCGAGGACCGATTCATGGCGCTACGAATGCTCGAGTACACCGTAAATATCTGGAAGCGACACCTCGCCGACAACAGCAACGCGCGAGCGCTGCCGGCGGTCGTGCCCGTGGTGGTGTACAGCTGCCACGAGGGCAAGCCTTGGCGCGAACCGACCGAGCTGACTGAGCTGATAGATCTCGACGATGACCTCCGGGAAGCACTGAAGCCTTACCTGCCCAGTTACGGTTTCGTTCTGGACGACATCGCAGCCCTGGACGTGCGGGAGCTGCTGGCCCGTGAGGAACTGACTGCAACCGTCTCGGTAATGCTCACCCTGCACAAGATCGCGTACAACAACCCGAAGCTGGTAGAGCAGCTGGTACTACTCGCCCCGGTCCTGGCCCGAATGGCTGCCGACCCTGCCGGACGAGATGACCTGATCACAGCCTTGAACTATCTTATTTATGTCGGCGGAACCAGCGGTAGCGACCTGCAGCCGCTGCTGGACCAGCTCGATCCCCATACGAAGGAGGTCTTCATGACCATCGCCGAAGAACTGGAGGCCCGCGGGGAAGCACGCGGAGAGGCGCGCGGTGAGGCACGCGGGGAGGCGCGGGTGCTGCTTCAGCAGCTCGCGTTCAAGTTCGGTCCGTTGCCGGAGTCGGTCACCGAGACCGTGTACGCGGCCCGTCCCGAGGACGTGCGGAAGTGGGCGCTACGAATCCTCACCGCGGACACACTTGCCGCCGTCTTCGACCGATAGATTTCGAGGCAATCCTGCGGGGCGCCGGATCGTCGGAACAGCAAACACCAACGCCCTCTTTCCCGGAACGGCGGGCGAGACGGCAGAACCCCCGAAGCCCCAGGGAGACAGAGGCTTCGGGGGTTCTCGGATGTGGCGAGCGGAGGGGCTACACCCGATCGAAGCGGCCGCGCTGGACGGCTGCGGTGAAGGAGGACCACTGCGCGGGCGTGAACAACAGCGCGGGGCCGGTGGGATCCTTCGAATCACGCACGCCGACAGCATCATCGAGGAACGCCACCTCGACACAGTCCTTGGTCGAGGTGGAGAAGCTTGATTTGAACCACTTCGCACCACACAGGTCGTTCTTCATGGCATGTCCTCTTGCTGATTACGCCTGGTCGAACTCGCCGTGCTGAACACCCGACGTGAACGCAGACCACTCCGAGGGACTGAAGATCAGAGCCGGACCCGCGGGGTTCTTCGAATCACGCACGCCGACAGCATCTTCGAGGAACGCCACCTCGACACACTCCTTGCTCGCACCCGAGCGGCTTGACTTGAACCACTTCGCCCCGGACAGGTCGTTGCTCACGGCATATGCTCCTTAGATCTT
>NZ_BAGM01000060.1 GCF_000308855.1 Nocardia veterana NBRC 100344 | reverse complement strand
GTCTTACATGGTTGTAGTTCGATTCCACTGCATTGAGATTGAGTGTGCTGCATGATGTTCGGTCGTGGTGGATGCGTTGTCGCGGCGGTTGGTGCCGGACGAGTTGTGGGAGCTGGCCGAGCCGTTGCTGCCGGAGTTCAGTCCGCGGCCGCAGGGTGGCGGGGTTGCTCCGGTGGACCAGCGGGCGGTGTTCACGGCGGTGGTGTACGTGTTGACCAGCGGTTGTGCGTGGAGGATGCTGCCGGGATCGTTCGGGGTGAGCGTGCCGACGGCGCATCGCCGGTTCACGGTGTGGACCGAGGCCGGGGTGTGGCGGCGGCTGCATCGGGCGGTGCTCGACGAGCTGGGCAGCCGGGGATTGATCGACTGGTCACGGGTGGTGGTCGACGCGGCGAGTGTCCGGGCGAAAAAAGGGGCTCTCTGACCGGTCCGAACCCGACCGATCGCGGCAAGCCCGGCTCCAAGCAGCACATCCTGTCCGACCGGGCGGGAATCCCGCTGGCGGTGGCGGTTTCGGCCGCCAACGTGCACGATTCGCAGGCATTGACAGCGCTGGTGAAAGCGATCCCGGCGGTACGGTCCCGGCGTGGCCCGCGGCGGCGCCGGCCGGGCAAGCTGCACGCGGACAAAGCCTACGACCAGCCCGCACTGCGCGACTGGGTACGCGAGCATGGCATCGCAGTTCGCATCGCCCGCAAGGGAATCGAGTCCACCGAGCGTCTGGGCCGCCACCGGTGGGTGATCGAGAGAACGGTGTCGTGGCTGACCGGCTACCACCGGCTCAACATCCGCTACGACCGCAAAGGAACCCACTACCTGGCCTTCCTGACACTCGCCGCAACGCTCACCGGATTCAAGAAACTGGCGAAGGCTAA
>NZ_BAGM01000061.1 GCF_000308855.1 Nocardia veterana NBRC 100344 | reverse complement strand
CCGGCGCAACCTGGCCCGGCGGTCGCGGAATTCGGCGAAGCGGTCGCTGCGCAATTCCGGCAGCAGATACAGCGCGCCGAGATTCCACTTGGCGGCACACAGTTGCCGCACGTCCGCCCATGCCAGCGCGTACAACCGCACCGCCGCGGGATCGGGTTCCGCGCGTAGTCGCTGCGCCAGTTCCAGTGGTGCGGTGATGGTTTCGGCGAGCAGGGCGTCGAGAATGTCGTCCTTGGCGGCGAAGTGGTGGTACAGCGATGCCTGGCGAATGCCGACCGCATCGGCGATGCCCCGGGTGGAGGTACTCCCGTAGCCGTTCGCGGTGAACAGTTCGGCGGCGGCATCGAGGATCTCCGCGCGCGGCGTTCCCCCACGGCGGCTGCGTTGATCGACACGAGGACGGCCCGGACCGGCAGATGTCACCGCCTCATCGTGCCATCGCCGCAGCACGACAGCAGATCCCGGCGTCGCGCACGCCGTCGGAGCGGCGGCGGTGAAATATCTGTCACTCGATAGAAATGCGGGAAACGCAGACGTTACGGGGGTTACCGCAAGCGATACACGGGCGTCACCGAAAGCGCGACCACGGCCGCAAAACTGTCAGCTGATAGATATTGGCCGCCACGCC
>NZ_BAGM01000062.1 GCF_000308855.1 Nocardia veterana NBRC 100344 | reverse complement strand
GTGCTTCGCGGGCAGGATGGGCGAAGGGTAGGAGCGGCGATCACGCCGCGGATCGGCAGAATTGCGGAGGCGGAATCGCGAACGACGCGCTAGCCGCGCACCTACGATGACCGCATGAGCGAGTCGGCGGTGCGTGCACGTCTCGCCGCCGCACTCGAACTCCGGGACGCGGCGGCCGGATCACCCCGCGGTGAACCCCTCAAACACCAGGCCGCCCGCCTGCTGTTCGCGCTGCGCCGGGTGGTGCCCTACGACCACGCCGCGCTGTCGATCCCGGACCCGGTGACCGGTGAGCACACCACCTACACCAATTTCGGCTACAGCACCCCGACGCTGGACCTGATCAACGACGCCATGCCGGAGATGGAGCTGTACGACGAACTCCGCGAGACCAGACTCCCGGTGCTGCTGCACGACGTGGATCGGCGGCGCCGGCGCGGGGTGATCTTCGACGTCATCCGGCGCAACGGTTTCCGCGACGGGCTCAGCCACTGCCTGTACTCGCCGCAGGGCCGCTACCTCGGCATGTTGAACCTCAGCACCTACACCCCGCTCGACGAGCACACCCTGTCGCTGACCACCGTGGTTTCCGACGCGCTCGCCGCCGCGGTCGACCCGCTGCGCCCGACCGACGGCGGCACTATCGCCATCGGTGCGGGGGAGGAGGCCTTGCTCATCGATCTCGACGGCACCCCACACCCGGTGACCGCGGGCGCCCGCACCGACCTGGCCGCCGTGCTGCGCTGTCGTGCGCGCCCTGCGGCGCCGTCGGCGACGGTGATCCACGGTGGGCAGGTGCACGAGGTTCGCGTGGACGAGGTGCGGGGCGGCACCCTGATCCGGCACCGCCCCGCGCCGCCGCCCGCGGGACTGACGCTGCGCGAACTCGAGGTCCTGGAACTGCTGTCGCACGGTGCGGCCAACACGCAGATCGCCCGCACCCTGCGGATCGGCGCGTCGACGGTCGCCACCCACGTCGAGGCCATTCTGCGCCGCACGGGTTCGCCCAATCGGACCGCCGCGGCCGTGTACGCGACACGTATCGGGCTGTGCCGTTCGGGGTAGCGCCGAAAATCCCCGCGATCCTGTTGTCCGGCAACCCCATTCGCGGAATCGGCCGCCGGGTCACCAGACCGGAAGCCGATGCGGCAGCCGACTTTGCCGTCGCCCACCTCTGACACCGGACCGTGGCCTCGGCCCCGGACGACGCCGGTGGCCGTCGGCGGTCGGGATGAATCTCCGCGTGGCGCTCCGCTATCGGGTGGGGTTAACGCCGCAGGTCAGTCGATCGATGAGCGAAGGACAGCGAAGCAACGCGGGAGAACGGGAAACGAATGCACAAGACGACAACCGCCGCGGCGCGGGCCGCGGTCGCCGCGGCCGTGGTTTCGGGTTTCGCCACAGCGCTCGGTTCCGGTGTGGCGCAGGCCGCGCCGCAGGATTGCGCGGTGTCGCGGGACCTGTTCGGTGCGACCGCGACGTGCCACGACATCGGCCCAGCCGGCCGGGAGTACGCGCTGATAGTCGAGTGTTTCGGTCTGCACGGCATCCCGAATGCCTTCCCGTTGATGGCGGTCGGTCCCTATCGAGGATCGTGGAATGGTTCCTTCGGTCCGTCCGGGGCGGGGACCGCCTCCTGCCTGGGGCCGATGAGCGTCGGTACGGCTACGAACGCTTACGTGACGATCTATCGGGAGTTATCGCGGATATCCCTCGGTCGACCGGTTCAGTTGGAGTCGCCGTGCCGGTCGAGGGTCTGCTGCAGTGCGGTGTTGAGGCGCTGTGCCTCGGCGAGTTGGTCTTCGAGGGTAACTATGCGACAGGCGGCTTCCAGGGTGTTGCCGGCGTCGACGAGTTCGCGAACGCGGCCGGCGATGCGCAATTGGTGACGCGAATACCGGCGATGGCCGCCGGGCGACCGTTGCGGGGTCAATAATCCAGTGGCGTCGAGACCTCGCAGGAACGCTTGGGTGACACCGAGGCTTTCCGCGGCACGTCCCATCGAGTAAGCGGGAAAGTGATCGTCGTCGAGTTTGTCCGCGGCCCTGTGGCCGTCGGCGGGGTGCGGGTGGGGTGGTTGATGCACGGGGCCTCTCGGGTCAACGCCGACAGACCCCGGCGCAGCAGCGCCGGGGTCTGGGATTTACGAAGGGGGGAACGATTTCATTGCTTTCACCGGCCCGTCAGGGCCGCTGTCTGGCATCGCATCCGATATTTCCTGGGATGCGGAACTGATACACGACGACTCAGTGACCACCTCCTGATTGCCGCTGTGCTGCGTTTTCGTGGACTTGGCTTGTTCGGTTTGCTTCGTCCCCTTCCGACGGGGCCGGCCGACTGCGGCCGGGGTCTTACTCATCTCCGCCGGAAGGGGACGGTGGAACTTCCTATCCGGGTAGTTCACCTCCCGGCTTCTGGACTCATCCATTCGAACGACAGTGAATCTATATCGATCCGGGCCGAATGTCTACACCCGGCGCGACAGATTTTTCGGATCTGCTCGGGTGGGTGTTCCTCACACGCCTACCCTTCGGCGTGGTCGCGCAGCGTTCGCTGCCGGTTGATCTGGGCATCGACGACCGAGCCCAGCAGGATCGCGAAGTTGGTGAGCCACAGCCACATCAGTAGGACGATCGCCGCGGTCAACGACCCGTACACACGATTGAGCGAGTCGAAATGGGCGGCGTAGAGCGCCAGGCCCGCAGAGCCCGCGATCCAGATGCCGACGGCGATCACGCTTCCGGAGGTCAGCCAGCGCAATCGCTGGCCCTCGGTGTTCGGTGCGACCCAATACAGCAGCGCGAGTGCAACACTCACCAGCAGCGCCAGCAGCGGCCATTTCACGATCGACCAGACGCGTAGGCCCGCCGAGCCCATCCCGATGCGGTTCCCTGCCTGTTCGGCGAGGCCCGGGGTGATGGCGAAGCCGAGCACGGTGACGGCCACGGCGACCACCAGCAGCAGGCCCAGAGCGAAGCGCAGTGGCAGGGTGCGCGACAGCGATCGGGTCTCCTTCACGCCGTAAAGGGCATTGGCCGCGCGGATGAACGCGCCCAGATAGGTCGATACCGTCCAGAACGCCGACAACAGACCCACGATCGCCATCGGACCCGACAGCGACTTGACCGATTGCAGATGCCGGATCGACTCGGCGATCAGGGACGTGCCGCCGCCTGGGCCCAGCCGTCCGGCCGCACCCGCGAGCGAATCGGCGGGCGCGGGCCCGGCGATACTCAGCACGACGATGGCGATCAGCAGGGCCGGAAACAGCGATAGCATGCTGTAGTACGTCAATGCCGCTGCCCAGTCGGACAATTCGTCCGACCACGCCGCGCGCACAGTGCGCAGCAGCACTCTGACCTCCGCCCGACGAAACATCCGGTATCGACGTGCGGGCTCCGCCCCGACCGCCACAGTCCGTACCTCCCAGCAGATTCCGATCCGAGCACAGTCGGATCGCCGGCCCATGCGCTCGGAATACCACTACGGCGCGTCGCTACGCGGCGGCGCCGGTGAGGAATGTGTCGCCGCGCTGCGGGGTTGATCCCTTTCGTTCGACGGCAGTGCAGGTTTGGAGCGACGATGCGAGCCCTGGTGATGACCGCCCCCGGCGGTGCGGAGAAGTCGGAAGTCCGCGAGGTGGACCCGCCGCGGCCCGCGGCGGGTGAGGTGACCGTCGACGTCGCCTACGCCGGCGTGAACTTCATGGACGTGATGGCTCGCCGCGGCGACGCGGGATACGCGTCGTCGTGGCCCTACCGCCCCGGGTTGGAAATCGCGGGCACGGTACGTGAAGCGGGTGCCGGTGTGACCGGTCTCGCGGTCGGCGATCGGGTGGCGGCCGTCGCGCTCGGCGGCGGGTTCGCTGAAATCGCCACGGCCCGAGCGGAACTGACCGTGCGGGTGCCGGACGCCGTCCCGCTGAGCGCGGCCGCCGCTACTCCGCTCGGCCTGGCGACCGCCCTGCTGCTACTCACCGAGGCCGGTCGCTTCACTCCGGGCGATACGGTACTGGTGCACTCGGCGGCCGGCGGAGTCGGCGGCGCGGTGGCCCAGCTGGTGCCGTTGCTCGGGGGCGGCCGACTCCTGGGTACGGTGAGCCGTTCCGGCAGGCCGGTATCCGGTTACGATGCCGTTCTCGTCCGCGGCGACGGTCTGGCCGACGAGATCCGCGCGGCGACCGATGGCCGCGGAGTGGACCTCGTGCTCGATCCGCTCGGCACCGAGGCGCTGGACCTGGATCTCGCGGTCACTCGTCCCACCGGCCGAATCGTCTTGTTCGGCAACGCCGGCGGCGGCACGCCCGCCCCGCTGCCTCCGTTCGGCCGCCTGCTGGGTGGCAACCTCACCCTGACCGGTTTCAGTCACCGCGGCCTCGTCGCCGGCGCGCCGGCGAAGGTCGCCGCCGCTACCCGCCGGGTGCTGGATTACCTCGCCGAGGGCGCACTCTCGATACCGGTCACCGAACTCGGGTCACTGGACGAGGTGATCGCCACACACGACCTGCTGGCATCCGGACAGGGGGTGGGCAAATACGTCGCCCGGATCCGTTAGTGTTGCGCACCTGAAATCACCGCGTAGCCACGAGATTCGGGACGCCAACGGCGTGACATGGCCAGCTGGAGCAACCGAAAGTATTGCAGCACAAGAATATCCGCCCGGGTGGAAGGTGTGCAGTGCAGGTGTCGCCGGAGTTCCGGGCGCTGTGGGCGGACCAGGACGGGAGCTGCGCGGCGCCGGGCGTCAGCGGATCGCTCACCTCATCCGGAGATGCTCGATCGCGTCTGCCTCGGCCTGGGCAGCGATTCAGCCGGAACGAAGCGACGTCGGTTCGCGCTCGCCGCGTAGCCAGTGGGTCAACGCTGCATAGACTGCCTCGTGATTGAGCAGTGTGAAGTGATTCGCCCCGGGTAGGTGTAGGCCGTTGTCGTCGTCGAAACCGATGCGCCGCGCGCGATTCCGGCCCGAACCACTCGTGGTCAGCACCAAACCGTCGCCGATGACGCGGCCCAGGGGATGGCGTGGGCTGCGAGTGATGGTCGCGGTGACGAAGTAGTGGTCGGCGCCCGCGAGCAGCGGAACCTCGCGAATCGCTCGGCGGCCCAACGCATCGGCGTCCACGCCGTCCCAGTCCTCGTCGACCAGCGAACCATGACGCAGATCTCGGATTCCCGCACTGCGGCGGCGGAGCAGCCGTCCGAACGGACGGGTCTCCGGCACGCGAACCAGCGCGGCGGACAGGTAGTGCACGAACTGCTCCAGGGGCGCACCGAGATGGGGCGACCCGAGACAGACCACCTGCCGCACCCGGCCCACCCAAGGCCGTCCGTTTTCGGCGGCGGCGAAGCACGCGCCACGAGCGATGAGCCCGCCCATCGAATGACCGACCAGTGACAGCTGTTCGATCTCGACCGGCCAGTGCTCGGTGAGGCGCTGCAGCAGATCGTTCAGCTGCCGGGCGTTCTCGGAAATGTGCAGCCCGCTGTTGTACCGCACCTGGAGGGATGTGCAGCCGAGATCGGCCTCGAGTCGTTCGGCATAGGTCGGCCGGCCGCCGAGACGCCACGCGTGCTCGGTCTCCGCCAAACCGTGCAGGAAGATCACGACCCGGCCGCCGGCGACGGTGATGTGCTGCGCGATACGTTCCGGCGCCACCGGTTCGCCATCGACACGAAATGCCATGGGCGCGGCGAGAATCGGTCGTTGTTCGGCGAGCGTGTCGCCGATCAAGCCCTGCAGGGCCGCGAGGAAACCGGAGCCGACAACCGTACGTGAGGGCGTAGGTATCCCGGAGAACGCCGCCGCATGTTCGGCCAGCATGCCCGCCGATACCGCGGAACCGCTGACGATCCGATACACGTTGTCGGCAATGGCGTCGTGTACCACCTGCACGGGCCGCGCCGCCGGGCCGACTCCCAGCCGCACGGCCGCGAAAACGTGATCGGAGAGGGCGCGATGCACCGTGGCCACACCGTCGACCGCACCGCCGAGTTCGTCGCCGGCCAACCGGGCGAGCGCCTTGATCTCCGCCTGATCGCTCATCAATTGAGTGTACGACTGTGCACTCAACACTCGACACCCCGCAACTCGGCGCTGCGGCGGCCCGCCACCACCCACGCTTGCGGATGGCAGGCCGGCAGACTCGTCCGAGGTCGGGGACGTGGGCTGCGGCCCGGGTTGCGAAGGATCGTCGACGCCTTCTCCCGATCGATCGGTATCACGCTGATCCTGGTCCTCGGCTTGATGAAGGTCACCCACCGATACACACCGCCGGTGGCGGTAGACATCGGCGCCTTCGCCCTCGCCGCCGTGGTGGGCTTCGCCCTCAGCACCTACGCCGAGCAGATCGGCACCCCCGGCAAGATCTTCTACATCGTGGTCAACGTCCTCACCACCATGTTTTTGATCTATTTCGTGGTGCGCCTGTGGAACATCGGCGAACACGCGCACGCCGTCCGGGCAGCGATCGCCACCGCCTGCGCCTTCCTCATCGCCGCCATCTACGACTTCGTCCACCTCCCCGGCGACGACTCCGAACACACCACCTTCTACATCCTCGCCCTGACCACCTGGGGCCTGCAAATGTTCACCTACTACCGCGCCTACCACGCCTACGACGCCCACAACCAACGCGTCGACAGCCAGGCCGTCGGCGCTTCGGTCAAAACTCGGTCCTGACCCGAATTCGAATCGCCGCGCGTCTATGCCCAGGCCGTCAGCGGTTCATCGGATCGTCCCCTCGAAAGCTCAGAAAAAGGAATCCCATGAAAACCCACAACGTCGTGGAAGAGACCACGGAAGTCGTTGTCATCGGCGCCGGAATGGCGGGATTGACGGCGGCGACCACGCTCGGACGGCACACCGACCTGGTTGTCCTCGAGTCCACCGACCGGACCGGCGGACGAGTCGACACCGTCCGGCAGGGCGACTACTGGATCAACGTCGGCACCCAATTCACCGAGGGCACAGGCACATTGATCGAGGCCCTCGACCGACACGGTATCGAGATGGGCTCGCTCGCGGGTAAGAGCATCGCGCTGCACCTCAACGGCGGGACGGTCGACACGTCGAATCCCTTCGCGCTGATGTTCCGCACCAAAATGACCATGCTGGACCGGTTGGGCCTGGCCGTCGTCGGTTCGCGCATCCTCGCCGTCACACCCTTCCTCGAATCGGAAAGCCGTGTCGCGCAACGCGTACGGGCCCGGCTCGACACCAAGCTCGCGTCGTACCTGCTGAAAGGCGTGTCTTCGGAGCTGGCGCACACCATCGTCCGATCATGGTCGGCGCAGTGGATGGGCTGCGACCTGCACGAGACCGCCGCCACCCAGTTCGTGACCTCGGTCGGCATGGCATTGGCCGATCCCGAGAAGATCCCGAACTTCTCGCTGCCCGCCGGTGGCAACCAGACCCTGACCGACGTGTTGACCGACGATCTCGGCGACCGGATCAGGCTGAACTCGGCGGTGCAATCGGTGCGCAACGACGGTGACGGCGTCGTCGTCGACTATCTCGCCGGCGACCGTCCGGCCACATTGCGGGCCCGGCGTGCGATCGTGACCGCGCCCGCCGACGTCTGCGAGCGGATCATCCCGGAACTTCCGCAGCCGTATCGGAATTCGTTCAACGACATCACCTACGGGCGCTACGTGGTGGTGGGCTTCTTCACCGACGAGGTCGGGCCGCAACGCTGGGACAAGTACTTCGGCATCTCCACACCGCAGTTGTCGTTCCAGGCGGTGTTCAACCATGCCGCGGCGCTGCGCACCGGCACCGACCGTAAACCGGGCGGCGCGCTGGCCTGTTTCGCCGGCGGCGGCAAGGCCGACGCATTGCTCGATCTGCCGGACGCGGAGATCGTCGCGCGATTCACCGACGACCTGCTGACCGTGTTGCCCGAGCTGGAAGGAAAACTCGGCGACGGTATTCTGCGCCGGCACCGCCGAGTCGTACCGTTCTGGGCGCCGGGGCGGCGCACCACCCTGCCGACATTGCGGGAACCGCTGGGAAACATCCATTTCGCCGGCGACTACCAGCTCGATCTGCCGTCGCTCGCCGACGCCGCGACCTCGGGCGAGCGTGCGGCGCAAGCGGTATCGGCGAGCCTGAGCTGAACTCGCTCAGCTCGCACGTGGGGCGTACATGATGACGGCGACCCCGGCGAGACAGATCAGGGCGCCGGTGACGTCGTAGCGGTCGGGGCGGAACCCGTCGAGGGCCATGCCCCACAGCAGGGATCCGGCGACGAAGACGCCGCCGTAAGCGGCGAGGATGCGGCCGAAATTCGCATCCGGTTGCAGGGTGGCGACGAATCCGTAGCCGCCGAGGGCGATGATACCCGCACCGATCCACGCCCAGCCGCGACCTTCGCGCACGCCTTGCCAGACCAGCCACGCGCCACCGATCTCGGCGAGCGCGGCCAGGACGAACAGCAGGATCGAACGCGCGACGGTCATGGTGGTCGAGCCTACGGAACTGGGCACTGTCTTCCTCGGGCCCGTGCGCGGAACCTGTTCCGGCGCTGTCATTTCCTGCCGGTCCGGTAGGGCGCCGAGGAGGTCCGGCTCGAACCCGAATTCGGTGGTGTGCTCGGCACCGTGCGGCCACCGAAACCGCTGTACATCACCGAGTTTCTCCGCATGGATCCGGTGGGCGGCTGACGGATTCGCGAGCGGGGGTGCGGGGTTCGGTGAGCGGATGGCTCGGACATGGTGCGACTGGTAGATTCGTGGGCGGTCCGTCGCACCCGCGGTTGCCGTGGGGGTTGCCAACCATCGGCGGTCCGAATCAGGATTCCTGGTCGCGAATCACGCGATCAGCCGGCGCCGGTTCCTTCCGGCGGACCGTTTTCCGAAATCACCACCAGCAGATCGGTCTGTCGGGCGTGAGTCGGGCGGGCCGAGGAAGGTCGGCCTGTCATGACCACGTCCAACCGGAGCACCGGCGCCGAACGAGAGCTGTTCGAGAGCATGCTCGACCAGGCGCGCACCGACCTCGTCGGGACGGTGCGCGGCCTGTCCGAAACCGACGCCAGGCTGCGGTTGGTGCCCTCGTCGACCACCCCGATCGCCTTGATCAAACACGCCACGTTCGCCGAACGACTGTGGTTCCAGCGCACGCTCGGCCGCCTCGCCGACGACGAGTGCGACGGCCCACTGTGGGCGCACGGCGGATTCGAGGTGGGCGACGACGAGACCGTCGCGGAGGTGATCGCGGAGTACGAACGCGCAAGCGCCCGATCCAGGTCCGTCGCCGCACGGGTCCCCCTCGACGAGACCCGTGCGCACCCGCACACGGGAGTTCTCGTCAGCCTGCGCTGGATCTACGTGTTCCTGACCGCTGAATTCGCCCGGCACGCCGGCCACGGCGACATCCTGCGCGAACAGATCGAAGCCCGCGCATAACGCGCGGGCGTGATCGACCGGCGAAGGCCCGGCGACGGTCAGGCCGGAACCCGGTCGGCGGCGAGGAAATCCTCGACGAAGCCCAGTGCCCGATTTTCCAAGGCCGCGTAGTGGGCCTCGCGGACCGCGCCGGTGAGTGCTTCGTCGAGCAGCAGATTGCCCGCGGCGTCGAGGCGCTGCCGCTTTTCCTCCGCGCCGGGCAGCAGCCCGACCGTCGACCGGGTGAGACCGCAGTAATAGGCGATACCGTCGTCGAGTTGCGTGCTCAGTGCCTGCTGCATGGGTTCGACGATCGGGTCGTCGTCGGCCACGCCGGCCAGTCCCAGCCACAGCATCCGCTTACCCGCGAGCCGGGGTTTGCTTCGGCCGTAGGCGAATCCGTAGTTCCACACCCGATCGATCCAGCCCTTCAGGATCGCCGGGACCTGCATCCAGTACACCGGAAACACCGCGACGATCACGTCGGCCGCGAGGACCCGCCGCATCTGGTTCTCGACCTCCGGTGAGTAGGTCTTCTCCCTGTTCCCCCATTCCGGCAGGTCGGCGGCCGTCATCCGGGGATCGAAGTTCTCGGCGTGCAGATCCAGCAGATCGATCCGGTATCCGGCGGCGGTGAGCCGCCGAGTGGCCAATCCGGCGATATGGGCAGTCAGTGAGTCGGGCCGGGGGTGCGCGACGACGACCAGCGCGGTGCGGGCGGTCGCGGTGTCCGCGGTCGGGTTGTGCTGCTGCACGGGGCCTCCTGTGCTCCGGGGTTGCGTGAACGCTCGGTTCGGCGTTCGGGATTCATTCCACACCCCGGAGGGTGGACGATCTATGGGTAGAGATCTACATTCGATAGGAGTTCGTCTACAGTCGATGGTGTGGACCCACTGAGCAAACTGCTGGGCGGCATCCGGGCCGAGGGGGCACTGCTCACCTCGGCGGTCTTGGAACCACCGTGGAGCATCCGGTTCGCCGACGAGGCGCCGCTGACCATGGTCACCGTGCTGCGCGGCGGGGGAACATTGCTGCTACCGGGCGGGCTCGAACGCCGGATCACGGTGGGGGACACCGCGATCGTGCGCGGACCGGACGCATTCGTGCTCGCCGACACTGCGGAAACCGTCGGGCTGCCGCACGAGGAATACGAGATCTCCTGCTTCGCGCCGGACACGAAATGTGACCCCGCACTGGACGGCAGTCGCTGGGGGGACGGACCCGACGGCGAGACCGCTCTGATCGTCGGCGCGTACCGAGCCTCCGGCCGACGGCACGAACGACTGCTGCGTGCGGTCCCTCCCGTCCTGGTCGTCACCGACGACGTGGAGGTGTGCGCATGGATGGAGTCGATGGCCGCGGATGCGGCGCGACGCCCGGCCGGAGCGCAGGCGATGATGGACCGGCTCCTCGACTGGGCGTTGGTCTGCACCCTGCGCGACTGGTTCGACGGGCTGGACGCCGACGCGCCCGGCTGGTATCGCGGGCCGGCCGACCCGGTGGTGGGGCCGGCATTGGCGGCCATGCACGGAAGGCTCTCCGCCGGTTGGACAGTCGCGTCGCTGGCCGCTGAGTCGGGGGTCTCGCGGGCGCTGTTCGCGCGCCGGTTCTCCGAGGTCATGGGACAGTCACCGCTGGCGTATCTCACCGAATGCCGCATGGACGAGGCGGAGGAGCTGCTGGCCGACCGGAGTCTGACCGTAGCGCAGGTGGCGAAGGCCGTCGGCTATGCGGACGCCTTCGGTTTCAGCGCGGCCTTCAAGCGGCACAGAGGTATTCGGCCGAGCGATGTGCGCGCCACCGTCGATCTCGGGGCGTGAACCCGGTCCGAGCGGACAGTTTCGCCGCGGTCGCGCGGATTCGGTGGCAGCCGTGGATAATTCGAAGCATCCCTCCACTACCGGCGAACGTGGAGAATTGCGGCCGACGCGGCCTTCGGATTCCGGCGGCGACCGCCGCAGCCGACTGCTGTCCGTCAGAATCCAGGATCGGCGGGTGGGAACCGATTCGCGACCGCCGTGGTCAGCGCGTCGGCCCAACGATCCAGCAGCCGGACGCCGGCGGCTGCGGTGGCGTGCGTGGGATCGCCGAGGACGCCGGTTGCGCTGACTGCGCGGACTCCGCCGGTTCGCAGGTGCGGCATGAGCTCGTGCAGTGGGCGGGTGTTGCCGGGGCGGATGCGGTCGGTCACGACCAGCTCGGGCGCGAGGTGGAGCATGGTCGAGGTTTCGGTGTGTCCGGCATGGCTGTCGTCGGTGGGGCCGGTGGGGGACCAGATCAGGATGTCGCGGTTCTCCGCGGCGAGTTGGTGCTGCGCCGCTCGCAGCGGTTGCAGGTTGCCGCCGTGTCCGTTGACCAGGATGACCGCGCCGAATTCGTCTGCCGAGCGCACCAATTCGACAACGACCAGCTCCAGGGCGGCGCGGCCGATGGACAGTGTGCCGGGGAACCCGGCATGTTCACCACTGGATCCGTACGGGATGGGCGGTGCTACGACGACGTCGCCTCGGGCGCGGGCCAACCGGCGGCAGAGCTCGACCGCGATGGCGGTGTCGGTGCCCAGCGGCAGGTGTGGTCCGTGCTGCTCGGTGGCGCCGAGCGGGACGGCCAGCAGAGGTCGGGGCAGGTCGGCCAGTTGCGCGGAGGTCAGGTCGGCGAGATGCATCGGCGGTCCGGCTCAGCGAGTGCGGTCGTGGCGACGTCCGAGGACAGCCCGGTCGAATGTCGCAACTCAGATGAGGCCCATCTTGCTGGCCTCGTATACGGCTTCGGCGCGGGTTGCGGCCGAGAGTTTACGCATGATATTGCGTACGTGGAATTTCACGGTGGTCTCGGAAATGTAGATGCGGCAGCCGATTTCACGATTGCTGAGGCCGTGCGCGAGCAGTTCGAGGACCTTGAGTTCCCGTTCGGTGAGGCTGGGTTCGTCGACTGCGGTGCGGATGGAGCGCATCATCACCGATGCCGAGCGGGAGTCGAAGGCACTCTCATCGCGCGACACCGCGCGGATCGCGGCGACGAGTCCGGTGGTGTCGACATCCTTGAGGACGTAGCCCTTCGCGCCGCGATGTACGGCTTCGATGACGAGGGCGTCATCGAGAAACGTGGTGAGCACCAAGACGCCGGTCTCGGGATATTTCGCGGTGAGCGCCGAACAGATGTCGAGCCCCTCGGTGTCGGAGCCGGTTCCGAGCTTGAGGTCGAGTAATACGATGTCGGGCCGTAGATTTTCGACAGTGGCGAGCGCGGACGCCGCATCGGCCGCTTCGCCGACCACCTGGATATCTCGCTCACGCTCCAATATCGTGCGCAAGCCCTGCCGGACGATGGCGTGATCGTCGATCAGCACGATGCGGAGTTGCCGAGTGCCGGCAGGCGTAGGAGCCACGGCTGGGTGAGTGTTCACGACGTCCTCCTTGCCGATCCCCCGGGGATCGGAATTTCGAATCTGAGCATGACCCCGCCCAATTGCGCGCGGCGGATGGACATGGTGCCGCCCAGGTGGGCGGTGCGCGCCAGCATGTTGGCGAGTCCGCGGTGCGCACCGGCCAGATTGGCCGAGGTGACGCGCAGCATCTTGCGTAGCTGTGCCGGGTCGCCGTGGCCGTCGTCGGAAATGGTGAGCACGACTCGGTTCGGGTAGTAGACCAGTCGCACATGCGCACGGGTGGCATCGGTGTGGGCCACCGTGTTGAACAGGGCTTCCCCGGTGATTCGTAGCAACGAGTGCTCGGCTTCCCCGGTCAGCGGCACCGGAGTGCCGGTGACGGTCACGTGCACGGTCAGATCGCTCGGGAGGTGTACGTCGGACAGCCGCTGCAACAGCACCGGCAGGGATTCGGCGGACTCCGCTGCGCTGCGGTGCAGTGCATAGATCGCCGCCCGCAGGCGTTCGACGGCGCGTTTGGTGAGGTCCTTCGCGTCGACCAGTTTGGCGATCACGTCGTCGGCGGCGGCGCCGGCGGCCAGATCGCTGCGGCAGATCTCGATGGTCATCCCCGCGGACAGGACGTCCTGGGTAACGCTGTCGTGGAGTTCCCGCGCGATGCGGTGACGTTCGTCGTCCAGCGCTTGGCGTTGCATCGCCGCCATGAGGCGCTGTTGAGCTTCGGCGAGTTCGGCGTCCCGCGCGGCGAGGTCGCGGGCATGTTGAGCGGCCGTTTCGGTCAACTGCTCGGTACGCCCGCGCAGGCGCGTCGCCGCGTGCAGGAGAAAGGAATTGTGCAATGCGACAGCGACCTGGTTGGCCAGTACGCGCAGGACTGCCAGGTCGGTTTCCGCGATCTCGACCTCGCGGCCCGGCAATCCGGCGATACCGCCCACCGGCTCCCCGTCGAGCGTCATGGCCACTCGGACGACCGGTCCGGGGTGACTGTGCTCGACCTCCCATGGGCGGTCACGCAGGAGGGTCAACTCCTGCAACGCATCCGGTGGCAAACGGTCCTCGTCGTCGATGAGGCCGTCGCCGCCGAGCATCAGGAACCTGGGGCGCGCTGCCTGCAGGGCTCCGTCGGCCACCGCGATGAGCAGCCAATCCGCCTGCAGGTGGTCCGCCGCGGTGCACAGAACCGATTCCACCAGCCCGCGTGGGCCTTCCGCGGTGCGGACGAGAGCACGGGAAATCCGGTCGAGGGCCCGAACAGCGTTCTCCAAGCGTTCGGCGGAGCGGACGTAGGCCGGATAGAAGGTACGTTTACCCGACCGCACTCCGGTCAGTACACCCAGATCGGCCGCGGTCTTCCCGAACGCGCCGCCGTCGGAAGCCATTTCCCTCATCCGCGCCTCACAGCGCCCGTTCGAACAACGCCGCGATGTGGTGCGCGTCGGCGTCGCGTGGGTTGGTGGCCAAGCAGGCGTCGCCCAGGGTGGTGCGGGTGAGAACCGGAATGTCCTCGGGTGTGACGCCGAGATCGGCCAGCCCGCGCGGCACGCCGACCGAGTCGGCCAATCGACGTACGTGGGTGGCGAGCGCATCGGCGATCTCGTCGGCCGGCCGGGCGACATCGAGTCCGGCGGCAGCCGCAAGCGCGACGTAGGGGCTGGGGTCGACTTCGGCATTGAACCGGATGCAGTGGGGCAGGAGTACCCCGTTCAGAACGCCGTGCGGTGCGTCCAGCAGACCGCCCACCTGGTGACTCATCGCGTGGGTGATGCCCAGGATCGTGTTCGAGAAGGCGAGGCCGGCACTGAGTGCGCCGTGAGCCATCGCGATCCGCGGGCCGGCGCGGCGTGGTCGTGCCAAGGTGTGCGGGAGATTGTCGGTGATCAGGTGCACGGCCTGCAGCGAATGCTGGTCCGTCAGTCGCGTGTGGGCGCGCGAGACGAACGATTCGATCGCGTGGGTCAACGCATCGAGCCCGGTTGCCGCGTTCAGGTCGGCGGGCATCGTGATCAGTAGCCGCGGGTCCACGATCGAGATGTCGGGCACCAGGGTCCGGCTGATGATAGTGATCTTGATGCGCTTGGTCGTGTCGGTGACGATCGCGAACTGGGACACGTCGGCTCCGGTTCCGGAGGTGGAGGGAGCGACGACCAGGGGCGGGATCGGGTTGACCACCCGGTCCACGCCCTCGAAATCGAGGATGGCCCCACCGTTTCCGGCGAGGATCGCGACGCCCTTCGCAGCATCGATGCAGGACCCGCCGCCGACCGCGAGAATCACGTCACTGCCGGTTTCGGCATAGTGCTCGTACGCCGCGGCTATCTCGTGATCCTTGGGATTCGGCGTGACCTGTGACCACACGATCGGGTGCAGTCCGACTTCGTGCAGGTAGCCGGTGGCCTCCGCGACCCAGCCGGCCTCGATGATGCCCGGGTCGGTGACGAGGAAGGGACGGCGGGCCCCCACTCGTCGTGCACAGTGACCGATTTCGGCGAGTGCTCCGGGGCCGAAAACGACTTCGGGAGCGTGGAACTTCGCCAGGTGTGGGATCGGGCTGTCGGACTTGCTGTTCCCGGGGATCGGCCCGGACAACTCGGCGTCGTCCTCGGGTGAGGCAGGAGGGAGACGGTGCGCGTCGCTCGAGGGGGGTGTTCGCGTTGTCGACGTCGCCGCCGCCATCGGCGCACGTCGTGTCAGTTGTGCCACGGCCAACTCCTCTTCCATCACCGGCGGCCCTGCCGGCGCCTCCCAGCCTAGCGCCGGTGTGAGGGCGGACACACTGACCGTCGGTGGTGGAGATACCTGACCGATCGGACAGGTGGCGGTTCGGTGCCGTGGCCTCCGGAGACCGGGTGGTTCAGGCACGCGACTCTGCTTTCGGACGGGTTGCGGTGGCGATCGGACGGTTCTTCGGTTTCTGGCGTTCACCTTCGGTCTGCACCGCCCTACGGTCGTGAA
Source organism: Nocardia veterana NBRC 100344 (assembly GCF_000308855.1). Classification (GTDB taxonomy): domain Bacteria; phylum Actinomycetota; class Actinomycetes; order Mycobacteriales; family Mycobacteriaceae; genus Nocardia; species Nocardia veterana. Next base: position 10,568 of record NZ_BAGM01000062.1, on the reverse strand, counting down.
CACGCCACACCCGGTGGCTGTGACATCGGAAGGAACGAGGATGAACGAGAACGACAACACCACGAACGTCGAGCAGGATCTGCTGGTGGAAGACGTGTCCATCGACGGGATGTGCGGTGTCTACTGACGCGCCGGCGCCCGAACCGTTCGATCCGGCTCTGCCCTATCGCCTGAATCCCGCGGTCGCGGTCCGGCCGGAACCGTTCGGCGCGCTGCTGTACGACTACGGCACCCGGAGACTGTCGTTCCTGAAGACCCGCAGGCTGCTGACGGTCGTCCGGGAACTGGCCCGCCGGCCGCATGCGGGCGCCGCCCTGGTAGCGGCCGACGTGCCGGAATCCGAACGGCAGCAATATGAATCCGCGTTGGCCGGTTTGGTGGCAGCGGGCACGATCCAACGCCGCACCGACGGCTGAGCGAGAGCGCCGGCCGGTTCGACCGTCGGCGGACGAGGTGATCATATGAAACTGGTAGAGCATTTCGAGCACGGCCTCGACGCGCCCATCTGCCTGACGTGGGAGTTGACCTACGCCTGCAATCTGGCGTGCGAGCACTGTCTGTCGTCGTCGGGCCGGCGGGATCCGCGTGAGCTGGATACTGCCGCGTGCCGGACGGTGATCGACGAGCTCGAGCGGATGCAGGTGTTCTACGTCAACATCGGCGGCGGTGAACCCACCGTCCGCTCCGACTTCTGGGAGCTGCTGAGCTATTCGGTGGACCGCGGGGTAGGGGTGAAATTCTCCACCAACGGTGTCCGGCTGACGCCGGAGCGTGCCCGGTGGCTCGCCGCGACCGACTACGTGGATGTGCAGATCTCCATCGACGGTGCGACGGCCGAGGTCAACGACGCGGTTCGCGGTGCGGGGTCGTTCGACTCCGCCTACCGGGCCATGTCGAACCTCGCCGATGCCGGCTTCACCGGCTTCAAGATCTCGGTGGTGATGACTCGGGAGAATGTCGGACAGCTCGACGAGTTCCGGCAACTGGCCGAGCGCTTCGACGCCCAGTTGCGAATCACCCGACTGCGCCCGTCGGGCCGCGGGGCCGACGTGTGGGATCGGCTGCACCCCACCGCGGCTCAGCAGCGCCAGATCTACGACTGGCTGGTCGCCCACGGCGATACCGTGCTGACCGGTGACTCCTTCTTCCATCTCAACGCGCTGGGGTCCACCCCACTGCCCGGTCTGAATCTGTGCGGTGCGGGCAGAGTCGTGTGTCTGATCGATCCGGTCGGCGACGTCTACGCCTGTCCGTTCGCCATCCACGACCAGTTCCTGGCCGGCAACGTGCGCGACGCCGGCGGGTTCGAGGCGGTTTGGCGCACCTCGCCGCTGTTCACGCGGCTGCGGGAGCCACAGACCGGGGGCCTGTGCCGGTCGTGCTCGGCGTTCGACTCGTGCAAGGGCGGGTGTATGGCAGCGAAGTTCTTCACCGGACTGCCGCTGGACGGCCCGGACCCGGAATGCGTGCGGGGCAATGCCGAACCTGCTCTCGCGTCCGTCGGCGCCGTACCCCGTCCGGACAAAGACCATTCCCGTGGCCCCCGCACGAAACGTGCTGTGGGACTGGGCCTTCCGACACTCCCGTCCGGTGCTGCCGGACCGGACCGAGCATGCGACACCAGCCCGCTGGCCGGATGGCGCTGACTGTTAGACGAGGACAACATCGTGGCAAGTACGAAAGACTGGTTCGAAACCGTCGCCGAGGCACGCGAGCGTGCCGAGAAGCGAGTTCCCAAGGCGGTATATCTCGCCTTGCTGGCCGGATCGGAGGGCGGGGTCAGCCTCGCCGACAACACCGCGGCCTTCGCCGAGCTCGGCCTGCGTCCGCATATCGCCGATCTGCCGGCGCAGCGGGTGCAGTCGACCACTCTGATGGGGCAGGAGATTTCGCTTCCGGTGATCTGCTCGCCGACCGGGGTGCAGGCGGTCGATCCGGCCGGTGAGGTCGCCGTCGCCCGTGCGGCGGCGATGTCCGGCACGGCGATCGGCCTGTCGTCGTTCGCCTCCAAACCGATCGAAGAGGTGGTCGCGGCCAATGACAAGCTGTTCTTCCAGATGTACTGGCTCGGTGACCGGGACGCGATTCTGGCCCGACTGGACCGCGCGAAACGGGCCGGCGCCAAAGGGTTGATCATCACGCTCGACTGGGTGTTCGCCACGGCCCGTGACTGGGGGAGTCCGCCGCTTCCCGAGCGTATCGATGTCAAGACCGCGATCCGCTTCGCGCCGCAGGTCTTGTCGAGGCCCGGATGGCTGGCCCGGTTCCTGCGGGCCGGGCGCCTGCCGGACCTGACCACGCCGAACCTCGTGGGGGCCGGCGAGAAGGGGCCCACCTTCTTCGGTGCCTACGGCGAGTGGATGGGCACCCCTCCCGTGACCTGGGAAGATCTCGCCTGGCTGCGTGAGCAGTGGGACGGGCCGTTCATGATCAAGGGCATCGGGCGCCCCGACGATGCCCGGCGTGCCGTCGATATCGGTGCGAGTGCCATCTCGGTTTCCAATCACGGCGGCAACAATCTCGACACCACGCCGGCGGCGATTCGGTTGCTGCCGTCCGTCGTGGACGCCGTCGGCGCCGATGTCGAGGTGGTGCTCGACGGTGGCATCCGGCGCGGCAGCGATGTGGTGAAGGCGCTGGCACTCGGCGCGCGAGCGGTGATGATCGGCCGGCCCTACCTGTGGGGGATGGCGGCGAACGGAGAGCGTGGCGTCCACAACGTGCTCGAGATCCTCCGGCACGGCATCGATTCCACGTTGTACGGGCTCGGCCGCGAGTCGATCGAGGACCTCACGCGGGACGACGTCCTGGTTCCGGACGGATTCACGCGGGGAATGTCGTGACCGGTGAGCCGACCGCGATCGTCACCGGTGCCGCCCGGGGCATCGGTGCCGCGATCGTGCATCGGCTCGCCGACACCGGGTGGCGGGTCGTCGCGGTCGACAGCTGTGCCGACGATCCCGCTGTGCCCTATCCGCTGTCCACCAGACAGCAACTCCGAGAAGTGGCCGAGGCCCGTCCCGGCGCGGTCATGGATCTGGCGGCCGATGTCCGTGATCTGCCCGCCTTGGCCGACGCCGTCCGGGCCGGGGAGGGCCGATTCGGTCCGATCAGGGCCGCCGTGGCGGCGGCCTCGGTCATCACCGGTGGAAAACCGTTGTGGGAGACGAGGACTCCCGAATGGGCCCCCATGTTCGACGTCGGCGTGCACGGGGTGGCGAACCTCGCGCGGGCGGCCCTACCCGCGATGCTCGCCCGGCCGGAGCCCAGAGGCGGCAGATTCGTCGCTGTCGCCTCGGCCGCGGGTCACCACGGGCTGTGGCATCTGTCCGGTTACAGTGCGGCCAAACACGCAGTGGTCGGAATGATCAAGAGCTTGGCCCACGACCTGCGGGGCACCGGAATCACGGCCGCGGCGGTGTCACCGGGCTCGACCCGCACGGCCATGCTGACCGCCACCGCGCAGTTGCACGGCCTGGATTCGGTGGAAGCATTCGCCCCGCACCAGTTGCTCGGCCGCATCGTGGAACCGCGTGAGGTCGCAGCTGCGGTGGCGTGGCTGTGCGACGGTGACGCCGCGGTCGTGAACGGCAGCGTCGTGCACGCCGACGGAGGTTTCGTGCCGTGAACCCGATGTGGTCCGACGAGAACGCGGAGCCGGAAAATGCTGTGGCACCGAAGATGTGGCTCACCCTCGACCGTGACGTACGTCGTTACCTCGGCGGCCGGATGCTCTTGGGCGGCTCGCCACCGCGACTGATCCGCCTGTCCCACCCGGCCGCTCGCCTCCTCGACGGATGGCTGGCGGGTGAACCGGTGGCGCCGGGACAGCCCGAACAGCTCGCGCGACGATTGTGTCGTGCCGGCGTCGCCCATCCGACAGCGGTGGGTGGCGCCTGGAGTTCGGCCGACATCACGCTCGTCGTACCGGTCAAGGACAACGAGGCGGGCGTGCACAGAGTCCTGGCTGCGACACCCGCCGTGGCGCGCCGGGTGATCGTCGACGACGGGTCCGCCGTCCCGATCGCCGGTGCGTCGGTCCGGCATGCTCGATCACACGGTCCCGCCGCGGCTCGTAATGCGGGCTGGCGCACCGCTCGGACCGAACTGGTGGCCTTCCTGGACTCCGACACCGAACCCCAGGCCGATTGGCTTTCGGCGGTCTTGCCGCTGTTCGACGACCCGCAGGTCGCGGCAGTGGCTCCCCGAGTCCGCACCGCTGCCGATCCGTCGAGCCCGTTCGCGCGATACGAATCCGACCGAGGCAGCCTGGACCTCGGCGCCCACCCGGCGGTGGTCCGCCCGTTCGGTCGTGTCGGTTATGTGCCGAGTGCCGCGCTCGTCGTACGGCGCAGTGCGCTGGAACTGGTCGGCGGCTTCGACGAGCACCTGCGCTTCGGCGAGGATGTCGACCTGGTGTGGCGCCTGATCGACGCCGGCCTGTTCGTCCGCTACCAACCGGACGCCGTCGTCGAACATCGGGTGCGAGCGACCGGGCGGGCCTGGCTTCGCCAGCGATTCGAGTACGGAACATCGGCTGCGCCGCTGGCGTTACGACACGGCGACCGATTGACCTGTGCGCGTGTCGATTACCGCAGTGCGGTGTCCTGGGCCGCGCTCGCCGCGGGACGACCGTCGGTGGCCCTGGCGATGGGCTTCGTGTCGGCGACCGTCCTGCCGGTCGTATTGGGGCGGCATCGGGTGCCGGCACGGGCGGCGGCCGCGCTCGCCGTCCGCGCGCATCTCGGTGCGGGAGCGGTTCTGGGTGCGGCTGTGCGGCGTGCCTGGTGGCCGATGGCGCTCTGGCATCGCACCGGTAGGCGCGTCCTCGTCGCGAGCCTGCTGCCGTGCGTCGTCGAGACCCTGCTCCGGCGTCGCGGTCCTCGATGGATCATGTTGCGCCTGCTGGATGACCTCGCCTACTCGGCGGGCGTCTGGGCAGGGTGCCTGCGTCACCGGACTTGGCGGCCGCTCCTGCCCAGCATCACCGGAATGCCTCGGCGGCAACGAATTTCGCAAGGTACGCTCACGACACGTCCAACACCAGCCACCCGCCGTGGTACTCGGACACGGTGAACGGCAGTCCCGTCTCGATACCGAGTACCGCCAGTTCCTCCAGATCGAAGGTGCGTACGTGCCCGTAGCCGGGGTCGGGCTCGGTCTCGAACGGGACCGCCACGACGACCCGGTGTGCGGCCAGTCGCGTGGCCTCGCCGATGACCGCTCGACCCTCCTCTGGGGCGAGATGTTCCAGCAGATGCAGCACGGTCACCGTGGATACGCACCGGGCCGGCAGTGGTACCGCCGTCGCATCACAGGTCAGTGTGTCCAGCGGGGTACCGAGCAGAGGCGCCATTCTGGAGAGCAATTGCATATTGCCGGCGACGACGTCGGAGGCGAGTACTCGGTGGCCGGACTGCGCCAACAGCAGCGGAAAGAACCCGAAACATGACCCCAGGTCGAGCACGCGGCCTGGATGGACGAGTTGTAGCGCCCGCTCGTAGACCGGAGCCATCGTCTGTCGTGGTTCCGGAGCACCCGCCAGATACCGATGGATGCTGTCGATCGTGTTGCGGTAGAAGGTGCTCCACGCTGGTATCGCCCCCGCAACGGTGGTCCGGACGACTCCGAGGAACACCCGCTCGAAGATGTCGGCGCCGGCGAGCAGGCCGGTGCGGAACAGTTCGTCGGCGATGAGTCCGGCGATACCGTTGTCGAGTTCCTGCGGCCGGAACCGGTGCGTGATCTCCGAGCGGTGATCGACGACACGCACGCGGAAGCTCTCGGTACGCAGACCCGGGCCGCTGTCGCTGTAGTCGGCGCCGACCCGCACCACGCCGTCGTCGTAGTAGTTGCCGGACAACGGCGCGAAGGCGTGCAGAGGTGCTGTGGCGGTCGGGTCATTCATCCTCGTACTCCGTTCGGATGGAATTCGTCTGCTGCCCTGCGTAGTTCGTCCAGACCGCGCACGACATGGACTCGGTCGCAGAAATCCGCGTACCGCGGCAATGCGCAGCTACCCAGTCCCCACGAATATCGGGGTTCCGGGGTGATCCAGATCGTTTCGCGGGTGCGGCGGGCGATCTCGGCGAAGGAGGACACGCCCGGATCGGAGCCGTTGCTGCGTCCGTCACCGAGAACGAGCAGCGTGGTTCGTCGATCCAGCGCGCCGGCATGGTCGGCCAGGAATGTGGTGAACGCGGTCCCGTAGTCGGACTGTGCCTCGAGGTCCAGGACGTCACCGCCGAACAATTCGGCCAGCGCCCGCTCGGCGTCGCGCTCGGCGAACAATGTCGTCGTTTCGACCGGCGCCGCCACGAAGGCGAACGACCGCACCCGGCCGAACATCTCCTGCAGCGAATGGGCGAGCCGCAGACTGAGATGAGCGGTTGTCCGCACCGACAGGCTGACGTCGGCGAGGACTATCAGCCGTGGGCGCTCGTCCGCGCTGCGGACGGTCACCGGAGCGAACGGCACCCCGTCGTAGCGCAGGCTGCGCCGCATCGTTCGAGCGGCATCTCCGCGCCCGCGGGGCGCGACACGTCGGCGATGAGTTCGCGCACCGCGCAACGACGTCATGATCCGACGCAGTGCGTGTTCCAGTTCGCTCTGTTCGCCGGCGCCGACCGTGCCGACCGCGGCGAGACGCCGATCCTGATGTCCGGTGCGGCGCTGCCACTCCAGCAGCGCGGCCGCGTGCCGTTGAATCGCCGCCGCGAGATCCCCGAGGGCCTCCGCTCGGCGAAACACTGTGTCGTCGGCAGGGGCGTCCGGATCGCCCAACCATTGCAGCAGCGCTTGCTGTTCGTCGACGCTCAGCGCGGCTCCGGTGGTGGCGGTGGCGCCCTCGGACAGTTGCCCGGGGACACCGCCGGCAGGCATGCGATCGACATCGAGGCGAATGCGATAGCCCTCGCCGCCGACCACCTGATTGCCCTGGGAGAAAGCGATCTCGTCGGTCGGTGCGGAGAGATCGATCATGCCGTCGTCCTGGCTCTGATTGTGGCGCTCGGCGAGATCGGCGGTATCGAACAGATGGCGGACGTCCTCGGCTCGGGCGCCTTCGCTCGCCGCCGCCTCGGCGGGATCGACCGAGAGCGACAACGCGTCCGTCATGATCGCGTCGACCTCGGTTTCGGTGACGCTCGGCGGAGTAATCGGCTCGTCACGGCAATTGTTCGTCGGGGCGGCGGTAAGCCCTGAGAAGAACACCTCGAACAATTCGTCGAACACCGCGGTATCGCGTGCGTTCTTGAGCAAGGCGGCGCGCAGTCCACAACGCAGGAGCCTGCGGTCGGCCAGAATGCCGGGTTGGCGCGCGCACTCGACCGCGTCGATCGCCTCGGCTACCGAGACTCGAACCCCCCGGGTGCGGAGCAGCGCGACGAACCGCTGAACCGTTGCCTCCATCGCCTACCTGCCGCGCCGCGCGAACGAACGAGCTCCCTGACTGGCGCTCACCGTTGCCCGCGGCAGTGGTGTCGCGTGGCGTCCGTAGTAGCCGTCGTCGAAGCGGCCCGGCTCGTCCTTCCCGGCCCGTACGCGCTGCCCCTCGGTCTCGGGTCCGAGCGCCGGACCGCCGGCGGTGTCGGAACCGGAATTGCCGGTCAGCAGCGTGGGCAGTGCCTGCCGCGCGGTCCGCAGATCCCGCTCGTATTTCACGACAACCGACAGCGTTGCGTCGAGGATGGTCTGCGACAGCGAATCCACGTTCAGGACGGCCAGGGTACGGGCCCAGTCGACCACCTCGGAAATGCTCGGCGACTTGCGCAGATCCAGCGCGCGCAGACCACGGACGATCCGCACGAGCTCCGCGGCCAGGGCCTCGTCGAGGCCGGTCTGCTTACTGCGGATGATCTCGAGCTCTCGCTCGGCCGACGGATAGTCGGCGAACAAGTGCAGGCATCGGCGCTTCAGCGCAGCCGCGAGATCGCGAGTGTCGTTGGATGTCAAGATGACCAGTGGGGGATGCACGCTGCGCAGGGTGCCGAGTTCCGGCAGCGAGATCTGGTACTCGCCCAGGAATTCCAGCAGCACCGCCTCCAAAGCCTCATCGGCTCGGTCGATTTCGTCGATCAGCAGCACCACCGGTTCCGCGGAGCATACGGCTTCCAGCAGCGGCCGCGGGCTGAGGAACTGCTCGGAGTAGAACACGCTGTCCTGGGCGGCCAACCGTTCGATGGCCTCGGCCAGACTGTCGGTATCTCCGACCAGGTGTCCGATCTTGTCGCGCAGCAACTGGGTGTACAGCAACTGCTTGCCGTAATCCCACTCGTAGAGTGCGCGGGTTTCGTCCTGACCCTCATAGCACTGCAGCCGCAAGAACTTTCGGCCAGTGGCGATCGCCAGCGATTTGGCGAGTTCGGTCTTTCCGACACCGGCGGGCCCCTCGATCAACAGCGGCTTGTCCAGGCGGGTCAGGAGAAAGACCGTGGTCGCGAGCTGCTCGTCGGCAATGTAGCCTGTCGCGGACAGCGCCTCACGCACGTCCTCGATGCTGGCGAAATGGGTCATCGGTGTCCTTTCGGCGGAGCGGGGTGGGCCGCGGACGAACGGAGGCACCACACATCGGTTCGTCCGCGGCCCGGTCGGGTGGTCAGCTCAGCAAGTCGTCGAGGCTGCCGTGCATGCAGTGTTCGACCACCGGTCGCACGGTTTCGAAGGTGCATTCCTTCGGGTTGCCCGGCGTGCAGGTGTCACCGAGGACGTGGCGAGTGATGCGATCGATGTCGGCATCGTCGCCCTTGATGACGGTGGCGTTCTGATAGAACCGGGTGGGACCCTGGCCGAGCCGGCACTTGGAGTAGGTGGTCGGCGTGATGTCGGTGAAGCGCTCGGGAATTCCGACGTCGCGCAGCAGGCGAACGGCCGCCGCGAGCGCCGCGTCGGCGGCCTGCACATCGGTCATTCCCGAGGTGTCGACCCCCATCGCCGCCGCGATCTGCGCGAACCGCTTGTACATCACCGGCATGTTGAACGCCCACACTCGCGGCAGGGCGATCGCGTTGTTCAGACCGTGGTGGGTGTCGTAGAAGGCCGACACCGCGTGCGAGATGGAGTGAATGATGCCCAGCCCACCGGAATTGAACGCCTGGGCCGCGATGTACTGCGCGTACATCATCCCTTCCCGGGCAGCGAGGTCGGTCCCGTTCCAGGTGGCCGCTCGCAGATTCTCGGCTACCAGCTCGATGGACTTGAGCGCATTTCCGAGCGACGGAACGAAATTCAGCCGCGAGACGAATGGCTCCGACCCGTGGGCGAGTACGTCGAAACCGCACTGCGCGGTGTAGTCGGTGGGGCAGTCGAAATACAGGACCGGGTCGTCGACAGCCAGCGTCGGGACGGCCGCGTCGTCGAATGCCACGTACTTGTGCGGATTGTCCGGATCCGTCGTGGTATCGGTGATGACATAGGCCCACGAGGTTTCCGAGCCGGTGCCCGCGGTGGTCGAGACGGCGATGTGCGGAGGATTCTTCGGATTTTCCGACTTGTTGAATCCCTCGAATTCATTGACGTTGCGGCCGTCATGGGCGACGGAGATGCGGGCACCTTTACACGCGTCGTGAGACGATCCGCCGCCGATGGAGACGAAGCTGTCGCAGTCGTGCTGCTGATACAGCGCGACTGCGTCCATGACGTTGTAATCCTTGGGATTGGATTCGACCTTGTCGTAGAGCACCACTTCGAGACCGTGATACTCCAGCGAGCCTACGATTTTCGGAACGATATCGGTTCCCCGCAGGCCACTGGTCATCACGAGGACCTTCTTGAAGCCCAGCTTCAGTGCCTCCGGCCCGATGATCTCGTGGGAACCCGGCCCGAGCAGAGCCCGCGGGAACGGGTGGAATTCCTTGATGGGAAACGGCTTGATCAGCTCGTCGACCTGCATGTGTTCGTACCTCTCGGAAAAGGAGATTCAGAATCCGGAATCACCGGTGAGAGCACCGTATGGTTCCGATCACAGCGCGCGGAAGTGATTCCTGCCGAAACTGCCCGAGCGGGCGGAGATACTCACTGTGCGGATCGTGCCGGCCCTGTCCGAACGATCAGGTCGACCGGATCCGAGGAGAATGCCGACCATTCTTTTACGAGGTCGGCCCCGGGATTTCGGTGAATTGCGAGGGCGCGGCCGGCGTCGGTCCGATCAACCTGCCGCCAACCCGGTGACCGCACACTGAGGACAACCGCACCGCTCCGGGTAAGGATCACATCCTGTTCCACGGCAACGGCGCCGAGGGGATCGACAATGGGGTCGTCCCGGGAGCGGCGGTTCGCCGAGGAATTCGAGCGGGGACGATCGGTGGGGCAGAGCATCGCCCGTCCTGTCGCCGGTGCACAGCAAAAGGCTGCCTACCGGCCATCCGTTGGCCGGTAGGCAGCCGGGCGGCGCACGGGCCCGGGAATCGGGCGAGTCGGACCGGTGCGCCGAGTCCATTCATATTGCGCGCGGGCAGCGTGAACCCGCTGGGCGCGAGTGCAATTCAACTGCACCGATCGCCGGGGGACCGGTACCGGACACCGCTCGTGGGGCCTGGCACCGGTTCGGCGTCAGCGAAACCCGCTCGGCC
>NZ_BAGM01000063.1 GCF_000308855.1 Nocardia veterana NBRC 100344 | reverse complement strand
AGGTGGTGTAGGTGCGGGCGACGAGGGCGCTGCGGAGGTACCAGAGTCCGCTGGCTTGGGTGGGGTCGAAGCCGGTGAGTTGGGCGATGCGTTTGAGGCGGTAGTCGACGGTGTTGGTGTGGACGTGGAGGAGTCGGGCGGTGCGTTGGCGGTTGAGGTTGTTGGCGATGTGGGTTTGGAGGGTGGTGAGGAGTTCGGGGTGGTGGTCGAGGGGGTTGAGGAGGGTGCCGAGGTGGTCGCGGCCGGGTCCGGGGCGGGTGAGTTGGTATTCGAGGGCGAGGTCGTCGAAGCGGTAGAGGCCGGGGATGGAGCCGAGGCGGGTGACCATGTCGAGGAGTTGGTGGGTTTGGTCGGTGTTGGTGGGGATGTCGGGGGTGGGGCTGGTGGTGGTGGTTGCGGTGATGGGGACGCGGGCGGCGTGGGAGAGGTGGGTGATGAGGGTGTCGAGGTCGGTGGTGGGTGTGTGGGTAGTGGGGATGAGGAGGGTGCCGCCGTCGGTGGAGAGGAGGGAGAGGGTGGTGGTGTGGGTGTGGGTGGCGAGGGCGGCTTGGATGCGGCGGAGTTTGCGGCGGGCGATGATGGTGGGGTCGAGGTGGGGGTTGGCTTGGTCGGGGTGGGGTGGGATGTGGAGGGCGAGGATGTGGTAGGTGTCGGCGATTTCGATGCCGCATTCGCGGGCCATGGTGCTGGTGGGGTGGCCGCCGAGGAGGGCGGAGGTGAGGGTGTGGACGGCGTTGTGGTGTTCGGAGACGACGGCGCGGAGTTCGCGGACGTAGGCGCCGGAGACGGCGGTGGTCATGGTGTCGAGGATTTCGACGAGGAGTTTGGCGCCTTGGAGGAGGTTGGTGTAGTCGGTGTGGGTGAGGGTGAGTGTGGGTTCACCGGCACCGGCA
>NZ_BAGM01000064.1 GCF_000308855.1 Nocardia veterana NBRC 100344 | reverse complement strand
AGCAACCATGACCGGACAGCTCGACACTCTGATGGACAGCACCGTGTACGACTCACACGACGACAAGATCGGCAAGGTCAAGAACATCTACGTCAACAACGAGACCGGCTCCCCGACCTGGGTTGCGGTGTCCACCGGCCTGTTTCGCCACGATTCGCTGGTGCCGCTGGTCGGCGCCCAGCACAATCCGCAGGCCGACGCGCTGCGGGTGAGCGTGGACAAGGAGATGGTCAAATCGGCTCCCGCGGTCGAACAGGACGGCCACATCAGCAGCCAGGGTGAAGCGGAACTGTTCCGCCACTACCACGTCGACCCGAACCACGCCGGCTGGGATGCCTACGGGCGGGCCGTGCGCGGCACCGGGGACGGTACGGGGCGGCAGGCGCAGCCGGGCACGAATGCGCCGGTCGACGACCGGGGCATGGTCCGCTCGGAGGAGCGGCTGAACGTCGATACCCAGCGCGAGGCGGTGGGCACTGCGCGACTGCGCAAATACGTGGTCACCGAGGATCAGACCGTGACCGTGCCGACCAGCCACGAAGAGGTCCGCGTCGAGCGGGAGCCGGTCACCTCCGCGGATGCCCGGCCCGATCTGGGCGAGCAGGAGCAGGAGGTCACCCTGCACCGGGACCGCGTGACCGTCGACAAGGAGACCGTGCCTGTCGAGCGGGTGCGCCTGGCCGTCGACGATGTCGAGGAGCAGCAGACGGTGGCCGACACCGTCCGTAAGGAGCGAATCGAAACCGAGGGCACCGACCCGCAGCGCCGGGACGATCGCCGGTACCCGGGCGAACGCTGACCCATCACCCATCGGACCCGACCGGGCTCGGCACGAGCCCGGTCCGTCCATGTCTCGTCCGCCCGGTGAAGGTGGCGCCGGGCAGGCGAGAGACGCATGGCGGTAGAACCCTCTGCGAAAGAATGCAAGAAGGGTGGGTGAAATTGGATCGCCCAGGTCAGAGCCACTACAATCGGCCGCGTGACCGAGACGACGGTAGGCGGGCGGCGCGCGAACCGGCGCGGTATGGCGTCCCGGGAGAGCATGCTCGAGGCGGCGATCGCCTCGCTGGCGACCGGCGACCCGGCCGCGGTCTCCGGTAACCGGATCGCTCGGGATATCGGCGCCACCTGGGGCGTGATCAAATACCAGTTCGGTGATATCGACGGATTGTGGGCGGCGGTGCTGCGGCACACCGCCGACAAACGCGGCGATCTACCGGCCGGCATCAAACCCGACGGCACCCTTCATGAGCGGGTGGATGCGCTGATTCGCGCGATGGCGGTCGGCCTGCGCCGGCCGGAGTCGCTGGCGATCGAGACCCTGCGTGCCGCGCTGCCGCGCGACCACGCCGAATTGGAGCGCGAATTCCCGCGCACCGCAGCCGAACTGGCCTCCTGGAAACCGAACTGGGATCAGGCGTGCGCCCGCGCCTTCGCCGACCTCGATCTCGACCCGGTGCGCGTCCGCCGGGTCGCCGCGCTCATTCCGGCCGCGATGCGTGGCATCACCTCCGAACGCACCCTCGGCACCTACGGCGATCTCGACGACGCGATCGAGGCGCTGGTGGGCGGCATCGTCGCGTATCTCGAACGCTGACAAGGTCTTTCGCGCCGGCACCGGTGGCGATCGTCAGCGGACACACCCGCAGGTTTCGCCCGCGGCGAGGTGGATATCGATGCGGGGTGGGGCGTCGGTGCGGGTCCCGGCCGGGTCCAGCACTCGCGACAGTGCCGTGCGCGCAATCACTTCGAGTGGTTGCTGCACCGCGGTGAGCGTGATGGGCGCGTAGGTGTCGGCCGGATTCGCGTCGAAGCCGACCACCGAGATGTCGTGCGGAATACGCAGGCCCGCCTCCGCGACGGCACGCAGGGTGGCGGCGGTCTGGGCGTAGGTGCCGACGACCATGCCGTTCGGCGCCGGATGGGTGGACAGGTAGTCGCGCACCGCGCGGTAGGCGCCGGCCGGGGTGAGGTCGGTGGGAATCCGCTGGGCGTGCTGGTCGCCGACCGTGGACGAATAGCCCGCGTAGCGCTGGGCCACGGTTTCGCGGTCGCCGTGTGCGACCTCGGCCGCGGTGAAGCCGCCGACGAACACGATGGCGTCGCGGCCGTGCGGGTCGGTCAGATGTGCTGTCGCCAACGCCCCGGCGTGGACGTGGTCCGCCCCGACCACGTCGACGTCGGCGCCGTCTCGGTTGTTGTGGACCCACACGATCGGAATCCGTTCCTGGCGGCACAGTTCCGCGGTGGCGCGGCCGTTTGCGCCGCCCACCACGATCAGGCCCTCGATGCCGGAATCGCTGAAGGCCGAGGCGAATTCGAGTTCCCGCTCCGGGTCGTACCCGGTGTTGCCGATGAGGGTCAGATGGTCCCGGTCCCGGGCCGCGAGCTCGATCTGCCCGACGAGGGTGCCGAACAGTGGCATCCGTACGTCCGGAACCAGCAGTCCGATATGCCGCCAACGGCGGGATCGGCGCAGTGCGCGAGCCGCGCGATCCGGCCGGTAGTCGAGCTCGTTCAGGGCAGCTACCACGCGGGCCCGGGTGGTAGCCGAAACGGGCCGGGGACCGTCGTTGAGGACGTAGCTGACCACCGCTGTCGAGGTGCCCGCCCGACGGGCTACGTCGGCCAGAGTCGCGCGCTTGGCAGTCACATTCGCCTCATTCTCGATACGTCACGCTCGGCGGAACAGAGTTGAAATCATTCGGATCATTACAGTCTGCATGCGGCGGAATGGCGGTGCAAATCGATTAGATTCGTAACAACATCGACCTGCTCGCGTAACGCACGACTGATGGAGTGAACCGCATGGCCTTCGTACGACTCACCGGCGTCACCTATTACGACCCGAATTCGGCACATGCCGGCTACATCCTCTTCACCGGCGCGGACTCCGTCACGCGGCTGATCGATCTCAACGGCACGGTGCATCGAGAATGGCCGTTCGCCGGTGTGCCGCCGCGCATCATCGACCCGCAACTCACCGGTGGCCGCCGCGGCGACATCGGCGTTCAGCTCAGCGCGAGTGGTGACCCGCGCGGTGGCATCTACGCCAACGGCACAGTGGGACAAGTGAACTGGGCCGGCGAGACGGTGTGGGAATGGGGTCGGCAGGCGCCGGGCGGGGCGGCCCGGCAAAATCACGACTGGCAGCTGCTTCCGAACGGCAACCGTCTGCTGCTGGTCACCGTCCCGCGGGTCGTGCCGGGACTGGGACCGCGACCCGTCGGCGACCAGGGACTCTACGAGGTCACGCCCGACGGGGCGATCATCTGGGAGTGGCGCGCCGGCGACCACCTCGACGAGCTGGGTCTGTCCGATGCCGGCTGGGATGCCTTGCGTGCGACCGTGCTGCGGGACCCGGACGACCCGTGGGGCTATCTCGAAATCAACAGCGCACAGACGCTCGGTCCGAACCACTGGCACCGTGCGGATCCGGACAGCGTGTTCCACCCGGACAACATCCTCATCAGTTGCCGCAAGGCGAATGTCGTCGCGTTGATCGACAAGACGACGAAGGCCGTGGTCTGGCGGCTCGGCCCGTACTTCGACGAGGCGCCGGGTGCGCAGCATCAGCGAATCAACGCGCACAAGGTGCCGCGGGCGTTGGACCAGCTGTCCGGACAACACAATCCGCATCTGATCGCCGAGGGGCTCCCCGGCGCCGGCAACATCCTCGTCTTCGACAATCAGGGCGGCGCGGGATACCCGCCGGCGCCGCTGGGCATCTACGCCGGATCCCGGGTCCTCGAGATCGATCCCTCGACCCGGCAGATCGTCTGGCAGTACACCGCTGAGGATTCGGGGCAGCCGCCGTGGGCCTTCTTCAGCTCCTTCGTCAGCAATGCCCAGCGATTGCCCAACGGCAACACTCTGATCACCGAGGGGATGCACGGCCGCCTGTTCCAAGTCACGCCGGAGGGACGCGTGGTCTGGGAATACGTCTCGCCCTACGAGGGATCCGGTGTGGCGGGTGAACCGGAGGTTCGCGAACCCCGCGTCCCGGGGGTGGACCGGACGAGTACAACCCCCATGGTGTATCGCGCCCAAGCGGTTCCGTTCGACTGGGTGCCGATCGGCGCACCCGCGGCGGCGCCGGTCGCCGTCGATCTGCGGACCACGATCGGCGCCTGACCGCTCCGCACGGCCGGGGATGCCGGTCGCTCACCGGGAAGTCCGAATATGGAAGTCCGAATATGACAGAGAGTCTGCCAATCGTGCCGGCCGACCCCGGCGCGGCACCGGCCACGACGACGCCGTGGCGGCGCCGATTGGGCGCGTCCGCGACGACGCTGCCGAGCGGCCGCGCGGTCGGCGGCGCCGTCGCCGGAGTGATCCTGGCGGCGGTCGTCTGGTCGGTGATCGCCGCACTGAATATCTTTCCGCGCCAACTGTTTCCGTCTGTTCCCCAGATTCTGCACGCGGGTCGTGTACTGGGGGCCGACGGATTGCTGGTGCCCGATATCGCCGCGAGTCTGCGCCGGGCGGCCTTCGGCTTCCTGCTCGGGCTCGGAGCGGGGGTGCCGGCGGCGGTTTGTACCGCGACCACTCGGGTGGGCCGGGCGGTGGTGCAACCCGTGCTGCGGTTGTTGGCGCCGGTGCCGACGATCGGTTTGGTGCCGCTGGCGATCCTCTGGTTCGGCCTCGGGGAGAACAGCAAGGTGCTGGTCATCGCGCTGGGTGTCTTCGTCCCGGTCTGGATCAACAGCCACTCGGGATTCGCCGGCACCCCCGAGCACTACCTGCAGGCCGCGCGCTGCCTCGGTGCGAGTCGCCGGCACACCCTGACTCGGGTGGTGCTGCCCGAGGCGATCCCCGACGTGGTCGGCGGGGCCCGGGTCGGCGCCGCCATGGCGTTCGTCCTGATCGTCGTTGCCGAAATGACCGGCACCACAGCGGGAATCGGCTATCGGATCTATCAGGCACAGTTGTTCTCCCAGGCCGACCGGCTGATCTTCTGCCTGATCGTGCTCGGCGTGATCGGTGCGGCCTGCGATCTGGCGATCGCGGGCCTCACCGCACCGATGCTGCGCTGGGCGAAGGAGGTGAACTGATGGCCGTCGCGACCCGGGATCTGGTGGTGCACTTCCCGAAAGCCGCCCAGCCCACGCTGCGAGGTATCGACCTGTCGGTGCCCGACGGTTCGTTCGCCGTTCTCGTCGGCGCCTCGGGCAGCGGCAAATCGACGCTGCTGCACTGCCTCGCCGGGCTGCTGCCACCCACCTCGGGAACGGTGACCGATGGCGGTGCGCGCGTGCTCGGCCCCGATCCGCGCCGGGGCGTGGCCTTCCAGCGCGATGTGCTGTTCCCGTGGATGAGCGTCGCGGCCAATATCGAATTCGCGCTGCGCGCACGACGGGTGCCGGCCCGGGCCCATCGCGCGCGCACCGAGGAACTCCTCGACCTTGTCGGGCTGTCCCGCGCGGTGCTCGGACTGCGCCCGAGTCAGTTGTCGGGTGGGATGCGCCAGCGCGTCGGCATCGCCCGGATGCTCGCCGGTGAACCCGAGATCATGCTGATGGACGAGCCGTTCGCCGCGCTCGATGCGCTCACCCGGCTCAAGATGCAGGATCTGCTGATCGATATCTGGACCCGCTTGCAGCGCACCGTCGTCTTCGTCACCCACGACGTGGACGAGGCGATCCGGCTGTCCGACACGATCAGCGTGCTGCGCGACGGCCGGATCATCAATCGGATCACGAATCCGCTCGATCGTCCCCGCCCCGCGGATACGCTCGCGGACCGCCCCGGATACAGCGAATTGCGCCGATCGCTGCATCACGAACTCGGCATCGCGCCCTCGGCGGGGTGAGTCCATGTCCTCGAAGCCCGGCATGTCCTCGAAAGCGTTGCTCCGCCCCGAATTTTCGATCCACCCACACGAAGAGAAGCCCGTGAAATCGCTGCTGTTGCGCTCCCTGACCGCCCTTGTCTGCTTCGTCGCGCTGATCGTGCCGCTGGCCGCGTGCGCCGGTACGGACGATTCGGACCCCCACGCCCTCACGGTCGGCTTCGTCGTCGATCCTTCGTGGGCGCAGGTGCCCGTGGCGCAACAGGCCGGAGATTTCGACCGCCACGGGGTGAAGGTCCACATCGTCAACTTCGCCACCGGGGTGGAGGCGCTGCAGGCGCTCGCCGCCGGTCAGCTCGACGTGGCCACCGCCGCCGACGTTCCGGCCGCGGCGGCGATGACCCGGTCGCCCGCGTTGCGCATCGTCGGGGACGGGTCGCGATGGGAGGACTCGCGTATCGTCGCGCGCCGCAGCGCCGGAATCACGTCGCTGCGGGATCTGGCGGGTCGGTCGGTCGGCACGCCGCTGGGTACCAGCGCGGCGTACTTCGCCCAGAATGCGTTGTCGCACAGCGCGGTCGAGGCGAAGCTGGTGCAGGTGGCACCGCAGGCGACCGTGACTGCCGCGGGTCAGCGCAACGTCGACGCGGTCGCGATCTTCCAGCCGTACCAGGCTCAGGTGATCGATGCGCTCGGCGCCGACGCGGTCGAGCTCGCCGGTGGCACCTACAGCCAGCACAGCCTCTATCTCGCCACCGACAGCGCCGTCACCCGCAAGCCCGAGGCGCTCGCCGGCTTCTTCGCCGCCCTGGGGGAGGCGGGGAGCCGGCTGGGCTCCGGGGCCGAGCCGGCGATCGCCGCGGTGGCGTCGGCGACTCAGCTGTCCCCGGATCTGATCCGGAAAATCCTGCCCGAGTTCGATTTTCGCCTCCGATTGCAGCCCGACCTCGCCGATACACTCGTCGCTCTGGCCGAGTGGGCCAGGGCGCAGGGCGCGGTCGACAAGTCGGCCGGTTTGCCGGACTACCGGGCGCTGGCCGAGCCGAGGTTCCTGCCGCAGGGCGGGTAGGCCGGGTAGCAAGCGCCCGTCGCGTTCAGGCCAGGTGTGCCAGCAACAGCCAGGCGGGGACCGAGGTGCGGCCGCCGGGTTCGTCGCGGACGTTCTCGAAGCGGACCGGGAACCGGTCGTCGCGCGGCAGGTCGTTGCCGTGGATGCGGGCCGGGCGGATCTCGTCGATCACCCAGTATTTCGAAACCACTTCGCGTAGTTCGTCTTCGGTGACCGGATTGGGGCCGAACCCCTCGGGGGTGGCGGACGGGAGCGCGGTGCGGTCGAAGACGAGCGCGAAGTAGGACGCGCCCGGGGCGGCGGCGCGCACGATCGCTCGCTGATAGGCGTCGCGCTGCTCGACCGGGATGGAGTGGAACAGGGTGCTGTCGACGATGGTGCCGAACCGGCCGTCGTATCCGGTGAAGGAGGTGATGTCGGCTACCTCGAAGGAGGCGTTGGTGAGCCCGCGCCGGGCCGCCTCGGCCCGCGCCAGTTCGATGGCGGTCGGGGCCGAGTCCAGGCCCACCGTGACGTGCCCGCGGGCGGCCAGGTACATCGAGATCTCCGCCTCGCCGCAGCCCACGTCGAGAACGTCGCCGTGGAATTGGCCCTCGTCGGCGAGCACCTTCAGTTCCGGCTGCGGTTCGCCGATACTCCACGGCGGTTTGGCGCCGGAGAAGGGACCGTCGTCGTGCTGATATGCGCTCTCGAACGTGAAATCGCTCGGTGTGGTCATGATGTCCTCCGATCGGTCGGGACTATCAGACGAGAGTGGAGCAAACTCGATGCTACGACCCGGGTTTGTGCGCCACGGCGAAAACCCGGCGGAACGGCAACCAGGTCGTGCCGTCCGCGCGCGGTGGATAGGCGGCGCGCAGCAGCGGCGCGAGCTGGGCGGTGAAACGTGCCCACTCGGCATCGTCGAGTGCGGCGCGGACCGGGCGCAGCGCGGTGCCCGTCACCCAGTCCAGGACGGGATCGGTGCCGGTCAGCCGCTGTAGGTAGGTGGTCTCCCAGGCGTCGACCACACAGCCGGCCACCGTGAGTATCGCCGCGTAACCGCTCGGATCGAGGACGTCGCGCGGTTGCAGAATGCCGCTGGATTCGAGCCGCGACCGCCACTCGTCGCGGGCGGCCAGTTCGCGGATGGCGACGTGCGACGGTGCGTCGAAGTTGCCGGGCACCTGCAAGGCCAGCCAGGCGCCGGCCGGCAGGGCGTGCACCCATCGGGGCAGCAGGTCGGCGTGCGTCGGCACCCACTGCAGGACGGCGTTGCTGATCACGACATCGGTGTCCGGCGCCGGTTGCCAGTCCTCGGCGGACCGCACCTCGGCATCGATGCCCGATTGCCGTGCGGCCGCGACCATTTCGGGCGAGGAATCGAAGGCCTCCAGCCGCGCGGACGGCCACCGCTGGGCCAGCGTGGCGGTGAGTTGCCCGGGACCACAGCCGAGGTCGACCACCCGGCGCGGATTCTCGGCGTCGATCCGGGCGACCAGTTCGAAGAACGGGCGCGACCGATGATCGCCGAACCTGCGGTACCTGTCGGGATCCCACATGCGCTGCTCCCACTCGCCGAAGACGTTAAACCGTACGAGCGTTATGTTAGCTCGCCGCGGCGAATGCGGTCAGCCTGGCAGCGACCGCGTGATCAATTCGGCCGCCAGGCTCCGGCCCGTCCGCAGCGGTTCCAGCGAGTGGGCGAACTTGGATCCCGACAGTGCGCCGTCGTAGATCAACTGGATGCGCTGGGCGAGGGCCTCCGGTTCCGCGCTGCCGCATTCGCGCAGCAGGGCGGTCAGGGTATCGAGCATCCATCGGCGGTGGGCGACAACGGGTTCCAGCTCCTGGTCGGGAAATTCGGTGGCCGCGTTGGCGTATTGGCAGCCGCGGAAGCCCTTGGTGGGAGCGGAGGCCAGGGCGAGATCGAAGAAGGTCAGCACCTTGTCGACCGGCTCGGTCACCGCCGCCACGGCCTCGTCCCAGCGGCCGCGGTCCCGGCGATCGAGGTGTTCCAGATACGCCTGCACGAGAGCGTCTTTGGAGCCGTAGCTCTGATACAGGCTGGCCCGCGCCACCCCGGCCTCGGCCAGCACCCGGTCGATGCCGACGGCGCGGATCCCGTAGCGGGAGAACAGCGCGGTCGCGGTCTCCAGCAGGCGCTGGGCGGGCGCGGGTCGACTTCGGCGGGTCGACTGCTGCTCGGCCGATGGTGTTGTTGTGGCCACGTCTTCCACCATAACCACTCCCAGAGGTAGACAGAACGTTCTGTTCATGTTTAGTCTGAACGGGTGACCCGCAGCAACCTCACCCGCCGACTGCACGTGGACCTCGTGCGCGTGGCGGGCGCTGCCTGTCGTCACCAGCGCTGAGGCAGCCCCGCCCGGGGCCGTCGAGCATTCGCGCACATCTCCGGCCGCGCCCTTGCACGCGGCTGTCGAGCCCATCGCAGAGCCAGTTCCGAAAGGCGGCTGTCCATGTCCCTGTATCTGTACGAACTCGTGCCCACCGGCGCCCCCGGGCGCACCATCGACGAATTCGGCGCGCGCGTCGACAAGGCCGGTGGGGAGTTGATCGAGGCGCAGGTCACGGCGGGTGCGACGCGGATCTTCGCGATCGCCGAATTCGCCGGATGCGATGCGCCCGCGCTCCCGGCGGACGAGGTGTCCGCCGCCGCGGTCGACGGACCCCATCAGGTGCGGATCGTCGGCGCCGACCTCGCCACCGTCAAGGCCGCCCGCCCCGCCGCGGGCTATCTGGTCGAGTGGGACATCCCCGCCGAGATCGATATGGACACCTACCTCGCGCGGAAGAAGGCCAACGCGCCGAAATACGCCGACGTCCCCGAGGTCAGCTTCCTGCGCACCTACGTGCGTGAGGACACCGCCAAATGCCTGTGCTTCTACGACGCGCCGGACGAAGCCGCGGTGCGCCGGGCCCGGGCCGCGGTGAGCACCCCGATCGACCGGTTGTACGCGCTCGAGGATCCGCGGACATGACCGTCACCGTGCCGGCGCGCGCGGCGGTCGCCGCCTTCGTACGGGAGCGCGCTGCCGCGCTCGACGCCGGAACCACCGACGTCCGCGTCGATCTCGCGGAGATCGGCCGGAGCGAGTTGCTCGCCCTCGCCTTGGGCGAGACCGATATCAGCGAATTCGCGGTCGTGATCGAGGAGGTGGCGGCCGAAAGTCTCGCGGCCGGCTTCTCGCTCTGGGCTCAGCGCATGACGCTCGAATACGTGTGGCGGGCACCGGAACCGGTACGCCGGTGTTATCTGGACGGCCTCGCTTCCGGGCGCACGGTCGGCGTCACCGCGATGGCCGCGGCACTCAAACATCTCGCCGGACTCGGTGAGTTGCCGTTGCGGGCCGAGCCGGGGGACGACCGGGCGGTCTCCGGCTCGATCGCGTGGGCCTCCAACGTCTTCGAGGACGCGCTGATCGTCTTCCCCTACCGCGGGGCGGACAGGTCCGGTCGCGTCGCCGTGGTCGCGGCCGGTGCCGACGGGGTGCTGGTGCGGCCGGCTCCGGAACTGCTCGCGCTGAACGCCACCGGCTCGACCGGGTTGACCTTCGACCGCGTCGAGGTGCCCGACGATCAGCTGATCACCACCGATCTGCCCCGCTTCGGGGCCGCGATCCGGCCGATTTTCCTGCTCCTGCAGACCGCCTTCTGCAGCGGTGTCGCGGGCCGGTCGGTAGCGGAGGCCGGAGCCCGGCTGACGGGGCTGGGCGACCGATTCCGTGGCGACCACGGCGAACTCACGGCTCGGCACCGGTCGGTGCGGCAGCGGCTGTACGCGTTCGCCGCCGATCCGGGCCGGGTCGCGCCGGCCGAACTGATTCGCGTGCGGCTCGACGCGTCCCGGGTCGCGGTCGACGCCACCCGGCTGGAATCCACGCTGCGCGGCGGCGCCGGGTTCGCCCGGGACTGCGACACCAACCGGCGGTTCCGTGAGGCCGCCTTCCTCCCCGTCCAATCTCCCTCGGAAGGTCAATTGCGGTGGGAACTGTCGCAGTACGACTAGCGGGCGCGCGCAAGAGCTACGCCCGCCACGGCGCACCGGTGCTCGACGGTGTCGATCTCGAGATCACGGCGGGAGAGCTGCTGGTGATCCTCGGCCCCAGCGGCAGCGGGAAATCGACCCTGCTGCGGATCATCGCCGGGCTGGACCGGCTCGACGGCGGCAGCATCGGCTGGGGCGAAGGGGGGCAGGCGAATCCGACGACCGGCGTGGTGTTCCAGCAGCCGCTGCTGATGCCGTGGCTGAGCGTGCGGGACAACGTCCGCTTCGGTGGCCGGTTCGCGCGCCATCGCGACGATCTGGATCCCGGGGCGGCCGATGCGCTGCTCGAGCGGTTCGGCCTGGCCGGGCTGGCCGACCGGATGCCCGACGAGCTCTCGGGCGGCCAGGCGCAGCGGGTGGCAGTGATGCGCGCGGTCGCGGTCCGGCCGCGGCTGCTGCTGCTCGACGAACCCTTCAGCGCGCTGGACCCGGCCGTGCGCGCCGATCTACAGGACTGGCTCGCGGCCCTGGTCGCCGACCTCGGGTGCACTACCGTGCTGGTCACCCACGACGTCGACGAAGCGCTGCGGCTGGGGGACCGGATCGTGCTCATCGGTCACGGCGGCAGAGTGCGCGCGCACTACGCTCGCCCCGGCACCGAGGATGAACGAAATACCCTGCGGCAGAGCATTATCGAGCGCTACCGGGATGCGTCGGTGACGGTATGAGCAGGTCCGGGATTACGCGGCGTGGCCTGCTGTGCGGCTGCGCCGGACTGGTTGCTGCCGGTGGGCTGGCCGGACTGGCGGATCTCGGTGTGGCCGCCGCCGAACGCCGCGCCGCCGGCGGTGCGCAACTGCGCATCGGATATCTGCCGATCACCGACGCGGCTCCGCTGCTGATCGCCGAACGCGGCACCGAATTCGCCCAGCCTGTGCTGTTTCGCAGTTGGTCCGCCCTGGCCGAGGCCTTCCTCACCCGTCAGGTGGATATCGTGCACCTGCTGATGCCGATGGCGATCCAGCTGCGCTTCGGCCTCGGCGCCCCGGCCCGGGTTCTGGGTTGGAACCACACCAACGGGTCCGCGCTGACCGTCGCACCGCACATCACCGAACCGGGGCAGTTGGCGGGCACACAGGTGGCGATCCCGTTCTGGTGGTCGATCCACAACATCGTGATCCAGCAGTGGTTGCGCGCCAACGGATTACGGCCGGTGATCCGCGGTTCGGCCACGCGGGCGGCGGGCACGGTGGAGCTGATCGTGATGAGTCCCTCGGATATGATTCCGGCCCTGGCCAACGGGTCGATCAGCGCCTTCACCGTCGCCGACCCGTTCAATGCCGGGGCCGAACTGCGTGGGGTGGGCCGCATCCACCGCTTTCTCGGCGACCTGTGGCGCGACCACGCCTGCTGCGCGCTGGTGGTGCATCAGGACCTGTTGGACAGCCGGCCCGCCGTCGCGCAGACGATCGCGGAGGCGGTGGTGAAAGCCCAGCTGCGGATCGGTGGTGACCGCCCGGCCGCGGCGAAACAGCTTGCGGGACGGTATCTTCCGCAACCGCTGCCCGCGATCACGAAGGCGCTGACCTATTCCGATCGGATCCCGGTCCGCCACCCGGACTGGCATCCGCAGCGAATCGGATTCCAGCCCTTCCCCTTTCCCAGCTTCACCACCGCGCTCGCGACCGCCATGCACGACACCGTCGTCGACGGCGACACCCGGTTCCTGTCTCGTCTCGACCCGGCCGGTGTGCACGCCGAACTCGTCGACGACCGGTTCGTCCGGACCGCCCTGGACCGGGCGGGCGGGCCCGCCGCATTCGGACTGCCCCCGGGGCTCACTCGTACCGAGGAGATCGATCCATCGTGACTACCGTCGCCGCCCGCCCACTCCGCCGCACCGCGACCTGGATACCGCGCCTGGGCGCCGTGGCCGCCGCGATACTGCTGTGGTGGGTGCTCACCGATGTGGTCGCCGGACCACAGTCGCTGCTGCGCGAATTCGGTCCCCAGCATGTACCCGGCGCCATCGCCGGATTGCTCGACCGCGGGGTGCTCGTCCCGGATATCGGGGTGAGCATGTGGCGGCTCACGGTGGGTTTGCTGATCGCGGTCACCGTCGGGGTGCCGCTGGGCCTGCTGCTCGGATTGCATGCCGCCACCGAATCGGCGGTGGCGCCCATCGTGCAGTTTCTGCGGATGATCTCGCCGCTGTCGTGGGCCCCGATCGCGGTGGCGCTGTTCGGGATCGGGCATCAGCCGGTGATCTTCCTGGTCGCCGCGGCTTCGGTGTGGCCCATCGTGCTCAACACCGCCGCGGGCGTGCGCTCCATCGATCCCGGACTGCTGCTGGTGGCGCGTTCCTTCGGTGCGACGCGGCGCGAACAGCTGACCACGGTGGTGCTGCCCGCGATCCGCGGCCCGGTGCAGACCGGATTCCGGGTCGGGCTCGGTATCGCCTGGGTGGTGCTGGTGCCGGCCGAGATGCTGGGCGTGCGGTCCGGGCTCGGCTATCAGATCCTCAATGCCCGTGACCAACTCGCCTACGACCAGGTGATGGCCGTGATCGTGGTGATCGGGCTGATCGGGTTCGCGCTGGACTCACTCGCCCGCGCGGTACCGGATCGCCGCTGAGAGTCGAATCTCGCGCGTCCTGCTCAGCGAGCTGGGCGGCACGCTCACTCCGGCGGTCGTGCTGGGCCGCCGGGCCGGTGATCCGGCGATCGATGCCCCCGCCGACCGGCTCGTCACGGTGGGCTCGACGGTGAGCGGGCCCGGCGCCGTGGGCGCGGCCTCGATCCTCGGTGTCATCGCCGGCGTGGTGCGCATAGACGCCGGCGACGACGAGGAGGACTGAATGGCCCGCGCCGGGCGGATTCGGTTCAGCGCGATCCGGATCCGCGACCGGTGGGCCGCACCTTGTTACCGTCGCCGGCATGGATCTGGAACTGAGCGGTAAGCGCGCCATCGTGACCGGGGGCAGCAAGGGAATCGGGTTGGCGATCGCGCGTGGGCTGGCGGCCGAAGGTGTCGCGGTCGTGCTCGCGGCCCGATCTGCGGAACCGCTGGCCGCCGCGGCCCGGAGCATCACCGACGAGACCGGCGCTCGGGTGCTGGCGGTTCCCACCGATACCGGTGACGACGCGCAGGTGCGGGCCCTGGTGGACCGCACCGTCGCGGAACTGGGCGGGGTCGACATCCTGATCAATGCCGCGGCCACGCCGTGGAGTGCCGGCGCACCCGCGGACCTGGGCGCGACCAGTGACGACATCGTGCGCCGCGAGGTCGAGGTGAAGGTGCTGGGCTATCTGCGCACTGCCCGTGCCGTCGCGCCGCATCTGATCGCCCAGGGCTGGGGGCGGATCGTCAACATCAGCGGACTCGGTGCGCGGCAGGCCAATTCGATCGCTCAGACGGTGCGAAACGTCAGCGTCTCCGCGCTGACCAAGAACCTGGCCGACGAACTGGGTCCGCACGGGATCAACGTGACGGTGGTCCATCCGGGTCTCACCCGGACCGAGCGGCTGCGCGCACGATTGGCCGCCCAGGCCGCCGCGTCCGGCGCCACGGTCGACGAACTCGAGGCCGGTCTGGCCACGAACTCGATCCGCCGGGTGATCGATGCCCGCGAGGTCGCCGACGTCGTGACCTTCCTCGCCTCGCCCCGCAGCATCGCCATCACCGGCGATGCCGTCGCGGCCGGCGGCGGTGTGCCGGGCCCGGTCTACTACTGATCCGCACGACGGTCGCGCGGCGGCCGAGCCGAATCGGTCGCCGCCGGTGTGTCGCCGGCCGGTCTCGCGCCCCGGCGCGGGATCGTAGGTGCGTCGGGAACGGTCGAGGAAAGGGCGGCGATGACCGAGCTGAATGTCGCGGTGATCGGATACGGACTCGCGGGTGCGGTCTTCCATGCCCCGCTGATCGCCGCCGAGCCACGGCTGCGGGTGGCGGCGGTGGTGACCTCCTCGGCCGAACGCTCAGCCCAGGCTCGCGCCGAACATCCCGGGGTTCGGGTTTTTCCGACCCCCGACGAACTGTTCTCCGCCGCAACCGATTTCGATCTCGTCGTGGTGGCGACACCGAACCGCACCCACGCCCCGCTGACGCTGGCCGCGGTGGCGGCCGGCCTTCCGGTGGTGGTCGACAAACCGTTCGCGCTGACCGCCGAGGAGGGGGAGGCCATGATCGCCGCGGCCCGCCGGGCCGGCCTCATGCTGACGGTTTTCCAGAACCGGCGCTGGGACAGTGACTTTCGCACCGTGCGCCGACTGATCGATGAGGGCGCCCTGGGTGCCGTGCACCGTTTCGAATCGCGCTTCGAGCGGTGGCGGCCCCGGCCCAAGGGCGGCTGGCGGGAGATCGGCAGCGCCGCCGAGGGCGCCGGTATTCTCTACGACCTCGGTAGCCACCTGATCGACCAGGCCCTGACCCTGTTCGGCCCGGTCGCGCACGTCTATGCCGAGGTCGACGCCCGGCGCCCCGGCGTGGCCACCGACGACGATGCGTTCCTCGCCCTCACTCATTCGAACGGGGTCCACTCGCAGCTGTGGATGAGTGCCGTGGCCGCACAGCTCGGCCCGCGGCTGCGGGTACTCGGGTCGGAGGCCGGCTACGTCTGTTACGGGCTGGACCCCCAGGAGGCCGCCTTGCGGGAAGGCCGGCGACCGGACGACGGAAAGCCCTGGGGTGTGGTGGATCCCGTCGATTGGGGTCAGCTCGGCGCGGAGGGCGACCTCCGCCTGACACCGAGCGAACCCGGCGCCTATCCGGAGTTCTACGCCGGGGTCGCCGCCTGCCTGCTGGACGGCGCCGAACCACCGGTGGATCCGGCCGATGCCGTGGTGGTGCTGCGCATCATCGAGCGGGCGCACGAGTACGCCCGCTCGGTGCGCTGACCGGGATCAGGGTTTGCGCGCGACCCCGCCGAAGGCGGCGATCTCGGCGGCGCGGCCCAGTTCGGTCGAACCCGGCCGCCACTCGGTGATGCGGGTGTAGCCGGGTTCGACGAGTTCGAGCCCGTCGAAGACGGCCGCGATCTCGTCTCGGGTGCGCGGATAGTACGGCGTGCCACCCGTTTTCGCGTATTCGGCGCACAGGTCGACATACGCCTGACTGTCGTCGGTCCCGTCCCACAGCACCAGATAACTGCCGGAAGGGACGGCCGCCAGCACGGTACGCACGATGCGCAGCATGTCCTCGTAGCTGCGGGCGTGGCCGAGCACGCCCATGAACATCACCGCCACCGGCTGCTCGAAGTCGAGGATGGTGCGGGCCTCCTCGATGATCTTCTCCGGTTCGTGGAAGTCGGCGTTGATATAGGTGGTGACGCCTTCCGGAGTGGTGCTGGTGAGCAGTGCCCGGGCGTGGGCGAGCACCAGGGGATCGTGGTCGACGTAGACGACCTTGGCGTCGGGCGCCACCTCCTGAGCCACCTCGTGGGTGTTCTGCATCGTCGGCAGCCCGGTGCCGATGTCGAGGAACTGCCGGATTCCGGCCTCCCGGGCGAGGTGTCGTACGGCCCGGATCAGGAACTGCCGCGACTGCACCGCCATGGTCGAGATATCCGGGTCGATCTGCAGGCTCGCTTCGCCGACCACCCGGTCGACCTCATAGTTGTCCTTGCCGCCCATCCAGAAATTCCAGATGCGTGCCGAATGCGGGATGTCGGTGCGAATCTGCGCCTGATCCTCGTTGGCCATAGGTGTCGAACTCCCCGTCAGTGTGGCGCCGCCGAACCGCGCGGCAAATCGTCGGTGCGAATTGCCGCGAGTATAGACCCCATCGCGGAGTGCGCGCGGAAGATGTTGCAAGGGTGAGATATTCGGGCACATCGCCGCGGCGGCGGTCGTGGTCGAGCGCGTTGTGCCACGCGGGCCGCGCTGGGGGCGCCGGATAGAGCCGGCGCAGCGGCGAATCCTGTCGTCTGTGCGGCGTACGTCCGGTTCGACCTTGTTTTGCTGAAAATGTGCTAGTTTCTTCGGTTTTTCGTCATTCGCAAGCACGGTGCGCGCCCCGAACTGGCGCCCGTCCCGCGTGGAGCACCTACGCCGTGCTGCTGGACAAGCGATCGATCTGGAAATTCGTTCGGATTTCGGGTCGTTATCCGGACGCGCCGAATGCCTTCGCATTCGGGCGTTTAGGTATTCGGGAACCCGACCCGTATGGTTGCTGATCGGTTACTGAGGATCTCTACGCACATGGAGGTGGTAACGGGATTGCACAAGACAGTGATCGTCGTCGGGTCCGGATTCGGGGGGATCGGCATGGGAGCGGCGCTGCGGCGCGCCGGAATGGACGACTTCCTCATCCTGGAGGAATCGCCCGAACTGGGCGGCGTGTGGCGCGACAACACCTATCCGGGCTGCAGCTGTGACGTTCCGGCGCATCTGTACTCGTTCTCCTTCGCGCCCTACCGGGATGCGCGCACCCGGTTCCCGGGGCGCCGCCGAACGTTGGAATATCTACGGACCGTCGCCGCCGAGGCGGGGCTGCCCGCCCATCTGCACACCGGCGCCGCCGTCGTCGCGGCGACCTATTCGGACCGGGATGCGCGGTGGGAGCTGTTGACCGCGAACGGGATCCGCTACACCGCCGAGATCGTGGTCTTCGCCGTCGGACAATTGCACCGGCCGAACATTCCCGACTTCCCGGGCCGGGACGAGTTCTGTGGCGCCTCGTTTCACACCGCCGACTGGGATCACGCGGTCGACCTGCGGGGACGGCGGATCGCCTTGATCGGCAACGGATCCAGCGCCGCGCAATGTCTGCCGCACCTGGCCGACAAGGCGGCCTCGGTCCGGATATTCCAACGGACGCCGCAGTGGATTCTGCCCAAACCGTCCGCCGACTTCGGTCCGGCGGCTCGCGCGATACTGCGGCTGCCCGGCGCACAACGGATCTACCGCCGGACGCTGCAGTGGGGCGCCGATGCGCTGCTCGTCCCGATCATGCGTCGGGGCTGGCCCGCGCGCCCCGCGCAATGGTGTGCGCGGCAATACCTGCGGCGCAGCGTCTCCGATCCGGACCTGCGCGCGCGGCTGACGCCGGACTATCCGATCGGCGCCAAGCGGATTCTGTTCGACAATCACTTCTATCGCTCGCTGGCGCGCGCCCACGTCGACCTCGTCACCACGTCCATCGCCCGGATCACGCCGGGCGGAATCGACACCGCGGACGGGGCGCACCACTCGGCCGACGTGATCGTCTACGCGACCGGCTTCCGCGCTTCGGAATTCCTGGCGCCGATCACCGTGCGCGGCCGCAACGGACGCCTGCTGTCGGACGAATGGCGTTCGGGCGCCAGCGCTTTCATGGGCTTGGCGGTACCGGGGTTTCCGAACGTCTTCCTCCTCGCCGGGCCCAACTCGTTCAATCCGGCGGGAAGTAATCCGACGATGAAGGAGTATCAGATCGACTTCATTCTGCGGTGCCTGCGCTGGCGGCAACAGATCGGCGCCGCCGCGGTGGAGGTGCGTCCCGAGGCGATGGCGGCCTACCGGGAATGGCTGGACCGCGCCTTGGCCGGCACCGTCTGGTCGGCGCAGGTGCCGAACTGGTACCGGCACGACAGCGGCGCCGTCACCAACCCCTGGCCCGCCTCCGCGCGCACCTTCGCCCGGATGCTGCGCCGTCCGCCGGCCTCGAGTTTCGCGTCGGTCACCGGCTCGGTCGCCGGCGACCCGGCACCGGCCGTGCGTATGTAGTCGCGGAGCGAAGCCGCCCGGCGCAGCCTCGGTGCGCGCCGGGCGACGTCGTCCGACCGCCCGATTCGCCGGCAGCGCATCGAGCAAAAGTGAGCGGTTACCCATGTTTTGTTCCCGAAACCGCGGAGATCGCTGCGCCCGGCAGCATATCCCCAGGCGAGAAGCCCTTGTCCGGGATGTCGAATCTGTCCAAAACGGAGTAGAAGGTGAGCGGAGACTCGGATTACCGTTCCAACACGTAACACCTACGGCCGGTGAACGGGTGGTCTCGGCATCGCCCGATCACCGATGCGGCGGATCTCGCGCCAGGCCGCGGATCCGGTCCGTGACAAGGAGGTCAGAGTGACTACAGCAAGCACAGTCGGTGCTGAGCGCGCGATGTCCGGCCGCGTGGTCTCGCTGTCGATGCGGGACGTGCACGCGATGTCCCGCGAACTGGTCGCACACCTGTCCGCGGCGGTGCCGCCGTTCACCACCCTGCCCGCGGATGTGCTGTCCGGCGAGGTCACGGCCGTGGCGCGGCTCTGCGTCGAATGGTCCATCCGGCGAGTCAACGGCGGGGATCTGCCCGAGCGGACCGATCGCCTGCGCGGCGCCGCCGCCCGCTGGTGCCGGGCCGGTGTCCCGATCGAGGTCGTCGTGCACGCCGTGCACGAGGGTTTCAAGGCGGGCCTCGACCTGCTGTTCGCCCGAGCTCAGGCCAGCGATGCGGAACTCGTCGTCAAGGGCACCTCCACCGCCTTGGAACTGCTGGATCTGATCACCACCACCGTGAGCAAGGCCTACGTGCTCGAACGTCGCGCCGACGCCGCCGAACACCACACGGCGGTCCACACGCTGACCTCGGCGTTGCTCGGCGGCCACGCCACCACCAAGATGGCACGCGAATGCGGTATTCGCATCGCCGACCGGTATCACGTACTGGCGGTGTGGATTCCGCCGCACCCGGACGAGACGCATCCGCGGCTGGACCGGCACGTCGTGGCCCGGCGCAAACTGCGCCGAGTCCAGGCGGCGTTGGCGAAACTGCTGCGCGACAACGCCCTCGCCATGCTGTCGGTCGACGGCGGCAGCATCCTCGTGCCCGAGACCGCCTGCGCGGAAACGGATTTGGACGAACTCGTCGCACAGTTGTCGGAATTGGCCGGGGTGCCGCTGACCGCAGCCGTGGTCGGCGCGAACGCCGCGGATGTCCCGCGTGCCGCGCAACAGGCCCACGACCTGCTCGACACGGTGCGCCGGCTGGGCCGCGGGCCGGGCGTGCACCGGTTCGCCGAGCTGGCGCTGCAATATCAGCTCACCCGGCCCGGAATCGGCCGCGACATCCTGGATGCGCGGCTGGCGCCGCTGGACGCGCACCCCGAACTGCTGGAAACACTGAAGGTCTTCTTCAGCACCGACCTGAACCGCCAGCGGGCGGCCCGGCAGCTGTGCATCCACCCGAACACCATCGACTACCGGTTGCGCCGGATCGGCCAGCTGACCGGCTTCGATCCGTCGCGGACGACCGGATTGTGGTATCTGCGTTCGGCATTGATCGCCCGGCTCGGCCTCGCCGAGGACGCGCTCGCGCCGGCGCGGCAACCGGCCTGAGCTCAGGTTCCGGCCGGCGGAGGCGTCTCGTCCGGATGGTCCAGGCGCGGGAACACCACCTCCTGCAGGATCAACAGGACGGCCGCCGCCACCGGAATCGCCAGCAGCGCGCCCAGAATGCCGAGCAGCGCCCCGCCGAGGAAGATGGCGACCACCGTCACCACCGCCGGTACCCGCACCGTGCGATCCATGACCCGCGGTACCAGCAGGTAGTCCTCGAGCAGCCGCATGGCGATGAAGAAGCCGGCGGTGGCCACACTGACCGGCAGCGAAACCGTCAGCGCGACGGCGGTGATGATCAGCCCGGCCACCGTCGAGCCGATCAGCGGCAGGAGGTCCAGAATCGCCACCAGCACCGACAGGACCAGCGGGTACGGCACCGAGAACACGGTCAGCCAGATGAACGTCGCCACCGCGGTGATCAGGGAGATCAGCAGATTGCCCAGCACGTAGCCGCCGACCTTGGCGAAGATCGCGTCGCCGAGCAGAATCGCCCGCGGCCGCCGCGGCTGCGGGAACAGCCGGTACAGATTGGCGCGGATGCGCGGGAAGTTCGCCGAGAAATACGCGGTCAGCACCACCACGATCACCGTGCTGGTGAGAATGCCGAAGACGCGCTCACCGGCGCCGAGCAGGCCGTGGACGAGCGACGAGTTGGCGGTGAGCCCGTGCTGGAGTTCCTGATCCAGATGCAGTCGCTGCGACCAGGATCGGATCAGCGGGTACTGGGCCTCGAGTTCGTGCAGACGATCGGAGGCGTGGTCGACGAGATCACCGCCCTGGGTGACCAGCGGAGTGATGGCGGCGGTCAGAAATCCCGCGACAATCGCTGTCCCGCAGGCGAATACCAGCGCGACCGCGGCCCAGCGCGGCAACCGATGCCGACGCAGCCACGCGATCACGGGTTCGATCCCGATCGCCAGGAAAAGGGCGATGCCGACCAGGATCAGGGCCTGGCGAGCGGTCGCCAGCAATTGCACGACGCCGATCGCGAGCAGCACACCGAGGCCTCCGGTGAAGCCGATGACGAACGGGGAGTTGCGGTCGAAGCGCCGCCCGAGCCGCCCGTGCGGATGCCGCTCGTCGGCTGCCGCCGCGGCCGCCTGTTCGGCCGCGGCGATCGGCTCCGGGGCGGACGGGCCACCCCGGGTGCCGCGCTTGCCTGCCGATCCCGCGGAACTGCCCATTCTTGGCAGCGTAGTGCCCCCGGGTCCGGCCCGGGCGGGTCTGCGGGCGCAGGCCGCTGCCGTACCCGCCGCGCGGTGCCGGATCGGTCACTGTTCGAGGGCGGCCGCGAACAACGGCCAGCTCCGGTGCAGATCCTCCTGCCAATATCCCCAGGAGTGGGTGCCGTTGGGGCGAAGCTCGACGGTGGCGGGAATGCCGAGTTCGGTGAACCGGTCCCGCAATTCGCGCGTGCAGCGGACCGCGCCGATTTCCAGCGCACCGCCGACCAGCACCTGGTCGGCCAGTTTCGCCGGGTTGGAGCCGATTCCGGGGCCGTCGAGCGTATCCAGTGGACCCGGTGCCCCGGTGCCGGTGGAGACGTAGATCGCGGTGCCGCGCAATCGGTCGGCGTGCAGATACGGATCGTTGGCGGCCCAGGCCGGGTCCGCCGGCGGGCCCCACATGTTCACGGTATTGCCGAGGCCGGCGCCGACGACCGCGTCCACGATCAGCCGTCCCTGCGGGTCGCTGGTGCGCGCGCAGCCGGACAGCGAGCCGATCGCCCGATACCGGCCCGGCGCGGCCAGCGCCAGCTGGAAGACCGACGTGCCCGCCATGGACACACCGATGATCGCGTTGCGGCCGTTCGTGCCGAATCCGGAGTCGATGATCGGCGGCAATTCCGCGGTGAGAAAGCTCGCCCACCGCTGCCGGCCGAGCACCGGATCGTCGACGCGCCAGTCGGCGAAGTAGCTGTTCGCACCACCGAACGGGACCACCACGTTCACCTGCCGGTCCGCGAAGAAGCGGGCGATATCCGTCCGACTGATCCAATTCCCGTCGGCGCCGCCGTCGATGCCGTTCAGCAGGTATACCGTCGGTGCGGGCCGCGAACGGTCCGGCGCCGGAAGCACGTCCACTCGCACCGGAATGTTCATGGCAGCCGAATGCACCGTCAGCGTCAGCGCGCGCGACGATCCCGGCGCCGCGGTCGCGAGGAAGGACCCATCGGGGGAGGGGCGGGCCTCGGCCCGCAGCCGGTCGGCCGAAACCGACGCGGCCGCAGCCGGATTCGCCGGTGCGGTGGCCGGTGGCTGAGCCGTGGCGGAGCCACCGGCCAGACCGACGGCCAGGCACAGCGCTGCCGCCACGCGGGCCCAGTCACCACGCAGAGCGTGCGGGACAGCGGAATTCACGCGCCGCCTTTCAGAGGTTACCGACAGCGGAGGGTACGAACAGCGGATCCGGCCTCGCCGACGGTAAGCCGGGGGCGGGGACCGGGCCAGTGGTGCGGCGGATATTTGGCGCGAATGCCAGTGCGGGGGCGACCGGTCTGGTAATGCCCACAAATTCCGGGATATCCGGTGCCGTCCCGGTCGGCGACGTCGTTGACTGTGGACAATGTCGGTCGGACATGATCGCCGCCGACCGGGTCGAGATCGGAGCGAGGATGCCCAACCGCCCGCGGAGATTGCGTATGCGCGCCGCCGTCGTGACGGTGCTGATCGCCCTCATGGCCGTGATCGGTAGTGGTGAGCGCGGCCGGGCCGAGCCCGCGGCTGCGGATCCGATGGCGGTGCGCGCGCCGGACGGCTCACATATTCAGGACATTCGCCCCCGGGCCGATCGGATCCTGGACATCGGCGTGTACTCGGCGGCCATGCGCAATGTGACGCGGGTCCAGCTGATTCGGGCCGCCGACCCGCAGCGCCCGGCGCCCACGCTGTACCTGCTCAACGGGGCCAACGGTGGCATCAGCGACGGCAGCTGGGCCGACCGGACCGATATCGCCGAATTCTTCGCCGACAAGCAGGTGAACGTGGTGGTTCCGTTCGGCGGCGCCAGTAGCTACTTCACCGACTGGCGCGCCGACGATCCCGTACTCGGCCGGCAACGCTGGACGACGTTTCTGACCAAGGAACTTCCGCCGATCATCGATGCCGGGTTCGGTGGCACCGGGCAGAACGCGATCGCCGGGATTTCGATGGCGGGCACGTCGGTGTTCCAGCTGGCACTGGCCGCGCCGGGGCTGTATCGGGCCATCGGATCGTATTCGGGCTGTGTGCGCACCAGCGACCCGCAGGGCCAGTTGATCGTGGACGCGGTGGTCGGAAATCGGATGGGCAACACCGTGAACATGTGGGGCCCGCCCACGGATCCGGCGTGGGCGGCCAACGACCCCTATCTGCATGCGGATCGATTGCGCGGCACCGCGATCTACGTCTCCACCGGCACCGGGGCACCCGGGCCGCTCGACAACCTGCACGGGGCGCACGGCGACCCCACCCAACTCGCCTATCAGCTGGTATTCGGCGCCGCGCTCGAAGGGGTGACCAATATCTGCACCCATCAGCTACACGACCGGCTGCAGCAGCTCGGGGTCGCCGCCACCTTCGAGTTCCGCCCGGCCGGCACCCATTCCTGGGGTTACTGGCAGGACGATCTGCACCGGTCGTGGCCGATGTTCGCCCAGGCCATCGGAGCGTGAGGCCGCCGCGGCGGCTCAGTCGGCGACGAGATGGCTGTGGGCACGGGTGAATTCGCGTTGGCGGCGAATCACGTACTCGCCCGGGACGCTGCCGGTCGCGCCGTGTTCGGGATGCATGAGATAGGCGACGGCATCGGCTCGGAAGATGCCCAGCGCCAAGCCCTCCGGATCGAGGACGTCGGGGGTCCACCAGCAGGTTCCCGGCTCGGCGACCAGTGTGTGCGGATTTCCACCGGCGCCGCCGCGCAGGACCTCGATGCCCCTGGCGGGCACGGGTATCCGGGTTCCGTACGGTGCCGGGGTGACCGGTCCGAGGAGTGACAGCGGGACCACGATCAGGTCGCCCTGGGCGTACAACCCGTCGACGACGGGGATGTCCACGGCGTGGGCGAGCAGCCCCATCGAGTCGGAATCGGTTGTGGCGCAGGTAATCATCGAGTCATCGAGCATGTGCATCACCTCAGGTGCGATGGACGAGCGTGCGGTAGAGATCGGCGGACAATCCGTAGGTCCACGCCGCGGCCGCGACGGGGTCGGCGAGATAGCGCGGGACGCCGAGACCGTATCGGCGGCGGGTGCCGTCGCGTTCGACCGATCCGTTGGTGGCGACGAGAACGCGGTGCTGCCCGGGCAGGTCGTAGAGCAGGAGCTCGAAACCCGGATTGCCCGGATCCGCGGCGGTGGCGACCAGCCGCAGCCCGGCCTGCTCCACATACGCGGGCCAGCCCAGACGTTCGATGGCGCAGCGGCGTACCTCGATATTGAGCTCGGCATCGATCGCCGCGGCATCGGGTGCGGTGATCACCCATTCCGGCACCCGCGTGCCGTGCCAGAAATACAGCTCCCACCCGTCCGGGTAGCCGACCGCGGGCCCGTCGGGGCAGTGCGGCCGCAGCGCGTCGAGGCCGGCGGTCGGCTCGGTGCGCAAGACCCGGGGCCGCTCGGAGATCACACAGACACGCTCACCAGGCCACCACGGACCACAGCTTCGGGCCACGGTCGCCCACGCCTGCCACAGCGGTGACGAATCGCCGTGCAGCAGTGCGAAATACGCCCACACGCCGGGCGGGCCGTACACCCGCTGCCAACTGCCGAGGCGGTCGAAGACGCCGTAGGCGGTACTCAGGACCGGCTGCATCGTGGCATTCCAGGTCCGCGCCACCGGCTCCTCGACGTGCCGCCGAAACATCTCGGCTCCCGGCCGCGGCCACAGCTCGTGACACTGCCACGACAGCCACGACAACAACGGAAAGTCACGGGATGTGCGCTGCTGCAAGGGGTTACGGCCGATGCGGCCCGGCGCACCGGTGTGCAGGGCGAGGAGGGGTGAATCGACCCAGCGGAATCGTGGTGGCGCCAACCCGGCCAGGCGATACAACTGCGTCAACGCCGCTTCGGCGGCGGGACGGTCGGCCGGTGCCGTGGACAGCAGGTGATCGGTTATTTCTCGACGGATGTCGGCAGCCTCGCGCTGCCCGAATGCACTCACCGGAGGGCGGTGGTGTCGTCCTTTCCTGCGAACATGCCGACCATCGTGACAGATCGGCGGCCGTGGCGGCAAGAGCGTACCGGGCGCGGGCTGCCGCGTGCCGCCGCACCGAGCCGGTCCCGACCCGATACGGTGACCGGACCCGCCGTCCGCCGGCCGGTGGGAGAATCCGAAAAGAACGCACAGCGATTCGTCTCAGCAAGCACTACCGGAATACTCGAGGAGAACTGGTTATGCGTCGACTGAGTTTCACCCGTCGTCTCAGCGCGGCAGCGATAGCGGCCACCGCCGCGGGCCTGATGTTCGCCGCCCCCACCACCGCGGCCCCCACGCCGGTCGACTGGTCCGCGGCGACCGCGCACCTGCGGGCGGCCGCGGCCGGTAACCCGGCGGCCGAACAGGCGATCGATCGGCTGATCGCCTCCGGTCCGGCGGTGGAGCAGGCCGCCCTGCCGCCGCAGCCGTTCCAGATGCCCGCCCAGTCCGATATCGGCCGCGGCGACGGCCCGGGCATCTACGGCTCGGGAATCGCCTTGAACTACGACGGTTTCCGCTTCGGCTTCTTCGGTGGTCCCGGCACCATCGCCCCGAATCAGGCCGGGGCGAGCCTGCAGGTGGTCTGGTACAACCTGTCCAACGGCCGCAGCGGCAACCAGGTGTTGATCGAACACAACGACGTGCCGCTGGACACCACGATCCGCACCGCGGTCTTCGATCCCGGCCCCGGAATGGTCGTGGCCGCGGTGTACGGGACGCTGTGGCACCGCTGGCCGGTGCCGGTGTCCGACGCGAACCCGGACGGGTTCCAGTACCAGCGCGGCACCATCTCCGTGCCGTCGTTCGGCATGATCTACAACTGATCGTCGCCCGCCGGGCGGTCGGCCCGGCGCGACGCGGAGGTGTGGGCCGGTTTCCCGAGACCGGCCCACACTCGTGTCCGGGTGGCGTTCAGTGCAGAAACGGCAGACACCCGGCCATTCCGAAATGCACCAGCAGATAACCCGAGGCCGGGATCGCGGTGAGGACGGTTGCGGCGGCGCCGAGCCGTAATCCGTGCCCGGCCCGGCGGGCCCGCGACTCGCTGCTCAACAGCCGATCGACCCGCGCGGCGACGGCGAGGCCGCTGGTTCCCAACGCGATATCCGGCATCGAACCCGGTGCGGCGGAGCGGATCTCGTCGTCCACCGCGCCGGAGAGGGCGAGCAGGGCGGTCAGGATCGTGGTGCGGCTGTGCCGGCCGGCGGCCCGGTCGTCGGCGCACATCTCGAGCAGATGCGCGACCCGATCGTCGGCCATGGCGAACAGCCGGATCCGCGGCAGGGCCGCGGCCAGCGCGCGGGTGCAGGCGCGGATCAGATGGTGGCGCCCGGTCAGGTGGGCGTCTTCGTGCGCCAGCACGGCGGCCAGCTGGGGCCGGTCCAACGCGGCGACCGCGGCACTGGTCACCACCACCGCACCGGGGCGGCCGGCGACACAATAGGCCGCCTTCTGCGGTGCGTCGATGATCACCGCATTGCCTTCGGCTCCGGTCAGCCGTCGCCCGATGATCGAGGCCGATCGGGCGTGATCGGCGCTGGTGGTGCGCGCCCGCAGCACCGAGCGCACCACCCGGACGCCGCGCCCGGCGACGAATCCGGTCAGTATCAGCGTCGATGCCAGCGCGACGATCTGGGCGGGCACGCCGTGCCGGCCGTCGGCGGTAGCCCGCATCGCGACCACGCAGTCGTCGAACAGATGCGCCATCGGCAGATCCCAGATGTGGGCGACCTGCACCGCCGAGGCCACCGCCGCCCCGGCCCACGCCCCGAGGACGGCGACGAGGGCGGTGAGCCAGACGGCGACGCCGAGCGCGGGAACACTGCCGTGCGCGGTCAGCCGGGTCAGGATCGGGGGGCCCAGAACGCAGACCAGTGCCGAATAACCCAGCAGGCACAACGCGAGGGTCACTCGGCGGCCCCGGTCTCCGGGCTGCGATCACCGGAGGTGTGTCGGCTTCGCGCCTGCCGCAGCACCTTGCGCAGGGCGGCGGTGTCGTCGTCGGAGATCTGCTCCACGAAATGGGCGAGCACCAGGTCCGAGCGGCCGCCGCCGAGCGCCTCACGCATCAGCTGGGCGCTGTATTGTTCGCGGGTCAGCCGCGGCCGGTAGCGGTAGGCCTTGCCGTCGCGTTCGCGTTCCAGCCAGCCCTTGCGGTGCAGATTGTCCATCGTGGTCATGACTGTGGTGTACGCGATCTCCCGGCTGCGCAGCAGATCCTCGAACACGGTTCGTACGGTGATGGTGTCGGGAGCGGACCAGATGCGGTCCATCACCACCGCCTCCAGATCCCCGAAACGATGTGCCATCGAACCTCTCCACCATCGACTACGTACCCGGATAGTACCCATTCCGACCTGGCGGGAACGGCTGTGGCCCCGCCGCGCGGCGGGGCCACAGCACAGATGATGCGGGTTTCAGGAAGCGGCCGGGGCCGGCGCGTTGAGCGTGTTGTACATCTGCACCGCGCTGGCGATACCGACCGGGATGCCGAGCACCGCGGCGCCGATCAGCGGACCGATCGTCGCGCCGAGACCGGCGCCGACCAGGCAACCCGCGGGTCCGCTGGCCAGGAAGAACTCCGGAACCAGCACCGCGCCGACGGTCGCGCCGAGGGCGCAGCCGGTGACACCGCCGAGCAGGCCGCCCGCGAGGCTGCCGATACCGGTCGCCAGCCCGAACTGGGTCGCGGCGACGCTCAGTGCCGAGTTGAACTCGTCCTGGGTATAGATCGGCTGCGCGGAGGTGACCGGCTGTTCGGTGGCCGGTTGCTGGGCAGGTGCCTGCTGGACCGCGGCCTGCTGCGGCGTGGGCCGGTCGACGGTCACGGCCGCGGCCTGTTCGGCCTTCGGCGGGGCGGTGAGCGCGGTCCCGGCGACGAGCGCGCCGGCGCTGTCCTTCACTTGGAACTGGGCGCCCACCGTGGTGAGTGAGCCCAGCCCGGTCTGGATACTGACCGAGCCGTCCTGGGCGTTGCTGGTGTAGCGCACGCCCGGGAAGATCTCGGTGCTCAGGGTGAACGGGTCGGCGGTGACCGGAGCACCGGCGGGGGCCGCGCCGGGCTCGGCGGCGTGGGCGGTGGTGGCGACGGCACCGGTCACCATCAGCGCCAAGGTCGCGCCGGAGACCAATCGGGTGGTCTTGTTCATCGGATCCTCATCGTGGTCGATCGGATAAGGCCGGCGGCGGGGGAAGGTGGGGAAAGAGGTTCCGAATTGTCCGCTGCCGGTGCGGAATCCGGAATTGTCCGGAAGGCGCGAAAAGGAGATTAACGAGCGGTCGCGCGGACCATCGGCGGACGGTGAAAGGTTTACGGCTGAGAAATCTTGCTAACCAGGCAGATACAGCAGCGTAATGAGCTTTTAACGCGGAACACGAATGCGCGGGACGTATTTCGGCCGATCGGCGCGGACAAGATCACGGAATGCCGGGAGGTTGCTGTAATACCTTACCCGACAGGCTGTTCGTCGAATTCTCGTGGGCTCCGGCACGCGGCGCGTGGAATTGTCTCCACGTCGATGGTTGCCGTCGACTGTCCACGTAGGTATTTCGCAGCTACCGGGCAGAAATAACTGTGCAACAACGATGTTCGCCGGAATCGCTTGCGGGCGCCGAGTGCAGCCGGTCGCGGGGGCCGGGAAACGGCCGGGGGCGAGACCGATTCGGTCTCGCCCCCGGAGCGGAGAGGTTGCCGATCAGCGCGGTGTGATGCGGAACAGCCCGGTCGTGGTGCCCTGGTATTGCACCCGGCCGGGCGCGATCGTGCCGACCATCTGCAAGGTGTCGTGCACCGTACTCGTGCCGATCAGCCGGCTCGACTTCTCCGCGCCGGTCGCGGCGTCGATCGCGACCAGATGGTAGGTGTCGATCAGCGCGCCGGCGCTGCCCGTGCCGATTCCGGCGACCTCGTTCTTGCGCGCGACCGTGTAGATCAGCCCGTCGGCCAGTGAGAGTCGCGGCACGGCAGCCGATTTCACCTCGCTGGTCCACACCCGGGTGCAGCCCTTACCGTCGGCGTTCACGTCGATGCGGACCATACCGCCGGTGAAATCCGCACGCGCCGGATCGCTCGGACCGGCATTGTCGGGCAGCGCCGGGTACGGGTAGCCGTAGGTACTCGCCACGAAGACACTCGAACCCGAGCCGATGGGGGAGTTCTCGGTACCGTCGACCGCCGGCACCGAGCACACCGGAGCGCCGGTGCGCGTGTCGTAGACGAGCAGATTCTCCTGGGGGACGGCGTTGTCGGTGATCGCCAGATAGTCGGTGCCGTCGCGGGGACCGAAGAAGGTCGGGCTGGCGCCGCTGCCCCAGCTGAGTTGCCCCGGCTTGCGTGCCGGACCCCGATCGTAGGGCCGGCGCCACAGCTGC
Organism: Nocardia veterana NBRC 100344; assembly: GCF_000308855.1. Lineage (GTDB taxonomy): Bacteria > Actinomycetota > Actinomycetes > Mycobacteriales > Mycobacteriaceae > Nocardia > Nocardia veterana. The sequence continues at coordinate 27,834 of NZ_BAGM01000064.1, read as the reverse complement.
CGGGGTGCGCCGGACGCGTCGGCGGTGAACAGGTAGGTGGCGTGATCGGTGGTCACCGCCGTGCCCTCCGGTGCCGTGGAGATGCTGTTGTCCACATGTTCGCCGGGCAGGGTGATCGATTGGGCGGCACCGGAATTCGGGTCCACCACGCCGACCGCGCCGTTGGCCGTGGCGAACCAGACCCGGCCCTGCTGATCGGGCATGAGCGAGGCGACGCTGTCGCAGTCACCGCCGCCGCAGTGTCCGGTCACCGCGGCGCCGAGTGGGGTCGTGGCATCGATCGCCAGCTTCCAGTCGCCGCCGTCGCGCCGATGGCCGACCCGGATCAGGTTGTCGTCACCGTCGACCATGACCATGCGGTCGGCATTGTCCAGATAGGCGTACACGCCGCCGAGCAGGCCGCCCTTCGGGAGTGACAGCGAGGTCAGCGGCTGACCGTTGCCGGGATCGAGCAGGAAGATCTTCGGCGAACGGTCGGTGACGGTGGTGCACAACGCTTGTGGCATGCCGTCACCGCCCTGCAGAATCGTCGGGCACGCCGCGGCCAGCTCTCGGAACTGCGCGGTCACCGCGCCGGTGCCCACGCCCGGTAGGGGCGTGCTGTCGGAGGATTCCGCGTCGCCGTGCATGGTGGCGGTGCCGACCGGCCCGAGGAAGGGATTGACCGGAGGTGGTGGACCGAATGCGGCATTCGCGGTTCCCGCGCCGATGACCAGCATTGCCGCCGTGGCGGCCGCGGCCGAGGCGGCCAGGGTCCCGAGTAGACCTGTACGTCGCACAAACACTCCTCGATATGATTATTCGCATCGAACGATTCAATTATTCGTATCGCGACAGGTTAGGAGACCTCGTGCCGACAGGCAACACCGGACGCGCGGAGAGTTCGCCGCCGACCCGGCGGGTGGTATCGGTACTCGAACTACTCGCCGCGCACGAGGCCGCGCTGAGCTCCGCCGAGATCGCCGACACCCTCGGGCTGAGCCGCTCCACCGTCGGGTCGATCCTGGCCACGCTGGAGGAGTCCGGATGGGTGCGGCGGCGTCCGGATCTGGGCTACGAACCGGGACCGGCGCTGCTGGTTCTGGCCGGGCGCCTGCGCGACCGACTGCGTGATCGCGACGATCTCGACGCCCAGGTGCGGCGCCTCGCCGAGCGAGTGGGCTGCGGCGCCGCCCTCACCTCGATCGCCGGCCCGGAACTGATCTTCGTCTCGGTGGCCGGTGGCCCCGGCACCATCCCCGCGGGTATCGAGGCGGGTACCCGGATCCCGCTGCGCCCGCCCGCCGGGGCCGCGATCCTCGCGCACGCCGGCCTGCCGGCCCAACGGTCCTGGTTGCAACAGGCCCCGCCCGAGCGGCGCGGCGAATTCGAACGGGTTCTGGAAACCGTTCGGGCGCTGGGTTATTGCGCCTGGGGCCTGGATGCGAACAGCCTGCCGACCTTGCGGGTACTGGCCGAGGTGGTCGATCACCTGTCCGACCATCCCGCCGGGCGTGGACTGCGGGAACGGGTGCTGACGCTGCTCAGCACGATCGGCGGCGCGGCGCACAGCCGGGCCGATCTCGACAGCGAACGCGAGTTGCCGATCAGCTATCTCAGCGTCCCGGTGGTCGGTGCGGACGAACGGGTCACGATGGAATTGCAGATCGGCCCGCTGGACCCGGCCGTCGGTCCCGCCGCCCGCGCGGAGTACGTGCGTGAGATGCGGGCCGCCGCCCGCCGGATCGGAGCGGGGAACTAGCCGGTCAGCGCCTGTTCGAACAGCGGCCAGGAGCGGTGCAGATCCTCCTGCCAGTACGCCCAGGAGTGCGTGCCGACCGGGCGCAGGTCGAAGGTCGCGGGAATGTTCAGGCCGTTCAGCCGTTCCCGCAGCGCCACCGCGCAATTGTGCGTCGCGGCCTCGAGTATGCCGCCGTAGACGAGCTGTTCGGCGAGCTTGCGCGTATTACCGTGGATGCCGGGACCGTCCGGAGTGTCGAACGGGCCCGGAATGCCGGTGCCGGTCGCGACATAGATCGCCACACCCCGCAACCGCTCGGCATTGACGTACGGATCGTGCGCCGCCCACAGCGGATCGGTCGGCGGCCCCCAGAGATTGAGCGGATCACCGTGCCAGCGCAACACGACGCCGTCCACGTATGCCTGTCCCAGCGGATCGCTGGTACGAGCGCACCCGCTGTAGGAACCGACCGCCCGATACCGGCCGGGCGCCGCCAGCGCCAGCTGGAATACCGAGGTGCCCGCCATCGAGATTCCGGCCACCGCGGCGGCGCCGGATCCGTGGAAGGCCGAATCGATGATCGGCGGCAACTCCGCGGTGAGAAAGGTCGCCCAGCGCTGCCGGCCGAGCACCGGATCGTCGGCGCGCCAATCGGCGAAGTAGCTGCCGTTCCCGCCCATCGGGGTCACCACCGTGACCTGCTTGTCGCGGAAGAAGTCGACGATATCGGTCTGTTCGGGCCAGCTGCTCGATTCCGATCCGCCGCTGGCGCCGTTGAGCAGATACAACACCGGCGCCGGCGCCGAACCGTCCGGTGCGCGAAGCACTTTCACGCCGATCTCGCGATCCATGGCCGCCGAGTGCACGCGCAGATTCAACATGCCGCCGGCGTCCTCGTCGACCGCGATCAGCTGCGCGCCGTCCGCTGCCGGCCGGGCGGCGGCGGTCACCGCCGCGACGGGCACCGGTGTGGGCGGCGGTTCGTCGGCGACGGCCGGGGCCGCGAACACCGCCGCCGTCAGCGCCGTGGCCAGCAGCGCGGCGAGTTGTGTGCGGCGATCCATCCGGGTACCTCTCTCGCTCCGGGGGCCGGGACGGCGGTCAACGTAGGCTCGCGAACCTCACTGCCGCAAGGTGATCCGCGAACTGTTGGGATCGACGGCCTATCCGCCTCCACTCGATCTGGGGAAGGTCACAAACTTCGGCGGCGGCGGTTGGCGGATGGACGCGCGTGCCGTTGACTCGGTCCGCGTGACCCGGCGGCGCGGCCGGCGCCGACGGGTCGGTCCGTCACTTCTGGACGAAACGAGGGTCTCCGTGGTCGGTTTCGGTTTCTTGGACGAATGGCATCCCCAGCCGGGCAGGCTGATCGCCTGGTCGCCCACCCCGCAGTCGCGAGCGGCGGTACTGGCCGCCCCCGAGCACCCGGTCGGCCCGTCCTATCAGCAGCGGGAATACCTGCGCGCGGCCTATCGCCAGCGCGACCTCGGTTCCCGCGCCTCCCGGCTGTGCATGATCGCCTTCGATTTTCCCGCTCCGCTGGACCGGGACGCGATGACGCGGACGGTCACCGCCTTCGTCCGCCGCCACGACACCTTCTGGAGCTGGTTCACCTGCGATGTCGACGAGCGCATCGCCCGCCACGTCGCCGATCCCGCCGAGATCGCGTTCGAGCCGCACGATATCGGGGAATTCACCGACAGCGACGCGGTGCGCGGCCACATCCAGCGCCAAGCGCGCGAGGTATTCGATTGGGACTGTTTCGGTTTCGGCGTGATCGACCGGGGCGATTCGTTCACCGTCTACGCGGCCGTCGACCATCTGCACACCGACGGCGTCGGCCAGGCGCTGTCGTGCGTGGATCTGCTGATGCTCTACGGCAACGAACTGTCCGGCGGGCAGGTGCCGATCGAACCGGTGGACGGCCATCTGGCGTACTGCGCGCGGGAACTGAACCACAACGCGGCGCTGACGGTCGATTCGTCGCCGGTGCGCCGGTGGCTGGAACTGCTGGTCCGGCACGGCGGTTCGGTGCCGTCGTTCCCGATGGATCTCGGTGTGGCGCCGGGTACCGCGGGATTCACCCGCGGCGCGCAGATCACCGTGCCGCTGTTCGAGGAGTCCGAGGCGGTGCGGTTCGAGCAGGTGTGCCAGGAATTCGGCGGCAAGTTCCTGGGGGGACTGTTCGCGGCCATCGCCCGCACCGAATTCCTCCTGACCGGGCGGGAGCGGTATTTCGTCTTCACCCCGGTCAACACCCGCAGCACGCCGGGGGAACAGGGGTCGATCGGGTGGTACACCGGCCTGGTACCGGTCGCGGTGGCGGTGCGTCCCGGCGATACGTTCACCTCGCTGGTCGGACGGGCCCAGACGCAGGCCGACGCGGCGAAGGAGTTGGCCGACGTCCCGATCCATCGGGTCCTGGAATTGGCCGCCGACGATCCGCGAATCCGGACAACGCTCGGGTTCTCGGCGCCGATGGTGTCCTACGTCGACGTGCGCCGGATGGCGGGCGCGCAGATGTTCGATCGGATCAACGGCGGGCTCTACGGCAATCGGGCCAGCTCCAGTGAGGTCTATCTGTGGGTGAACCGCTTCCCCGACGTCACGACGCTGAGCATGGTCTTCCCCGATACCCCGCGAGCGCACGAGGCGATCACGACCTACCTGGCGACCTTGACCGAGCTCTGCCGCGAGGTCGCCGGCGCCGAACGTGTCGGAGCCGCGTTACCGTGACGACCCGGTGGCCGGTGGGGTGGGTGTGAGCGGGCCCGCCGAGCTGCGCTTCCGGGCCACGAAAGCCCTTGGCGCGGTGCGACTTCCGGCCCCAGCCGGCGTTCCGGTCCTGATCGTGGTCGTGACCACCGCTGTCCTGCTGGTGCGCGCGGCGCGCTACGACTGGTTCGGCGACGAGCTGTACTTCGTCGTCGCCGGATACCACCCGGCGGCCGGCTACGTCGATCAGGGACCCCTGATCCCGATGTTCGCGCGGGCCGCCGATACGCTCGCCCCCGGCTCCCGCACCCTGCTGCGGCTGCCGGCCGTTCTCGCCGGGACGATGTCCGTGCTCGTGACGGCCTGGCTGGCACGCGAATTCGGCGGCGGGCGCGGCGCGCGGATCCTCGCCGCGCTGGGCTATGCGAGCTGCCCGTATCTGATCACCCAGACCGCATCGCTGTCCACCTTCGCCCTCGACAGCACGGCGACCGCGATCGTGATCTGGCTGCTGGTGCGGTGGGTGCGGCTGCGCGCCGACCGGCTGCTGGTGGTCGCCGGCGCGGTGGCCGCGATCGATCTGCAGGTGAAGCTGCTGCTGCCGGTGTTCGCCGTCGCCCTCGGCATCGGGTTCGGCTGCTGCGGGCCGCGGACTCTCGTGCGCCGTCCCGCACTGTGGATCGCCGCCGGTATCGCCGGCGTCTCCGCGGCGCCCGCCCTGCTGTGGCAGTGGCGACACGACTGGCCGCAACTGGCGATGGGCGCAGTGATCCGCGCCGAACAGCAGGCGGCGACCGGCGGCACCGCCGGGCTGCCGATGCAACTGGTGCTGATGGCCGGAGTTCTCGGAGTCGTCTTGATCGGTTGTGGCACGCATGGATTGCTCACCGAGTTGCGGCCGTACCGATTCCTCGCGGTCGCCGCCGTCCTCGTGGTGCTGTTCGTGGCGGTGACGGGTGGGCGTCCCTACTACGCGGCCGGCCTGCTGCCGGCGCTGTTCGCAGCCGGCGCCGTGGTGACGGTACGGCGGTGGCCGGTGCGGTGGTGGCGGGCGGGCGTGGCGACCGCGGCGACGACCTCGGTCGCGATCGCGGCGACCGTGGTGCTGGGGTTCCCGTCGGGCGGGCAGCCGGACGTGGTGACCACGCGGGCCGAATTGTCCACGCGCATGCGGGTATCCGGCACCACCGGCTGGAACGATCTGGTCGCCGGGGTGGTCCGCGCGGTCGGGCGATCCGGTACGGACCGCGCACAGACCGCGATCCTGACCCGAACCTATTGGCAGGCAGCGGCGCTGAGCCGGCTCGGCGGACCCGACCTGCCGCCGGTCTACAGCCCGAACCGGGGCTTCGCCGAGTTCGGTCACCCCGACGCCGGCACCACCACGATCGTCTCCGTCGACACCGACGCCGCCGAGAGCCGATTGACTCGCGTGTTCGCCACCGTCGAGCCGGTGGAGCGGCTCGACGATCCGCACGGGTTTCCCGGCATCGACGCGCACGTGACGCTGTGGCGGTGCAGCGGCCCCCGCGACACCTGGGATCGCCTCTGGCCCTTGCTGACCACCGATGTTATGGACCCGGGAATCTGAGGAGATAGCCATGTCGTATTCCGCACACACTGCCGAACGACCGTGCCCCGCACGGGTTCTCGACGTCGCCGAGCTGATCCGGGACAAGGGGGAGCGCAGGATTTCGGTGGTGGTTCCGGCGCTGAACGAACGCGACACCATCACCGGTGTGATCGCCTCGATCCGAGATCTGGTCGGCGGCCTGGTCGACGAACTGGTCGTCGTCGACTCCGGCTCGACCGACGACACCATCGCCCGGGCGGTCGCGGCCGGCGCGGATGCCGTCTACACCCGGGAACAGGCGCTGCCCCGCGTCGCGGTGCGGGCGGGTAAGGGGGAGGTGCTGTGGCGGTCATTGGCCGTCACGATCGGCGACATCGTCGTCTTCATCGATTCCGACCTGCACGACCCCGATCCGGGGTTCGTCCCGGCCCTGATCGGTCCGCTGCTGCGGGACCCGCGCCTGCATTTGGTCAAAGGGTTCTACCGGCGTCCCCTCGGCGACGACCCGCACGGCGACAGCGACGGCGGCGGCCGGGTCACCCAGCTGGTGGCGCGGCCCCTGCTCACCGCGCTCGCCCCCGAGCTGGCCGATCTGCGCCAGCCGCTCGGTGGCGAATACGCGGCCACCCGGGAGCTGCTCACCGGAATTCCGTTCGCGCCCGGCTACGGCGTCGAGATCGGCATCCTGCTCGACGCGTGGCGCCGGTTCGGCCGCGACGCCATCGGTGAGGCCGATCTGGGGGTACGGCACCATCGCAACCGCCCGACGCACGAGCTGGCCGTGATGAGCCGGCAGGTCATCGCCACCCTGCTGCACCGGCTCGACATCCCGGATTCGGGGATCGGGCTGACTCAGTTCCGGCCGGAGGGATCGGGGTGGCAGCGGGTGACCCATCCGGTCTCGTCGGCTGATCGTCCCCCGATGGCCACGCTCACCACCAGCCCAGCAACGGCTGTAACCGCCGGCCGAGTTCGGGCGCGAGCGAGCGCGCGTAGCTCGCGGTGAAGTGATGCTCGTCGTGGTAGACGAGGATATTGCCGATCTCGACCGGGCAGACGTCGCGTTCGCAGACGGCGTCGGTCAGATCGACCGGGAACACGTTCGGAAAGGCCGCCGCGGCGTCCAGGGCGGGGTCGACCGGCGCCAGGGCGTCGGCGCGGCGCATGCCGCAACTGATCCGGTCGCCGTGGCGAGCGAGGCAGTCGATGGCGCGATAACGCACTCCGTCGCGACGCAACCACGGTGTGTCGCGGATGGCGATCACCTTGATCCCTTTGTCGGACAGGGCTTTCCACACGTCCTGATAATCGGGCGGGGTTTCGTCGCCACCGGCGTCGACCGGGCGGGTGCCGGTGGTGAACACCCAATCGGGTCGTTCGGCGCCCAGCAGGTCGATGACCTCCCGCGACCAGTCCCGACAGTCGGGGTTCGGTTCCCCCTTGTACATGGCGTTCTGGTCGAGGGTCAGCGGGCAACCCATCTTCAGATGCACGAGGATGCGGAAGCGATGCTGTTCGGCGAGCTGCTGAAGCGCCGGCATCCAGTGTTCGGCGTGGGAGTTCCCGACCACCGCGAGCGTGTGCTGGGCATCGGCGACACCGTAGGTGCAGGTGACCACCTCGCGGTGATCCCAGTCCGCGATGCAGCCGTCGACGGTCGGGCTGGGAAGTTCGGCCGGCGCCTCGTAGAGGGTGGGCCGCATGCGTGCCTGCGGGACGGGCGCGCCCGCGGCCAGTGCCTCCGCGCCCGGATACCGCACGGGGTCGAGGGCGCCGACCGGGCGCGGCGGATGGGTCTGCACGACGGCACTCCAGGTCACCGCGGCCGAGGCGACCACGGCCGCGGTCACCGCCAGCGCGACGGCCGCGGTCCGCCGATACCGCGGCCCGAACATCGGCGCCGAATTGTGCGGTTTCGGCTGCTGCATCCGCAGCGGCTGCTCGATATAGCGGTAGGTGGCCGCGGCCAGGAGCAGTGAGATCGCCACGACGGCCAGCCCGCCGCCCACACCCGCCCGCGATCCGCCGCGCTCGGCCAGCAGGAAGATCAGCACCGGCCAGTGCCACAGATACAGCGAATAGGCCAGATCGCCGAGGCGAACCAGCGGGCGCGCGGCGAGCATGCGCACCAGACGCGGGCGCTGTGCTGCGGAGATGCCGGCGCCGGCCAGGATCAGCGCCACCGCCGCGCCCACCGGCAACAGCGCGGGCGGGCCGGGGAACTGGTTGGCGCCGTCGGTGATCCACCCGCCGACCGCGACCACCGCCAGGCCCGCGGCGGCCAGCAGGGCGCGCACGGCCCGCGGCAGGCGGATCGAACCGGCGGCGAGCGCCAATCCGGCGCCGACCAGCAGCTCCCAGGCGCGGGCCGCGGAATCGTAGTAGTTCCAGCCCTGATGGGTGGCCGAGCCGTGCGCGGCGTACCGGAACGATGCGATCGCGGTGATGGTGATCACCACGGCCAGCACGGGGCGGATCAGCTCGGTGCGCCCGAGGCGACGGCATATCCCCACCGTCGCCGCGACCGCCAGCAGCGCCGCGAGATAGTACTGGCCTTGGATCGACATCGACCACAGATGCTGCAGCGGGCTCACAGACGGATCGGCGGCGAGATAGTCCGACCAGGTCAGTGCCAGTCGCCAGTTCTGGTAGTAGAGCAGTGACGCCAGGGTCTGACCGGCCAGATCACCCCACTGGGTGAACGGTCGCAGGGTGACCGTCGCCACGACGACGGCGCCGAGCACCACGACCAGCGCCGGGAGCAACCGGCGCGCCGTTCGCTGCAGGGTGGTGCCGATCCCGACCGCCGCACCGGACCCGGCCCGGCGCAGCAGCGAACCGGTGAAGAAGTAGCCCGACAGCACCAGGAAGATGTCCACCCCGCCCGAAACCCGGCCGAACCAGATGTGGAAGACCACCACCAAGGCGATGGCCAGGCCCCGCAACCCGTCCAGATCGTGCCGGTATTCCACCGCCCGGTCCCGTTCGGTGGCCGCCTCACTCACCGGCGCGGACATGGCGGCCCGGCGGTGTCGGCGGTCTGAACGGAAGGGGTGCATGACACGACAATTCCCTATCACACCGGCCGGACCCGGGACCAACTCCACACGCGCGCCGGTTCCCGGTCCGGTGGGTCGTGCCGCAGGCGGTAGCTGCGGTAATCGATCGGCTGCGGGTCGGCACGGAGTTATACTTCACCGGCCGATCGACCCGAACGTGTGCGAACTCGATATCGGTAAGGAGAAGTCATGACCCTGGCCGATACCGCGGCGGCGCTCGGTGCCCGGGCTCTGCGCACCCGCGCTCTGGCCCGCGCCCCGATCGCGCTCTACCGAGCCGGGCTCGGCTTCCTCTTCGGGCGGCGGCTGCTGATGATGGAACATATCGGCCGCAGCAGCGGGGCGAAGCGCTACGTCGTGCTGGAGGTGGTCGACCATCCCGCGCCCACGGACTACGTCGTCGCCTCCGGATTCGGCGTGCGTGCGCAGTGGTACCGCAATATCGAGGCGCGGCCGGAGGTGCGGGTGTGGACCGGGCTGCGGCGCGCGGTGCCGGGCCGCGCCGAGTCCATGAATGCCGCGGATTCCGCCGCGGCCCTCGAGCAGTACCGGCGCGCACATCCGGCAGCATGGGCGAACCTGCGGGCGGTGATCGAGCGCGCGACCGGCGCGCCGGTCGACACGCTGCCGATGGTGCGGTTGCGGCTGCGGTAGCCGCCGTGCGGTTGCGGCTGCGGTAGCCGCCGACGCGCGCCGGGATTGTCGGCGTGTGGCCGCGACGTCGGCGTAGCGTCGAGGCCGACGCGCAGTCGAGACGAAACGGGGCAGCCGATGGACGACCGGATCGAGCAGCTGATGAAGCAGTTGGATCTGCCGGCCGAACTACGACTCATCTCCGGTGCCGGAATGTTCCGCACCGCGGGCGATCCCGCGATCGGGCTCAGCGAGATGCCGATATCCGACGGCCCTTCCGGTGTCCGCGGCGAGAACTGGGACGAACGCGACCCCTCGGTGAGCCTGCCCTCGGGTACCGCCCTGGCGGCCACCTGGGACCGGGACCTGCTGACCGAGATCGGCGCGCTGATCGCGGCCGAGGCCCGGCGCAAGAAGGTCCACGCGGTGCTCGGCCCCACGGTGAATCTGCACCGAACCCCGCTGGGCGGAAGGCATTTCGAATGCTTCTCGGAGGATCCGATGCTCACCGCCGAGATCGCGGCCGCCTACGTTCGTGCCGTGCAGGCCCACGGTGTCGCCGCCTGCCCGAAGCACTACGTGGCCAACGATTCCGAGACCGACCGCTTCACCGTCGACGTGCGGGTGGCCACGCGCGTGCTGCACGAGGTGTACCTGTACCCGTTCGAACGTGCGGTGGAGGCCGGCGCCTGGATGGTGATGGCCGCGTACAACAGCGTCGACGGGACGACGATGACGGAATCGCCGCTGCTGGACGAACCACTCGAGGGCAGTTGGGGATTCGACGGCGTGGTGGTCTCGGACTGGACCGCGGTGCGCAGTACCGAGGGTGCGGCGCGAGGCACCGATCTGTGTATGCCCGGCCCCTCGCCGCTGTGGGGCCGGGCGCTCGCCGACGCGGTCGAGGCGGGCATCGTCCCCGAATCCGCGATCGACGACAAGGTTCGTCGCATTCTGCGTTTCGCCGACCGGGTGGGCGGGCTGGCGCCGGAGCCGGGCGTCGCGCCCGTGGTCCGCGACGGCGTGACCTTCTCCGACGAGCGGGCCCGGGAACTGGTACGCCGCGCCGCCGCGGCCGCGATGGTGTTGGTACACAACGACGGTGTGCTGCCGCTGGCACCGGAGACGGGCGTCGCGCTACTCGGGCCCGCCGCCGCGGAGCCGCGGTATCAGGGCGGCGGTAGCGCCACCGTGATTCCGACGCACACCGTCACTCCGGTCGAGGGTCTGGCGGCGGTGCTTCCGGTCGGATACACACCCGGCGTGCGTTCGAGCGACGATCCGATTCCGGTCCCGCTCGAGTTGGCGACCGATCCGGACACCGGAACCGCGGGCCTGTCCCTGCGCTACCTCGACGGCGAGCGGGTGCTGGATGTGCAGCACCGGACCGCCGGACGGCTGGTGCTGTTCGGTGATCCGAATGCCGCCTCCGCCACCGCCATCGAACTGCGGGCCCGGCTGCGCGCCGATACCGCCGGCAGCTGGCGGATCGGGGTGGCGGCGCTCGGGCATGTGCTGGTCGAGCTCGACGACGTGGTCGTCGTCGATACCGATATCGCCTTCGAGGGCTCCGATCCCGTTGCCGCCCTATTGGATCCGCCGCAGCGGTACGTCGAGCGCGAACTCGCCGCCGGGCAGGAGGTGGCGGTGCGGATCACCGTCGCCGCCGCGGCGGAGGGCGCCGCGGGGCTGGGCATGATCCTCGGCGCCGCACTGGTCGTCGCCCGCCCGCGGCGCGCGCCCGAAGACGAGTTCGCCGCCGCGATCGAGGCCGCGCGACGTGCCGAGGTGGCGGTGGTGGTGGTCGGTACCACCGAACAGTTGGAGAGCGAGGGGCGCGATCGCACCACGCTCGCCCTGCCCGGACGCCAGGACGAACTGGTCGCGGCGGTCGCCGCGGTGAATCCACGCACCGTGGTGGTGGTGAATTCCGGTGCACCCGTGGAGATGCCGTGGCGTGAGGACGTGGCGGCCGTGCTGCTGACCTGGTTCCCGGGGCAGGAATTCGGCTCCGCCCTGGCCGATGTGCTGACCGGCGCCGTGGAGCCGGGCGGCCGGCTGCCCACCACCTGGCCGAAACGTCTGGCGGATGTTCCGGTGCGTGAGGTCGTCCCGGGCCCCGACGGCACGCTCGGCTACGACGAGGGGGTGCACATCGGTTATCGGGCATGGTTGCGCGCGGGCGTGCAACCGGCCTATCCGTTCGGGCACGGGCTCGGTTACACGGTGTGGGAATTGAGCGATCTCACCGTCGACGGCCACGAGGTCGAGGTGACCGTGGCCAATATCGGCGAACGCACCGGTAAGCAGGTGGTGCAGGTCTATCTCTCGCGGGAGGACAGCGCGGTCGAGCGTCCGGTGCGCTGGCTGGCCGCCTTCGCCACGGTGACCGCGGAACCCGGCGGCCGCCGCCGCATTCGGATCGCCTTGCCGCAGCGAGCCTTCCAACATTGGGCCGGCGACGGCTGGGCCGTCGAACCCGGCGCGTTCACGGTCCATGTCGGCACCTCGGTGATCGCGCTGCCACTGACCGCGCCGATCGAGTGATATCGCGGGGCCGTCAGGTCTAGCGTACTGGACGAATGACCAGTAGTCTCCGGTGCACACCGATGGACCAGGCGGCCGCAGCGTCGCGGCCGGAGTCGAAGGAGCGATCAGTGACGTTTACCCGGCGATCGATGCTGGCCGGCACCGTGAGTGCCGCGATCGCGGCGGGGGTGGCGGTCCCCGGTTCCGCGGCCGCCGCGCCCGGGGACGGCACCGACGGGGGCACCGGATATCTGGTCGGCGCCGGGATCGCCGATGTCACCGGCGCGGTCGCCGGGCAGGGCATGATGGGCTACTCCGAATTGGATCAGGTCGCGACGGGCCTGCTGATGCGGACCTGGGCCCGGGCCTACATCGTGGTCGACCGCGCCACCGGCGAGCGCGTCGCCTTCGTCAACGCCGATATCGCCTGCCTGTTCCAGTCGGTCCACCTGGCCGTCATGCAGCGTCTGGCGCAGCGCTTCGGCTCGCTCTACACCGAGCGCAACGTCAATCTCAACGCCACCCACAACCACAATTCCTGCGGTGGTACCGCGCGCGAATACGCCTATTCCCTTGCCGCCTACGGCTTTCGGAACAATTCCCATCAGGCCGAGGTGGACGGCATCGTGGCGGCGCTGGTGGCCGCGCACGAGAATCTGGCGCCCGGCACGCTGTCGCTCGGTCACGGCGAACTCCACGACGCGTCGGCCAACCGGTCCCGCATCGCCTTCGACCGCAATCCGCCCGAGGATCGATCGGAATTCCCGAACGCCATCGACCCGCAGGTCACGGTGCTGCGGCTGCGGCAGGGGAACCGCGATATCGGCGCGATCACCTGGTTCGCCACCCACGGCACCTCGCTGACCGACGCGAACACCCTGATCTCGGCCGACAACAAGGGCTACGCCAGCTACCGCTGGGAGCACGACGAGATGGGGGTGCGGCGCGACGCCGGCGCGCCGGGATTCGTGGCCGCCTTCGCCCAGACCAATGCCGGGGACATGACCCCGAACCTCGGTCTGACACCGTGGCATCCGTCCGGGCCGACCGAGGACAACCGGCTCAACTGCGCACTGATCGGCGAACGCCAATACCGCGCCGGGCGTGCCGCGTTCGATGCCGCCCGCCCGATGCGCAGTGGGGGAGTGGATGCGGCACTGCGGTATCTGAACATGGGCGATCTCGCCATCGACGGCGCCTATACGCCCGACGGCAAACCCGCGCGCACGGCACCGGCGATGATGGGTGCGGCGGCGGCCGCCACGAGCTCGGAGGACAACTGGAAGACCCAGCTGTCGTTCCTGCAAGAAGGCGACGCCAATCCGGTGGTGGCCGCGCTCGGCGGGCTCGACGGCCCGGTCGAGCAGTGGATGCGGGATGTGCAGGCGCCGAAGCTGATCGTGGCGCCGCTGGGCGTACTGCCGCCGCGGCCGTGGGTGCCGCTCACGGTGCCGATCCAGATTCTGCGCATCGGTGATCTGGTGCTGGCTTCCGGACCCGCCGAATACACCGTGGTCTCCGGTCTGCGGATCCGCCGGGTGGTGGCGCAGGCGCTGTCGGTGCCGCTGGAAAACGTGCTGCTGCAAGGGTATTCGAACGGCTACTGCGGCTACGTCACCACCCCGGAGGAGTACGAGGTGCAGCAGTACGAGGGCGGGGAAACCCTCTACGGACGATGGACGCTGCCGGCCTACGTGCAGGAATTCGATCGGCTGGCCCGAGCCGTCGCCGCCCGCGTCGACCTGGGCCGAGGCCCGGCACCGCTGGACTGGACCTCGGGCCCGCAACCGGATCTGCTCCCGCCGGTGCCCGCCGATCTGCCGGTGGCCGGTCGTTCCTTCGGTGAGGTCGTCACCGCCCCGAAGCCGGCCTACCGCCCCGGCGACACCGTGACCGTCGAGTTCTGCGGCGCTCATCCGAACAACGATTTCCGCACCGGCGCAACCTATTTCGAGGTACAGCAGGAGCGGGGCGGGCAGTGGCGGCCCGTCTTCGACGACAACGACTGGTGCACCGAGCTGCATTGGTCGCGTCCGCCCGGGCAGCCGGCCGCCTCGGTCGTCGCCGTGCACTGGACCATCCCCGGCGATGCCGATACCGGCCGCTACCGGATCAGCTATTTCGGCGATCGGCGCGACGGCGGTGGGGCGATCACCGGATTCACCGGGACCACCCCGGAATTCACTGTCGGCTGATCGTCCGGTCGTCGAGTCCCGCTGCGGGGGTGGCCGATTCGGCCGCCGACAGTTCGTCGAGGTATGCGGCCATGGCGCGTCCGGCCGTCGTGATCGGCGTGGTGGTGCGCAGCGTGCGGCTGAGAATGAACGCGCCCTCCAGTGCGCCGAGGAGGGCGACCACGAACGTGCGGGCCGCCGGCTCGGCGAGGCCGCGGGCCCGGAAGTACGCGGCGCCCTGCGTGATCCAGGAATCCATCACCTCGGCGGTCACCTCGCGTAGCGCCGGTTCGCTGTCGGCGACTTCCCCGGCCACCGTGCCGACCGGGCACATGTTCATCCAGTCCGACTCCTCGATGGTCGCGGCGGCTGCGTCGAAGGCGGCGATCACGGCGGCGCGCAGGTCGGGTTCCGGGTCCATCAGCAGGGGCAGCAGCTGAATGTAGGCGGCGCCGCTGGTGCGCAGGGCGGCGGCCGCGATCTGCACTTTGCCCTGCGGGAAGTGGTGATAGAGCGAGCCGATGGGCGCGTGGGCGGCCGCGGTGATCTGTTTGACGCTGGTCGCGCCGTACCCCTGCCGGCGCATGAGTTCGGCCGTCGCGGTGACGATGCGTTCCGCGGTGGGGCTTGACATGGTCTCGGACATCCTCCCATACTAGAGCATACGCTCTAGAGCGTATGTTCTAGCAGATCGAGGGCGGTTTCCGCCGACCCTGGTACCGGCCGAGCGCGTCACCGGCGTGGCCGGGTGGTCGCGTGATGCGAAAGGTGGGCAGTATGCCGGTCGTCCGGATTCCCGCGGGCCCGATCCACTACGTCGAACAGGGGCAGGGCCCGGCGGTGGTCCTGCTGCACGGGCTGCTGATCGACCACACCGTCTGGGATCGCGTGCTGCCTCTGCTGCCCAGCGGTTTTCGCTACATTCGCCCGGACCTGCCGCTGGGCGCCCACCCGGAACCCATGCACCCGGACGCCGATCTGAGCATGCGCGGTATGAATGTGGTGATCGCGGATTTCCTTGCGGCCCTGGACCTGCGGGACGTGACGCTGGTGCATTCGGACTGGGGCGGTGGCTTGTTCCTCACGGCCTACGGTCTCGACGAACGGGTGGCACAGTTGATCGTGCTGCCGTGCGAGGCCTTCGAGAACTTCCCCCCGGGGCTACCCGGCAAGCTCGCCGCGTTCGCCCTGCGGGTGCCCGGCGCGCTGCCGATCGTGCTGCGCCAGTTGCGGATCGGCCTGCTGCGCCGGTCACCGCTGATCTATGGTCAGATGGCCCGCCGGCCGGTGCCGGACGAGCTGATGCGTGGCTGGACCGAGCCGGCGCTGCGCAACCGGGCGATCGGCCGTGACGTACGCAAGTACGGCCGGGTGCTGCCGCCCCGAGCCCAGCTCGTCGCCGATACCGAAGCGCTGCGGAACTTTCCGGGCCGCGCGCTGGTGCTGTGGTCCTCGGCCGGTAAGGCGATGCCGCGCGCGCACGGGCGACGTCTGGCCGAGTTGCTGCCGCGCGGACGGCTGGTCGAGATCGATGACGCCTATGTGCTGTCGATGCTGGATCGACCCGAGGTCGTCGCCGCCGAAATCGGCGCCTTCCTCACCGGCAGCTGATCCGGGGCCGGGGAGGAAGGCGCCGGTCCGGCGACTATTGCCGCGCGTCGGCCAAGCGGTCACGGGCGGTTTCGGCGGCCTTCTCGGCGCGTTCGCGGGCGAGTTCGGCGGCCTTTTCGGCCCGTTCGCGCGCTCGGCGCGCGAAGATCGAACCCCGCTGTTTGGCGACCTCGGCCCATTCCCCGCCGTGTTCGCGCGCCGCTTCCGCCCATTCGGCGCTGCGGCTCTTGGCCAGATCGGCCCAGTCACCGCGGTGATCGCCGGTGTTGTCGGCGAGTTCGGCGCCCTTGCGCTTGGCGAGCTTGGCCCATTCTTCGCCGTGTTCACGGGCCGAGCCGGCCAGATCGGCCCCGCGGCGCTTGGCCGCGTCGGCCCAATCGCCGCGGCGGTCCAGCGCGGTGCCGGCCAGTTCGGCGCCGCGGCTGCGCGCGAGATCGGCCCATTCGCTACCGTGTTCGCGGGCCGCCTCGGCGAGTTCGCCGCCGCGCGACTGCGCCACCGACGCCAGTTCGGCACCGCGCGACTGCGCCACCGCGGCCAGATCCGCGCCCTTGTCGGCGGCCACCGAGGCCAATTCACGACCGCGAACGGCCTGCTGCTGCAAGCGATCTCGCACCGTGTCGGCGGTGGTCGCGGTGAACGGCAGCGCGGCGGCGGCCTTGCGCGCGGCGCGACGGCCCCGCCAGCCCAGTGACGGTTTGCCCTCGGTATCCGCAGCGGCGATCAGCAGACCGCCCAGCAGCCCCACATCCTTGAGGAACGCGGTGCGTTTCGCGGCGCGCTGCTGGGCGTCGGACTCGTTCCAGAAGTCCTGCTCGGTGACGGTCGCGGGCACCACGCTCACCGCGAGCGCCAGTGCCGAGATCCGCGGTGCGCGATTGAGCGCCAGCAGCGTCCCCGCACCGACCCGCACGAGGGCATTGATCCGCACCACCTTCGCCGGGTCGGCGGGCAGTTTCGCCGACACCGAATCCGGTAGGCGCTGTTCTCCATGAGATACCAGGGTGGTGGCGGCCTGTGTCCGCGGCTCCGGATGCATCAGGGTGTCGACCCCGTCGACGACGAATACCGATGCCAGCAGCGGTCGGGCAAGGCGGCGAATCAACATAGTGAAAACCCTTTCCTCAACGGTCTCGTTCCGGCGGGTTCCCCCGATGTCGCGTCCCAATCACCCGGGACGCCGACGGGCCTCAGGGCACGACAGTAACCGGCCAGCGCCCCGCTTTCACCAGACGCACCGCGACCGACCCGACAATTCGATGCCCGGCCTTCTCGGAAGCGCCGACCACCACACCGTCGGCCTTCAGTTCGTCGGCGGCCTCGGCCAGCACCGTGAACGGATCGCCGCGGCGGGTGATGAACTTCCAGCGCGTGCGGTAGACGTCCTTGACCTTCTCGGCGTGCTCACGAACCTGCCGGGCCAGATCCTCGGCCATCTCCGCGGTCGCGCCCTGCACATCCACCCCGTAGGCGCCGGCCATCGCCATCCAGGGCTGGACGTAAACCATTGCCAGCAGCGAGTTCTGGCGGCGGGCCAGGCCGGCGGCATAGGCCGCCGCCCGCCACGAGGCATCGGAACCGTCGATGCCGACCATGATCACCCGCGGCCCGTCGGTGCCGAGTTCGAAACCCGACGACAGGCCGGGCGCCCACTCCGGTGTTGTCTCTTCGGCCACGTTCCGAGCCTAGAGGAGTCGCAGCAGATCGCGCAGGGTCCGCAACTGCTCGGCCGACAGCGCCGCGACGGACGGCGGGGCCGGGTCCGGTGTCGCCATCGCGTACTCGACGACGTCGCGGCCGGCCGCGGTGATCGTGACGAGTTTGCAGCGGCGGTCGTCGGGGCTGATCTCGCGCGAGACCAGCCCGCGCGCCTCGAGATCGTTGACCACGACCGTGGTGGCGGGCGCGTCCATCGCGGCGGCCCGGGCCAGCTCCTTGAGCGGCAGCGGTCCCGGCAGCAACCGCCGCAGCACGCGAGTTCTGCTGAACGGCATACCCGTTCGCTCCACCACCGCGCGCTTCCACGCGTCGCGGGTGTCCTTGACCACGTCGGTCAGCAGCCGCCACACCTCGTCGGGAGTGGGGGCGAGTTCGTCATCCGGCATGGGCGGGCACCTTGTTGTCGAGCAGGGGCGTGATCCGGTCACGCGACCGCAGCGCCCATCCGGTGTTGGCGCCGATGCCCAGGACCACGATGCTCGCCGCGAGTGCGGCGACCACCCACCACAATCCCGCCCCGGTGAGCAGGCCACACAATGCCACACCGACACTGACACCGACCTGACGGCTGGTGGAGGCCACCGCGGAGGCGGCTCCGGCGCGGTCGAGCGGCATCCCGCTGACCGCGGCCGTGGTGATGGGCGCGTTCACGGCACCGAAGCCGGCGCCGAAGACGGCGAACATCACGATCAGTTGCCAGATCGGTGTGCCGGCCCGCAGCGTGGTGAGCAGCATCGCCGCCACGGTCATCAGAATTCCGGCCGCGACCAGGGACGGCCGGGTCCCGTACCGCCCCACCAATCGTCCCGACAGGGGCGAACAGATCAGCATGCCCAGCGCCATCGGCAGATACAGCAGTCCGGTGTGCACCGCCGAATAATGCCGCACGCCTTGCAGATACAGCGAGGCGCTGAACAGGAACGCCCCGAGTCCGGCGAACGCGCACACCGCGGTGAGGGTGGCCGCGGAGAACGGCACGCTGCGGAAGAAGCGCAGATCGATGAACGGCGACCGGTGCCGCGATTCGACGAGGACGAACCCGGCCAGCGCGACGGCGGTCACCGCCAGGATCGCCGGGCGATGCTCGATCAGACCGAAGACCAGGGTGAACATGACCACGACGGCCAGCGCCTGGCCCAGCGGATCGATCCCGCGGGCGGTGGTCGACTTGGATTCCGGCACGTAGATCGTGGTGAGGATCAGCGCCACCACGCAGATGGGCAAATTGATCCAGAACACCGACTGCCAGCCGAGCGCGTCGATCAGGCCGCCGCCGACCATCGGGCCCAGTGCGGTGGAGATGCCGACCACCGCACCCCAGACGCCGACGGCCCGCGCCCGCTCGACCCGGCCGGTGAAGACCGTGGTGATGATCGACATCGCGATCGGGTTGAGCATCGAGCCGCCCACCGCCTGGACGAATCGGGCGCCGATCAGCATGTCGATATTCGGCGCCACACTGCACAGCAGCGAGCCGAAGGCGAAGACGCTCAACCCGATCCGGAACATGCGCTTGCGGCCGAAGCGGTCGGCGGTGGCCCCGGAGAGCATCAGCAGACTCGCGAGGGTCAGCGTGTAGACGTCGACGATCCACTGCAGGCGCGACAGCGGCGCGGCCATCTCGGTACGGATCGTCGGAATCGCGAGATTGACGATCGTCGCGTCCATCGACGAGATCAGCAGGCTGAGGCAGCACGTCACCAGCACGATCGTCTTGCGGCGAGAGCTCGGCACGGAGTTACTTGTGGGCACACAATGATTGTGCGCTCACAAGCAAATGCGGACAAGACCTGTGATGTGGTTCACGACGGGGTCGCTGCGCTCGCGCCCCGGCGGCGACCCGGTACGGTGCTCCGATATGACGACCGAGCGGAAACCGGAGGCGACGGGCGCGGCAGCGCTCACGGCCGCGGGTGAAGAGGGCTATCAGCGCGGCCTGAACCCGCGAACCATCCAGATGATCGCCATCGGTGGTGCGATCGGCACCGGACTGTTCTACGGCGCGGGCGGTGCCATCGAACAGGCCGGCCCGGCGCTGATCCTGTGCTATCTCGCCGCGGGCCTGGCGATCTTCGTGATCATGCGGGCGCTCGGGGAGCTGCTGACCTACCGGCCGGTGTCGGGCAGTTTCGGTGAATACGCCCACGAATTCCTCGGGCGGTTCGCCGGCTTCGTCACCGGCTGGACCTACTGGGCGGTGTGGGTGGCGACCTGCATGGCGGAGATCACCGTCGCCGGAAAATACGTCAAGTACTGGTTCGCCGTCCCCGAATGGTTGACCGCGCTGGTCGTGCTCGGTGTCCTGTTCGCGGCGAATCTGATCTCGGTGAAGCTGTTCGGCGAGGGCGAGTTCTGGTTCTCCGCGATCAAGGTGACCGCGATCGTCGCGATGATCGTCATCGGGATCGGCGTGCTCATCTTCGGCTTCGGCCACGCCCCGGATCCGACCGTGACCAACCTCTGGGCGGAGGGCGGCGTCTTCCCGAACGGGTTCGGCCAGGCGCTGCTGGCCTTGCAGATCGTGCTGTTCGCGTATGTGGGCGTGGAACTCGTGGGCGTGACCGCGGGGGAGGCGGCCGATCCGCGACGCACGCTGCGCCGGGCCATCAACTCGCTGCCGCTGCGCATCGGGCTGTTCTATGTCGGGGCGCTGGTGGTGATCATGTCGGTGTCGAGCTGGCGGGTCTTCCATTCCGGGCGCAGCCCGTTCGTCGAGGTCTTCGAGCAGATCGGAATCCCGGGCGCGGCGGGCATCATCAATTTCGTGCTGCTCACCGCGGCGCTGTCGTCGTGCAATTCCGGTATCTACTCCACCGGGCGGATGGTCCGCAGCCTGTCGTTGCGGGGGGAGGCGCCGGTCGCGCTCTCGGGTCTCAGCAGCCGGCGGGTGCCGTATGCGGGCATCATCCTGTCGGCGGCGATGATGGTGATCGGGGTGCTCGTCAACGTCATCTCGCCCGACAAGGCGTTCAACTACATCACCTCGGTGTCGACCATCGGCATCATCTTCGTCTGGGGCATGATCCTGGTCTGCCACCTGATCTATCGCGCCCGAGTCCGGCGCGGCGACCTGCCGGCCAGCGACTACCGCCTGCCGGGTGCGCCGGTGACCTCCGTGCTGGCCCTGGCCTTCCTCGGCCTGGTCGTGATCCTGCTGTTCTGGACCGACAGCGGTCGCACCGCGCTGGTGGTGGGTCTGGTGTGGACTGTCCTGGTCTGCGCCGCGTACCCGGTGGTGAACCGCCTCGTGCGGCGTCGGGAAACCACCGCCGGCTGACCTACCGCTCGGCTACTTTCCGCTCGGATGACCGACCGCGGCCAGGGCGGTGGTCCAATCGGCGGCGATGGCGTCCTGGGCGGCGCCGAGGGGCACCGCGCCGGAGCAGACCAGTGCGTGGAGCTGATTCTCCACCGCGTCCTTGGGGTTGTTCGGTCCGGACCCGGGGCGGTGGTCGGGGGAGGGCGGTTCGACCCACAGATTGCGGGGATCGTTCGGGTCGCCGCCGAGTTCCAGCGAGATCAGGTGATCGTATTCGGCGTCGTGCAAGTTGCCGGGGTAGCCGTAGGAGCGGGCGTTGGCCTGCTTCTCCCGGTCGGTGACGGCAGCGGGTGGGCGGATGGACCGGGTGTAGCCGCCGACACAGATCGTGGACGCGACGGTTTCCGGAGTCACCTTCGGGTTGGTCGCACCGGGCGTGCAGTGCGGGTCCGGAAGTGGTTGTCCCGCAGCGGAGGTCCGGTAGTGGCAGCTTCCGGGATCCGGCTGCGGGGCGACGGTGTACGTACCGGACGGTCCGGGGCCGACGGCGGGAGCGCCTTGCCGGACCGGCGGAACCGGATGGGCGACCGGACTCACCGGGGCGGAATTCTGGTGGGAGCATCCACATATCACGAGGGGAGCCGCGATCAGCGCGGCTGCCGCCAGGGTCCAGCGTGTGGTCATGATGTCCTCGGGTCGATCGCCCCCCGGCTCCCATTGTGCGGTAGCGCAACGCGATTGCCGAGAGCCGATCCGAAACCCGCTGTGCGGCCGCCGGATTCGTCGGCTCAGTGCCGATCGTAGATCGCCAGTGCCACCTCGACCGCGGCGTGCCGGCACTGCTCGTCGGTCAGGTCGATATCGCCCATCATGGCGGCACTCCAGGAGATGGCGAGCAGGGCCTGGCGGGCGTGGAAGACCGCCAGTGGCTCGTGATCGGGAGCGGTCATGGCGTCGGCGACCGCCCGGAACTGGTAGCGCAGCGCCGAACCCACGCCCATCCGCCGAAACGCCGGTTGGTTCTCGTACATGAAGCGGGTCATCTCGCGCCCCGTGTGGTGCAGGACGGCGCCGTAGCGGCGCAGGATCTCGCGGCCGGTGTCGTGCCCGGGCGGCTGGTCCGCGGCCCAGGTCAGAATGTCGTCGATGCCGTGCCGCAGATCGTCGGCGAGGCTGACGACGATGTCTTCCTTGGACCGGAAGTGGTAGTACACCGCCGCTTTGGTGATGCCGAGCCGTTCGGCGATCTCCCGGATCGAGGTGTGCTCGTAACCGTTCGCCGAGAACAGCTCCATCGCCACCGACCGGATCCGGTCCCGCGTATCGGTCCGCCTGCCGGCCACCGGCCCATCCTTCCGATCCATCGGACGGCACTGCTGTGCGCCGGCCCCGTGACCGGCCAGCCTATACCGACGGGCAGGCGCGGCGATGGGTCCGCTCCGCCCGATTCGTTCGGAATGCCGGGAAGTTACTGCCCGAGAATCGAATTCATCAGGGTGCCGGCGCTGGTTGCCACGACTCCCCCGATCAGCGCGCCGGCCACCATCTTCGGTGACTCCAGCGGTCCGCCGTTCCACTTCTCCCAGGCGAACCGGCCACCCGCGAAGATGATCGCGGTGGTGCCGGACAGCAGCATGAACCAGGTGAAGTAGCGCACCATGGTCAGGAGTTTGTCCGCCGCCGGAGGAGTCTCGGGCGTCGGGTTGCCGACCTGGGCCACTATGACGTCGTGCACCGCGAGAAATATCATGATGCGCTCGTTCCGCCAGATGGTGTGGTGCGAGTGTCACCATGGTAGATCGCGCATTCGCCCCGACGACAGCCGGCCGTGCGCGTTGATCCGGAAAGCGAGTGTCGGCGACCGGTTTTCGTTCGTCCAGCCGACTTGACAGCTCGGCCGGACTATTCGTCGTCGAGTCCGGCGGACAGATATGCCGCCGCCGCGATCCACTGCCGGCAACCGAGATGACGATCGTGCGCGGACAGAATGGCACGAGCGCGGGGATGGGTCAGTTCCCGAGGTTCGATGGCGCAGTCACCGGCCGGATCCGCGCTCGAACCGCGGAGTGCGGACACCGCGTGATCGCATGTACCGGAATGCTGCAGCAGTTGGTTCATGGGATGCCTTCGACCGTTGCGAGAGATTCGGAAGCAAGTTTCCGGCACGGCCCCCCCGTTGATTCCGGCCTGCCTGCTCCGGCGTGGTCCGGCCATGTCGTGCGAGCGAGTTTACGGCGCTGCAAACAGCAAATGCAAGTACATCTGCACACTCGCGTGGCGCCGGACATGTTGTGCGCCTTGGCAGATCGGGTAGGTGACGCGAGGGCCAGGCTGTCGTGCAGGCGTCGCCGGTCCGATCCCGCAGGCTGCCCTGAAACCGTCCCATGTCCTCGAATGTCCGGAGTATGAGCGGAACGAGTTGCGTTGCGGCCCGGTAGACCCGACGTCAGGTCCGCAGTCTGCCGCACTTTCCGGATTGTTGATGGCCATGCGCACTTCGATACGGGCCCGGAGGCCGGCGGCGCTGGGGCGGCTGGTTTTCCCCGGTTCGAACAGAACCGACCGGTCGGAGCTCGATTCCGGCCCGCTCCGGCGGCCCGCGAAAGATGACGAGTCAATGGAAAAGCCCTTGTCGCGCTGGTTTTTTCCGATTTTCCGGATGGCTCGATCCGAGCCAACCCGCGTGCTATCGTTCAAACCGTCGGTTTCAAATGCAAGTACATTTGCTCGAACATATGCAAGAGCTGAAGGTAGGCATCAGCTCGCTCATCCGGACCCGCCGAGTGCCGGCCCTCGCTGCCCGAGCTCGGCCCCACCGAACCTGGAGACAGTCATGACCGATTCCACTGCCACCACAGCCGGCCGCCTGTCCGAAGCCGTGTGGCGCAAGAGCACGTTCAGCAACCCCAGCGGGAACTGTGTCGAATTGGCCGATTTGTCCAATGGCCTGGTTGCCGTGCGGAACTCGCGTGATCCCGAAGGGGCGGTGCTCGTCTACACCCGCCCGGAAATCGACGCGTTTCTCCGCGGCGCGAAGAGTGGAGAGTTCGACGATCTGGCGTGATCAGCGGTAGCATGGCACTCGGCGCGGTGTCGGTACGCGACGAGGCAGTGATTCCTGATGTTCGGCCAGCTGCTCTCGATGGTTGATACCCTCACTGCCGGTGATCGTCGAGCATCGGAGTAGACCTCATGATGGCAGAGCCCGTCCGGATCGGCCGTGTGGATTCGCTTGTCGCCGAACGCGGTCCGACAGCGCTTCGGATCGCGGTCGGTGGGCAGCTCCGCAAACTGCGGGAAGCCGCCGGCATCACGCGTGAGGCGGCAGGCGAGCACATCCGTGGCTCCCACGCCAAGATCAGCCGACTCGAGCTGGGCCGCACCGGATTCAAGGAGCGCGACGTCCGCGATCTGCTGACGCTCTACGGTGTCACCAACGAGGAAGAGCGCGAGATCTTCCTCGATCTGGTGAGCCGGGCGAATCAGCCGGGTTGGTGGCACAGCTACAACGATCTGCTACCCCAATGGTTCGAGACCTATCTCGGTCTGGAACACGCCTCGAAATCCATCCGCACCTTCGAAGGTCAGTTGGTGCCGGGGCTGTTGCAGACCGAGGAGTACACCCGCTCGGTGGTGGCCCTCGGTCATGAGAATGCCGAGGCCGCCCGTCGGGTGGAACTGCGGAAGAAGCGGCAGGAGATCCTGGACCGTCCGGGTGCGCCGACGCTGTGGGCCGTTCTCGACGAAGCGGTTCTGCATCGGCCGATCGGTGGCGAGCATGTGCTGCGCGCGCAGCTCGATCATCTGGTCGAGGTATCGAACAAACCGAACGTCACCATTCAGGTGCTTCCGTACGCGGCCGGCGGGCATGCCGCCGCGGGCAGCTCGTTCACCATGCTCCGGTTCGCCGAGCCCGAACTGCCCGACATCGTCTATCTCGAACAGCTCACCAGCGCACTGTATTTGGATCGGCAACAGGATCTGGAGCTGTACCGTCAGGTCATGGACCGGCTCAGTGTGCAGGCCGAGCCGCCGGAGCGTTCCCGCGAGATGATGAAGGAGGCTGCGGCCGCACTTCCGGAACGGTAGTCCGATCCGGACCCGACAGCCGGATGCTCCGCAGCCGAATAACCGACGGAGAAATATCAGCGGCCGCCGACCCGAAGGTCGGCGGCCGCTGATTCCGTGTAGGTTACTGTTTGATGCAACTGGATGCGATGCGCCAGAAGGCTTCCGGTTGCATCGCGTCGAAATCCCAATCGTTCACCAGCGCATGAGCGGTGGTGACGATGCGATCGATATCGAAATCATCGCGTGTGGCCGCGCCGGTGGACTCGACCGCACTGATGACGAAAGATGTTGCGGTTTCCCGCGAAGTGATGTGATGCTCGGCCCGGTTTCGGTCCATAATTCCGAGTCGGCCGAGACCCATTGGCTGGTTCATCCGAACGCCCCTGACGCCAGGCCGCACGATTATCCTTCGGCGAAAATTGGCTTCCGGTTCACCCTGCGGCTCACGGGTAGTCCCCTGCATTGCCTTGCAGGCTCGAGTCTAGGGCGACGTCGAGATCGGATGCAAGCACATCTGCAACATCGAATGGCCGGTCAGAGCATGGATTTGGGCTGCTGACGGGTTGCTGTGGCGGGTGCCGTGCGGGGTGCCGAGCGGGCCCCGCCCGGCGCCGAATCCGATAGCGGCGACGATATACCGACCGGTGCGACAGGTCGGCCGGACCGTCGGCTTGCTGCGCTGTTTCCCAACGGACCGGACGGCTGGTTAAGTCGTCGAAAAAATGTGGTAGAAGACGGCCGGATCGGGCGACCGGATCCCGCAGCCGTGCGCCACGCCGGGTCCCGGCCGGTGGGCCCGGCCTGGAACAGGTTCTTGCGTCCGTGCTATATCTGCCAGGAGCAGCAAGATCAGTCGCCGTCGGCGAGCGCGGGCTGTCGCCGAGGCGAGCAGCGCGTCGTGTCGCCGGTCCGTCTGCCGCCCCGCCCCGGCGGCCACAGGCGCGCGGCGACCCGAGGAGACAGGTACGCAGTGGACAGCTCGCACGGGTATTTCGCGGTCGACGGGCAGGGCTTCCTGCCGAACCGGATGGCGGCCAGTCAGTGGTCGGCCGACCAGGTGGTCGGGCCGGCGTTGTGCGGCCTGCTGGCCCGCACCCTGGAGATCGGGCACGGTGGGGACGGATTCGTGCCGGTCCGGCTCACCGTGGATCTGTTCAAACCGGCCCGTATGCGCGAACTCGCGGTCGCCACCACCCGGGTCCGGGACGGCAAGCGCATTCGGCTCGCGGACGCGGTCGTCACCCAGGACGGCGAACCCGCGGCACGCGCGTCGGTGGTGTTCCTGCAGCCGTCCGAGCAACCACCGGGTGAGATCTGGACCCGCGAACGACAGCCGGTGCCGCCCTCGCACGAGGTGGCCCCGCCGGTCGACGGGCCGGACGCGCCACTGTGGCACAGCGACGCGTCCGCGGAATGGACGCGGATACCGTCCGAACACGAGAACGGCAGCCGCAAACGCAGCTGGCAACATCCGGTGAACGTGGTCGACGGGGAGGGCCCCTCGGCCTTCGTCCTGGCCGCGATGGCGGCCGAGCAGACCAGTATGGTGACCAACTGGTCCAGCGCCGGTGTGGGCTTCATCAATACCGACCTCACGCTGGCCCTGGTACGCATGCCGGACGGCGGTGGGATCGGACTCGAAGCCGATAATCACCTGAGCCGCAACGGCATTGCCGCCGGCACCGCCACCCTGTTCGATCGGCACGGCGCCTTCGGCAGCGCCATGATCACCGCGGTCGCCAACGCGGCACGCCAGATCACCGCCGCCCGATTGGATGGCGTGATCGCGGCGGCGAACGGCGGTCGCCGCTAGCGCAGGCCGGTGCGGTGGGCGGCCCAGCGGCGCGCCGCATCCCGCAGGCTGTGGGTCCAGAAGTTGGGGCGGCGATTGGCAGTGGCGGTCCATTCGGCGGCCAGCGCGCCGGAGAAGATGCGGAGATCGCGGTCGGAGGCACTGTGCCAGGCCGGGATTCGCGCCGCCCAGGTCTCCGCATCGGCGGGTTCGTGTCCGGCGAAGATGAGCCAGACGATCCAGCATCCCGGATCGATCCAGGCCGCGCCGCGGGTGGCCCACGGCCAGTCGACCAGCCGGGCGTGCGTACCGGTCTCGTCGTCGACGATCACGTTGCTGTAGTTCCAATCGGTGTGCAGCAGCGCGTCGCCGGCGAAGACCGTGGTGTCGGCGTCCTCGTCGAGATATGCGCCCCAACGCACCTCGGCGTCCTTGAGTTCGATCTCGGCCGGGCAGTGCAGCCGGCCGAGTGCCGTCATCGCCGATGCGGTCGCGGCCAGATCGGCATCGACCCGGTAGTCGGCGAAATGCCCCGCGATGAACTCGAATCCGAGCAGATCCCAGCCGCCCGCCGCGATCTGCCAGTGCAGCCGCGGACCCACCGGCGTCACGTGCCGGGCCAGGGCGGCCTCGCGATGCTGGGTCCACACCTCCGGGTCTCGTTGCGGCACACCCTTGATGAAGGTCCGACCGGCGGCGGTCTCGATCACCGTGGCGAGTTGACTGCTGAATCCGGCGATCACCGAATCGGCCCGCACCACCGGACCGGTCACCGCTTCGACCGCCGCCCGGGTGGCGGAGGGTAGATCCTCCCAGTTGCGCCGGTGCGACGACGTCTGCGCCCGATCGACTGTCACCCTCGAACAATTACCCCCGAAGCCCTGGTCTGGCAAGCGAACTCGGACATTCCACAACGACCGCCGACCGTGTGTTCTCACCTGTGCTTTCAGGTGCTGTTTGCACGGTCGCGGGCTGGGCT
>NZ_BAGM01000065.1 GCF_000308855.1 Nocardia veterana NBRC 100344 | reverse complement strand
AAACGTGGCAGTGTGGCGGGATAGTCTGAGCAGCAGCAGCCTACCGACGAGGGGAGCCGGATATGAGCGACGCCGAGCAGATGGGTTTCGACATCGAATTCGACGAGAAGACCAAAGCCTTCCTGGATTGGGTCGCACCCGAGCGCATGGAATCGCAGATTCGATCGTTTCTCGCCACGACTGTTCCGGGCATCGCAGATTACGACGGTCCGTGGTGGAAGCCTGCGGCGTTGACGCGCATCCTGGACGCAACGCTGGAACTGTTCGGGGACTGGGAAGCATTCGGTGCGCCTGAAAATCACGATCGCGCAGATCAATTTGTCCGTTTCCTGGGCGAATGCTGCATCAAACAGCACCCCGGGATGGCGTGGACGAATGAACCCGGGACGGGCGCGCCGCTCTACTTCGAATTCGGCCCGGCCGTGCATTTAATCGACAGCGGGCTCGGCGAAACCATGTTGTCCCTGGCCAGGGAACTTTTCATGGAGAACTACGGCCCCCGGATGGTCGAGTACAGCATCCAGAAGGCCGGAGAACCTATCTGACCATGAGCCGCAGGGGGGCGGGTGTCGGACGAATACGACGGTATCCGACGCGGATTGTCGAACTATGAACGTGGACTATATTTCGAATTAGGTAGAGCGCACATCCGGGGGGAAACAGCTGACAGAGGCTGGGTTCGCCAGTTCCAAATGCGGGTCGGCAATAGGGTCCGGATCCTCGATTCGGCTCGGACCGAGGGCCGTGGAATAGACGGTGTTGAACGTAAATCCGGGCGAATCCATGAACGGTCCACGCTGGAGCAATTGCGTCGTGAACGAAGCGCCCTCGAGTCTGGAAAGCTGGCTCACAGCCGCTGGGAAACTGTAGCGGGCGAGAAGATCCCCCGCTCGGTCGCCGACGAGTTACGGGCTATGGCGCGCGATTTCCCAGGCCGGTTCGAGCATGAGGTGCTCTCGAGAGCTGACGCAGCGCGAGCCCTCGAACTCGGCCGGTCATTGGCTTCTCGGCAGCTCGAGTTGGTTCGCGCCTACGAACTCGATCGCGCGGACCGGGCACGCAAACGTCTCCAAAATATTCGAGAGCTCGTCAGGAAGCGCGAACTGGAACGGCGGCAACAGCGGCGCGCCGACCGTAACCGCCGTGCTCGAGAGCGACTGCCGAAGATTCGGGAAGCCGCCGATCGGCTGCGGCAGAACCAGGAAAAACAGCATCGCGAACGAGGGGAACGCGAAGCCGAGAAGGTTGCACGCGAATTCGGGGACGTCATGAAGGGCATCAAGCGCGAAGAGCGGGAGGCCCGGGAAGCGCGTGACGCATGCGAAGCGCGCACGATCGCTGAATTGAACGATTTGAGTGCGTACGCAGAGCAGGTGCGGCAGGCGCGTGCGGCGGCCGACGCCGCAGATCACGCTCGCCAACAGGAGGCCGCCAAGGCTGAAGAGCGCGCGCGGCTGGAACGAGAGGAACGTGAGCGGAAACAGCGGGAGCGGGATGCGGCCGACGCACAGCTTCGAGCACGGCTGCCTCGTGACGTGGCGGATCTGTTGATCAAGAGCCGCCCGACACCGGGTTTGGAACGCCTGCACCGGGAGCCGCCATCCCCTGGGGGCACCCGTGGTGGGCAAAGGGAACGCGAACGGTTGCGGGAACGCGGAGGTGAGGGCCGCGAACGTTCGTAGCCCTGCTGAACAACCGATCGAGCCCACAGACTTGATCTGGCCGAACAGTCACTGCCGGAGCGCATTCCATATTCGGAGAGGCGCCGGTCAGTACCGTCACCAGCTACGCACTACCGAGCGAAGCACCGACCTGGTCAATGGCGAGAGGGTGTTCGCCGCGCGAAACACGGCATCTCTGCTCAGTTCCGTGTAGGCAGCCGAAACGGTCGGTAACTTTACCGAAGTCAGGTCGATGCCGTAAACAGACAAGGACAAAAACATTGCAGCACAACGTTATTCGCGAAACATACCGAGGGGTGTGCTGAGTGGTCGCGGCAGCGAGATCGGGAAAACCGCTCGGCACAGATCGATCCGGCGTTAGACCTCGTCTCGGAACTGGGCGGCCCACGGGCGTGGCTGGACGCGGTCGGCATTGTCCCGGCCGCCTTCACCGTGGCGAAACTGCGTTGGATGGCCGACCACGAGCCGGAACTCGCGGACCGGGTCACCCGCGTGATGCTGCCGCATGACTACCTGACCCCCGCGTGTGCAATATGCGACGGGTCTGTATTCGATATGCGAGGGCTGAGTGTTCAACTTGCGACACAAGTATGTGCAGTTTGCGGGAGCGGCCGGGGCTGTGCGAGTCGTTTGATCTTTGCCCCAAACCCTGGCGCCGAAAGCGAGATCGGACAGGTCGCGCTACCTGTGTTGACGAGCGGCGATCCCGCCCAGCGTGCTCGGACAGCTCCTCGGTCTCGGCATCTTGCGCTCTGCCCGCTCCTACGGTTCGGAGTCGGCCACCAGCCGACGGGCGACTCCGGCGCAACTCCGTTCAGGCGCTCGGTGACCGGCTACGACCTCAGATGTGATTGTGACCGGAAAGCCGTTCGCGGGCGATTTAGTCGTCGCGTTCGAGGTCGCGCTCATGGTCGCTCTTGGCGTTGACGTTCCATGAGATCGGGTGTGCGCCGGGGCCGCAGTCCTGGCTCAGCCTGATGGTCGATTCGGGGCGAATTCGTACCTCCTGGACGAGTGGGCGGAGGTCGCTGCACATGACGAAAATTCCGGCGGTTGCCGGGCCCACGTCGGTGTTCGTGCATTCGATATCGACACGGCTGTCGACCGGGGCCGAGGAGCAGAACGCTTCACGAGGCCGCAACGCCTGAGCAGATCCCGCGCCGACCGTCGTCGAGACCGTCACGGCCGCGAGGCCGGATATCGCCACGCCCACAATCGACAGCCGGCGCATACTTCTCTTGGGGAGGGACACCAGGTCCTCACTTTCGCTGCACTGCAGAACAATTCCCGAAAGCGTATGTGTACCGGACAGTACTTCCCAATGGAAGGAAGTTACGACGATGGTCGTCGGCGTCACGGGCTGTACTTATTCGCGCTTCTTGCCATGGCCCCACCCCGAACCGGCGGCCGCCCGATTACCCCCCCGGAAATTCGAAAATGCGTGCGCCTCAATCGTTGTCCGGCGCCGCCCGGGATACCGACTCGAGCAGACGCTCGCGCTCCCTGTTCGATACCTCTGTCCCGCATACCGGCTCCGCCAGCACGCACAGCAGCAGCGCCACACCCACCGCCCCCGGGTCCGGGTGGCCGACGGCGCGCTCGCCGAGGTAACTCGCGCGACCGCGACGTGCCCGCAAGGTCGCGGTGGACAGCGCGCCGTCCACCGCGGCGCTCACCATCGCGACGACATCGCCGCCGCTCAGTGCCTCGACGGCGGGAACGAGTGCGTCTACCAGAGTGCGGTCGCCGACCTGAGCTTCGCCGACCCGCTGGATGGCGGCGAGCCCGTCACCGACACCGATCCTGAGGGCGTCGATATACGAATCCGACTGTGCCGCAGAGATGCCGAGCGCTTGGAACAGCAGTCCGAACAGCGGTCCGCTCGTACCTCCGACCTCGTCGAGAAAGACCGCTCGCACCGTATCCCAGGGTGCGGGGGAGTCCGGTGCGGCGAGGCGGGCGGCGACCTCGGCGAAACCCTCGCGCAGGTTGACGCCGAAATCTCCGTCGCCGGTGATCTCGTCCAGCCTGGTCAGTGCCGGCTCGGCGGCGGTGAACACCTCGTGGAGTCGGGCGACGAGGTTGTCGAGCGTCTTCATCGCCGCAGTGGTCATCGCGTGGTGTCCTTCCAGGCGGGTGCGGTGGTCGGGGCGTGCCAGAGATCGAGCCAGCCGTCGGCGAGCTGGGTGAGGGTGATCGAGAAGCCGCTCATATCCAGTGCCGAAACGAAAGTGCCGACCTGGACCGCCGCGATGTCGTGGCCTCGGGCGGTGAGGGTGCGGGCCGCGAGTTCGACAATTGCGCAGAGCTCGAGTTCCGTCGTGGCGCCGAGACCGTTGACCAACAGCAGCAACGGCTTTCGATCAGCACCGGGCAGTGCGGCGAGGATGTCGGTGAGCATCCGGTCGACAAGTTCTTCGAGCGGTGGCCGGGCGATCGAGGTCGAGGCGCGTTCGCCGTGAATGCCCACCCCGTATTCGAGCTGATCCGGTGCGAGTTCGAAGGCGCGCGCCCCGCTGTTCGGTGAGGTGAGCGCCTGCGTGGCCACCGCGATACTGCGGCTGTGCGCGGTCACCTCACGGCCCAGCGCCGTCAACGAGGAGAGGCTGTCACCCCGGTCCGCGGCGGCGCCGAGGATCTTCTCGACGATGATCGTCGCGGCTGTCCCGCGTCGTCCCGTCGCCGTCTCATCCGATTCGGTGGCGACGTCGTCGTCGACGAGTACCCGGTCGGCCTCGATACCGTCGGCGGCGAGCCGTTCCGCGGCGATACCGAAATTGATCTTGTCTCCGGTGTAGTTCTTGACGATGTGCAGCACCCCACCGTCCCGGGCGACCGCCTTGCTCGCCTCGTAGACCTGGCGATTGTGCGGCGAGGCGAAGATCTTCCCGGGCACGGCCGCGTCGAGCATTCCAGTACCGACGAACCCGACGTGCATCGGCTCGTGGCCGGAACCGCCGCCGGAGACGAGGGCGACCCGCCGTGTCGGCGCGGCGCGATCGTGGTGCACGAACAGTGGGTCGGTCGTCAACCGGACCCAGGGGTGCCGGCGCGCGAACCCGTGCAGCGCCACCTCCGGACCCTGGCCCGGTTCCGATAAGAACAGTGCCGGCACAGATACCCTCCTCGTCGATCGGCTGCCTGCCGCGGCACGACCGCCCTGTCGAGCGGCCCGGACCGATTGCCACGCGGCCTCGATACTAGGCTTGGACCGCGGTGCGCTGCGCCGGATCGGGATGAGCGGCGCGCCATCTGAGCAGCCCGGTGATCAGGGCGTCGACCTGGCTGCCGGACAGGACGATCGTGCCGCAGCGTGCGGGCTC
Source organism: Nocardia veterana NBRC 100344 (assembly GCF_000308855.1). GTDB lineage: Bacteria > Actinomycetota > Actinomycetes > Mycobacteriales > Mycobacteriaceae > Nocardia > Nocardia veterana. The sequence goes on along the minus strand of NZ_BAGM01000065.1, from coordinate 110,528 downwards.
GGTGATCGACAGTTCGAGTTCGTCCTCCGATATCGCCGGGTCCGCGCAGCCCAGCAGCGGTGCTTCCGCCGCGATATACCCGTCGAGCATCGTCCCGATGTAGTAGGCCGGGTCCTCGTCGGGGCCGAAGGTGAGGCGGCTGGCCAGCATACGATCGACGGTCGCGTAGATCGCGGGCATGAACTGTTCGGGCGGCCGCCCGCAGTCGCGGGCATGTTCGGCGATCAGCGCGGTGAGCGGTCCGGTGGGATCGCCACTGGTGGTGATGATTTCGTCCAGGCTGCGGCAGTTCCAGTCGATGTCGCCGTGCTCCATCCGGTCGGTGATCACCGACATCAAGCGCACGGCCAGGTCCTTGTCGGTGTGTCGGGGCCGGCGGTCGGCCTGCCGTGCCGGGAGCTGCGGTTGCGGGGGCAGCGGTTGCGGGGGCCGGGGCACTCCGTCGCGCGCGGCAGGGGCGGAGTCGGTGCGGCGGTATCGCTGATGGAGCAATCCCGCGCAGATCGCGGCCGCGGTCACGGTCATGGTCAGCGCCAGCGAGTTTCGCGTCGCCGGGGTGAACGCCATCGCCGCCACGATGACTACCAGCGATATCGCTACCAGATACGACAGGTACGGATACCACCACATCCGGACTCCGCGCCCGTGATCGATGCCGGGCCGCTCGTTGCGACGGGAGACGATCTGCGTGGCACAGATGCAGAGATAGACCACGACCGCCACCGAGCCCGACGAATTGAGCAGGAAGGTGAACACCGCTCCGGTCGGTAGGAAGTAGTTCGCGCCGACCGCGACGAAACCCGCACTGGCGGCCGCCAGCACCGCCACCACCGGCACGGCGGATGCGCCGGGACGGCCGAGAATCGCAGGCGCCTCGCCGCGCTGGGCCAGCGAGAACAACATCCGCGAGGACGAGTAGATCCCCGAGTTCAGGCACGACAGCACGGATGTGAGCACGATCAGGTTCATGACCGTGTGCGCGCCGGGGATCCCGAGCGTGGAAAGAACTGCGGTATAAGGACTTTCGGTGATTTCGGCGGAGTCCCAGGGCAGCAGCGTGACCACGACGAGCATCGAACCCACGTAGAAGATCACGATGCGCCAGGCGACACTGCGCATGCTGCGCCGGACCGCGCGGGCGGGATCGGCCGCCTCACCGGCCGCGATGGTGACCAGTTCGGTGCCGAAATAGGAGAAGAAGACGGTCAGCACGGCCACCAGGACGACGCCGCCACCATGCGGGAACAGCCCGCCGTGCCCGAGCAGGTTCGCGGTGCCCGGCGGATCGTAAGCGGGTAGCAGCCCCAGGATCGCGACGACACCGACGCCGATGAACAGCACGATCGCGGTCACCTTGATCATCGCGAACCAGAACTCGAACCGCGCGAACGAGCTGACCGCGGCCAGGTTCACCGCGGTGAGTGCCGTCATGAAGCCCAGGGCGGCAAGCCAGGTGGGCACCGCGGGCGCGAGCTGGTGCGCGATAGCCGCACCCGCGATCGCTTCGAAAGCCACTGTGACACACCAGTGATAGGCATAGAGCCACCCGACGGCGAGGCCGGCCCACGAACCGAGCTCGCGGGAGGCGTAGGCGGAGAACGACCCGGTGGCCGGGTGTGCGGTGGCGAGCTCGGCGAGCATCCGCATGACGAGTACGACCAGCAGTCCGGTGCCCAGATACACGAGCACGATCCCGGGGCCGACGGCCGAAATCGTGGTGCCGCTGCCGACGAACAGTCCGGCGCCGATGACACCGCCGATACCGATCATCGTCATCTGGCGGGTGCTGATGGCGCGTTGCAGATTCTTCGACGTCGACAGTGAGGTGGGCACGGTGGCGCCTTCTTCCTGACCGCTGGGGGTGTGACCCAGGTAATCCCTTGCGCTCCTTATGAAACACAGCATTCCCACGACATGCAAGGAAAGTTGCACAATCTAAGTTCTATGCAACTATTGGTTGCAGCGGGCGACCGTGCCTGCGCCGAGGAAGGGACACCGACCGTGACGACCGTGCTGACGACTCGATCCGAGCAGCTGATGACGCTGACCCTGAACCGCCCGGAGCGCCTGAACGCGGTCAGCGAGACGATGTATGAATCGCTGATCGAGCAACTGGCCCTTGCCGATTCCGCACCCGAGATCCGCGCCGTCGTCATCACCGGCGCGGGACGCGCCTTCTGCGTCGGCGCCGACATGAAGGCCCACAGCGCCGGCGTGCGCGACCGCTCCGCGCGCGAGCGCTACCTGCTGCTGGCGCAGCGGGTGTGCCGGCAGATACAGACCATGGATACACCGGTGGTCGCCGCCGTCCACGGGTACGCGCTCGGCGCCGGCGCCGAAATCGCGGTCAGCGCAGACTTTCTCGTCGTCGCATCGGACGCATCGATCGGGTTTCCGGAGGTCGGTCTCGGCACCTTCGTCGGCGGCGGTGTCACCCACCGGCTGCCGCGGCTCGTGGGCCTGCGCCGCGCCACCGAACTGCTCCTGCTCGGCGAACGGTTCAGCGGGGCGGACGCATACGCCTGGGGCCTGGCCTACCGGGCGGTGGCAGATGACGATGTCCTCACCGCGGCGCAGGCGCTGGCCGCGACGTTGGCCACCAAGGCCCCACTGTCGGTCGGCCGAATGAAACAAGCGTTGCGGCGCAACGACTCTCTCGACGCGGCGCTCGAATCCGAACCGCAGCAGATCCTCGCATTGATGGATACCCAGGACTGGGCCGAAGGTGTCGCGGCGTTCGCCGAACGGCGCGCCCCTCGTTTCGAGGGAAAGTAGGACACGCTGTGACACAGGCGAATCCCGCATTGCCCGTCGTCGAGTCCCCTGCTGAGCGATCGGCTGTCGCCCGCCTGCTCGATCCGCGTTCGATCGCGATCGTCGGTGCCTCGGCCGACCCCGCTAAACGCGGTTACCAGGCCGTGCGAGGACTTCAGGAGGCCGGCTACGAACATCCGGTGTATCCGGTGAATCCCCGAGGTGGACGCATCCTCGGTCTCGAGGTTTCGTCGTCCATCGCGCACCTTCCCCACGGCGTCGACGTGGCCCTGATCGCGCTGCCCGCCGCGGCTGTTCCCGACGCGCTGCGGCAATGCGCCGCGGTGGGGATTCCCGCGGCGGTGGTGCTGGCCAACGGATTCGAAGAGACCGGTGCGGCCGGCGCGCAGGCGCAAACCGCCTTGGCGCGAGCGATCGCCGACACCGGGATCCGCGTTGTCGGGCCCAATACGTCCGGGCTGTTCAATCTCACCACCGGCGCGAACCTGGTCGGCATACAGAATGTCGCGCCCGGAGCGATCAGCGCGATCACTCAGAGCGGAAATATGCTGCTGTCGCTGATCAACGACCTACGGGTGTTGCGGGGCACCGGAATTCACGCCTATGTCGGTCTCGGCAATCAGGTCGATGTGAGCTACGACGAATGCCTCACCGAACTCGCACGCCACCCGGAAACCGGGGCGATCGCCATTCATATCGAAGGATTCACCGACGGGCGCGCGTTCCTCCGGTCCGCCGCGCATGCGATTCGGGAGACTCCGGTGGTAGTCCTGCGTGGCGGCCGGTCGACGGCCGGTCGGGCCAGCGCGCGTTCACATACCGCGTCCGTGGCGGGATCCGATGCCGTCGCCGCCGCCGTGCTGCGCCAGGCGGGCGTGGAATCGGTCGACCGATCCGACGAATTCGCTGTGCTCGCCGATGCCTTGGCCGCCACCGAGCCGATGCCCATCGGCCGCCGCGTCGCCGTTCTCTCGGACGGCGGCGGACACGCCGCGTTGGCCGCCGACGCACTCGCCGCCGCCGGTGTCGAACTCGCCTCCCTCACCGACGACACCCGCGCCGCCCTGCGACGACTGCTCGGTCCCGCGGCGGCGGTGTTCAATCCCGTCGACGTCGCCGGTGCCGCCGACGCCGATCCGGCCGTGTTCGCCGACGCGGTCGAGATTCTGACCGATGATCCCGCGGTGGGGCTGGTGTTGATCGTCGGCATGTACGGGGGCTACCACGTGCGATTCGACGCCGCGCTGGCCGAACCGGAGGCCGCCGCCACCGAGCGACTACTCGAACGCACTGCCGCCCAGCGGATTCCGTTGGTCGTGCACAGTTGTTACGCCGGTGAGCGGAATCCGCACCACGACCTGCTGCGCGCCGGCGGTGTCACGGTGACCGGTTCCATCGACCACGCCGCGCGCATCGTCGCGGCCCTGCACCGACGCGGCCGGGTGCTGGCCACCGTGTCACAGCGCTCCTCGTTCGACCTACCTGCCCCGGCGCCACGGCTGGTCTCCGATCGGCTGATGCTCGACGAACCCACTGCCCGCACCTTCCTCGCCCGTGAAGGCATCGACGTCGGCGCATGGACGATGGCGACGACGGCGGCCGATGTCGTCACCGCCGTGCGCGCCTACGGACGGCCGTGCGCATTGCGAATCGTGTCGCCCGATGTGGTGCACAAATCCGATGTCGGCGGTGTTCGGTTGAACGTCGCGGCCGAGGCGGCCGAAGCGAGCGCGGCGGCCATGATCGAATCGGTGACCACCGCCGTGCCCGGTGCGCGAATCGACGGGATCATCGTCACCCCGATGGCCGAGCCCGGTATCGAGCTGCTCGTCGGTGCGATGCACGACCCGGTCTTCGGTCCTGTCGTCGCATTCGGCACCGGTGGGGTGCTGGTAGAGGCATGTGACGACGTCACCTTCCGTGCGGCACCGCTCACCGAGATCGAAGCGCGCGAGATGATCGAGGAGACCCGGGCGGCCCGTTTGCTCGACGGCCATCGCCACCTCGGCGCGGTGGATCGGAAGCAGCTGGTGCGCCTGCTGGTTCGCGTCGGCGCGATCGCCGCCGCGCATCCGGAGATCGCGGAACTCGACCTCAACCCGGTGATCGCTTCCGCCGCTGCGGTCGTCCCCGTGGATGTTCGAATCATTCTGTCCGGCAACGATACCGAGGAGGGCGAACGGTGAGCGGTCCGGTGCGGATCGACCGCAGCGGCGACATCGTGGTGTGGACTCTCGACAACCCGGCCGCGCGCAACCCGATCTCCGATCCCGAAACGGTCGCAGCCCTGGAAACCGCCGTCGCCGAGGCCGACCGTGACCTCGGCGTGCGCGTTGCCATCCTCACCGCGACCGGCACCGCCTTCTCCGCGGGAGGCAACATCAAAGACATGCGTGACCGGGCGGGAATGTTCGGCGGCAGTCCCGCCGAGCTGTATCGCAATTATCGGCACGGCATTCAGCGCATTCCGAAAGCGCTGTATCACTGCGAAGTTCCGACGATCGCGGCAGTGAACGGGCCCGCTGTGGGTGCGGGCTGTGATCTGGCGATGATGTGCGATATTCGGATCGCCGCAACCAGTGCGACATTCGCGGAGAGCTTCGTGCGTCTCGGCATCGTTCCCGGCGACGGCGGGGCATGGCTGCTCTCCCGGGCGATCGGCCCCGCTCGCGCGGCGGAGATGGCGTTCACCGGCGAGCCGATCGACGCTGCCACAGCGCTCGACTGGGGCCTGGTCTCCGCGGTCGTCGCGCCCGATCGGCTACTCGAGGCGGCGCACGACCTCGCGACGCGGATCGCGCGCCAACCCCCGCATGCGTTGCGGATGACCAAGCGCCTGCTGCGGACGGCCGAAAACCACAGTCTGGACAGTGTTTTGGACCTGTCGGCAGCGATGCAGGCCGCGGCCCACCACACCGCCGACCATGCCGAGGCCGTCGCGGCGATGCTGGGCCGTCGAGAACCGCGGTTCACCGGCGGATAGCCGGCGAACGGAGCGGGGCGGCCGGACGACCGGCACCATCAGGAACCGGTGGGCCCACCGCTGTAGATACCGAAACTGCTCAGCAGGTTCTCCTCCTCGAGCAGGGTGGATCGGACGCTGTGTCCGAGGGTTTGGGCGACACCGGCGGCCATTGCCTGTGCCAAGGCGGTGAACGCGGTCATCGACCGAAGTACCGAGGCGCTGGACGCGTCGACGAGGAAGCAATCGAGCGCGGACGCCGCCAATGGCGATCCGGCGTTATCGGTCAGCGCCACCACATGCGCACCGCGCTCGCGTGCCCACTGCGCGGCGCGCACGGTATCGGTGCTGTAGCGATGGATGGACACCGCGACGAAGCAGTCACCCGCACGCACCCGGCGCAGTTCGTCGGTGAGGGACCCGGCACCACCGTTGATCGTGTGCACATCCTCGCGCAGCATGCCGAGCAGATACCCGAGCAGGTAGGCCGGGGCATGAGATTTGCGCAGCCCCAACACGTGCACGTGGGCATCGCGGGCGAGGTGCTCGACAACGCGGTGCCAGGTCGGCTCGTCGATCCGGGCGAAGGTGCGAGCGATGTTCGCCTGATCCAGCGCGGCGGCGCGTTCCAGTACTCCGCCACCGGTGGTCGCGAGTTGCTCGAGGTTGTCGAAGCGGCGCAGCAGTTGCGCCTGTTCCTGCAGATGTTCCCGGCACAACCGGATCAGCCCCGGGTAGCCCGGCAATCCGAGGTTGTTGGCGAAGCGGACGACCGTCGCCTGGTTCACCCCGGCCGCGGAGGCGAGCTCGGAGACGGTCATGAACGCGACGGTCTCGGGGTCCGACATCACGCGCTCGGCGAGCTTGCGATGCGAGGGCGACAGCGAATCCAGGCGCCGGCGCAGTTCGGCCAAGAGTTCGTCGAAGCTTGCCGGGCCCGATGTCGACTGCTCACTCGCGGCGGTCATGGTCGCTCCACTCTCCGAACTGCCCGGGGGTCGGCGCGGATCCGGACACCTGAACTCTAATCGGCCGCGCCGCACGACTCCCGGTGCCGGTGGCCGACGACGCGCATTCGAGCGGCGAACACTCGAAAGTCCGCCCTACTCCGGCGATTTCCGCGAACGTCGCGAACCGCGGCGGAAAGCAAACTCGAATGCTCGGCGACGAGTCCGCGGATCGCCGAAAATCCGCGCAGTAATCGGAGTTCGCCCGCGGTGGCAATTCGGCACCGAGGTCGCAGATGCGAATATCGCGAATTCACGGCAACGGGCCGTCGGATCGCCCGAACGGGTGGCACGACGACGACGGCTCCGCAGCCGGCAAGAGCGGCGTTGGCGTCCACCGTCGCGGATCAGGACGGCTGGGACAGGTCCTTGATGCCGCTGATCGCGCTGATGATGTTGTTGATGGTGGAGGAGGCTCCGTCGAGAGCAGAGCTACCGGAATCGAGGATGGACGAGCCCGACGACAGCGCTGCGGAGCCGGTGTCGGCCGATCCCGAGCTCGCCTCGGCCGGGGCGGTGGTGCCCGAGTCGGCGGCGGGGGCGGCGGCGGAGGCCATGGCGACGGGCCCGACGAACAGTGCGCCGGCGGCGAGGGTGGTGGCAGCGAGGAGCTTGCGAGAGATCATGCAGGGGGTTCCTTTCACAGCTGGATAACTACGCCATAACGGCGCGACACCCAATATATGAAGAAGAAATGGACGAATCCACTTTTGTTACTGTGTCGATGGTCACCGTTAATAAATGGCTAACCACATATTTTGCCGAGGTAACGCAATTTGATCTTGCATTCTTCTCGGCAATTTAATGATCAGGCGTCCAAGTCTTTCGCCGGCTTCCCGAATTGCGGTCTCGGCCTGGTCGGACGGCTGTGTGCGGCGTAATCTACGCACAGGTCCGGCAAGAGGAGATGCTCGTGGCGGCCGTGACAGCGCCGGGGACTCGGGGCGCTGCCGCTTGCGGACCTCGGAGCTCGGGCGATGCTGCGGTAGTAGCGGCTCGGAGAGCTCCGGTCGCCGCAGGGTGGCATCGCCGTCGTCGCCAATGCCGCAGTCGAGACCTCCGGCCCTGCCCAGCGCGGGCCGCAGCTCACATCGCCCGCTCGACCAAGGAGTCGTGATGGTCCTCTTCATCGATGTGCACGAACACCTGCCCGAAGCTACGACAGCACAGGACGTGGCCGCCGCCCATGCCGCCGACGTGGCGATTCAGGGAGATTACGGCGTGACGTACCAGCGCTACTGGGTCGACGAATCGAGTCACACGGCGTTCTGCCTGGTCGATGCACCCGACGCCGACACCGCGATCGCTGTGCACCGGCAGGCGCACGGCCTCGTCCCCGACCGGATCTACCCGGTGGTCGAGGGCACCTGATTCGCCGCTCCGAACGAGGTACTCATGTCTGCAACTCCGCCCGCGTCGGGTATCCGACGTGATCGGGCGACTGCTTCCGCCGTCTCGATGGTGGCGTACGCGGCGGTCGCCTATCTGCTCTTCCTCGTTGTCTTCCTGTACTCGATCGGCTGGGTCGAAGGCCTGGTCGTACCGCGCGACATCAACGAGGGCCCCGCGGCGTCGACCGCGGCGGCGATCGTGATCGACCTGATCCTGCTGTCGATATTCGCGGTGCAGCATTCGGTGATGGCTCGTCCCGCGTTCAAACGCGTCTGGACCCGCATCGTCCCGGAACCGATCGAACGCTCGACGTACGTGCTGGCCGCCACCGCGGCGCTGGCGCTGATCATGTGGCTGTGGCGTCCGTTGCCGGCCGAGGTCTGGCACGTGTCGGCCACCCCGGCTCGCATCGTGTTGTACGCGATCTCGCTGGCCGGCTGGGCGCTGGTGTTGATCTCGACCTTCGCCATCGATCACTTCGAACTCTTCGGCCTGCGGCAGGTGCTTCACCACGTGCGCGCACAGCCCGGCCCCGACCCGAATTTCCGTACCCCCGCCCTGTACCGGACGGTCCGGCACCCGCTGTACCTGGGCTTCGTGATCGCCTTCTGGGCGGCACCGACGATGACCGCCGGTCGGCTGCTGTTCGCGGCCGTCACCACCGGCTACATCCTGATCGCCATTCGCTTCGAGGAGCACGACCTCGTCGGTGTATTCGGTGAGCGCTACCGCACCTACCGGCAGCAGGTCCCGATGCTCGTGCCGCATCCGCATCGGGGCCGCGTGCATCCGGTCGGTCGGTGACGCCGAGCGCGATCCGTGCGTCGGCTACAGGCCGGCCCCGCCGGTCGCGTCGATGACCTGCCCGGTGATCCATCGCGCATCGTCGGAGGCGAGGAAGGCGACGATATCTGCGATGTCGGCGGGGTCGCCGACCCGGGCCAGGGCGGCCAGTGAGGCGGCGTGCGCTCGGGCGTCGGGGTTGCCGCGGAGCCAGCCGGCGTTGACGTCGGTGTCGACGATGCCCGGAGCCACCGAATTGACCGTGATGCCTTGCGGGCCCAGCTGTTTGGCCAGGTTGAGCGTGAAGTTGTCCAGGGCGCTCTTGGTGGCACCGTAGGCGATGGCGTCGGGCATGGACAGGCGGGCGGCGCCGCTGGAGATGTTGATGATTCGGCCGCCGTCGCGCAGGCGGGGTAGGCCGTGTTGCACGACGAAGAAGGGGGCTCGGACATTGACCGCGAAGACGCGGTCGAACGCGGCTTCGGTCAGGGCGAAAATATCGGCGGGACAGCCTATTCCGGCATTGTTGACGATGATGTCGACGCCGGCGTGACCGGAGGCGGTGTCGAAGGATTCCCACAGTCGTGCCGCGTCGCCGTGCTCGCCGAGCTCCGCGTGGACGGTGAAGGCTCGGCCCCCGGCGTTCGCGATCTCCTCGACGACGGTCTTTGCCGCGGCATCGTCGCGGGCGTAGCCGACGGCGACGGTGGCACCCTCGCGGCCGAGACGTTCGGCGATGGCGCGGCCGATACCCCTGCTACCCCCGGTGACCAGCGCGATCTTGTCGTTCAGAGACATCGTGGTGAGGCCTTTCCTTTGTTGGTCGATCACTCAACAATGACGCTAACATATTGTTGGTCGGTCGATCTACAATTGGGGGTGTGACTGTGACCCGTGGGCGACCTCGTACGTTCGATCGCGCCGAGGCCTTGGCAGTGGCCACCCGCCTGTTCTGGGAGCGCGGATATCACGCCACCTCGCTCAGCGACCTCACGGCGGCCATGGGTATCCGCTCGGCGAGCCTGTACAAGGCGTTCGGGGACAAGGAGGCACTGTTCCGCGAGGTCGTCGACGCCTATGCCGCGACGCCGACCGCGCAGTTCGCGCACCGAGCTCTCGACGAAGAACGCAGCGCCCGAGCGGCTTTCGCCCGCATTCTGCGGGAGGCCGCGCTCAACTACACCGACCGCGATCGGCACCCGCCCGGGTGCCTGGTGATCACCGCCGCCACCAATATCACCGAGCAGGACTCCGCGATCGAGGCGTACCTGCGCGGGCTGCGCAACGCCAATCTGGCGACGTTCCGGTCCCGCCTCGCCGCGGCGCGAGAGGACGGCGAGCTGCCCGGCGACACGGATGTCGACGCGCTGGCGAACTACTTCGCCACGGTGATCCAAGGTCTGTCGCAGCGGGCTCGGGATGGTGCGGACGGCGCCACCCTCGCCCAGGTCGCGGAACTTGCGATGTCCGCGTGGCCGCAGGCCCGGTGAATTGCCGCGGCGGCCGATCCCCCGCTCACTGTGCGGGAACGGTCACCGCGATCTCTCCGCCGAGGTGATATCCGGCGGACAAATGCAGATTGTCGCCACTCCAAAATCGGCCGGGGTCATACCAATTCGGGCGCTTCGACGGCAGCAGCCCCATCGCCTCGTAGGTCAGGGCGACGATTTCCGCGCAGTAGGCGTTCTCCAAACCCGCCTCCGCCCCAGGGGTTTTCGAACGTTTCGGCAGCGGTATCCGGCCACGAAACCATCGGCCGGCGAGCGCGGTTGTCGAGGGGAACGGTATTCCGTCCAGCCGTGCGACCGTGCGCAGGGCCGCGTCCTCCATGTCGCGGGTCACCGGCCGATCCAGTTGGCGCAGCCACGCTTTCTGCTCGTACACAGTGGACCAACGCAGGACCGCGGCGCGCAGGTCGTGCAGTTGGGCACCGCGATGGTGGCTGCCGGACCAGACATCCGGCAGTGCGCGGCCGAGTTCGGCATGCCAGATCAGGGCCGGCAGATCATCGACGACCACCGCCATGCCGACGTGGTTGACCGGGCTGTTGGTCAGCCCCCGGATCGCGCGGTCGGCGCCGGAATGTCCACGGAACAGCCACAAGTCGCCCGTTCGCGTGAGTTCCACCGCGTCATCCAAACCGATACTCGAGGGCGCTTCGCGTCGCACAGCGACTAGCCTAAGCCGTATGCGGTGGTGGAAAGTACTCGGATTGGCGGGGGCCGCCGGTGTCGCGGCGACCGGGGTGGTCATCGTGCGGTCCGAGCGTAAACGCCGGGCCTACACGCCGGACCAGGTCCGGGAGCGGTTGCATGCCCGCCTGGGGGTGCAGGCCGAGACGAGCGGCGACGACAAGGCCTGAATCCGGGACGCGGAACCGCGGCTCGGATCCGAATCTCCGTGCCGTTCCGACGAATCCGATGGTGCGGCCGGCGCGCTCCGTGAGTGCGGGGTGGCTCGGGCCGTGGCGGCCGCCGCTGCACCCGGGTAACCTGGGATGACACATTGGGAACGGGGGACATGATGTCGTCGAACGGTGACCGCGAGCAGGTCGAGGATCCACGCGCTCGGTGGCGTCATCTGCCCGCCGAACCGGCGCGGTACGTCGAGGAGACCCATGCCGAGGGGAGTTCCTCCGATTACACGGTGCCGGCCGTCGATCCTTCCCAGGACTTCACCCGTCTCTACGGCGGCTAGCTGTTGCGAGACGGCACATTGTCGAACGTCCGGCCTACGCGGTCGCCCCAAGAGCGTCTCGATCAGTTGTTTCGTACGACTTCGGTTGAGTCGACGTCGACCGGGTGTCCGTGAGCGTCGGTCGGGCGCAGGCGGGCTAGTGGGTTGCCGCTCTCGTCCACGAGAGCGGAGTGCGTTTCGTCGTCGGCGAACGCGTGACGCTCACCCCACTGACGCATGGCCACGATGACCGTGAAGAGGTCGCGGCCCGCATCGGTAAGTACGTAGACCTGGCGGCGTCCGGATATCGCCGTCTCTCGCTCGAGGATGCCGTGATCGACGAGGCGACGAAGCCGGTCGGTGAGGATGTTGCGCGCGATCCCGGTGCGTTGCTGGAAGTCGGTGAACGACCGCGCGTTGTCCATCGCGTCCCGAATGATCAGCAGGCTCCACCGGTCTCCGACGAGGTCGAGCGTCCGCGCCACTGGGCATGCGGGGTCGGTCCAGGTCACGTTGGCAACGTGCACGACGGGCTTCATCACGCTCCCGATGAGTTGCAGATTGAAACTATTATGCCATACTCGAATCAGTTGCATATTGCTACCGATTGGAGATGGTGTGGGACTCGCGGAAGGCCGAAGGATGCTGCTCGCGATGGTCTGCTCGGTTGCTGTCGCGACGATCTACGTCGCCCAGCCCGTGCTCGCGCAGATCGGGCGAGACCTAGGAGTGCCCGAGTCCGACCTGGGGTGGATCGTGGCAACTGGACAGCTCGGCTACCTGGTCGGCTTGGCTGTCCTGGTCCCGTTGGGAGACATGCTGGACCGGCGCAAGCTCATCGGAGGTCAACTACTGCTCGCCGCGGTCGGCATGCTGGCGGCCGCAGTCTCCCCGACTCTGTGGCTGTTGCTCGTCGGTCTCGCCGCGACGGGTCTGTTCGCCGTTGTCGTGCAGACCACCGTCGCATTTGCTGCCGATCTGTCGACGCCCGCGGCGCGGGGTCGCACGCTCGGAATCGTCACTTCCGGTGTCATCATCGGAATCCTCGGGGCCCGCGTCCTGGCGGGGGTTCTCGCCGACCTGTGGGGATGGCGAAGTGTCTACGTCACGCTCATGCTGTTCCTCGTTGCGCTCTCGATCGTGGTGTCGAAGCAGCTGCCGGCAGACCACCGGTCGGATGGTCGGACCTACGGCGATGTGCTGACCTCGCTCGTGCATCTCTTCCGTGAGCCACTGTTCATCTCGCGCGGGATGATCGCGTTCTTCCTCTTCGCTTCGTTCGGCACGCTCTGGAGCGGACTCGCGCTCCCACTGACTGCCGAACCGTGGCAGCTGAGCACGGCCCAGATCGGCATGTTCGGAATCGCCGGGCTCGCCGGCGCACTGGGAGCCGCACGGGCAGGTCGATGGGCCGACACCGGCAGAGCCAACCCCGTAACCGGTATTGCGCTCGCACTGCTGTCGCTGTCCTGGATCGCGTCCGGGCAGGCCACCTGGTCACTCTGGCTGGTCGTCGTCGGTGTCATCGTCCTGGACTTCGCGGTCCAGGCCGCGCACGTCGGCAACCAGTCTCTTCTGACCGCTGCCTATCCGGACCGGACCAGCAGCGCCATCGGTGGCTACATGATCTTCTACTCGCTCGGTTCCGCCTTCGGCGCGACCGCCACCACCACGATCTACTCCAATTCAGGGTGGACAGGGTGCGCCGTTCTCGGTGCAGGTTTTGCGCTCTGCGGACTACTCACCTGGGCGCTCGGCGGGCGCACGATCAGGAGAACGCGACGTGACGCCGCCGGCCACGGATCAGGACGTACGGGCGCGACACCGACGGCGGGCTGCCGGGCCGATCAGCGCCCGCCCATCCCGGACATCGCGATCCCGCGTACGAACGACTTCTGCGCCACCGCGTAGATCAGCAGCATCGGCGCCACCATCAGGATGGAGACCGCCATGAGGATGGGCCAATTCGTCTCGTATTGCCCCTGAAGACGCACCAAACCCAGTGTCAGAGTGCTGATCTCGTCTCGCTGGATCATTACCAGCGGCCACAGGAAATCGTTCCAGACGGTCACCCAGGTGAGTACCGCGAGCACCATGACAGCCGGTCGGGCGTGCGGAAGCAGGACCCGCCAGTAGGTCTGCCACACCGAGCACCCGTCGAGAATGGCTGCCTCCTCCAATTCGACCGGCAGGGTGATGAAGAACTGGCGCATCAGGTAGGTGCCGAAGGCGCTGCCGAACAGTCCGGGCACGATCATGGCGAGCGGACTGTCCACCCATCCGAGGGCGCGCATGAGGATGAACTGGGGGATCACCGTCACGGTCGCCGGGACCATCAGGGTGGCGAGGTAGGCGACGAACAGGACGTCGCGGCCCTTGAACGGTAAGCGGGCGAAGGCATATCCGGCGAGCGAGCAGAAGAAGACCTGGCCCACGGTGACGCAGCCGGCATAGAGCACGGTGTTGAAGAAGATCCGGCCGAACGGCATCAGGTCGAAGATGTCGCGGTAGTTCGACCATGCCGGATGCGCCGGGAGCAGGCTCGTGTCGGAGATGTTGCCTTGTTTTTTCAGCGAACTCGACAGGGCCCACAGCAGTGGAAACAGCGCGCACCATGCCATCGCGACGAGCGCCAGGTACAGCAGTAATCCGCGCCCGGTGCGGCGGAGCACGGCGCGATGCGCGGTCGCGGTCAGCACCTAGGCCTCGCTCTCGTAGGCGTTGCGGCGGGTGAAGCGCAATTGCAGCAGCGTGAGCACCAGCAGGATCGCGAAGATCACCCAGGCGAGGGCGCAGGCGTAGCCGATGTCGTCGAACGAGAAAGCGTTCTGGTACAGCATGATTCCGAGCACGTAGGTGCCGGTTTCGGGACCGCCCTTGCCGCCGGTGAGGACATAGGCCTGGTCGAACACCTGGAACGAATTGATGACCGTGATGACGAAGGTGAACCCCAGCGCGGGCCGGATCAACGGCACGGTGATCGAGCCGAATCGGCGCATCGCGCCCGCGCCGTCGATGCGAGCGGCCTCGTAGACGTCGGTGGGTATGCCCTGCATGGCGGCGAGCAGGATCACGGTGGCGAACGGGACGCTCTTCCACACACTGACCAGGCACAGCGAGACCATCGCCCAGGTCGGGTCGGTGAGCCACGGGACGGGACCGATCCCGGCCCAGCCCAGCGCGGTGTTGAGCACGCCGTAATCGCTGCTGAAGGTGAGCCGCCAGACCACGGCCATCGCCACGGTCGAGGCGACCAGCGGCAGGAACATGATGCTGCGAAAAAGACCGATGCCCTTCAGCTTCCGGTTCAGCGCGGCCGCGACGGCGAGACCGATGGCGATGGTCGGCACGAGCGTGCCGACGGTGAAGATCGCCGTATTGCGCAGGGCCACCCAAAACAGCGGATCCTGTGCGAAGAGCCGGCGGAAGTTGCCGATCCCGACGAACGTCGGCGATCCGAACAGATCCCAGCGGTGCAGGCTCAGGTACAGCGTGAACACCAACGGGAATGCCATGAATACCGCGACCGCGATCAGATTGGGGGCGACGAACATTCGACCCGCCGCGGCCTTGCGCCGGCTCAGCCGGGAGCGTCGTGGTGTCGTCATACCGCACCCGGGACCATGGACACCCGGTCGGCGCAGCGAGCCGCTGCGCGATTGTCGCTCACTGCGCCCGGTGATGTGCGGGGCACCCGCACCCGGTCGGCGCAGCGAGCCGCTGCGCGATTGTCGCTCACTGCGCCTCCAGGAGGTCGTTGATCTGGTTGGCGAGGCCCTGCTTGAACCACTCCGCGGACGCGGCCCCGCGGAACACGTGGTCGTACCCCTGCTGGATCACCGCGTCGACGCGTGGCCATGCCGGCGTGACCGGCAGGTTGTTGGCGTGATCGCCGCCGTGGAACACCTCGAGGTTGCGCACTCTCGTATGGGCCTGCGCGAATCCCTCGGAGGTGAGCGCCGATTTCAAGGCGGGGACGAACAGTCCCGATTTCGCGATGACCGCCTGACCGACCGGACCGGTGGCGAATTTGACGAATTCCCAGGCCTGCTCCTTGCGCGGGCTGTCGGCCGCGATGGACAGGCCGGTGGTGCCGATATCGGAGCGAGCGGCGGTCCCGCGCGGCCCGACCGGCAGCACCGTGACGTCGAAGTCGAGGTCGGGCTGTCCGGTGTAGGCGCTGTACATCCAATGCCCCGACAGCGCCATCGCGGCCTTGCCCTGCGCGAACAGATCCGAAGACGAAATCGATTGCTGAAATTCGATTTTCGGCATCACCCGGTGCCGGGTGGACAGGTCGGTGTAGAACTGGACACCCTCGATGAAGGCGTCGTCGTCGATATTGGTGCGGGTCGGATCGATCGACGGAGTGAACCATTCGACGCCGTTGTTCATGCCGAAACAACTGGCGGAGTAGTAGACGGTCCACGGATCCACGAATCCCCACTGGGTGACCTCGCCGGAGCTGTCCCGTTTGGTCAGCGCGCGTGCGGCGTCGAGGAATTCGTCGAAAGTCCAGGCATCCTCCCACCGGGCGGGCGGCGGTGGGAGTTCGGCGTCGGCGAAGAGTTTCCTGTTGTAGTACAGGAAGATTCCGGCCCACTGCTCGGGCAGCGCGTATTGCGCGTTCTTGTACCGGAAGGTGTTGTACAGCGCAGGCGAGCTGTCGTTCTTCAGCTCGGCCGCGTACGCCGGGTCCTTGCTCAGGATGGTGTCGAGGTTTTCGAAGATGCCCCGTTCGGCGAGGAAGGAATAGGACAGATCCCACGACATCAGCACGTCCGGACATTTGCCGCCCGCGCAATAGGTGAGGATCTGGGTCTGCGGATCGGGGCCGGACATCTGGGTCCGGATTTTGATGTCCGGGTGCAGCTTGCGGAACTCGTCGATGATGGTCAACCGGACCTTCGCCTCGTCGGGTTTGGCCTGGAAGAAGAAGGTGAGCGCATCATCGTCGTCACCGCAGCCGGTCATCGCGGATGCGGCTGCCGCCGCCCCGACCGCGGCGGCGCCCCGCAGCAGCGTGCGCCGATCGAACCTCCGAGTCCACGCCACCCGCGCCCCCGTTCGGCTACCACAGCGAATTTCTTTGCCGACGAACGTAATACCGCGGAGGCGGATTCGTCCGGAAAACACACCAGACGCCGCGCGTTCGTCCGGATGTCGGCGGGGAGAGCTCGGGGCGGCGGTCGGAGGATGCGCACCCGGTTACGTATGTCCCGACGAGTCCCCGTGGGGCAAATCTGTCCACCCCTCGATCCGTGCGCGGGGGCATACTGGGGACAGGGGCGCCGACCTCGTCCCCAGGAGGATCGAGATGGCAACCAACGGACCCTTCGGAATCGATCCGGAAGAATTCGAACGCGCGCTGCGCGAGGCCGAAACCGAGTTGCGCAACCTGCTCGGAAAGGCCGGGGGATACCTCGACCGCACGACGGTGAATTCGCTGGCGTCGCTGTTCGGCCAGTTCGTTCAGCCGGAGCGAGCGCGGGCGTCGGAACCGGCGGATGCGACCACCGGGGAGACCGGCAGCGGGGTATGGGCCATCTACCTCCTCGACGACGCCGGTGAGGCGCGGGTGGAGCAGGTCTTCCCGACCGAACTCGAGGCGCTGCGCGCGCACCGCGACAACACCGATGAGCGCCGGAGGGTGCGATTCCTGCCCTATGGTGTGCCCACCAGCGTGCTCGACGAGACCTGAGAGTGGCGACCCCGCGGATCCGGAGTATCGGATCCGGTTGCGTGGTCGGCTGGTAGCCTCGCGGGATGCCTGTGATCGTTGCCACCATCACTCCGAAGCCCGATAAAGCAGACCAGGTCGCGGAGGTTCTGACCCGCCTCATCCCGCAAGTCCACGACGAGGACGGATGCGAGTTCTATGCCCTGCACAAGGGCAAGGATCGTTTCGTGTTCGTCGAGAAGTGGCGGGACATGGCGGCCTTGGGGGCGCACGGTAAGGGGTCGAATATGAAGGCCCTGAGCGAAGGGCTCGAAGGTCTGGTGGACGGTCCGCTGGACGTTCAGGTTCTCGAAGCCGTGCCCGCCGGCGATCCGGCGAAGGGCGCCCTGTAAGCCGCATCGGGTCACGGCGCGGGTCCGGCCGGACCGATGAGTTCCGGCGGGGCCCGGCGTCGATACCTCTGGATGTTCCGAACGACCCTCCCGCGGGGTCGATACCGGACCGGAGAGAGGACTTCAGCCATGACCCGACCGTTTCGATTCGGGGTCGTCGCCCCGATCAGGACCGACCTGCCGACATGGCTGGACCAGGTGCGCCGCATCGCCGATGGCGGCTATTCGACGTTGCTGATGCCCGACGTCGCGCAGTGGCAACCGGCGCCCGGGCCGACGCTGGCCACCGTCGCGGCCGTCACGGACCTGCGGGTGGGCACCTGGGTGTACGCCTCGCCGCTGCGACCGGCATGGATGACGGCGTGGGAAGGGCATTCGCTGTCGCTGCTCACCGGTGGCCGGTTCGAGCTGGGGATCGGAACCGGCCGGCCCGGGATGGAGGACGAGCTGCGGGCGAAGGGGATTCCCGTCACCGCACCGAGCGAGCGGCTGGAACAGATCCGGCAGACCGTCGCGACGCTGCGCGAGCTCGACGGTCCCGACCTTCGCACACCGGTGGCGATGGCGGTCCGCGGACCGAAGGCCCAGTCGTTGGCGGCCGAGGTCGCGGATACGGTCACCTTCGCGGTGATGCCGTACGAGTCGCGCGCCGAGATCAGCCGATTGGCTCTCGGATTCCGATCCCAGGCACCGGATGCCGAGCTCGCGCTCGGTGTGCCGGTCATCGGTGACACGGTGGCGCCGTTCATGGCGCCGCCCGATACCGATCCCGCCGCCATGCGCGCGGTGGACTCGCCGGCCACGCTCCCGGACGATCCGGCGGCGGCGATCGACGAGATCCAGCGGCGACGGGAGGAAATGGGTTTCTCCTATTTCGTTATCGGCGCGGCGTTCGCCGAAAAGTTCGCCCCGGTCGTCGCCGAACTGGCTGGACGGTAGCCGGTCGCCGAGCGCGCTCACGGTTTTTCTTGTGGGAGAAGCCTTCCGGCCTTTCCACCGAGGGCGTGCCGATGCCGGTTTGAGCCCGCGAGGCCGGGTATCCGGACTACGGCTCGATCCGTCCCGTCGGCGCGCCGGCGCTCACGGGGTTGGTACCTACCGAACTGCGACACACGAATGCGAACCCTGTTCACCCATCCGGCACACGAGTTCACATCCCGAGCCAGCAGGAGGAGATCAATGAAGATCGGCAGCAACGTCCGACGTCCGGCTCTCCTGGCGACCGCCGTCGTCGCGATGGGGTGGGCCGCGGTATCGACCGCCGCGCCGGCACTGGCGGCCGACAGCATCGACATCAAGGGGGTCGGGCCGGCCAATGTGGGCGTCGACTACACCTGTGACGCCGCTTCCGGAGTGTCCGCGATCAAGGTGATGGTGGGCGACCCCAACGCCGAGGCACCGGCGGCGACCGGCGCGCAACCCGAGATCACCTGCGACGGGCAGGCCCAGAGCACCGTCGTCCTGCTCACCGGGCCCGACGGCGCGCCGGCACAGCTGTCCCGCGGCCAGACCGTGCAGGTGCGGGTGGCGCTGGTGAATGCTCGAGACATCGTGGTCACCGGAAAGGCCAACGTCTACCAGCTCGGATAGTGCGGGCCGAGCGGAAGAGGCGCCTGCACCAGCGATTCTCCCGACGTCGGTCACCACCGCGGGCTTCGGCGCGGTGGTGACCTCGTCCGAGCTTCCCGAGGTCGTCACCATCTCGTGCAAGCGGTGTGTCAGCTCGGCGTCAGGCCGATGACAGCGAGGAGGAAGACGGTGTCTGCATGAACAGTGCAGCACTCGCCCCCGAAGTCCCGCGGAACACCGCCTGGGACAGGTCGCCCCTGCGAACGGTCGGTTCGGATGCGGGATCGACTACGCCGTGGGTGGAACGGGTGCGGCGGTCCGTGCGCGGCGACCACGCCGTCGCCCAATTGATTCGATTCGCGCTGGTCGGCGGCATCGCCAATATCACCTATGCCGCACTGTTCCTGATCGTCGCGACCTTCGGCTCGGTGGTCGCGAATATCACGGCGGCCCTTGTCAGTACGGTGATCGCGAACGAACTGCACCGGCAGCTCACGTTTCGAGCCGCGGGTCGCGTCGGCTGGTTCACGGCACAGGTGGAGGGCGGCGGATTGGCGCTGCTCGGTGTGGCGGTCAGTACGGCAGCGCTGGCCGGCCTCGAATTCTGGGCGCCGGGGCTCGGCGAGGTCGCGCAGGCAAGTGCCGTCATCGCTGTCACGGGTGTGGTCGGCGGTCTGCGGTTTCTGGCCTTGCGTGGCGTCGTCTTCGGGCCGCGAAGCCGCGCGCTCGCATGATCGACGCAGGTCGCGGGGTGTCGCAGCGGAAGTTGTTGGGGCTGTTCCACAGTGGTGGCCGATCCGCCGCGAAGGCCGTGGCACATTCGTTACCCTGGCCTGATGCGATCCCGGGTTCTTCGACATGTCTCGGCCGTGTTCGTCACCCTCGCGTCGGTGTTGCCGGCCGCCACACCGGCCACGGCCCAGCCGCCGATGCGGGCGGCCGCGCTCGCCCCGCTGGATTCCGGATTCCTGTGGGGTGTGGCCAGTTCCGGATTCCAATCCGAAGGCCGTACCCCGGACAGCAATTGGTCGAGATATATAGCCCGCAATCCCGGGTACGAACCGCTGCAGAATTCGGTGGACTTCGCCGATCGCTATGAATCCGATATCCGGCTGGCGGCCGATATGGGGATGCGGGTGTTCCGGATCGGAATCGAATGGGCCCGGTTGCAGCCCGCACCCGGCGTGTGGGACGAGAACGCCTTCCATTTCTACGATTCGGTCATCGGCAGCATCGAACGCGCCGGGATGCGGCCGATGATCACCCTGGATCACTGGGTCTACCCGGGCTGGGCGGCGGATCGGGGCGGCTGGCGCAATCCCGGAATGGTCGGCGACTGGCTGGCGAATATGCGTGCCGTGGTCGATCGGTACTCCGCGCGGAATCCGTTGTGGGTGACCGTGAACGAGCCGGCCGCCTACATCCAGCACGAGATCCGCGAGGGCGGCGCCGACGCGGGCACGATGATGAACGGCATCGTGGACGTCCACAACGCCGCCTACGACTACATTCACCAGAAGCAGCCCGGCGCTCAGGTGACCGCCAATGTCGGATACGTCGCCGGGGCGGAGGATCAGGTCAACGGTGAGTTCGTCGACCGGGTGGCCGCCCGGCTCGATTTTGTGGGCGTGGACTACTACTTCGGTTTCGACCCGGCGCAGTCGCTGTACGGGGCGATCGGCCGGGCCACCGGGTCCGCGCTGCCCAACCTGCCGGGTCCGCGCATCTGGGACATGCCGCTACGCACCGAGGGCATCTACTATGCGCTGCAACACTATTCGCGCCGACTTCCGGGTAAGCCGCTGTACGTGGTGGAGAACGGCATGCCCACCGAGAACGGCCTGCCTCGCGGCGACGGCTATACCCGCAGCGACCACCTGCGCGACACCGTCTACTGGCTGCAGCGCGCCAGAACAGACGGCATGAACCTGATGGGCTACAACTATTGGAGCCTTACCGACAACTACGAATGGGGCAGCTACACACCGCGATTCGGCCTCTACACCGTCGACGTACGGACCGACCCGTCGCTCACCCGGCGCCCGACGGACGCCGTGGGCACCTACGCGCAGATCGTCGCCGCAGGCGGCGTCCCCGCCGGGTACCGCCCGACCCACGCCCCGGCCCTCTGCATCTTCGTCGACCCGCCGGCAAGCTGCCTCGGTCCGGTCGCGGGCGGATAGGAACGACTCGAACTCGCGCGGGCGTCGATCTCGAATTCGTCGAGCGCCGCACCCTCGACGGCCGTACTCCGGAGTTCGTCCACCGGTCGGCCCGCCGTCGCCGCGGAGCTGCGCCCGTGGCCCCGCGGCGGCGAGAATCGCGATCGAGTGACCGCCGGAGTTCGCCCGCGGCGGGCTCCCACTACCCCGGCGGCGATAATGAGGCCGGAAAAGTTCGAAACCGAGATGGTGGGAGAGACGACTGTGAAGCTGATCGGTGTGATCGGTGGCGGAACCATGGGTGCGGGAATCGCCGAGGTGTGCGCGAAGGCCGGAAGCGAGGTTCTCGTGCTGGAGACGGCGCCGGACTTCGCCGAGGCCGCGCACAAGCGCATCGAATCGTCGATCTCGCGCGGGGTGACGAAGGGCAAGATCACCCAGGACGAGGCCGACGCGGTCCTGGCCCGGGTGCGGGTGACGCTCGATATCGAGGAGTTCGCCGATCGCGACCTGGTCATCGAGGCGGCGCCGGAGATCGAATCGTTGAAGTACGAAATCTTCGGCAAGCTGGACAAGATCGTCAAGCCCGCCGGCATCCTGGCGACCAACACCTCCTCGATCCCGGTGATCAAGGTGGCCGGCGCCACGCAGCGTCCCGAGCAGGTGGTGGGCCTGCACTTCTTCAACCCGGTTCCGGTGATGCCGCTGGTCGAGGTCATCTCCACCCTGGTCACCGCGCCGGAGACCGCCGCCGCGGTCACCGACTACGCCAAGAACACCCTGCACAAGACCACCGTGCAGGCGGGTGACCGCTCCGGGTTCATCGTCAACGCGCTGCTGATCCCGTACCTGTGCCAGGCGGTGCGGATGCTGGAATCGGGTTACGCCAGCGCCGAGGACATCGACGCCGCGATGAAGGGCGGCTGCGGTTACCCGATGGGCCCGCTCACCCTGCTCGACACCGTCGGCCTCGACATCGCACTGGCCGCCGCGGAGTCGCTGTACGCCGAGTTCGCGGAGCCGCACTACGCGCCGCCGGCCCTGCTGCGCCGCATGGTCGACGCGGGTCGTCTGGGCCGCAAGACCGGCCGGGGTTTCTACACCTACAACTGATCGCCGCGGGATGCCGGTGTGCCCGCGACGGCCGGGCACACCGGATCATGGCACCCAGCCGGTCATCCCACCGGCCAGGATGGATGGCATGGACGTGGGTGTCGACGACCCCGATCGAGTCGGGGCCGAGGTATTGCGGGACGGCCGGAGACTGGCGTGGGCGGAGTGGGGGCCGGCCGATGGAACTCCGGTCGTCTTCTGCGGTGGCGCGGGATGGGGGCGGTGGCTGGGATTCGGCTCCGATGTGCTGACCGAATTGGGTGTGCGGCTGGTCGCCGTGGAGCGTCCCGGCCTCGGAGACTCCACCCCGGCGCCCGGGCGCACCCTGCTGGACTGGGCCGACGATATCGATCGGCTCGACCTCGACGAGCCTGCGGTGGTGGGGTTTTCGCAGGGCGCGCCGTTTGCCTTCGCCTGCGCCGCACGGGGAATCGCAGCGTCGGTGGCAATCGTGTCCGGCGGTGACGAACTCGCCTACCCGGGCTTGGCCGTGCCGCCCGAGGTGCGACAGCTGGTCGATGCGGTGGCCGCCGACCCCGCCGGCGCCGAGGCCGACTTCGCCGAATTCGGCAGCGCCGAACGCTTGTGGCGGCTGAGTATCGACAACAGCCCCGAGGTGGACCGCGAGATCTATCGGCAACCCCGGTTTCGGAAGGCATTCCGCCGCGCATTGGACGCCGGGTTCGCGCAGGGGTCGGCCGGCTATGCTCGCGACACCGTTCTGCACCTGTCGCCCTGGCCTTTTCGCGTCGAGGATCTGTCCGGTCGGGTCCAGCTGTGGTACGGCGGGCGCGATCGCAACGCCACGCATTCCCCGGATGCCGGGGTCACCCTCGCGGCGCGCATCCCGGGCGCCGTCCGGCACTACGTGCCCGAGGCGGGGGGCGCGCTGCTGTGGACCCATGCCCGCGAGATCCTGCTCGACCTGCTGGGTCGGTGAGAGCTTCCCGGCGAGCAGGCGGCCGGACGCGGCGGGCCGTCGGACCGTTTCGGAAGGTCGGCGCGCTGCGGCAAGAGTTCTCAGGAAGTGCTGTGGGGTAGGCGGAGGGCGGCGACCAGGGCTTTGTGGTCGGCGCCGGGGAGGGTGACGGTGCGCACGGCATCGGCGTGAGCCTGCGCGAGCAGGATGTGGTCGATGCCGACCAGCGGTGGCCAGCGCTTGTCGGTGGGATAGGTGACCAGATGTCCGGCGCCGGACTGCTCGGCGGCGTCGGCGAAGCGGCCCGACAGCAGGGCGCGGAACTGGCGGTGGTCGTAGGTGGCGTTGAAATCGCCGCCGACGATCACCGGTCCGTCCGGCGCGTGGTCGAGAATCTCACGCAGCCGGGACAATTCGTCGGCCCACACCCGGGTGCCGTACACCGGCGGGACGGGGTGAAAAGCGTAGACCCGCACCGGCCCCACCTCGGGGACGGCGGCTGTCGCCGAGAGCTGATTGAGCACGAACCCGTCGTATTCGGTGGTGTCGGTGAGGGGGTAGGCGCTCCAGATGCCGGTCCCGGTGGCGGTGCGGCCGGGGGAGAGGTAGCGATGCGGAAGCAGCCGATCCAGTCCGGCGCGGCCCAAGCCCTCGACCGCCGCCGGGGTGAGTTCCTGCACGGTGAGCAGTTCGATCCGGCGCTGGGCGACCTCGTCGACCAGCGCCCGCGGGTCGGCGCCGTCGAACAGCAGATTGGCCTGCATCATCTGCAACGCCCGCCCGTCGCCGCCGGAGCCGCTCACATACAGCGGCGCCTGGGTCCAGATCGCCGCAGCCGCGACCACCGTCGCGACCGCCACCCCGCTCCACCGGCGCACCGCGGCGAATCCGACCACTCCGACGAGCGCGCCGCACATGAGATACGGCGCCAGCGACGCGGCCAGTACCAGCATGCGCGCGGGAAACCCGTTGAGGTGCAGGGCGATTGCGCCGGCCGCGAGTGCGGTGGCGGCGCCGGCCAGCACCTGGGCGGCCGTCCGTATCGACGTCGACATCATCCGGACAGCCAAACACAGCGTCGCCGCCGGGCCGCGACGGCGTCGTCCGGCTAGGCCTCGATCTGCGGGTGCAAGCGGTCCACGGTCCACATCCGCTGCCGGCGGACCACCAAGGTGGTGGCGCTGAGGAACAGCACGAGAAATCCGGCCAGGACCAGCAGGTCACGGACGAGATTGCCGGCGAGGCCGCCGGAAATGGTGACCCGCAGACCGTCCACGACGTAGGTCATCGGGATGAGTGGATGGACCGCGCGGAACGGCGCCGGGGTGGTTTCGATGGGGTAGAGGCCACCGCAGGCGGTGAGCTGGATGATCAACAGCGCCAACGACAATGCCTCACCGATGGCACCGAGCGCGACCCGCAGGAAGTGGTCGATCGCCACGAACGCCGCGGCGGCGAGGATCAGTAGCCCGGCCACTCCGATCGGATGCAGCGGATCCAACCCGAGTCCGACTTGCACGACCAGGTAGAGCAGCAGGCCGCCCACCGCGGCGATCACCGCCACCGGTAACCAACCGGCGGCCGCGACGGTGAAGGCGTCGACCCGCCCGGCGAGGGCGCGCAGGTTGAGTGGCCGCAGGAACAGATAGGCGAGCAGGCCCACCACCCAGAGGGCGATCGCGAAGAAGAACGGGGCGAACCCGCGGCCGTACACCCCGGCGGGGTGCAGATTGTCCATCGTGATGCCGACCGGCGAGCCCAGCACCTCGGCGGCCCGCGCGGTCTGTTCGGGACTGGTGTCGGGAATCTTCGCCAGGGCGCCGTCGACCACCGTGGTGATGTCGCCGGCACCACCGTTGAGTTGATCGGCACCGGTCTGCAAGGTTCGGCTGCCCGCCTGCAGCGCGGCCAGACTCGTGCCGATCTGGGTCGCGCCGCCGCCGATGGTCCGGGCGGCGCCGGTCAGCGCCTGGAGCGGTGCGGTGGCGCCGGCCACCGCTTGACCGATAGTGCCTGCGCGGCTTCGTAATTCGGCCGCCTGATCGGCGGCCTGCTGAGCCGAGGTCTGGGCCTGCGTCGCACTGGTATTCGCGGCGGCGGCGGTCTGGGCGAGGGTGTGGACGTTCGTGCGCGCGTTGGCGAGCAGCGGATCCTGCGCGAATTCCGGGTGCGCTGCGGTGAATTGGTCCAGGGCGGTGGAGCCCTGGGCGGCGGCCTGGCCGACGATGCCGGTGGCGTCCCGAACCAGGGTCAGGCTCTGCGCGGCGGCCGAACTGGCATCGGCGAGCGTGCCCGTGGCGGCCGGTAGGGCGGCGACACCGGCGTCGGTGATGGCGGTGAGCGCCCGATCGGCCTGGGCGCCGGCGCTCGCCAGCTGCTGCACCCCGTCGGCGACGGATTCGGCGCCCTGTTGTGCGGCGGAGATGCCCTGGGTGAGGGCGGCGCTACCCTGTTGCGCCAGGACGGTCCCGTCGAGCAGCCGGTGCGCGCCGACCGAGGCGATGCGGAGCTGCTGCTTCACCAGTGCCAGATCGCCGTAGATGGCGGTCGCGTAGGCGGCGTGCGCGGCCTGGTCGATCTGGCTCTGCAGCTCGGTTTTCGCGGTTTGCGCGACGATGCCGACGATGTAGTTGTTGGCGTCGTTGAGCGTGATGCCGAGCGTGGCGCGTTGGGGGAGTGGATTCTGCGCACTGGCGAGCCGGGCGCTGAAATCGGCCGGCACGGTGATGGTGAAGTAGTACCGGCCGTGCCGCAGCCCGTCGAGCGCCTCCCGGCCGTCGACGAAGTTCCACGCGAAGGCGCCGGAGGCCTGCAATTGCTGAGTGAATTGCTTTCCGGCATCGATCATTCGGCCGTTCGCCTCGGCCGGCCGGTCCTCGTTCACCACGGCCACCGGGATCTGATCGGTGCGTCCGTAGGGGTCCCAGTTCGACCACAGATACAGCGACCCGTACAGCAGCGGGATCATGGCCAGCCCGATCGGAACCAATCGCCGCATCGGGGCGCGGAAACGTCGGAATTCCAGCAGTGCCAGGCGTAGCGCTGTCATCGCGTCACTCCTCCGGAAGGGGGATCCGGTCGCGCTCGGTCGGGTGGGGCAGTTCAATCACGGTGATCGAATCATCCAGGGCGGGAAGGGCTTCGGCGGTCGATGCGAGCACGGTGCAGCCGTGTTCCCCGAGCGCCCGCAGCCCGGTCCAGACCCGATCGCTGCCCGCCGGGTCGCACCCCCGTGTCGTATCGTCGACGACGACCACGCCCGGCCCTTCGGCCGCGGTCAGAGCGACGGCGAGCAGCGTCCGCTGGTCCGGCGGTAGGTCGGCGACGGCCGTCCGGCCGGGCGCGTCGACCTCGAGCAAGGCCATGGCGTCGGCAACGGCCGCGCCGTCGACGCCGGGTGCGATCAGCATGCGTTCCTGCACCAGATCGCCGACCCGCAGTTCGTCGTCGAGCCCGACCGCCGGTTCGGCACGCGCCACGCCCACCACCTCGCGCACGCGCCGGGCGTCGTCGGGAAGCCGCCACCCGCCGACGGCCGCCGAGCCGGCGACGATCCGCATCCGGCCGGCGAGCGCGAGCAGCAGCGACGTCCGCCCGGACCCGCCGGGGCCGGTGATCACCGCGAGCCGGCCGGCCTCGATGTCGAGCGAAACCCCCGCGAACGCGCATCCGCGCGCGCCCCGTGCGGTGAGCCCGCGTGCGATGATGTCGACCCCGTGGAAACGCATCCCAGCGAGGTTAACCCGGGAGCCGGGGTTTCCCCGCTCGACATCCCCGCCCGCATGTCACGGGCGGGGCAGCCGATAGGTGTCAGCTCAGGCGTCGGCGAGTTCGTATTCGGCCCACACCTGATCGCGCAGGCTGTCGAGGATCCGGGCCAGCAGCCGCGAGATCTGCATCTGCGAAACGCCCAGTTCGTCGGCGATCTGCGACTGGGTCTGGGACTCGAAATACCGCATCACCAGTAGCCGCCGGTCCTGTTCGGAGAGATCGGCGATCAGCGGCCGGACGGCGGCCGCCTGTTCCAGTAGTTCGTAGCACGGTTCGTCCGCGCCGAGCGATTCGGTCAGCGGGGTGGCCTCGTCGCTGTCGACCGCGGCCGTGTCGAGCGAATCCGTGCGATAGGCGTTGGCGGCGACGAGGGCCTGTGTGACGTAGGTGGTCTCCACCCCCAGTTCGGCGGCGAGTTCGCCGGCGTTCGGGGTGTGGCCGAGCCGTTGCGCCAGCGTGTCGCCGGCCGTGGCGAGTTGCTGCTTGAAGTCCTTGTAGCGGCGCGGGACCCGGGCGGCCCAGGTGTGGTCGCGGAAGTGACGGCGCACCTCGCCCATGATGGTGGGAACGGCGAAGCTCAGGAATGCGGTGCCGCGATCGGCATCGAAGCGGTCGACGGCGAGGACCAAGCCCATGCGGGCGGTCTGCACGAGGTCGTCGAAGGCCTCGCCGCGGTCGCTGTATCGCCGGGCGATGTGTTCGGCCAGCGGCAGGCACAATTCGATGATGTGATCGCGCAGTTCGTGCCGAAGCGGGTCATCGATGTCGAGATCGTTCAGTTTGTCGAACCAGGGTTCTATGTTGTCGTAGCTGTCGCCGCCGGGGCGCGCCGGACCGGCCGGCCGGCTCGTAGCTCGCTGGGACATTCGAGTCCTCCGTTTCCGTCGAATGCGACGACATGGAACGAGCACTCGGATCGCGGATCGAGTGGGGGCGCTCGCGTTGCCCGTGGCACCCGCACGACTGGTGCTCGCCGACTTCCGCCGTCCGCTCAGCCTGTGCCGTCGTCTCGAAACAGATTGGCGCACACTGCATCTCAGTTGTCGGAGTGAATCCGAGGATTCTGCGCGTCGCTCCTCGTGCGCCTCGGTCGGGCCGACATCTTCACCCCGGGCGCTGATCTCCATCATAGGAGCGGTCCGACCGCTGTGGTCAAGAGTCGCCGGGGACCGAGACCGGCTTGTGTTGTGCGCCCGATCACCCCGGCCGCCGGGGGCGCGGCGGAACCGGAGATTAGCCCGCGGCAGCCGGGGTACCGCGACACACAGCGCGATCCGGCGAACCGAGCGAGGAGGAAGTCGATGGTTGCTACCGATGCCGATCGGGTCCGGCAGGCACTGTCGGCCGCGGATTTCCCGGCCGACAAGGACGATCTGGTGCAGTCGGCGACGCGGGCCCACGCCGACCGGGACACGGTGCGCGCGCTCGAGGCGATACCGCCGGAGACCTACGCGAACGTCGGTGAGGTCCTGCAGTCGGTGAATCTGGACCCGCAGCGGTCACCGGCCGATCGGGCCGCCCAGCGCCGCACCCACACCCATCCCGGGCTCGCCGAACAGGAGAAGGATGTTCCCGTCAACCCGATCGTGGACGAACTGGGTGAGAACCGCGGCAGCTGAGCCGGCCCGGTGGTCAGGGCTTGCCACGATTCGGTGTCTGCTCGGCGACCCCGTGGCGCAGCGGCGTGTTGTCCGCCGGGGAATGCGACGGATCCGCGGCGGAGCCGCCGGCGTGCCCGCTCACCGGCGGGGCCTGGCCCGGATCCCCACCGGACGGCTCGGCACCGGCCGCCAGCTGATCGAGGCGGGCGGACAGGATCTCGATCACCCGCGGGCGGTGTGCGGCGCTGCGTTCGTGGTCGAGCAGCTGCCGCACCTGGCCGGCGTCGAGGGCCCGTGCCCGGTGCTCGATCGAACCGACCGTGAGCTGGTCGTAATCGGGTAGTGGCAGTTCGTTGCCGGTACTCATCGTCGCCTCCTCGCCCCCGGATGGCTGCGCCGTCGACCTCCCATCGGGGCACTACCCGCGATGCCGTCCGGAAAACGGCGGCGGCGCGAATCCGACGAAAGGTTGTCCGGAGTGCTGAATCAGGTACAGGATTTCGTCACCGGTGCGGCCGGTTCCCCGTGGGTGTATCCGGCGCTGCTGGCGGTCTGCGTCATCGACGCGTTCTTCCCGCCGGTGCCCAGCGAATCGGTGATCGCCGCGCTCGCCGCGATCGGCAGTTCGACGGGGTCGCCGTCGGTCTGGCTGCTGGTGGTGTCGGCGGCGCTCGGAGCCATCATCGGCGACAACATCGCCTATACGATCGGGCGAGCCATCGGCACCGACCGTTTCGGGTGGATGCGCCGGCCGAAGATCCGGCATGCGTTCGATTGGGCACGACGAACGCTGGACCAGCGGGCCGCGCTGCTCGTCATCACCGCGCGTTATATCCCGGTGGGGCGGATCGCGGTCAATGTCACCGCCGGGGCGACGCGGTATCCGCGCCGCAAGTTCGTCCCACTGACGGTGATCGGCGGCATCAGCTGGGCGGCGTACTCGGTCGCGATCGCCAGCCTGTTCGGTCAGTGGCTCCGTGACCAACCCCTGCTCGCCGCCGTCATCGGCATCGGGTGCGCGATCGTCCTCGGCTTCGTCGTCGATCGGGTGGTGCGCCGATTCTTCGGCGGCGACAGCGAGCAGCGCGACGCCGGCCGCGAGGACGAGGACGTCCGGCGCGACGAGCCGGAACATCGGGACGCCGAGGCTCCCGGCAGCTCGCGGCGCTGACCGGCGACGGCTGCGGCCGAGCGCGACCCAGGGCTCAGCGCCGCGCCCGCCTGGTCAGGAGACCGGCGACCCATCCCACGAGGAACATGATCAACAGGACCAGCCACATCGGCGACCGGATGGTCAGCGCGAGGATGTTGATGTCGACCCGATGATGGTTCTGAACGACGAAGATGACGGCCAGGACAGCCAGCACCAGGGCCACCCACTGGGTCGGCGAAATGCGGGACAGTCTCGACGGTTTCGTACTCCGGTCCATCGCGATCCTCCCGGATTGTAGGGGCGGTGCGATGACGGTGGCATATCCGCACGATGCCGGCCTCACCCGGTGCGGATGAGACCGGGCCGACATCGCCCGCGGCGGGGGAGTCCGTGGTGGTCGGCGGCACGTTCACCCCTCGCGGGTGAGGCTACCGCGCGCCGCCGATGTCATCGTCACGGTCGAACGAGATGGTCCGCCGTCCACGTCAGGGGTGCGCACGATGCCGGGTAACAGCGTTACGGAGAATATCGAGGCTCGTCATCGGGAGGCGTCGCAGACGTTCCCGTTCGCCGACGAGCAGGATTTCGAGGATGCCCGGCGCGGTTTCGTCGCCGCGCTCGAGCCGGGAGTGGTGAAGAATTCCGCCGGAGAGGTGGTGTGGGACAGCGACGCCTACGCGTTTCTGGACCAGGACTGTCCGCCGACCGTGCATCCCAGCCTGTGGCGGCAGTCGAAGTTGTGCACGATCCAAGGCTTGTTCGAGGTGACCGAGGGGATCTATCAGATCCGGGGCCTGGATCTGTCGAATATGACTCTGGTCGAGGGCGATTCGGGTGTGATCGTGATCGATCCGCTGATCTCGGCGGAAACCGCGGCGGCGGGGCTGGCGCTGTACCGCACCCATCGTGGCGACCGGCCGGTGACCGGGGTGATCTACACGCATTCGCATATCGACCATTTCGGTGGGGTCAAGGGCGTCACCACCGCCGACGAGGTCGCGGCGGGCCGCTGCCCGATTCTGGCGCCGTCGGGTTTCGTCGAGCACGCGGTGGAGGAGAACGTCTATGCCGGTACCGCGATGGCGCGCCGGGCCGCCTACATGTACGGGGCGGCGTTGCCGCGGGGGCCACAGGGGGCCGTGGGCGCCGGTCTCGGGCCGACGACCTCGACCGGTACGCCGACACTGATCACCCCGACCGTCGACATCACGCACACCGGTCAAACCGAGGTCGTCGACGGTGTGCGCATCGAATTCCAGCTCACCCCGGGCACCGAGGCGCCCTCGGAGATGAACTTCTACTTCCCGGACCGGCGCGCGCTGTGTATGGCCGAGAACGCCACCCACACATTGCACAATCTGCTCACCCTGCGCGGGGCACTGGTGCGGGATCCGCACGTGTGGGCGAAATATCTGACCGAGTCGATCAACCGGTTCGCCGCCCGCTCCGATGTCGTGTTCGCCTCGCATCACTGGCCGACCTGGGGTACCGGGAGATTGACGGAATTCCTTGCGTTGCAGCGTGATCTGTACGGCTACCTGCACGACCAGACGGTGCGGGCGCTGAACAAGGGGGCTACCGGGATCGAGATCGCCGAGAGCATCGAGTTGCCGCCGGCGCTGGCTCGGGCCTGGCACACGCACGGGTACTACGGTTCGGTGAGCCACAATGTGAAGGCGATCTATCAGCGATACATGGGCTGGTTCGACGGCAATCCGTCCTCGTTGTGGCAGCATCCGCCGACCGAATCCGCGAAACGCCATCTGGACTTCATGGGCGGCGCCGACGCGGTGGTGGCGAAGGCCCGCGAGTCGTACGCCGACGGCGATTTCCGTTGGGTGGCACAGGTATTGAACTACGTGATCTTCGCCGAGCCGGATCATGCGGCGGCGCGCGCCCTGCAGGCCGATGCGCTCGAGCAACTCGGCTACGGGTCGGAGAACGGTACCTGGCGCAACTTCTTCCTGATGGGGGCCTACGAGTTGCGCAACGGGTCGGTCGGAACCCCCACGGTGGCGGCGGCGCCGGATATCGCCGCGGCGCTGAGCGTCGAGCAGCTGTTCGACGCGATCGCCCTGCGGATCGACGGACCGAAGGCGTGGACGGCCGAGATCACCCTCGACTGGCGGATCTCCGACGAGGACATCGTGCATCGGGTCCAGCTACGCAACGGGCTGCTCGTGCATTTCGATGTCACCGGCGAGCTGCCCGAGGCCGATGCCACCTTCACCCTCACCGGCGCAGACCTGCACCTGGCGCTGCTGGGCGGGCGGGATCTGCAGGAGATGATCGCCGACGGCACCGTCGCCGTCAGCGGCGACGCGACCGCACTCGTCGAATTGGTCGGCTATCTGGACGAGCCCGACCCCGACTTCGCGATCGTCACGCCCTGAGCCCGACCGCCTTCCCGCCCCGGCCCGCCGGCTCCGGCCGCCCGGACGCCGGTCGTCACATCAGATCCAGGTCCCGAGTTGCCGGTCCCTCCAACAGTTTTCCGTCGTGGGAGAACCGGGACCCGTGCAGTGGGCAGTCCCAGGAGCGCTCCGCGTCGTTCCAGTTCAACACGCCGTACAGATGCGGGCACACCGCCGATACCGCCGAGGTCGCACCGTCGACGGTGCACACCCCGACCGGCCGGAGACCGCGGCGTTCCACCCGGCCCTCACCTTCGGCCGGGACGCCGCCACCGCCGCGGAGTGCACCCAGCCAGCCGGTCGCCAGATACCGCGCCACCTGGGCGTTGATCGACGCCGCCTTGACGGCCCCGGCGACCTCCCGGCCGCGCCAGGTCCGATAGGCCGCCGCCCACGGCTGATGGCCGCCGAGAATCGTGCCGGTCAGTGCGAGTGCGGCCGAAACCGCGTTGGTCATACCCCATTTCGCGTAACCGGAGGCGACCAGCAGGTGGTCGTCGCCGGGCAGCAGCGGCCCGGCATAGGGCAGTTCGTCGATCGCGGAATAGTCCTGCGCCGACCACCGGTGGGTGGGTTCCGCGCCCGGGAAGTGGCGGCGCGCCCAGTCGAGAAGTTCGGTGACATGAGCTTTCGGTGACCGTGCCCGGCCGACCACGTGCCCGCTGCCGCCGACGAGCAGCAGATCCTCACCGCTGTGCGGCGCATACCGCAGCGAGCGGGTGGGCGAGTCGGCGGACAGATACATGCCCCGGGGAAAGTCGCCGGGCACCCGCAGCGCCGCGGCATAGGAGCGGTCGGGTTCCAGCCGGGCGAAGAAGCCGCCGCGGTCGAGGATGGGGGTGCCGGTCGCGAGCACCACGGTGGGGGCGTGGATCCGGCCGCGATCGGTGACGATGGTCCGTCCGCGGCCGGCCGACCCGTGGACGCCCTGCACCCGGGTGTGTTCGAAGATCGTCGCGCCGTGCCGGCATGCCTGCAGGGTGAGTGCGGCGAGGACGTCCATCGGATCGAACTGGGCCTACCCCGGCAGCCGTACGGCGCCGTAGACGCGATAGGGCAACTCGGTGTCCTCGGTCCACTCGACCTCGAGCCCGGCTTGTTCGCAGGCGTGAAACTCCTTGCGTACCAGGGCTGTTGCGCGGTCGGTCCCGGCGTAGGTGAAGGCATCCGCATGCTGAGTGGCGACATCGTTCTCGGCGCAGAATCGCAGCAGCCACTGCTGGCCCTCGAGATTCGCCTCGACGTAGCGGCGCACCGTGTCGGCGGAGTGTTTCGCGGCGATCGACGACAGATGGGTGCCCTGCAACAGGCTGAGTTTGGCGGTCGTGTTGCCCGTGGCGACGGCGCCGATGGTCCGGCCTTCGAGGACGGCCACCCGCCGCCCGGCGCGCGCGAGCAGCAGGGCGGTGGTCAGGCCGGTGAGGCCGGCGCCGACGACGACGCAGTCGTATTCCTCATCCGGGTTCGGGGTCGTCGGTACCGAGACGGGGGTGCGGTCGAGCCAGAGGGACGTCACCGATTTCGCCTTCCTGTCGGTGGAGGAGCGGGTCTCCGAGCGCGGCGGGTGCGCCGGGGGTCAGCGCAGATTGCCCTCGTGGTCCGGCGGTCCGGACGATCCGCCGCGACGGCTGCGGATCGTCCGGTACAGAATCACGGCGACGACCAGGACGACCAGGACGACGATCACCAGTAGCTCCATATCGAGCCCTTACCCGGCACGGCCGGATTCAACCCGGCGCGCGCCGCTCAGCTGAAGCTGCGTCGATAGGCGTGCGGAGTGACGCCGGTGGTGCGCTTGAAGCGCTCCCGGAACGCGGTCGGCGAACCGAATCCGACCTGGGCGGCGATCCGTTCGATCGAATGACCGGTCGATTCCAGCAGATGCTGGGCGCGGCGAATCCGGGCGCGGTGCAGCCACTGCAGGGGCGTCGTGCCGGTGTGTTCACGAAAGCGGCGGATCAGGGTGCGGGTGCTGACGCCGGCCTGTGCGGCGATGTCGTCGAGGGTGAGTTCGGTGTCGAGATGGTTCTCCAGCCAGCCGAGCACGGGTTCGAGCACCGAGCCGCGCGGCGTGGGCGGATAGCCGTGCACGATGAATTGTGCTTGTCCGCCTTCACGTTCCAGCGGCATGACCGACAACCGGGCGGTATCGGCGGCCACCGCCGAGCCGTAGTCCCGGCGGATCATGTGCAGGCACAGATCCAACCCGGCGGCGGCGCCGGCCGAGGTGAGGATCCGGCCGTTGTCGACGTACAGGACGTCGGGGTCGACCTCGATCTCGGGATAGGCGGCGGCCAGCTGGGCGGCCGCGATCCAGTGCGTGGTGGCGCGCAGCCCGTCGAGCAGCCCGGTCGCGGCCAGGGTGAAGGTGCCGGTGCAGATGGAGGCGATGCGGGTGCCCCGCGCGGCGGCGCCGCGCAGGGCGTCGCGCACGGCGGGGGAGATCGCGGCGGCGGGATCGGCGGTGCCGGGCACCACGACCGTGTCGGCACCCTCGAGGCCGGCCAGCCCCCACGGTGCCCGCAGGGTGAACACCCCGGCATCCACCTCGGGATGTTCCGCGCAGACGCGTACCCGGTAGCCGGGCCGCCCGTCCGGTAACCGGGTTCGGGTGAAGGCCTCCACGGGCGTGGCGAGGTCGAAGGAGACCACCTGGGGGAGGGCGAGCACGGCGACGGTGTGCATGGCGAGAATCTACCTGTGCGCCGCTCGGCGGAGTTCCTGTTGTGTTTCGTCGTGCCGGACATTGTCCAGGTCACAACGAGATTCGGCCTCCTGTCGCTATTTCGTCGGAAGATGGCAGAAATGCCACTGGGCCGAGTCGGGGCCGCCGCATAGCGTCGGAGCGTGCCCCGGCTCGCCGGCCGGGCCGTCCGACTCGAAGGGATCGCCATCCGTGCATGCGCAGATCGTGTTGTTCGACGGGTTCGACCCGTTGGATGTCATCGCCCCGTTCGAAGTGCTGCATGCCGGTGGCACCGCATCGAACGGCGCGCTCGGCGTCGAACTGGTGACGGCGGAGGGACCGCGTGCGGTGATCAGCGGCACCGGGGGTCTGGCGCTGCACGCCACGGCGGCCCTCGACCCCACCCGTCCCGGAATCGTCCTGGTGCCCGGGGCTTCCGGTCGCGTCGGCGAGCCCGGGGACCTCCCCGATCAGGAGGCGGGTGCGAGCGGCGAGTGGCGTCCGGACGAATTCGTCCCTGTACTGCTGGGCCGCGCGTTGACCACCGAGCTGCCGGGACTTCTGCGTGCCGCGATGGCGAATCCGCGGATCATCGTGGCCGCGGTGTGCGGCGGATCGCTGGTGCTGGCCATGGCCGGCCTGCTGGAGGACCGCTGCGCGACCACTCATCACCTCGGCCTGGATCTGCTGGACGCCACCGGCGTCCACGCCGTGGCCGCGCGGGTGGTCGACGACGGCGACCTGGTCACCGGCGCCGGCGTCACCTCCGGCCTCGATCTCGGGTTGTATCTGCTGGAACGTGAGGTCGGTCCGCAGATCGCCCACGCCGTCGAGAGCCTGTTCGCCCACGAACGACGCGGCACCGTGTGGCGGCGCGACGGGCTCGTGCCCGTCGGCTTCTGATCGCCGGCCGCGTCCGGCACCCCGAACGTCCCCACCGTGAGGAGAACACTGCACCATGTCCGCCGAAGGCATCTGGGATCTGTCCATATCCACCCCGATCGGCCGGATCGCGGCCGAGGTCGAACTGCACCGGACGCCCGGCGGGCTGACCGGTACGGCGACCGGCGCGGGTGAACGGGTCCCGCTCGGCGCGGTCGTCCTCGACGGCGACCGCCTCACGTGGACGCAGGCGGTGACCAAACCGATGCGGTTGAACCTGGCCTTCGCCGTGACCGTCGACGGTGATGTGCTCACCGGTACCGCCAAGGCCGGGCGACTGCCCGCCTCGCGGGTCACCGGCACCCGCCGCACCGCGGAGCACGCGCGGTGACGAAACTGCTGCTGTCGCTGCATGTGCTCGCCGTCGTCGTGGCGGTCGGCCCGGTCACGGTCGCGGCGAGCATGTTTCCCGCCGCCCTGCGCCGGGCCGCCGGCCCCGAGCCGGATCCGGCAGCGGTGAATCTTCCCCTGCTGCATCGGATCTGCCGCGTATACGCGCTGATCGCCCTCGCGGTGCCGGTGTTCGGCCTCGCCACCGCCGCCGCCCTGGGCGTCCTCGGCACCGGGTGGCTGGTGGTCTCGATCGCCCTGACGGCGACGGCCGCCGCGATCCTCGCGCTGATGATCCTGCCCGACCAGCGGGTCGCGCTCGCCATGCTCGGAACACAACCCGAACGGACCGCCTCGGCCGCGGGACGGTTGGCCATGACGACCGGGATCTTCAATCTGCTGTGGGTGATCGTGACCGTCATGATGGTCGTGCGGCCCGGGTCCACCACCGGCGCGTGAGCGGTGCGGCGGCGCGGCGGGTGTGCTGCGATCGGGTCGCGACACGGCGACGATCGGGCGGCGGATCGCTGCGCCGCGGTCGTGCCCGGCATACCGTGGATTCATGCGCACTGTCGTCCACCTGGTGCTGTTCGCCTGCGGTGTCGTGATGGCCGTCGGCGCATTCGGCCGGTTCGTCGGGATCGTGGAGGCTCGCCACATCGGCCTCGTCGACATTCGGGACGGTTTCGCGGGCGGCATTCCCCTGGACGCGGTGCAGGCTCAGAGTCCGCAGCTGCGGGTCTCCTACACGGTCGTGTTGCTGCTGGTCGCCCTGGTGATGCTACTGGCGGGGCTGTTCGGATCGCGAGTGCTGGGTTGGCTCGGCGTGCTCGCCGGGCTGGCCGCCCTCGCGGTGCCGGCGTGGCGGCTCGACGAGCGGTTCGGAACCCAGCTACGGGACGACTATCGGCATCTGCTGAGCGGGACCTGGGGGCTGTACCTGTTCGGCGGCGCGCTGATCGTCGCCGTGATCGCCCTGCTGGTACCGGGAGAGCGACCACGACGACGCCGCACGAACGGTACCGATGTTCCCCGCCGAGCCGAGCGGTAGCCGCGCTCCTGTGCGGTTTCCGGATTCGGCGCGGGTGGCGACCGGCGTCGACGGTTCGGATCAGGAACGGACCACGGTCACCAGATTGATCAGCGACTGCCGGCCCTCGTCGGCGGGGGTGTGGCCGAGGGCGCGGATGTAGTCGGGCAGCGAAATACGCTCACCGGTCCATTCGCGTTCGCCGAACCAGTCGGTGGCCTCGCGGCGCGGCTCGTTGTAGATCAACCGCAGCCATTCCGAACCGGACCCGCCGTCGGCGACCAGTTCCTCGGCCGCCTCTGCGGGCAGCGGATCCATCTGTTCGATGGCGACTCGGCTGCCCGGTGCGCTCAGCGCATCGACCGCGTCGAACAGCTGATCCTGCGCGCTCGGGGTCAGATAGATCAGCAGCCCCTCGATCAGCCAGGCGGCCGGACGGTCGGGGTCGAAGCCGCTGTCGCGCAAGGCTTTCGGCCAATCGCCACGCAGATCGACCGCGACCTCCCGGCGGTCGGCGAGTGGCCGGTGCCCGGCGCCGG
This sequence comes from Nocardia veterana NBRC 100344, assembly GCF_000308855.1. GTDB lineage: Bacteria > Actinomycetota > Actinomycetes > Mycobacteriales > Mycobacteriaceae > Nocardia > Nocardia veterana. The sequence goes on along the minus strand of NZ_BAGM01000065.1, from coordinate 72,632 downwards.
CGAGGGTTTCGCGTTTGAACTCCAGGATCTGCCGGCGGTCCAATTCGTAGACCGTGCAGCCGGCGAGCGCCGGCAATCGGTAGGCGCGCGCGTCCAGGCCGGCCGCGAGGAGCACCACCTGCCGGATGCCCGCGGTGGTCGCGGCCTGGAGGAAATCGTCGAAATAGCGGGTGCGAGCCACCTGGTGCTGCTGGAACGGAACCCCGAAATCGGCTGTCAACAGGGGATGTTCGCTCAGGCGGCCGGCCATCAGATCGGCCCACTCGCCGCCGGCGGCCGAGACGAACAACTCGGCGAACGGATCGCGCGCCGGAGTATCGGCAGTCCGTCCCCCCAGGGCGCGAGCGGCGGCGACGAACAATGCCGTGGAGCCGACGCCGGTGGTGATATCCCAGGAATCTTCGTCGGTACGCATGTCGCCAACCTACCGATCGGCCCCGCCGCGCACGGTTGCCCGCGCCGCGGCTGCGCGAATCCGTCGCCGACCCGCGGTAGCAGCGGGTTTCGCCGCACGGATGGGTGCTTTGCGAGCGAAATCCGCCGTCCGGTGCCTGGCGCGACGGACCGTCTCGCCGGGCCGTCGATTGTCCAGTCGCGGTAGTCGACGCCGGGGAAGCGCGGGCACCTGTCGCCGCAGCCCATCGTGATCACGACATCGCTGATGCGGACGGAATCGGGGGTGAGGACCGTCGGTGTGCCGGCGGCGATGTCGATACCGACTTCCCGCATGGCCGCGATCACCACCGGATTGATGCGGTCGGCGGGCTCGGTCCCGGCGGAGCGGACCTCGATACGGTCACCGGCGAGGTGGTCGAGGAAACCGTGTGCCATCCGGGAACGCCCGGCGTTGTGGACGCAGACGAACAGGACGCGGGGTTTCATTGCCGTCGAGAGCCTTTCCCGGGTTCGGTCGCGGCGGGAGTGAATCCGGGGCGTAGTGCGAGGGAGACGTAGACCAGGCCGACGAGCACGGGGACTTCGATCAACGGGCCGACGACGCCGGCGAGGGCTTGTCCGGAGCCAGCGCCGTAGGTGGCGATCGCGACGGCGATGGCGAGCTCGAAGTTGTTGCCGGCGGCGGTGAAGGCGAGGGTGGTGGTGCGTTCGTAGCCGAGGCCGGCCAGGCGGCCGTAGAGGTAGCCGCCGCCCCACATGACCGCGAAGTAGACCAGCAGGGGCAGCGCGATTCGCGCGACGTCCCACGGGTGCGCCGAAATCCGGTCGCCCTGCAGGGCGAACAGGATCACGATCGTGAACAGCAGTCCGTACAGCGCCCACGGTCCGATTCGCGGCAGCAATCGCCCTTCGTACCACTGCCGGCCGCGGGCCTTCTCGCCGAGCCGGCGGGTGAGATATCCGCAGATCAGCGGGATGCCGAGGAAGATGAGCACAGATTCGGCGATGTGCCACGGGGAGGTCTCGATGGTGGTTTGCTCGAGTCCGAGCCATCCGGGCAGGACCGACAGGTAGAACCAGCCGAGGGCCGCGAACATCAGGACCTGGAAGATCGAATTCAACGCCACGAGCACGGCGGCGGCCTCGCGATCGCCGCAGGCGAGATCGTTCCAGATGATCACCATCGCAATGCATCTGGCGAGCCCGACGATGACGAGTCCGGTCCGGTACTCGGGCAGATCCGGCAGCAGCAGCCAGGCGAGAGCGAACATCAGCGCAGGACCGACCACCCAATTCGAGACCAGCGATCCGAGCAGCAGCCTCCGGTCCGCGGCCACCGTGCCGAGCCGGTCGTAGCGGACCTTCGCCAGCACCGGATACATCATGATCAGCAGACCGATCGCGATGGGCAGCGAGATCCCGTCCACCTGGATCGCCGACAACACGTCACCGAGTCCGGGCAGGAAGCGCCCGAGCAGCAGGCCCGCCGCCATCGCGGCCCCGATCCAGATCGGCAGGAAGCGATCGAGCGTGGACAGTTTGCCGACGACCGCTCCGGATTCGGTGACCGTCACGCGCGCACCTCGGCCCCCGCGTAATCGGCGAGTAGAGCCGAAAGGCATTGCAGCGCTTCGGGAACCACGCGGTAGTACACCCAGGAGGCGCGCCGCTCGCTGGTGACCAGCCCCGCGTCGCGCAGCACCTTCAGGTGATGGGAGATGGTGGGCTGGCTGACGTCCAGGCCGTCGGAGACGTCGCAGACACAGGCCTCGCCACCGTCGCGCGCCGCGATCGCCGACAGCACCCGTAACCGCACGGGATCGGCCAGCGCCTTGAACATCGCCGCGATCTCGTGCGCCGCGTCCGGCCCGATCACCGGCCGCAACCGAGGTGTGGCCTCGCATCCGGCGGGCGAGGCCACGGTCGTCGGCCACTTCGAATTAGACACCTATCGATATTGACTGTTATCGATATGGCGGGGCAAGTTCACGGGCGACAGGTTCGGGTCCGCGGTCGTTCAGCGGCAGCAGGTGGCGCCGGCGGCGATCGCGGCACGCTTGTCTGCCGCGGTGCAGCACGCCCCCTCCGGGGTGGCGTCGGCGGTGTCGCAGCACGCCTGGCGGGGAGTGGCGCCTTCTGCTGCGAATTGTGGTGCGGCGCCGAATGTTTCGGAGTCCGCGAGCACCGTGTACACCTCCCACTTCTCGCCGTGCGGGCCGGTGACCCACGCCTTGTCCTGCTGTGCGAAGCAGCATGTGGTGGCGCGCTGCTCCTCGGTGCACAGTCCCGCCTGCGACAGGCGGGCGATCTCGGCGTGCACCGCGTCCGAGCTGTCGACCTCGATTCCCAGGTGGTTGATCGTGCCGCCCGCCCCGGCGCCTTCCAGGAGGACGAGCTTCAGCGGTGGCTGTTCGATCGCGAAGTTCGCGTAACCGGGCTTGCGTTTGGCCGGTTCGGCGCCGAACAACGTGGCGTAGAACGCCACTGCCCGGTCGAGATCGTCGACGTTGAGGGCGAGCTGTACGCGAGACATGAGAACCTCCGTGATGCGATATATGTCGAAAAGGTGGTCCGAGTCTGCGCCACCTTTTCGACATATGTCAACACTGTCGGTAGGGTTGGGGTATGCCCAGAGCGCTCCCCGTGATCGACATGTCCGCGCCGGTGTGCTGTGCGCCGGTCGCGGCCGGCCCCGTCGACGACACCGCGGCGCTCGAGGTGGCGCTGCGATTGAAGGCGCTCGCCGACCCGGTGCGGGTCAAGCTGATGTCGCTCCTGCTGGCGAGTCCGGACACCGGTGAGAACGGTGGTGACCTCGCCGCCGCGGTGGGCCTGTCGGAATCGACGGTCAGTCACCACCTCGGACAGCTCCGCAAGGCCGGGCTCGTCGATTCCGAACGCACCGGAATGAACGTCGTCCATCGCGCCCGACGCGATGCGCTGGCGGCACTGTGCATGGTCCTGGATCCCAATTGCTGCCGGTGACACGGTAATTCGTGATCGGCCGGCGTGAACGCCGGCGGCCGCAGCGTCGTGTCGCCGCGTCGGGCGGGAACCACGCCGACGCGCCGACGGCGGCGATGAGACCGGCGAAACATACTGCGGCTCAGCGCGGTTCGCCGCTCGCGGCGGAACCCGACGTAGCGGTGCACATCCATTTCGACCTGCTGTGCGGGTGTTGTGGTTCGTGGCTTGTGCGCCGGCCGCGCGGCGGTTCGTCGACCACTGGCTCGTCGCCCGCCGCTCGGAGTTGGTGACGATGGGGCCGCCGGACGATGCGTATCCACGGCTGCCGTGCGAGCGGCTCTGGGCATTGCCGTGACCTTGCCGATCGAAGCGTGCGGCCGGTTCGGGAGGGAGTGCCGGTGTGGTGGTGGAAGGGGTGGGGATTCGGGCTGGCAAAACAAGACTAATATGCTTAGGATAAATCCTAAGAGAGTTAGGAAGGAGCCTGCCGTGTCCCCTCGCGCCGGTCTTTCTCGCGACCGAATCGCCCGTGCCGCAGCCGAACTCGCGGACGAGGTGGGCTTCGCCGGTGTCACGCTGTCCGCGGTGGCCCGCAGATTCGGAGTGAAAGATCCGAGTTTGTACACCCACGTGCGTAATCTGCGCGACCTGCAGGTGCAGGTCGCCCTGCTGGCAGGTGCCGAGATGAACGATCGGATCGGGCGGGCGGTGGCCGGGCGCTCGGGGCGAGAGGCGCTGTTCGCCTTCGGCGACGCCTATCGCTCCTATGCCCTCGACCACCCCGGCCGGTACGCCGCGACCCAGATCCGGATGGACCTCGCCGAGGTGGGCGCGGAGCCGGCGCTACTGCGCGGCATCGAGCTCACGGCGGCGCTGTTGCGTGGGTACCGGCTGCGTGAACCGGAGGCGACCGACGCCGGACGCTTGCTGCGCAGCACATTCCACGGCTTCGCCACCTTGGAGGCGGCCGGGGGCTTCGCGCACTCCCGGTCCGTCGACACCAGCTGGCATCACATTCTCGACGCCCTGCACCGCACCCTGTCCCAATGGCCGAGTCGAACCGAACAGGAAGAACCGCAATGAAATCCGACACTCTGCCGGTGCCCGGCGCCACCATCTATTACGAAGTGCGCGGCGACGGTCCGTTGCTGCTGTTGATTCCCGGTGGTGGCGGCGACGCGGGCGTTTTCGACGAGCTGGTGCAGGTGCTGGCGTCGTCGTTCACGGTCACGGCGTTCGATCCGCGTGGGTATTCGCGCAGCCTGCTGGACAACGGGCCCGAGGATCAGCACGTCGCCGTGCAGGCCGACGATGCGGCCCGGTTGCTCGCCCATCTGACCGACGAGCCGGCCGTCGTGCTGGGTACCAGCAGCGGTGCGATTGTCGGCCTCGATCTGCTGGCGCGGTATCCGGACCGGGTCCGTGCGTTGGTCGCGCACGAACCGCCGTGCTTCGCCGTCCTGCCCGATGCCGCCGAGCACCGCGCGATGGTCGAGGAGGTGTACGCCCTGTTGCACTCCGAGGGAGCCGCCGCGGCCGGTGCGCGCTTCCTCGCCGGTATCGGCCCGGCGATGAAACCGGCGCCGGACGTTTCGGAGCTGTCCGACCGCGCGGCGCAGATGTGGAGCCGGCTCGCCGCCAACGGTCCGCTCATGATCGAGCACGAGTTGCGCGAATTCACCGCGTACCTACCGGATTACCGAGCGCTCGCGGAGGTCTCCGACCGGCTGGTACTCGCCGTCGGACGCGAGACCAGAGGCTGCCTGCCGTACCGGCCCGCCGTCGAGATCGCGAGCCGGCTCGGTCTGGAGGTGATCGAATTCCCCGGCGCACACAACGGAATACGCACCGACGCCGAGGGATTCGCGCACCGGCTGATCGAGGTTCTGTCCGGCGAGTATGTGCCTCGCCGATGAACCCCGACCGGATATCGCGATCGTGATCCCGACGCGAACACCCGGGTTCAGCCCTCGACCTCCCAGACGAAGCCGTCCGGATCGGTGAACGAGCCGAGTGAACCGGCGATGGCGATCCGGTGCGACCCGGAGCCTTCCGCCGGGACGCCCGCATCCTTCGCGGCGGCTTTGCGGCCGTAGAGCGCGAGCTTGACCGATCCGGACGGGGATTCGAACTCGGCGTATTTTCCACCGAAGCTCTTGGCGACGGTCAGGCCGCGCTCGACGTAGAACTGCTTGGTCGCCTTGACGCTGTCGACGCCGAGCAGCAGCACGAAATCGTCGACCTCGCGGGTGGCGGGACCGGTGTCCTTCTTCGCCGAGGTCGCGATCTTCCAGACCGCGCCGTCGGGCGCCTGCACGACGCCGCCGTACCCCCAGAAACTCTTCTTGGCCGGCTTCACGATGGTCGCGCCCGCCGCGACCGCGGAACCGAGGTAGCTGTCCACGGTGCTGGGCTGCGACACCACGAGCGAGAGGATGTAGCCGCGGAACCCGTCGGTCGGTGCCGCCGATTCGCGGACCCGCAGGCGGTCGCCGAGACCGAAGGCGGCCTCGTAGAAGGCCGCGGTCGCAGCCGGGTCCGGGGTCTCGACGGTAACGGCGGAGATGGCGGTCTGAGCAGTGGTGATATTCATGTCCACGACGCTATCGGCGATCGGCTGCCCGGCGCTTCTCGATTCCTGATCACCCTCGAGGGTCCGATTGCCACGGTGTTGCGGCCGACCGCGGGACCCGAACCGTCCCCGGCGTCGAGTTGCCGGGTGCCGCGATCGTGGCTCGACGAAGCCGGGTTGTCGGACACCGCTGTCAGGATGGCGTGGTGAAAGACACAACGGGGATGCTCAGCGAGGAGTCGGTCGAACTGTTCATGGACTACGGACAGTTCTGTATCGACGGGGGTCTGGGCGATGCGGACGAGGAACTCGAACTGCTCGAGCAGGCGCTGGCGGCGCAGCCGTTCGCCTCGAACGGGCGCGCCGTCGTCGTATTGAGTCCGCACCAGAACAACTTTCGGATGCCGGTGTCGGTGCAGGTGTGGGACCGCCGCCCGCCCGACGACCGGGACGAGTGGGAGCAGGTCTGTGAGACCCGGCTGCGAGTGGACGACGGGGGCGGGCTGACGCTCTCCTCGCCGACCGACGGTTACGCCGGGTGCGATGTTCCCGCCGGTGCGTACCTGATCGAGATCAGCGGCCGCGGTTTCCTCACCTACGGCTGGCCCGGTTCGACCGAGCCCGGCGACAGCTGGCGCATCCGGTTGTGGCCCGACGACGGCAGCGAGCCACGGCCCGCCCGGCAATGGGAGATGCCGGGATACGGTGTGCCGGACAACGATCCGATGCCGGAACCGGCGGCCGCGACGGAGCCGGATGCCGCCGAGTCGGCCGCCGATGACGAGGAATGGGTCATGATCCTCGACGGCGCGGGGGCGCAGCGCATCACGGTGGCGGAACTGCGTGAACGTGCCGCCGCGGACGAGCGGCGCCGGTGGGGTGGTGAGCCGATACCGCGGCTGGCACCGTATGCGGGCGCCGAGGACATCGCTCGGTTCGATCGGCGCTTCGCCGAGGCGCTGGCCGTGGCGGACGAAGCGCAGCTGCGCCGGGTCGCGATCCGGGCGGCGACGCTCGCCTGCGAGAAGGCCGGGATCGCCGAAAAGGATTGGATCGCGGCGGGATTGGACGCGGTGCGCTCCGGTGCGCCGTTGCCCGCGCTGTTCGCCGATCCGGAAGCGGCCTTCGACCGGCTGCATGCCGAGGAGTTCGGCTCGGACGGGGAAGACCGGGCATTGATCGCGGTCCTCGAATCCCGCGAGCCGGCCGGCAATCCGTTCTACGACGGTCGCCCCGTCCATCGGCCGTCGTTCGCCTTGCCGACCATCGGCCACGCCGCGGCGGCCGACCCGCTGGAGGCGGCGGTTCGGTCTATCTACGAGGCCGGTCTGGTGTACGGCCCGGAGGCGGCGCAGTTCTTCGCGGTCGTCCGCTCCGAGGTGGGGCTGCCGGCTACGCGGGTGTAGTTGCTGCGCGGTCGCGGGGGCCCGGCCCCCGCTCCGACCGGCCGTCGCCGCGATTCCCCGGCGATTGAGCGCCGCTGCGGTGGGTAGGTCGATGGGTGTTCGGTGAAAGCACGACGAAAGGGGATTTCGTGACCGAGCACGAGAGCGGCCCACGCGAAGGCATCAAGGGCGTCGTCGAGGACGTCAAGGGTAAGGCGAAGGAAGCCGCGGGCATCGTCACCGGCAAGAACGACCTCGAATCGGAGGGCCGGGCCCAGCAGGAGAAGGCCGAATCGCAACGGCAGGCCGCCGAGAAGGAAGCCGAGGCGGAGAAGGCCCGCGCCGAGGCCGACGTCGACGAGGCCCGTCAGCGGTCCCATCAGCAGGGTAGCTAGCCCGCATCTGCCCACCCACCCAGGCCGGAGGAGGTTGCCGTGGTTTCACACGACGTGATCGCCCAGCTTCGCCAGGACATCACCACCGCGTCGGATGCCGGCGACGAGGAACAGGTGCAGCGATTGCAGCACGAACTCGACGCCGCGCTGCGCGAATATCGCGAGAGCGGTGGCAGCGACGCGGAACCGGCCGAATGAGCGGCCCTCACATGGCGGCGGGGGAGGTGCGGCGGTGACGGAGAAATCCGCGGCCGAGCGCATCGCCGAACTCGCCGCCGCGGGTGGTGCGACCATCGCCGTCGCGGAATCGCTGACCTCCGGAAAGATCGCGTCGGCACTCGGCGCGGCACCGGATGCGGGTCAGTGGTTCCGCGGCGGCGTCGTCGCCTACCATCCGGAGGTCAAGCGCGGCGTGCTGCACATGCCGGATGTCCCGGTGGTGTCGCGACCGGCCGCGGAAGCGCTCGCGGCCAACGTGCGCACCCTGTTCGACGCCACCCTCTCCGTGGCGGTGACAGGGGTCGGCGGGCCCGACGCCAGCGACGGCGAGCCGCCCGGCACGGTCTGGCTGGCCACCGCCTCGGCGACCGCCGTCACCGCCGAGCGTGCCCGCTTCGACGGTGATCCCGAAGCCGTCCTCGACCAGACCGTCCGTTTCGCCCTGGATTGTCTGCTCGACCGGCTCACCGCGTCATCCGTCGCGGCCGAGCATGGATAGAAAACCGATACCGATAGAACCGATACCGATAGGCCCCCGAGACCGGACGACCTCGCAAACTTCGCAACTTCGCCGATGCGCCGCAACAGAATTCGGCAATTGTGAAGGGATTCCGGATGGTTCGCCGCCCGATTAGCGTGCGAAGCAAGCGAATCACCGTCCGTTTCGGAGGCCGACACTGTGAAGAACCATCTTGTCCGCACGCACCGCTCGGCGGAGGTGTTCCCCCGCGCGGAACACCTCGCCTGGCGGATCGCCGAGGTCGCCACGGATCCGGTGGAGGTCCCGCCGGAAACCGAGGAGATGATCGTCAATCGGATCATCGACAATGCCGCCGTGGCAGCCGCGGCGCTGCTGCGCCGCCCGGTGACCAATGCCCGCGCGCAGGCGCTGGCCCATCCGTATCGCCCCGGCGCGACCGTCTTCGGCGTCGGCGGCCGCTACTCGCCCGAGTGGGCCGCGTGGGCGAACGGGGTCGCCGTGCGCGAGTTGGACTTTCACGACACCTTCCTGGCCGCGGAGTACTCGCACCCGGGCGACAACATCCCACCCGTGCTGGCCGTCGCCCAGCACGCCGGCCGCACCGGCCGCGATCTGATCCGCGGTCTGGCCACCGGTTACGAGATTCAGATCGATTTGGTGCGCGCGATCTGCCTGCACGAGCACAAGATCGACCACGTCGCCCACCTCGGGCCGTCGGCGGCCGCGGGCATCGGCACCCTGCTCGGGCTGGACACGGAGACGATCTATCAGGCCATCGGCCAAGCCCTGCACACGACGACGGCGACCCGGCAGTCGCGCAAGGGCGAGATCTCCAGTTGGAAGGCCTGTGCGCCGGCGTTCGCCGGCAAGATGGCGGTGGAAGCCGTCGACCGCGCGATGCGCGGTGAGGGCGCCCCCGCGCCGATCTGGGAGGGTGAGGACGGTGTCATCGCCCGGCTGCTCGGCGGCCCGACCGCCGAATACTCGGTGCCGCTGCCCGGCCCGGGCGAACCCAAACGCGCCATCCTCGACTCCTACACCAAGGAATATTCGGCCGAATATCAGAGCCAGGCCGTGATCGACCTGGCCCGCCGGATGCGCGAGCGCATCGGCGACCCGGCCCGGATCGCCTCGGTGGTCCTGCACACCAGCCACCACACCCACGTCGTGATCGGCACCGGTTCCGACGATCCGCAGAAATTCGACCCGGAGGCCTCGCGCGAAACCCTCGATCACTCCGTGATGTACATCTTCGCGGTCGCGCTGCAGGACGGCACCTGGCACCACGAGCGCTCCTACGCGCCCGAACGAGCCCGGCGGCCCGACACCGTCGAACTGTGGCACAAGATCTCCACCGCCGAGGATCCGGAATGGACCCGGCGCTACCACGCCACCGATCCGAACGAGAAGGCCTTCGGCGCCCGCGCGGAGGTCACGTTGACCGACGGCGAGGTGATCGTGGACGAACTCGCGGTCGCCGATGCGCACCCGCTGGGCGCACGGCCGTTCGGGCGCGAGCAGTACATCGCCAAATTCCGCACCCTGGCCGAGGACATCGTCGCGCCGGCCGAACAGGAGCGGTTCCTCGATGTGGTGCAGCGCGTGGGCGAGTTGTCCGCGGCCGAACTGCCGGAACTCACGCTCACCGTCTCGGCGGATGTGCTTGCGCGCGCGCCGAAATCACCGGAAGGACTGTTCCGATGAGCCGACCGCTCGCCGCCGCCACCTCCGCCGCCGACAAACGGGCCGCGTTGCGGGCCGGGCTGAACTCGAACCGGATCCAACGCCTCCCCGGCGCGTTCAACCCCTTGGTGGCCACGCTGATTCAGGAGATCGGTTTCGAAGGGGTCTACGTATCCGGCGCGGTGGTATCCGCCGACCTGGCCCTGCCCGATATCGGGCTGACGACACTGAGCGAGGTCACCGAGCGAAGCCGGCAGATCGCGCGGGTGACCGATCTTCCGGTCCTCGTCGATGCCGACACCGGATTCGGCGAGCCGATGAACGCCGCCCGCACGGTGGCCCTGCTCGAGGACGCCGGAATCGCGGGACTGCATCTCGAGGATCAGGTGAACCCCAAGCGCTGCGGGCATCTCGACGGCAAAGCCGTGGTGCCCACCGCGGACATGGTGCGCCGGGTGCGGGCCGCGGTGGCCGCCCGTCGCGACCCGAACTTCGTGATCTGCGCCCGCACCGACGCGGCGGGCCTCGAGGGCGTCGATGCCGCGATCGACCGGGCCCGCGCCTACGCCGACGCGGGGGCGGACCTGATCTTCACCGAAGCCCTGCCCGCCGCGGCCGATTTCGAGAAGTTCCGGGCGGCGGTGTCGATTCCGTTGCTGGCCAATATGACCGAGTTCGGCAAGTCCGACCTGTTGTCGGCGCGGACGCTGGAAGCCATCGGCTACAACGCGGTGATCTACCCGGTCTCCACGCTGCGGCTGGCGATGTCGGCCGCCGAAGCCGGACTGCGCGAGATCGACCGCACCGGAACCCAGGCCGGTCTGCTGGACCGGATGCAGCACCGCAGCCGGCTCTACGAACTGGTGCGATACGAGCGCTACGCCGAATTCGATTCCCACATTTACGATTTCGCCTCGGAAAGGGGCCGGCGATGACGCAGACCCGGGTACCCACGATCAACAAGGGGCTGGCCGGGGTCGTCGTCGACACCACCGCGATCTCCAAGGTGGTGCCGGAGACCAACTCCCTGACCTACCGCGGTTACGCGGTCCAGGATCTGGCCGCCCACTGCAGTTTCGAACAGGTCGCCTATCTGCTCTGGAACGGCGAGCTGCCCAGCGACGCCCAGCTCGAACTGTTCTGTCAGCGCGAGCGTGCCGCCCGCCGCGCCGACCGCTCGCTGCTCTCGCTGGTGGCCAAACTGCCCGACACCTGCCATCCCATGGACGTCGTGCGCACCGCGATCAGCTATCTGGGCGCGGAGGATCCGCTCGAGGACGACAATTCGCCGGAGGCGAACCGGGACAAGGCCTTACGCATGCTCGCCGTCCTCCCGACCATCGTGGCGGCCGATCACCGCCGCCGGCACGGGCTGGAGCCGATTCCCCCGCATTCGCAGCTGGGATTCGCGGCCAACTTCCTGAACATGTGTTTCGGTTCGGTGCCGGCTCCGGAACTGGTCGCAGCGTTCGAGGTGTCGTTGATCCTCTACGCCGAGCACGGGTTCAACGCCTCCACCTTCGCCGCCCGCGTGGTCACCTCGACACTGTCCGATATCTACAGCGCGGTCACCGCCGCCATCGGCGCGCTGAAAGGCCGGTTGCACGGCGGCGCCAACGAGGCCGTCATGCGCGACATGCTGGCCATCGGTGATCCCGCCCGCGCCGCGGAATGGTTGCGGAACAGGCTGGCGGCCGAGGAGAAAGTGATGGGGTTCGGTCACCGGGTCTACAAGAACGGCGACTCCCGGGTGCCGACCATGAAGGCGGCGCTGGTGGACATCGCGACCGCGACCGGCGGGCAGCGATGGCTCCGGATGTACGACATCCTCGAACGAACCATGATCGAGGCCACCGGAATCCGGCCCAATCTCGATTTCCCCACCGGGCCCGCCTACTACCTGCTCGGCTTCGACATCGAGGCGTTCACGCCCATCTTCGTGATGAGCCGGATCACCGGCTGGACCGCCCACATCATCGAACAGGGCGAGTCCAATGCGCTGATCCGGCCGCTCAGCGAGTACGTGGGTGTGGCGCAGCGGTCGGTGGTGGCATAGCTCGGCAGGGACCGGCCGCTCACCTGCCCAGTGCCGACAGTGAGATCGGGGGTACCAGGTCACCGGCCGGTACCCGATGCCACCACAGGTGCTCGCTGCGGAGCTCGGCGCGGCTGCTGAATCGGTAGCGGTAGTTGCGCACCCGCACGTGGGTCGGCGGCCGGTCCGGAAACGGATTGTGGCGCAACAATTTCAGGGTGTCTCGATCGTTGGTCAGCAGGCGGCGGAGCAGGGGAGCGAGCCAGGGGCGGGCGTAGGCGGGGGAGATGGCGGCGAACCACATCAGCCAATCCAGGCGCAGATGGTACGGCGCCCACTGCCGGGGCAGCCGGTGCGGATCGCCCGGCTTGCCCTTGAATTCGTACTCCCGCCAGCGGGTTTCGGCGGTGACGTGGTGATCGCGAGTGCCCTCGATCACCAACTCCCAGCGCTTGCGTTCGATGCGGCCGAACGCGCCGTAGGTGTTCACCAGGTGGTAGCGGTTGAAACTGGCGTTCATCAGCTGCCGCCCGGACAGCAGATTCCGCGCCGGCCAGTAGCTCAGGACGACGACCAGCGCGGCGAACGCGCACGTCACGACCGTGAACCACAGTGGGGGATCGGCCAGGGCGGGTGCGGCCGGAAGCGGGAGCACGGCCGCGGCCGAATGAGCATCGATCGCGGTGCAGGCCAGCACGATCGTCAGCCAGTTCAGCCAGGCGAAATTGCCCGACAACACCAGCCACAGCTGGGTGACGATCACCACGGCCGCCGCCACGCTCGCGACCGGCTGCGGAGTGAACAGCGCGAACGGCACCACCAGCTGGGCGATATGGTTGGCCGCCACCTCCACGCGGTGCAGCGGTTTCGGCAAGTGGTGGAACAGCCAGCTCAGCGGGCCGGGCATCGGCTGCGTCTCGTGGTGGTAGTACAGACAGGTCAGATCGCGCCAGCAGGGGTCGCCGCGCAGTTTGATCAGCCCGGCGCCGAACTCCACCCGGAACAGCAGCCAGCGGGCCAGCCACAACACCAGGACCGGCGGCGCGGTGCGGTCGTTGCCCAGAAAGACCGCGAGGAACCCGGTCTCCAGCAGCAGTGATTCCCAGCCGAACGAATACCACGTCTGGCCCACATTGACGATGGACAGATACAGGATCCACGCCAGCAGCCACAGCAGCATGGCCGCCCACAACGGAACCCGGTCGCCCGCACCGGCGGCCAGGGCGAGCGACAGCGCGGCGCCCGTCCAGGCGAGCGCGGCGAAGAAGCGATCCGAGTAGTGCAGGTGGAAAAGGCTCGGTGACTGCCGAAACGAGGCCCGTGCGAGGTATCGGGGGATCGGCAACATGCCGTGTTCACCGAGCAGCGCCCGGAACTGCCGGGCCGCGCCGACGAACGCGACCAGGTAGATCACCGCCAGACCGCGCTGGAAGACCTCGCGCGCCAACCAGTACTCCGGCGCACCGAACCAGTGCATGCTCACCGCTCCTCGGGTCGGCAGACCTGCGTCCACCCGGTGGCATACCCGCAATCGACCGCGCCGACTCGGCGGACGGGTCAGTGCTTGAAGTAGACCAGCTGATGCGTGGTGGTGAGCGGGACACCGTCGGTGGTCCACAGCCCGGCGGTCTGATCGAAGAATCCCGCGCCGAAATGCTGGGCGCGGGCGGTGGCCAGGACGTGGGCGTCGCCGTGCGCGGCCAGGGTGGCGGCATCGGCGTGGAAGTACACGGTCAGGGTGACGGTACCGGCCGGCACCAGGCGGCCGAAACGCACCATGACGCGGGGGATGAACACATCGCTCAGAGCGGTCACCGCGAGATGGTCCAGCGGCCGGGCGGGTGTGTCCCGGACCCACAGGGTGGTCACCGAATGCGGTCGTTCCTCGGGCTCACCGGCGAGCGGACCGCCGCCTTCGACGAAACGCATCTCGTAATTGCGCATCCACACCGGGAATTCCGGCGGCTGCGCGAGTGCCACGGCCTCCGGGGCGGGCACGGCCGGAGGCTCGAGCTCGGTTTCCGACCACGTCGGCCGCCGGGAACCACAGATCACGGTCGCGGTGGTGGTGACCGCGTCGTCCTGGCTCAGGGTGACGATCCAGTGCTGGGTGCTGCGATTGGTGCGCACCGGCCGGACCTCGACCGTGAACGGACCCTCCGCGATCGGGCCCGCGTAGTTGACGGTGATCGACAGCGGCTCGCCCGCGCGGCGCGGATCGTCGAGGACGGACCGCAGCGCCGTCGCCGCGGTGACGTCGCCGAAGGGGCCCACCATATTCGAATAGGCCGCGGTGGTCCGGCCGAGGTAGCGCCCGGTGCCCGAGGCCACCAGTTCGGTGGCGAGATCGAAGGGGTGGGTGCGGATTTCGGTCGGATTCACTGCGCAGACTCCTTCGGCGAACCTGAGGGGCCGGATCGGATCGACCCCCGTGTCCCGCTGTTATGACGACTGTAATAGACCCGCGCCGCCGCGCGCTCGGCCGGATCGGGGCGAGCAGATGGTTCCATGGAAGGGTGACCCTGTTCGTCGGCACCTCCGGCTGGCAGTACCGGGATTGGCGCGGCATCCTGTATCCGCCCGGTCTGCCGCAGCGGCTGTGGCTGGAACGGTATGCGGCGGCCTTCGCGACCGTCGAGAGCAATAACGCCTTCTACCGGTTGCCCAGCCGCGAAGTGTTCGCGTCCTGGCGTGAGCGCACCCCCGAGGATTTCGTGGTCGCGGTGAAGGCCAGCCGGTTCCTGACCCATGTGCGGCGGCTGCGGGAGCCGGCCGAACCCGTGCAGCGGTTGCTCGATCATGCCGCCGGTCTGGCCGAGCGGCTCGGGCCGATCCTGCTGCAATTGCCGCCGACCCTGCGGGCCGATCCGGTCCTGCTGGACGACTGCCTGGTCCGGTTCCCGCCGGGCGTTCGGGTGGCCGTCGAACCACGCCACGAGTCGTGGTGGACCCCCGCCGTGCGGTCGGTGCTCGAGCGCCGCGGGGCGGCGCTGTGCTGGGCCGACGCTGGATCACGGCCGGTCACCCCGCTGTGGCGCACCACCGATTGGGCCTATCTGCGCTTGCATTCCGGCCGGGCGCACCCGCATCCGCGCTACGGCCGCCGAGCCCTGGCCGGCTGGGCGCGCCGGCTCGCGGAGACCTTCGGCGCGGCCGACGGCTATGTGTATTTCAACAACGATCCCGGCGGGGCGGCGATCTACGACGCGGTCGCCTTCGCGAGACTGGCGGACGCGGCCGGGCTCGCGGTGACACGCGTCGACGCGCCTGCGGCACCGCTCGGCACGCCGTAGCCTCGCCGCGCGAACGGCCGAGAAACGGTGCGTGAGAACCCAATACGGTGGTGCCCCGGAGCCGTCGGTCCGTAGCGAGGACGGCCCCGGCCCGCCCGAACCCCGCCGCGTTCCGGCGCCGTCGCTGCTGTGTGCTGGAAGCTACCCTGAGGAGATGGCCCGGCGTCGCAGGCGAATTCGGCTCGCACCACTCGTCAGGCCACCGTCCGGCGGCCCGGTGCCGCCCGTCCGCGCCGCCGCCCCGGAGCCCTGATCCGCGACCGTAACCCCTGGAGGAGTGCATGATTCGCTGGAACTGGCTGTACATCGACCGTCCCGCCGATCGCTTCGACGAGGCGTTCGCCTTCTGGACCACGGTCAGCGGGACGCGGCTCACGCCCCGGCAGGGGGACCATGCGGAATTCGCCACCCTGCGTCCGGGCGTCGGCGATCCGTACCTCGCTGCCCAGGCGGTCGGTGACGACGGTGGGGCCCATCCGGATCTCGACGTCGACGATCTGGCCGCCGCGCGCGACCGGGCCCGCGCCTGCGGTGCGACGCTGCTCGCCGATCACGACACCTGGTCGCTGGTGCGTTCACCCGGCGGACAGCGATTCTGCCTGACCACCGGGCGCGGGCAGCACATTCCCGCTCCGGTGTCGGGCCCCGACGGCGCGGTGAGCCGGGTGGACCAGATCTGCCTCGACATTCCACCCGCCGCATTCGATGCCGAGCTCCGATTCTGGACCGCCCTGACCGGCTGGCCGCTGCGACCGACCAGCGGTTCGGAATTCCGTCGGCTGCTGGTGCCACCGCGATTGCCGGTGCGGATGCTGCTGCAGCGGTTGGGGCCGGACTCGACAGCCGGAGCCCATATCGACATCGCCTGCTCGGACATCGAGGCCGTCGCCGCCTGGCACGAATCGCTGGGTGCCCGGCGGGTCGGCCCGGGGGCAC
Source organism: Nocardia veterana NBRC 100344 (assembly GCF_000308855.1). Lineage (GTDB taxonomy): Bacteria > Actinomycetota > Actinomycetes > Mycobacteriales > Mycobacteriaceae > Nocardia > Nocardia veterana. The sequence goes on along the minus strand of NZ_BAGM01000065.1, from coordinate 56,270 downwards.
AGTGGCTGGTGATGGCCGATCCGGTCGGCGGCGTCTACTGCCTCACCGACCGGGATCCGTTCACCGGCAAGGTAACCCGTCGATCGCGACGCTGAGCCGCGAGGTCCGGAGGCGGCCGGACGGATCCGTGCCCGGCCCGGTGCGGGTGGGACTCGAGCGCGCCGGCGCGGATCGGCGCATGCTGGAGGTGACATCGGACCAACGACTGCGTTCGGCACCGGAGTCCCGGCGCACGGATGCGCGGAGGAGGGCAGATGGCCGACCAGGAGATGTCCCAGGATGCGCCGCGCGGCGTCGCACAGAAGCTGATCGCCTCGCATCTGGTATCGGGGCGGATGCGGCCGGGGGAGGAGATCGCGCTGCGGATCGACCAGACCCTGACCCAGGACGCGACCGGCACCCTGGTGATGCAGGAACTCGAGGCGCTCGGGCTCGATCGCGTCCGCACCCAGCTCAGCGCCCAGTACGTGGACCACAATCTGCTGCAGACCGACGACAAGAACGCCCAGGATCACGAATTCCTGCTCTCGGCCTGTCGCCGCTACGGGCTCTGGTTCTCCAAGCCGGGCAACGGTGTCTCGCATCCCACCCATATGCAGCGCTTCGGCAAACCCGGGGTGACGATGGTCGGCTCGGATTCGCATACGCCCGCGGGCGGGTCGCTCGGCATGCTCGCGATCGGCGTCGGTGGTCTCGAGGTGGCCCTGGCGATGGCCGGTGAACCCCTGCACATCACGATGCCGCAGATCTGGGGTGTCGAACTGACCGGTGCGCTGCCGGAATGGTGTTCGGCCAAGGACGTGATCCTGGAGATGCTGCGCCGGCACGGCGTCAAGGGCGGACTGAACCGGATCATCGAATATCACGGCCCGGGCCTGGCGACGCTGAGCGCGATGGACCGGCACGTCATCGCGAATATGGGTGCCGAACTCGGCGCCACCACCACGGTTTTCCCCGCCGACGATGCGGTACGCGACTTTCTGCGCGCCGAGGACCGCGCGGCCGATTTCACCGAGCTGATCGCCGACCCGGGCGCCACCTACGACATCGACGAACGAATCGACCTCGGTGCCATCGAGCCGCTGATCGCGCGACCCTCCTCACCGGGCGACGTGGTTCCGGTGCGGGAGGTCGCCGGGGAACCCGTGGCGCAGGTGGTGATCGGATCCTCGGCGAATCCCGGGTTGCGGGACTTCGCGATGGCGGCCGCGATCGTCGCCGGCCGGCAGACTCATCCGGACGTCAGTTTCGATATCAATCCGTCCTCGCGGGAGATCTTCGAGGATCTGACCAGAATGGGCGCCACGTTCGAATTGATCCGGGCCGGCGCCCGCATCCACCAGTCCGGATGTATGGGCTGTATCGGGATGGGGCAGGCGCCGGCGGTGGGCCGTAACTCGCTGCGCACCATGCCGCGCAACTTCCCGGGACGCTCCGGCACCGACGAGGATTCGGTCTGGCTGTGCTCGCCGGAGACCGCCGCGGCCTCCGCGTTGACCGGCGTGATCACCGATCCGCGCGCGCTCGCCGAAGACCTCGCACTCGACTACCCCACGCCGAACCTGCCGTCGCGGGCGTCGGTGAACACCGCGATGCTGGTCGCGCCGCTGCCCGAATCCGAAGCGCGCACAGTACCTCTGGTGAAGGGACCCAATATCTCGGCACTGCCGGATTTCGATCCGCTTCCCGATGTGATCGAAGCGCCGGTCCTGCTGCGCGTCGGTGACAACATATCCACCGACGACATCTCCCCGGCCGGAGCGCGGGCGCTGCCGTATCGGTCCAATATTCCGAAGCTGGCCGAATTCGCGTTCATCCGTATCGATCCGGACTATCCCCGGAAGGCGACCGAGATCGCCGCCACCACGGGTCATGTGATCGTCGGGGGCGACAACTACGGCCAGGGATCCTCACGCGAACACGCCGCGATCGCTCCACGTTATCTCGGGCTGCGGGCGGTCGTCGCGAAATCGTATGCCCGCATCCATTGGCAGAATCTGGCGAATTTCGGGATCGTGGCCCTGGAATTCGCCGATCCGGCCGATTACGACCGCCTCGGTGTCGGCGACATCCTGCGTATCGACGGCTTGCGCGCTGCGCTCGCCGCCGGCGATACGGTGATCGCGCGGAATACGGGTACCGATGTGGAAATCCCCCTGCGGCACCGGCTTTCCGAACGACAGGTCCAGGACGTGTTGGCCGGCGGCATCATCGCGCGACTGGCCGCGGGCCACCGGGACTGATCACTTCACCAGGTTCTCGCTCCGCAACCAGTCGTAGGCGACATCGGCGGGATCCTCGCCGTCGATATCGACGCGGCCGTTGAGCTCCTGCATCAGATCGTTGGTCAGACGTTCGGAGATGGTGCCCAGCAGCGTCCGCAGCTGCGGGTAGCGGTCGATGATCTCGCCGCGCACCACGGCCGCGCCGCTGTAGGGGAGGAAGAACTTCTTGTCGTCGTCGAGCACGACGAGATGCAGATTCTTCACTCGGCCGTCGGTGGTGTACACCATGCCGAAGTTGCAGGGCGCGCTCTTGGCGGTCGCCGTGTACACGACGCCGGCGTCCATCCGGGTGACGTTACCGGCCGGCACGCCGTTCGGATCGTTGTAGGGAATTCCGTACTTCTGCAGCATCGGGATGAAACCGTCGGCGCGGCTGAAGAATTCGTCGTCCACGCAGAAGGTGCGATCCCGCACCGGCAGGGCGGCCACATCCGACAGCGTCCGCACGCCGAGCCGTTGCGCGGTCGGGCCCGCCGCCGCGAAGGCGTAGGTGTCGTTGAAGTTCGCGGGCGGCAACCACTCCAGGTCGTAGTCGTGCTTCTCCACATCGTGCACGCGTTGCCAGAGCTGGTGAGGATCGGCGATCGTCTCGGTTTCGTTGTGGTAGTTGACCCAGCCGGTGCCGGTGTATTCCCACAGGATGTCGGCATCGCCGTTGAGCTGGGCCTGCCGCGACGACGCCGAACCCGGCGCCCCGGTCATATCGGTGACTTTCGCGCCGGCCGCCGCCAGATAGGTCGCGGTGATCTTGCCCAGCAACACGCCTTCGGTGAAACTCTTCGATGTCACAACCAGTTTCGCGCCGTCGAGCGGGCGGCTGCCGTCGGGCAGCCGGGCCTCGTGAAAGGTGCCCGACGAACTCACCAGCCCGCAGCCGGGCAGCATCGCCAGCGCGATGAGCGCGGTGAGCAGGGCGGCGACCCGGGTGCCGAACGCGGTCATGACACACCTCGCGGGGTGGCGGCCAATTCGACCAGCCGGCCCAGCCAGTCGATGGTCAACGCCAGCAAGCCCACCAGAATCGCGCCCGAGACGAGCAGTTTCGGCAGGAACAGCGTGACGCCGGTGGTGATGAGGGTGCCCAGGCTGGTCGCACCGATGAATGTGCTCAAGGTGGCGGTGCCGACCAGGATGACCAGCGCGGTGCGCACGCCGTTGAGGATGACCGGCACCGCCAGCGGCAATTCCACCTGCACCAGGGTGCGGGCCGCGGAGAAGCCGATCCCCCGCGAGGCCTCGATCGTGCGGCGGTCCACCTGCCGCAATCCGACGATCGTGTTCTGCAGGATCGGCAGGATCGCGTACACCACCAAACCGACGATCGCGGTCCGGAATCCGGTGCCCAGCCAGAACGTGAACAGCACCAGCAGACCCACCGCCGGAGCGGCCTGGCCGATATTGGCCACGTTCACCGCGATCGGTTCCAGCCGTCGCAGCGACGGCCGGGTGAGCGCGATCCCCAGCGGAATCGCGACGACCACCACGATCACCGTCGCCACCACGGTCAGCTCGATATGGGAGAGGATCGTGGTCCGCAGGTTGGCCCAGCCGAGGGAGGCCCGCTCGGTGGCGGTGAACGTCTGCGCGCGGTACCAGACGAGGTAGCCGATGCCGATCACCGCGATGACGAGCGGTTCGAACCACACATCCATCGGCAGGCGCCGCAGCCGGGTCATGACGGCTCGGCCGATCCGTGTTCGTCCTCGGCGGCCACGACCGGGGTCGGCGCCGGATCGGTGCCGTCGACATACGTTTCGTAGGACGTGTCGTCCTCGTCGGAGCGCACATCGGCGAGTTTGGCCCGGATCACCTCCGTCACCGAGCCGATGCTGAGCGAGCCGACGACCGCGCCCCGGCCGTCGGTGACCAGCGCGGCGCCCTGGCTGGTGGCGAGCATGGTGTCGAGGGCGTCGTTGAGCGTCGAGGAGCGCGCCACCACCGGAAGCCGGCGATCGAGGAAGTCGGAGACTTCGGGTTTGGTGGCGAGTTCGGCCAGTGTCGGCCACGAACGCGGCCGGCCGGCCTCGTCGACGACCACCACCCAGGTGTGACCGGCCGCCTTCGCCCGGGCGATCACCTCCCCCGCCGGCTCGCCGATCCGGGCGGTGACGACCTCGTCGCAGTCGACGTCGCGGACGCGCTGCACGGTCAGATACGCCAGCTTCGCGCCCGAGCCGACGAACTCCTCCACGAACGGCGTGGCGGGGGCGGTGAGAATTTCCTCCGGCCGCGCGTACTGCTCGACGTGGCCGCCCTCGGACAGGATCAGCACCTTGTCACCGAGTTTGGTGGCCTCCTCGAAGTCGTGGGTGACGATCACCACGGTCTTGCCCAGTTCGTGCTGAATGGCGATCAGGCTGTCCTGCAGGCGAATTCGAGTGATCGGATCGACCGCGCCGAACGGTTCGTCCATCAGCAGCACCGGCGGATCGGCCGCCAGCGCGCGGGCCACGCCGACCCGCTGCTGCTGACCGCCCGACATGTCCTTGGGGAGGCGGTCGGCGAAGGCGCCCGGGTCCAGACCCACCAGATCGAGCAGATATTCGGTGCGTTCGGCGATCCGCTTCTTGTCCCAGCCCAGCACACGCGGGATCGCACCGATGTTCTTGCGCACCGACCAGTGCGGAAACAGGCCGCCGGACTGGATGACATATCCGATCGACTGGCGCAGCTTGTCCGGATCCTCGCGGGTCACATCCCGGCCACCGATGAAGATGCGCCCGGACGTCGGCTCGATCAGGCGGTTGATCATCTTGAGCGTGGTGGTCTTCCCGCATCCGGACGGGCCGACGAAGGCGACGATCTGCCCGGCCTCGATCTCGAGATCGAGCCGTTCGACGGCCGGGCGGGGCTGGCCCCGGTACTGCTTGACCACCCCGTCCAGGGTGATGGCCGCCCCGGTCACCTTGCGTTCCGGGGCCGGCGGGGCGGGCCGGCTGCTCACATCGGTCATGACAGTCCCTTTGCGATCGTGAGGCGTCCGAGCAGGACGAGCAGCGCGTCGAACACCAGCGCGACGACGACGATGAGCAGGGTGCCCGTCAGTGCCATCTCGAGCGCGTTGGCGCCGCCGAGACGGGACAGGCCGTTGAAGATCAATGATCCCAGCCCGGGCCCGAGGACGTAGGCGACGATCGCGGCGACACCGACGATCATCTGGGTCGACACCCGGATGCCGGTGAGAATTACCGGCCACGCGATCGGCAGCTCCACGGTCAGCAGGATCCGCCAGCGCGAAAAGCCGATGCCCCGAGCCGATTCCACCACCGAGGCGGGTACCGACCGCAGCCCCACGATCGCATTGCCGATCACCGGCAAGGCCGCGAAGAACGACAGCATCACGAACGACGGGACCACACCCAGACCGAACGGCACCAACAGCAGCGCGAGCAGTGCCAGCGACGGAATGGTCAGCGCGACCCGGCTCGAGGTCAGCGTCAGCTGCGACAGCAGCGGCAGCCGGTAGACCGCGATCGCGATCGCGACCGCCACCACGGTGCCGACCAGAACCGTCTGAAAGGCCAGGGACGCATGCTGATACATGAGAAACGCCAGCACATCCCCCCGTCCTCGGATGTAGTTCCACAGGTTCACGGGACTCCCGTCGTCGGCCACAAGCTGTCAAAGACTAAATGACATGCCGCCACGACGCTGGACGGCACGCGGCCGATGCCGCGCGGGTCACATCGAGAACCCGCCGGTGCGGGCGTGCGGGGGAGCGGGGCGAAGGTCAGCGAGCGGCGGCCACCGCGCCGTCGAGCGCCCGCTGCATCCGCTCGGCGATCAGTCGCGTGATCTGCGCCGGGCGGTCGGGGTAGTCCAGCAGTGGCCGGTCGATGTGGAACGTCGCGCGTGGGCTCGCACCCGTGCCGGAGCCGTAACTCAGGCCGAGGAAGACGAAAGCCGGTGCGGCTCCGGCCTTGCGCGCCCGCGCGGCGATGTGACCGATGCCGGTGCCGATCGTTTGCACCCGAGTCGGATCGGTCTCGTTGCAGGTGCCCTCGGGGAACAGTGCCAGATCGTCGCCGTCGACCATCCGCTGCACGCAGACCTCCATCAACTGCTGGCCGGCGGCGTAGGCGGCGCGGGGACCGTGGTCCTTCCCGCGGAAGACCGGGATCGCGCCCATCGTGTCGATGCGGGCGCGCTGCTCCGGATCGGTGAACAGTTCGTCCTTGGCCAGCACCCGGATGCGGCCGATCCGGGGCCGGAACACGCTGCGCCACGCGCAGGCCGCCACCATCCGTGGATCCGCCACGCTCAGATGATTGATGGCGATGATCAGGCGGCGATCGGCGCGAATCAGCGCCCGGATCGATTCCCGGGCGTCGTCGGCGTAGCCGACGACCGGGCGCTTGCGATAGGCGAGAATCGCGTGCGACAGCTGCGCGCGCAGGCGCGACGGCCGATGCGTGCGGTAGTACTCGTAGACGGCGTCGCGGTTGTCGAAGTCGACCGGCGGGGGCTGAAGGGTGGCGGGCGCCACCGGGGCCGAGGAACTCATGCAACCTACGCTACCGTAGGTTACGGCTCCGTAGGTCGGAAGGTGCCGATTCGCCGGGGCGATCCGGTTCATCACCCTCGAGGCCGGGTACCACCTCGACGCCGTCACCGGAGTCCGGCCGAAGGGAGTGCACTGATGGCGAGCGCACGGCAGCAGGTCCGGATTCGCCGGATCTACGACGACCCCGACCCGGACGACGGCGCCCGGGTGCTGGTCGACCGGATCTGGCCGCGGGGAATGCGCAAGGAACACGCGCACCTCGACGAGTGGTGCAAACAGATCGCGCCGTCGACCGAGTTACGCAAGTGGTACGGCCACGATCCCGACCGATTCGAGGAGTTCGCCCGGCGTTACCACGCGGAGCTGCGCGACCCGGAACACGCCGAGGCGCTGACACATCTGCGCGACCTCGCCGCACAGGGACGGCTCACGCTGCTCTCCGCGACCAAGCGGATCGATATCAGCGCGGCCGCCGTCCTCGCCGACCTGATCGCCGAACTGATCGCCGACGGATCGGGCGGCCGCGGCTGAATCGCATCCCCGCGCTCACATCGACGCCGACGGGCGCAGTGTCCAGGTCGAGCCGCGGCCGTGCAGCGTGGTCACGCCGAGGGGCGCAATGTCGATGCGCCAGAACGATTCCGGTGGGGCGGCGAGAGCGACGAGCACGCTCGCGCGGACCACGGCGGGATGGGTGATCGCGAGTATCCGCCGCCCGTCCCGGAGGTGGTCGTCCAGCCACATCCGGACCCGGTGGATCAGATCGATGATCGATTCGCCGCCGTGCTCGCGGTAGCCGGGGTCCGACAGCCACGCCATGAGCTCGGCCGGGGCGAGCGAATCCATGGACCGCCCCGCCCAGCGACCGCAATCGAGGTCGCGCAGTGCGGGTTCGACCGTCACCGGCAGCTCCCACAGCGCCGCGGTCTGCGCCGTCCGCGCCTCCGGGCCGACCAGCGCGAGGTCGGCGCGCGGCGGCGGCGGGGCGGCGGCGGGCCGCTCGATCGGTTCGTCGACCGGGAATCGGGCGGCCCGCATCGCCTCGGTCATCGCATGGCTGATCAGTGCGAGCCGGGTGACGGATCCGCTCATACCGCCGATGCCGGTGCGGCCGTGCGGGATTCGCCCGACCGATCGAACAGCCGCGGCGCCACCGTCGCGAAGCCGAAGCCGATCACGCCCCACAGCAGGAGCTGCGCGGTGAACGCGTAGGCGCGGAAGTAGTACAGGTCGTCGGCCGGGAAGCCCGGATACACGATGTGCCCGGCCGAATCCGTCAGCGGCCGCGGCGTTTCGGTGGCCGCGTCCGCGAGCGCCCGGTTGGTGGCGAGTTCACCGAGTGCGGGCAGCAGTGCCGCGATCGCTGTCACCACGACCACGAAGGCCAGGCCGGCAACCAGGGTTGCGGACCAATTGCCCAGGCGCGCTTGCAGTCTACGGCCCAGCCAGACCGCCGCCAGTGCGGCACCGCCGGCGATGAGCATCACCGCCAACTGCAGCGCCGTGCGTTCCCCGATGGTGTCGGGATTGCCGATCGACGGCGGATTCGCCGGATACTTGGCGAACGGCACCGCATACAGCACGGCGAACATACCGCCGGCCACACACAGTGCGAGGCCGCGCGGGCTCAACCGGCCGACGCGCCCGAGAAACAGGCAGTACACGACGGCGAAGAGCGCACCCATCGCGGCGCCGAAGACGATCGTGCCGAAGCCCATTCCCGCCGTTGCCTGCACCGACCGGCTGAACAGCTCCGGCTCCGCCGTCCCGGACATCGCGTGCCCGGCCGCCGCGGCGATCTGTGCGTGGGCCTCGTCGCGGCCGCTTTCGTACGCGATGGCACGGTCGATGATGGGTTCGGCGAGAATCCGGGCGAAGACGAACGCCGCGAGGCCGCCGAGCGCGCCGAACAGCACGCCCCGGCCGATGATCCGTTTTTCCATTGTGCCGCTTCGTCCCGCGCTCAGTGGCAGGGGAAGCCGAGGAAATGCCGGGCGTCGTGCACGAATTCGTGGACGTGCATATCACTGCCGAAGATCGAGACCGCGCCCTGATCGATACCGACGAAGTAGTAGGCGAGCAGGGCCACGATCGTGGTTCCGGCCAGCCGCAGCGCGGTCGTGGGAATCGAGAGCCGAACCGACTCGGTACCGGATCGGGGGACGTACGACGTAGCCATGGGAGCACTCCTTCGGGGATTACGCGTCCCCGGTAGACGGTGATTACCGCGCGGCCCGAGTATCCGACTCACACCCGAAACCGGGTTCTCACGGTGGCGCGACCGTCCCGGATTCGCACCGGGTTCCTCGAACCGTCGCTCCCAGTACCTTACGAAACGGCTGGTCGAATGGTCAATCGCCGGCCGGCTCGAGCCCGGATGCGCGCCGGTAGCGACCGCCCCGCCGACGCCGCGGCCTCGCAGCAGGCAGCCAGGCGATCCGCGGCGCGGCGCGGACTCTCCGGCCCGGTTGCGCCGTAGCGCGACCGTTCACGGGTAGTAACTGAAAAGTAGCCCAACTGCGGAAAGGTGGGTTCGATGATCGAGCTGGACAGCAACCGCAGCGCCGTCTCCGGCACCGCTCGGTCGCGCCGCGGCGGCGAACCGCACGGATCGGCCCGGCGATGACCGGCCTGCCGCAGTACGCGGCCATGTCGGCGACCGCCGGGCCGTTGCCCGCGGACAGCGGGTCGTGGGCCTACGAGGTCAAATTCGACGGCATCCGGGCGATCGGCTACGTCGAGCAACAGTTGCGCCTGACCTCCCGCAACGGCAACGACATCACCGCCGCCTGGCCGGAACTGGCCGCTCTGGCCCCCGCGCGACCGCCGATCGTCGTCGACGGCGAGATCGTCGCCTTCACCGCCGACGGCCGGACCTCGTTCTCCGCGCTGCAGCCGCGCATGCATCAGCGCAACCCCGCCACGATCCGGGCGTTGACCAAGACGGTGCCGGCCACCTATCTGATCTTCGATCTGCTCCACATCGGCGATCGCCCGCTGATCGATCTGCCGTACCGGCAGCGGCGTGAACTGCTGGAACAACTCGGGCTGCGCGGACCACACTGGCGGATCCCGCCGCGGCTGCCGGGCACCGGCGCCGACGTGCTCGCCGAATCCGCACGGCTCGGGCTCGAGGGCATCGTCTGTAAACGCCTGGACAGCCCGTATCTGCCCGGCCGGCGCAGCCCGCTGTGGACCAAGGTCAAGAATGTCGACGATCAGGAGGTGGTGATCGTGGGCTGGCGGCCCGGCGCCGGTCGCCGCGCGGGCGGCATCGGTGCGCTGCTGCTCGGCGCCCACGACCAGAACGGCAACCTCGTCTACATCGGCAACGTCGGGACCGGCTTCACCCACGCCATGCTCGACGACCTGCAGGCCCGGCTGGGCCCGCTGCGCCGGACCACACCCACGGTCACCGCCCCGGTCAAGGACGCGGTCTGGGTCGAACCCGAACTCGTCGGCGAGGTTTCGTTCACCGAATGGACCGGTGACGGCCGACTGCGCCACCCCTCGTGGCGTGGCCTGCGCATCGACAAGACGCCGGGGGACGTCACCGTACCTTCCTAGCCATCGAATCCCACCCGGCCCGGGTCCCTGATGAAACCGCCGCCACGGGGAGCGGTTACGAGGACGAAGCCGGGCCGGGCCGCAGGCCGCTAACCGGTCGCTGCCGGACGGGAATTCGCCGTTGTCGCGCGCCGGCGGTGCAGGCCGAAGCGGGTGAGCACACCGGAGGCGGCCAGACCGAAAATTGTTCGCCCACCACCACGCGCCGGCGCGTCCTTCGCGGACGCGAACCAGACTTGGCAGTTCGACGGGTTCATCGGAATCGAGATGTGCTCGTGGGTTATCGCCCAGTTGTCGTCCGAGCGTCGCAAACAGACCGTCTCTCGCACCCAGATCGGCAGCTCGATCCCGCCTCGCCGCTTTCCCGAATCCAGATGCAGCATATTCGCGAAGGCCACGTCAGCACCGGCGACGATGGTCAGGTCGTGGGTTTCCAAGCCGATCGGGCCGACGTACCCGTCGAACCATCGAACGAAGTTGCGGCGCACCTCGTCGGCCCCGGTGAACCGCAGCGGCGCGACCGCGTCGTAATAGACGATGTCGGGTGAATAGCACGACATGAGGCGGTCGATGTCCTTCGACCGCTGTGCGTCGGTCCGGTCTTCCAGAAATGCTCTGATCCGCAACTCGTTCGAGGCCACCCTGTCTCCGTTTCACTCGCCGGGCCGACCCGTCGCCGGTCGCCCACTGGTGTGCTTGCGGTGGTCCGACGACGCAGCACCCGCGAATGTGAGGTGTCACCCGAAATCGTCGCTACGCGAGGCGTGATAGGAGGGTTCGGGCGCGGTGGTGGGGCGGGCACGGGTGATGTGCCTCACTGCGATCCCCAGCGGTCATAGGGATCGCTGCCGCCGACGCCGGATGCGAATTCGCGGCCGCGCAGCCGCCCGCCGGCATCTGCCGCCAGTGGAGGGGTATTGCCGCCGGCGCCGGTGCGCATGCCGGTGAGGACCTCGCGGAGCGCGGACAGGGCGTCGACGCGCGGGCTCCAGCCGAGATCCCGGCGGGCGCGGGCGGTGTCCATGATCGGCAACCGCAGCATCGCGTCGAACAATTCGGGCGGGGCGGGCACCAGATGTAGCCGCCACCCGACCGCCAGCGCGGCCCGCACGATGCCGGGCGGCACCGAAACCGTTGGCGCATCGAGTAATTCACCCAGCTTCGAGCGATCGATGACCGGTTCGGCGGCGAGGTTGAACGCGCCGCGGGCGGTCGGATCGAGCACCGCCAGGCTGTAGGCCTCGCCGATGTCGTCGCTGTGCACGGCCTGCAGGCGTAGCCCGGTGGGGACCGGGAGCACCGGAATCAGCCCGGGCCGCAGCAGCGAACCGGGCACCAGCGGTCCGGCGAACAACCGCCGCTGCTGACTCGCCGAGGCCTGCTGGAAGGTGAAGGCCGGCCGCATCCGCACCACCCGCCGATCCGGGTGGTTGCGCTCGAACAGATCCAGCAGCCGTTCCACATAGGCCTTCTCGCGCATGTAGCCGGCCGGCGCCCAGCCCTCGGTCGGCCAGTCCTCGCCGACCGGATCATCGTGCTGCACAGGGGAATACGCACCCACCGAGGAGGCGTAGATCAGCGTCGGAACAGCGGCCTTCGCCACCGCGTCGAAGACCCGCTCACTGCCGCCCACATTGGCCCGCCACGTCTCCAGCGGGCGGTGGGTGGGCTGGAACAGCCACGCCAGATGGATAACGACGTCGGCGCCGCGGAATATCGCGACCAGATCGTCGGAGCGCACATCGGCGCGTACCCACTCCACCCCGTCGACCGGATCACCGGGCAGCCGGCGGGCCAGCCCGACGATCGAGTCGACCTGCGGCCGCCGGGCCAGCGCCGTGAGGACGGCCGTTCCGACGTTACCCGTGGCACCCGCCACCACGATGCGCATGCGATCACCTCCCCGCCGAAGAGGCTTGCGCGACATGCAATTTCCGCGTCCGCGCCGCCAGATCGATGCCGAAGTTGTCGAATGTGATCGGCAGCGGCGCCCCCGGCTCCGGCCGCGGCCGCGAGGTGAGTTCGAGGTCGAGTTCGCTCAGGAGATGCGCGAGCAGGGTGGTGGTGAGGAACAGCACCAGGTCGCGCCCGGGACAGCGGGCCGGACCGGCGCTGAACGGAACCAGTTGCGGATACTGTTCGGCGCGCCCGTCGAGCCAGATCTCGGGTTCGAAGGAGTGCGCGAACGGCAGGGTCTGCGGATCGCGATGGAAGGCGGGGACCGCGATCAGCACCGCCGCACCCGCGCCGACGGTGAATCGGTCGGCGCCGTGCCCCCAGACGGTGTCCGCGGTGGTGTCACGCAGGATCGCCGGCGTGGTCGGCCACAGGCGCACCGATTCCAGGACGCAGGCGCGCAGATACGGTCGCGGCGTGACCAGATCCGGGTCCTGGGCGTCGAGGCGGGCGCGGCGCAACTGCTCCGGATGGGTTGCCAGGACGGCCAGTGTCCGGATCGTGGCCATCCCGGCCGCGTCGAAAGCGAACAGCCAGTGCGGGATCTGGCCCACCGGATCGACCGCACCGCCACTCGGTACGGATGCCAACGCCACGGCCAGAGTGTCGTCCTCGGCGGCGGCGACGTAGTCGTAGAGCTGTTCGTAGAAGCGCTCGCGCAGCCGCCGGTGCGGCCGGGCGAAATAGGACCAGTTCCCGGCCGCGCGCAGCCGCCACAGCCGATCGGTGATCGAATCGTCCACCCGGGCTCGGCGGCCGAGGGTGACGCGCCGGACCAGCCGCCACCATTCGGTGGTGAAACGCCCGGCGTCCAGGTGGCACTGCTGCACGGCGGTGCGGATCTGTTCGCGCGCCTCGTCGGCGACCACCGCGGCGAACGGTTCGGCCAGGTGATGCAGGGGCCGGTCGGTGTCGAGCGCCTGCTCGTTGACCCGGCGCCGTTGTTCGCGGGTCGTCCCGTCGGAGATGAGGACCCCGTGCGGCTGGAAGGTGCGCAGCGCGGCGATCTTCTCGCGATTGGCGGGGTGGAACGGGTTCGGTGCCGCGGCGAGGATATCCGCCACATCGGCCGGATCGGTGGGCACCAGGACCCGGCGGCCCGGCAGGACGAGTTCGACCGGGCCGGAACCGAATTCGGCGCGCAACCGGTGCATGCGGTCGATCGCGCGCCGGTCGGCGCCCGCTCGTTCCAGCAGACCCATCATGGCGCGCCGCCGGGCGATCACCCCCGCCGCGACCGAGGCCAGACCGAGATCGGCCAGCGCCGCCACGACGCGCGGCCCGGTGAGACGGTGGGCAGGTTCGCTGTGCACATCGGCCTCCTTCTTCTCGACGTCCGCCTACCCGGCACATCGGGGTCGAAACGGGCCGCCGTCGGGGGCCGAATATTCGCCGGCCTCCCGGGTAGTGCGACCCGTGACCGCCGGAACGACGCGCAGGGAGGTGGGGACCGTGGTCCGTGAGGTGAGCACGCGATGGAGTGATCCACCCAGTTTCCGGCGAGCGGCCGGCTTCGTGGTCGGCGTGCTGATCGTGGCCGCGGTGGTCGCCGCGGTGGCGCTGGGCTGGGCCGCCTCCCGGGCGCAGTGCGCCGACGCGGACACCGTGGCCTGTGACACCCCCGCCCGGCTGGCGGTGGGATTGGTCCCCGGAATCGTGTTGTTGCTCGGCGGAATCGGGGCCTTCGTGATCACCGTGCGGCAGTGGCGCGGCGGCCGGCCGTGGCCGGTCTGGCAGGGCGCGGGGTGGTTCCTGTTCGCCGTGATGGTCGTCTATCTGGCGATCGCCGGGGGCATCGGATGACGCCGGCCGCTCCGTTTGGCCGGCGCGGCGGCGGGTAGCACGTGCACGCAAGCAGTCGCCGAGACGATGACTGTCAGCGAGGAAGGAGACAATCGTGGCCAAGTCCTCCACGTCCACCGATCCGATCGCGACGGTGCTGGAGCCGGAGCAGCAACGGATCGCCGGGGATGCGCTGTGCGCGACCGTGGTCGATCTGATCGATCTGAGCCTGATCGGCAAGCAGGCGCACTGGAACGTCATCGGACCTCGTTTCCGCACGGTCCACCTGGCCTTGGACGAGCTGGTCGAGACCGCCCGCGGCTTCACCGATGCCGCCGCCGAACGAGCCACCGCGATCGGGGTCAGCCCGGACGGGCGTGCCCGCACGGTGGCCGAGGGGTCGAGCGCGGAGGATTTCCCCGCCGGCTGGCAGCAGGACGGCGATGTGATCGACGCGATCGTCGCGACCCTGGCCGCGGTCGTGCGCCGGCTCCGGGAACGGATCGACGCCTCGGAGAAGGCCGATCCGGTGACTCAGGATCTGCTCATCGACATCGCGGCGCGGCTCGAGCAGCTGCACTGGATGTGGCAGGCCCAAGCGGCCTGATGTCCGCGCCGCGCCGGTGGCTGATCCCCGTGGCCGCCGCGCTGGCGCCGGCCGGATGTGCCGCACCCGGGACGCGGCTGGAGTCTCCCGACGCCGTGGCCGTCGTGCGTATCGGCGCGGCGGTCCGGGCGCCGGTGTCGGCGGCCGCGAGGGCCGGCCTCGAGGTCATCCGGTTGTACGCGACACGACCGGGCGGCAAGTTCGTCGCCCTGGATCTCCGGCGCGACGGTTCGGGCCTCGAACGCCGAGCAGTTCCAGGTCGCTCCGCGCCGAGGAGCGCTCGGTCGTCATCATCTTCGGGCCACAGCTGAGATCGGCGGAGAAGGTCCGCACACGGCGGGTCGCCGCTGACGGAACCGGTTGTGCCACAGCCTGATCAGAGCGCGCTGCCATGATCCGGATAGGGCGGGAAGCGTCGATCGTTCCCTCGGGTACCGGTCGGGCGGACCGAACGAGCCCGCGCAGCGGCAGTCCGCTCCATTCTTCGATTCCGGACGACCCTGCACGCAGGTGTGCGGGGCACCTTGCGTGCGCGGTTCGCCCAGTGCACGGAGATCGTCCAGGGTCACCGTGCACGCCCGTCAGGCCGAGCATCGAGAGCACACCGGCCGCGGTGGTGGTCTTCGGCAGGTCGACGGCGAGGTAGCGGTGCCCGGGCAGCAGCCGAGCGACCGTCGAGCCGGCCGGTGAATACGTGCGCTCCACCCGGGTAGTGCCTCGACAGGGCGGAAAACCGCCGCCCCGGAACCGACGAAGGGACCATACGATGCCCAAGACCACGCGGCGCGGTGACCCGAAACTGTCCGAATTGCCCAGCACCATCCGCAAATCCGATGAACATGCGCAGCGGATCTTCGCGGAAGTGCACGATTCGGCCCTGGCCGAGTATCAGAGCGAACAGCGCGCGCATCGGGTCGCCTACGCGGCGCTCAAGCACAGTTACGAGAAGGTCGGCGACCACTGGGAGCCCAAGGACCACAAGGGCCCGTCGGACGAGCGCGCCCGCCACGGCGGCCCCGATGCGAGCGGTGCGACGGCCTCGGGCGTGAACGCCAATGCCTCCAAACAACATCTGCTCGATATCGCGAAACGGCTGGACATCAGCGGCCGCTCCCGGATGACGAAGCAGGAACTGATCGAGTCGATCGAGCGGACCAACGAGCGCGCCCGCCGGAAGTGACCGACGAACCGACCCGGCCCGGACCGGGCCCCGACCAACGGCGACGATCAGGAGTGGCGATGACACCGGTGATCGAGATGTTGAACACCCATCCGGCCGGACCGAGCGGGCACGCGGCGGTGACCACCGACGAACTGGCGGCCTGCGTCGAGGATTGCGCGGCCTGCGCGCTCACCTGCTCGATGTGCGCGGATGCCTGTCTGGCCGAACCCGAGGTGGCCGAGCTGCGGCAGTGCATCCGTCAGAATGTGGACTGCGCCGACATCTGCTCGGCCACCGCGCGCGTCCTCGCGCGCCGGACCGGATTCGATCCGCTGGTGGCCGCGGCGCTGCTGCAGGCGTGTACGACCGCGTGCGCGGCGTGTGCCGAGGAGTGCGCCTCCCATGCGGCGCACATGGCGCACTGCGAGGTGTGCGCCCAGGCCTGTCACCGCTGCGAACAGAGCTGTCAGGCGGTGCTGGCGAAACTGCAGCCCTCGGTCGGCGCCGGCGCCTGGCGGGCCGACTCGTGAGCCCGCACGAGCAGCCCTCGGTCGCCGAGAGCCTGGTCCCCGATATCGCCGACCGGCTGGCCGGGCGGCATCCGACGGTCGTCGTCCTCGGTGACGCCGTCCTGGACGTCTGGATGTGGGGACGCTCGGATCGGCTGTGCCGGGAAGCGCCGGTCCCCGTCGTCGACGTGCGGTCGACGAGCTACCTGCCCGGCGGCGCCGCCAACACCGCCGCCAATATCGCCGCCCTCGGCGCGCAGGTCCGGCTGGTCTCCCTGGCCGGATCCGACGAACGCGGCGCCCGGCTGCGAGAAGCGTTGCGGCGCAGCCGCGTCGACACCACTCATGTCCGCGCGGCCGCGGCGCCGACGGTGGCGAAATGCCGGGTCGTGGCCGCCGATCAGATCGTGGTCCGATTCGATCAGGACGCGGGGGCGCCGACCGACCCCGGCGATGCCGAGCGGGTGGTCGAGGCGCTGCCGGCGGCGCTCGACGGTGCGGACGCCCTGGTGGTCTGCGACTACGACGGCGTCCTGGGCGAGCGGGTGCGCGAGGCGCTGGCGGCGCGCCGCGGCGAGCTGCCGCTGCTGATCGTGGACACCCACCATCCCGAGCGGTGGGCGTCGCTGCACCCCGATGTGGTCACGCCGAATGCCGAGGAGGCCACGCGGGTGCTGGGGATGCCACCGGCCGAGCCGGGGGAGTCGCGCGCGGACTGGATCGATCGCCATCGGGGACAGCTGTTCGAAGCCACCGGCGCCCGGGCGATCGTGGTGACCCTCGATCGCGACGGTGCGGTCCTGCTGCAGGGCGATCGTCCGATGCACCGCACCTGGGCCGAACCCGTGCCCGACAGTCAATCGCCCGGTGCGGGCGATACGTTCGTGGCGGCACTGACGCTGGCGTTGCTCGGCGGGCTGCCCTCGACGGCTGCGGTGGAGGTCGCGCAGGCCGCCGCCGATGTGGTCGTTCACCGCACCGGCACCTCGATGTGCTCGACCTCCGAACTGCGGGATCGATTGTCGCGCAGCGCCGGTGCGGTGTTGTCGGAGCGGGACCTGGCCACCGTGATCGCTCATCAGCGCGCGGCGGGTAAGCGCATCGTGTTCACCAACGGGTGCTTCGATGTCCTGCACGCCGGGCATATCGCCTATCTGAACGAGGCCAAACGACTCGGGGACGTGCTGGTCGTTGCCGTCAACTCCGATCGCAGCGTGCGCAAACTCAAGGGCCCGGACCGGCCGGTGAACCCCGAACACGAGCGCGCCGCGATGCTGGCGGCGCTGAGCTGCGTGGACCATGTGACGATCTTCGACGACGACACGCCTGCGGCCGTGCTGCGCACCACCCGCCCCGACCTCTACGTCAAGGGCGGCGACTATCGGCCCGAGATGCTGCCGGAGGCGCCGATCGTGGCCGGCTACGGCGGCGAGGTTCGCGTGCTGAGTTATCTGGCCGATCATTCGACCTCCGCGGTCATCGAGCGGATTCGGTCGGGGGCGAGTTCATGACCGAACTCGATGTGCTGATCCCCACCCGCAATCGCCCCGTCGAGCTCGCCACCACGTTGTCCGGCCTGGCGGCCCAGGACTTTCCGGATTTCGACGTGGTGGTGAGCGATCAGTCCGACACCGCCGCGAGCTACGACAACCCGGCCTGTCGCACCTTGCGGCGAGTGCTGACCCGCGCCGGTCACCGTGTGCGAACGGGCAGTCATCGACCGCCCCGCGGAATGGCCGAACATCGCAGTCATCTGCTGGCTCAGTCCCGGGCGCGGTATGTGCTGTTCCTGGACGACGACGTCTGGCTGGAACCGGGCACCCTCACCCGATTACATTCGGCGATAACCGAATTGGGTTGCGGTCTGGTGGGCTGCGCCACGCAGGGGCTGTCCTATCTCGACGATTACCGCCCGCACGAGCTGGCGCCGTTCGAGCGCTGGGACGGCCGCCCCGAACCCGAGCGCATCGTGCGCGGGGATCGGGCCTGGCAGCGGTGGACCCTGCACAACGCGGCCAATCCCACCCATCTCGGCGACGCGGTGGCCACCGCGGACGAGTGGGTGCCCTACAAGGTCGCCTGGATCGGGGGATGTGTGCTGTTCGATCGCCGAATCCTGGTCGCGACCGGCGGATTCGACTTCTGGACCGAACTGCCGCCGCAACACAGCGGTGAGGACGTGCTCGCCCAGCTCCGGGTCATGGCTCGGGCGGGTGGGGCCGGGATTCTGCCCAGCGGCGCGGTACACCTCGAGGCGCCGACCACCGTGCCCGATCGGCCGATCGAGGCCTTCGATCTGGTGCCACCGGATTTCTGGCCGGCCGAGCGGTGCGGCCGCCCGGTCTGACCCGCCGCGGGGCGCTCATCCCCAGCCGAGCAACTCGTCCACCTCCGCGCGCACGTCCCCGACCGGCACGGCGGCGACGAACGAGTCGTCGTGCGGACAGCGCGGCGCGTGCTCGTCGGTGACATCCTGATCGCAGACCGGACAACGCGTGACCCAGGACATGAGGACCCGGTCGTTGCCCCGGCTGAGCGGGCCGGCGCTGATGACGTTGCCGATCCAGAACACCCCGACCGTCGGCGTGCCGAGCGCCCTGGCCAGATGCCGAGGACCGCTGTCGTTGCCGACCAGCACATCGGCGCGGGCCAGCACGCCGCACAGCGTCGACAGATCACTTCCCACGAGGGTACGGAGCGTGCCGAGGTGGGAATCGCCGTTCGACGCGGCCGCGACCCGGGCCTCGATATCGGCGACGAGCCGACGGTCGGCCGCTCCGCCCACCAGGACCACCGTGGCGCCCCGACTCAGACAATGGCGGGCGATCTCGGCGAACCGGGCGGTCGGCCAGCAGCGTCGCGGATCGCTGGCACCCGGATGGACGACCACCACCGGTTCCGGAACCGTACCCAGTGCGGCGGACGCGGCGGCCCGATCCGCCTCGGTGAGCGGCAGCCGCGGTTCCAGCAGGACCGGCGGCGCTCCCGCCAGTCCGGCCACCTCGAGCGCGCGCAGCATTTCGTGCTGGTAGTAGCGGTAGGGCAGATTCCGGTGCAGCGGTGCGGCGCCGGCCGCGCGTGAACCTACCGACAGTCTCGGATTCAGCTGCCGGAGAAAGGGATTGGACCAGGCTCCGCCGCCGTGCACCTGCACGGCGAGGTCGATCGGGGTCGCACGCAGGCGGCGCACGAACTCGGCCTCGTCGGCGTCGGGAGTGCCGGACCATTCGGTATGGGTGGCCGGCAGGACGGCGACCTCGTCGACCGGGCCCGGCCGACCGGCGAGCAATTCGGCGTGGATGGCCGAGCCGAGCAGCACGATCTCGGCCTCCGGATAGGCCGCGGCGAGGGCATACAGGGCGGGCACGGCGAACAGCAGATCGCCGAGCCCGCCGCCGCGCAGGACCGCGATCCGATGAACGCCCGGCAATCGCTCGCCGAGCCGCCCGACCGTGACCGGATCCGGGGTCGCAGCGGCGAACGGGCGCAGGGGTGAGGTCGTCGTGGTGGTGGAAGACATACCGCAGCCGTACCCGAGGTTCGGCGACTCAGTCACGGCAACCGATCGGCGAACGGCCCGCTGCTATTTTTGCTACTTCTTCTCCGCCATGCAGTTTGCCGGGATGGTCTGCGGGCATCACGAGCGCAAACAGGTCCGCGGCGAGGGTGCGATCGCGCCGGCCCGCGCGGCGTCCGCCGAGCGGCAACGCAGATCGGAGGAAGCGTGAAGATTGCGATGGTGTCCGAACATGCCAGCCCGCTCGCCCCGCTGGGCGGAGTCGACGCGGGCGGGCAGAATGTGCACGTCGCCGAGCTCGCCGCCGGCTTGTCCAGGCTAGGCCACGATGTGCGGGTCTATACGCGATGTGACGACGCGGAACTGCCGCCCGAGGTGATCGTGGGAGCGGGCTACCGGGTCGTCCACGTGCCGGCCGGGCCGGCGCGTCACCTGCCCAAGGACGAAATCCTGCCGTATCTCGGCGAGTTCGCCGCCTTCCTGCATCAGCAGTGGGCCGCCGACCTCCCCGATGTGGTGCACGCGCACTTCTGGATGTCCGGGGTCGCGGCCGAGAACGCCGCCCGCGACCTCGAGGTCCCCGTCGTGCTCACTTTCCACGCGCTGGGCACGGTGAAGCGACGGCATCAGGGGCTGGCCGACACCAGCCCGCGCTCGCGCATCGGATTCGAACGGGCGATCGCCGCGCACGCCACCCATATCATCGCCACCTGCTCCGACGAGGTGCACGAACTCGCGAAGATGGGGGTACCGGTGTCGCGCACCTCGGTGGTCCCCTGCGGGGTGGACCTGTCGATGTTCACCCCCGACGGCCCCGCCGAGGAACCCGAGTGCCCGCACCGCATCGTGTCGGTCGGGCGCATGGTGCCGCGCAAGGGTTTCGATACCGCCATCGCGGCCCTGTCCGAGCTGCCCGACACCGAACTCGTCGTCGCGGGCGGCTCCGACTGCGCCGAGGACGAGGCCGAGCAGGACCGGCTCCGGAAGATCGCCGCGAAATACGATGTGTCGCATCGTGTCCGGTTCCGTGGGCCGGTGCCGCGCGCGCAGATGCCGGCGCTGCTGCGTTCGGCCGACGTGGTGGTGTGCACACCCTGGTACGAGCCCTTCGGCATCGTCCCGCTGGAGGCGATGTCGTGCGCCAAACCGGTGGTCGCCACCGCCGTCGGCGGCATGCTCGACACCGTGCTCGACGGGGTGACCGGCCGCCTGGTTCCCTCCGGCGACCCGGCCGCCCTCGCCGGCGTGCTCGCGGGCCTGCTCGCCCAGGAGCGCGAACGACAAACCATGGGGGAGGCCGGATTACAGCGCGCTCGCAGCCGCTACTCGTGGGATCGGGTCTCCAGAGACACCTCGGCCGCCTACCGGCGCGCCACCGCCACCGCGGGCGCCGGCGGCGGTATCGCCTCGTCCGCCCGCTGACACAGGAGGAATTCGCGCATGAGCCAATCGATTCGGCCGCTCGGCACCGTCGTCGTCACCGGTGGCGCATCCGGTCTGGGCGCGGCCACGGTCGCCGCCGTCCGCGCCGCCGGCGGGACCCCGCTGGTGATCGATCGCAACGAGCCGGAGGCCGGCATCGCCTGGGAACGTGCCGATCTCGCCGATTCCGCGGCCGCCGAACAGGCGACCCGAGCGTTGATCGAACGGGCCGGTGGCCGCATCGACGGGGTGTTCACCGCGGCCGGCACCGATGCCTGCGGGCCGCTCGAGAAGGTCGACACGGCCGCGTGGGAACAGGTCGTGCGGGTGAATCTGCTCGGCACCGCCGCGGTGATTCGCGCGGCCCTGCCCGCGCTGCGCGCGAGCCACGGCACCGTCGTCACCTGCGCCTCCACCCTCGGGGTGCGGGCGCTGCCGGATGCGACGGCGTATTGTGCCTCGAAGTTCGGCGTCGTCGGCTTCACCCGGGCGTTGGCCGCCGAAACCGCCGGCGAGGTGGATGTCACGCTGCTGATTCCGGGTGGTATGGACACCCATTTCTTCGACGGGCGTCCCGAACAATATGCGCCGGGCCCCGATGTGCGCCTGGAGAATCCCGAGAACGTCGCCGAGGCCGTCGTTTTCGCGCTGACCCGGCCCGCCGGTTCGCCGGTGCGGGAAATGCTGGTCTGCGCGGCGACCGAATCGTCATGGCCGTGAATCCCGGCGCCGCAACCGATTCCGGTCCGCTGCGGGTGCTGGTGTGGCACGTGCACGGGTCCTGGATGACCTCGTTCGTCCACGGCCGCCATCGCTATCTCGTGCCCAGCGACGCCGACCGCGGCCAGTGGGCGCTCGGGCGCTGCGGACGCCCGTGGCCGGACAATGCCGTCGAGGTCGCCCCGGCCCGGCTGGCCGACGAACCGGTCGACGTCGTCGTGTTGCAGCGCCCCGAGGAATTCGAACTCGTACGGGACTGGCTGGGCCGGGTGCCCGGCCGGGAGATCCCGGTGATCTACGTCGAGCACAACACACCGCGCGACCACGCCGCCACCAGCCGGCACCCGATGGCCGACCGCAGCGACGTGACCCTGGTGCACGTCACCTCGTTCAACCGTTTGATGTGGGACAACGGTCGCTGCCGGGCGACGGTGATCCCGCACGGCGTGGTCGACCCCGGCTACCGCTACACCGGCGAACTCGAACGGGGCGTCTCCATCATCAACGAGCCGGTGCGACGGTGGCGGATCACCGGCACCGACCTGCTGGGACACCTGTCGAAGGTCGTCCCGATCGACGTGTTCGGCATCGACACCGGCGAACTGCACAAATGGGAGCACTGCCCGGAAACCCAGGTCTACGGCGCGGGCGACGTCGATCAGGAGCGGCTGCACACCGAGGTCGGGCGCCGCCGGGTCTTCGTGCACACCGCGCGCTGGACCTCGCTGGGACTGTCACTGCTCGAGGCGATGCACGTGGGGATGCCGATCGTGGCGGTGGGCGCGACCGAGGCGCCGTGGGCGGTGCCCGAACAGGCCGGCGTGGTCTCCACCGACCCCGCCGTGCTGTGCGAGGCCATCCAGCGGTTCGTCGCCGACCCCGATCTCGCCCGCAAGACCGGCGCCGCGGCACGAGACTGGGCGACAACACATTTCGGCCTCGACGCCTTCACCCAGCGATGGGACCGGCTGCTGGCCGAGACGGTCGCCGAATTCCGGGCGGGGAGGCGGGTATGAGCGGTCACGTCCTGGTGGCCCGCCTCGACAGCGCGGGTGACGTTCTGGTGACCGGTCCGGCCGTGCGCGCGATCGCGGCCCGCGCCGAACGGGTGACATTCCTGGCCGGACCGCGCGGACGGGCGGCGGCGCAGCTGCTGCCCGGGGTGTCCCAGGTGCTCGAATTCCACGCCGGCTGGGTCGATTTCGACGCGCCGCCGGTGAACGCGGACACCATCACCGAATTGGTGAAGCTCATCGACGCGCAGCAACCGGACGAGGCGATCATCTTCACCTCGTTCCATCAGTCCCCGCTGCCGCTGGCCCTGGTCCTGCGAATGGCCGGGGTACCCCGCATCTGCGCCATCAGCCCGGACTATCCGGGTTCGCTGCTGGACGTGCGGCATCGGGTGGACGACGACCTGCCCGAACCGGTGCGGGCCCTGTCCCTGGCCGCGGCTGCGGGATATCCCTCGCGTGGGCACCGGCTGCGGGTGAGCCCCGATCTTCCCGACGTCGGCGAGCTGACCGGGGCACCGGGGTACATCGTGCTGCATCCCGGCGCGGCCGTGCCGGCCCGCCGGATGTCGGCGCAGCGCTCCCGGGAGGTGGCGGCCGCGTTGGACGCCGCCGGCTATCGGGTGGTGGTGACCGGCGGACCGGACGAGCGGGAACTGACCGCCTTCGTGGCGGCCGACCACGCACACGACCTCGGTGGCGCCACCGATCTGCCGCAGCTGGCGGCGGTCCTGCGTGGTGCGGATGTGGTCGTCGCGCCCAATACCGGCGCGGCGCATCTGGCGGCGGCCGTCGCCACCCCGGTGGTGTCGCTGTTCGCCCCTGTCGTGCCGGCCCGGCGATGGGCGCCGCACGGCGTGCCGACCGTCGTCCTGGGCGATCGGTCCGCGGCCTGCGCGGGCAGCCGAGCGCGGGAATGCCCGGTGCCCGGCCACCCCTGCCTCAACGGCATCACCGACGCCGAGATCATCGACGCGGTGGCGCATCTGCGGGGCGAGCGGTCCCGCGCCGACCGGCGGCGGGGCGCGCGTACCGGACCGCCCGCGGTGCTGTTCGATCGCGACGACACCCTCATCACGGATGTGCCGTACCTGTCGGATCCGCGGCTGGTGCGGCCCGTGTCGGGTGCGGCCGCACAACTGGACCGGCTGCGCCGCGCCGGTGTGCGCGTCGGTGTGGTGAGCAATCAATCCGGCGTGGGCACGGGTGCGATCACACCGGATCAATTGGCGGCGGTCAACGCCCGGGTGGAGGAACTGCTGGGCCCGTTCGACACCTGGCAGATCTGCCCGCACCGCCGCGACGAAGGCTGCCGATGCCGCAAACCCCAACCGGGACTGGTCTTTTCGGCCGCCGAGGCATTGGGGACCACGCCCGATCGCTGCGTGGTGATCGGTGATATCGGCAGCGATGTCGAGGCGGCCACCGCCGCCGGCGCCAAGGCGGTACTGGTGCCGACCGCGCGGACGCGGCCCTCGGAGATCGCCTTCGCCGCCGTCGTCGCCCATGTCGCGCCCGATTTGCAGAGCGCAGTGTCCCTGGCTCTGGCCGAAGTCGACGGGAAGGACATACCGCCATGAGCGCCCCGCACAACGAATATCGACGCCACGACGTCGCGACGATCGGCGCCGAGCTGGAGCAGCATTTCGAGGTGCTCGGCACGGCGCTGCGCAAGAACCTGAAGCCCTCGGTCGCCCACATCTGGGAATGGGGGGAGCGCCTGGCTCGCGTCTATCGCGACGGTGGCCGGCTGTTCGCGTGCGGTAACGGCGGCAGCGCGGCCGAGGCGCAGCATCTGACCGCCGAACTGACCGGCCGCTTCCGCGAGGAACGGCGTCCGCTGTCGGCGGTGTCGTTGCACGCCGACACCTCCAGCGTGACCGCGATCGCCAACGACTACGGATTCGACGAGATGTTCGCCCGGCAGCTGCGGGCGCACGGCCG
The DNA here is from genome assembly GCF_000308855.1 of Nocardia veterana NBRC 100344. Taxonomy (GTDB): domain Bacteria; phylum Actinomycetota; class Actinomycetes; order Mycobacteriales; family Mycobacteriaceae; genus Nocardia; species Nocardia veterana. Next base: position 31,282 of record NZ_BAGM01000065.1, on the reverse strand, counting down.
GCCGGGCGATGTGCTGGTCGCCCTGTCCACCAGTGGCAGCAGCGGCAACGTGGTCGCCGCCGCGAAGGCCGCCTCGGAGATCGGGTTGGTCAGCTGGGCGCTGACCGGGCCCGCGCCCAATCCGCTGGCCGCACTGTGCGACGACGCGGTGACGGTGGAGGCGGAATCGACGGCGACCGTGCAGGAGATGCATCTGGTGCTGGTGCACGCGCTGTGCACAGCCCTGGACACCGCGCTGCGGGAGGCCTCATGACCGGGCCACTGGTCGTCGTCGGTGACGTCCTGCTCGACAGCGATGTCGCCGGCCGGGCCGACCGGCGCAGCCCCGATGCCGGTGTGCCGGTCGTCGACGTGGACACCCGGGTCTGGCGACCCGGTGGCGCCGGGCTGGCCGCACTGCTGGCCGCCCGCGACACCACCGAGGTCGTGCTCGTCGGCGGATTCGCCGACGACGACGCGGGCCGGCGGTTGCGTCGGCTGCTCGCGGGCCGGGTGCGGGTGGCGGCGCTGCCGCTGCGCGGAAGTACGGTGTGCAAGCAGCGCGTTCGGGCGGTGGGGCGGTGTGTGCCGCCGGTCGGCGACGGCGCCCAGTCCGGCCCGGTCTCCCTGCTGCGGATCGACTCCGGTGACGGCCGGGTCGGCCCGGACCCGCTACCCGACGGACTCGAAGCCGTATTCGACTCCGCGAGTGCGATTCTCGTGGCGGACTACGGTCGCGGCGCGGCCGCCCATCCGGAGATCCGGGAATGGCTGACTTTGCGCGGCAGCGACGTCCCGCTGGTCTGGGATCCGCATCCACGCGGTCCGGAGCCGGTGCCCGGCGCCACCGTCGTCACCCCGAATCGCGACGAGGCGGCCGGATGGGTGAGCGGCGGTGGCGATTTCGGCGACCGGGCTCGTGAGCTCGCCCGCCGGTGGTCGGCCCGGGCGGTCGCGGTGACCCTGGGCGCCGAGGGGGCGGTGCTGTATCGCAGTGACGCCAAAATCAGTGTGCCGGTGCCGATTCCGTCGCAGCTGCGCTGTGGCGCCGGGTACGACGTGTGCGGCGCGGGCGACCGGTTCGCGGCGGCGGCCGCCACGGCACTCGGCGCGGGCGAGCCGATCGCCGCCGCGATCCGATTCGCGGTCGACTCCGCCGCGCGCTTCGTTCGCTCGGGCGCGGCCTCGGCCCTGGCGGTCCCGCCGGTGCGCTCGGAACACGGTGCGGCCGAGCCTGATACCGGCCGGGCCGCGCTGCTGTCGCCGTGACCGTCCTGGTGCTGCGTGCGCTGGGACTGGGTGATCTGCTCACCGCGGTCCCGGCGCTGCGGGCGGTGCGGGCGGCCCGGCCGGGGGAGTCGTTGGTACTGGCTGCGCCGGACTGGCTGCGGCCGATCGTCGACCTCGTCGGTGGAGTCGACCGCCTGCTGCCGACCGCGGGTCTGGGCGCGCTGCGCTGGGACGGCGAGCCACCCGACCTGGCGATCAATCTGCACGGCAGCGGGCCACAGAGCATCGCCGACCTGATCGCGACGCGGCCGCGACGGCTCCTGACCCATCGCCATCCGGCCTTCCCCGCCATCGACGGCCCGGCGTGGCAACCGGACACGCACGAGGTCGTCCGGTGGTGCCGACTGCTCGGATCGGCCGCAATCGCGGCGGACCCCACCGCTCTCGGCATTCGCCCGCCCGGCACCGACGCGGCCGCGACCGGCCATATCGTCGTACACGCGGGCGGGAGTTCGCCGGCGCGGCGGTGGCCCGCCGAGCGCTTCGCGATCGTCGCGGCTCGGCTCCGGCGCGCCGGATATCGGATCGTCCTCACCGGTGACGCCGGCGAGGTGGAAACCGCCACCGCTGTCGCCGACGCCGCGGGCCTGAGCCCGGATTCGGTGCTCGCGGGCCGCCAGTCGTTGACCGAGCTGACCGGTACGGTGGCCCGGGCCGCGTTGTTGATCAGCGGTGACACCGGTATCGGACATCTGGCAACCGCGGTGGGCACCCCGTCGGTGCTGATCTTCGGGCCCAATCCCCCCGCCTGGTGGGGGCCACCGCGCGATCCGGCTCATATCGCGCTGTGGGCCGGCCGGATCGGCGATCCGCACGCCCCCCGCCCCGATCCGGGGCTGTTGCTGATCGAACCCGACCAGGTGCTCGCCGCCGCGGCGCGGCAACTGCGTTGTTTCGGCTCCCGCCGGGGTGGTACTGCCCCCACGTCCCACTGGCGAACGACAACGCTCGGAAAGGAATAACGATGGGTCAGAAGGTCAATCCGATCCAGATCCAGAAGTATCTGTCCGGCGTGGACTATCCCTGCGACCGGGACGAGATCGTGGCGGCGGCCAGGAGCAACGGCGCCGGCGACGACGTGATCAGCGCTCTGGAGGACATGCCGGACCGCACGTTCAACGGACCCAACGCGGTCAGCGAAGCAATGTCCTGATCCGACGTCGGCCCGGCCGGTCCCACGCGGACCGGCCGGGCCGGCCGGTGTCAGTCGAAGAATCGCGCCATGTGTTCGGGGGTCGGCGCCTCGGCGCCGGGCTCGACCCGGCGCAGATCCGCGAAGACACCGGCCCCGTCGCAGCCGGCGTGCAGCGGAAACCAGTTCCGTCCGGCCGTGTTCCGGGCGCAGATGCCTTTGAAGGTCTGAACATCGAGCAAGCGCAGGTGCGTCGGGTCGGCCACCGCATTCACATACCGCCACCACGGCGAGAGGATGTGCAGGATGCCGCCCGGCCGCAGCACCCGATGGCAGTCGTCGACCAGCGGCAGGAAATCGGCCAGGTGTTCGAGTACGTGCACGGCGAAGATCCGGTCGAAGCTGTTGTCCGCGAACGGAATCCCGCCCTGGAGGTCGGCCACCACGTCGACGGCCGGTCCCGGAGCCAGATCCACCCCCACATTCTCCGGATACTGTTTGGTGGCCCCGCACCCGAGGTCGAGCAGGCGCGGCGCCCGGCCGCCGACCCGCACCCGATCCCAGACCGCGAACACTCCCGCGAGCCGCCCGATCAGTTCCCGAGCCAGCATGAGCTGCCGCTCCTGGTCCACCGCGCCGGTGAGATGGGCGACGCCGCCGTCGAAATCGACGTCGATCTCGGTCCCGGCGAGACGGGCGTCGTGGCACAGCAATTCGCGCGCCGCGGCGCGCAGATGCGCATCGTGCAGCCGTAACCGGCGCTCGGAAATCTCCACCACCGGCGCTGTCATCGGGCCCCCGCCGGCCGGGACCGCAGCGGCGCCGAGATCAGCTGCCCCGCTTTCGCCTTCACCGCATCCGGCACCACCCGGCTGACCAGGCCCATCACCTTGATCGGCAGTGAGGCCGCGACCACCTGCTGCCGGCCGGCCAGCAGGGCGTCGACGCCTTGCCGCGCGACATCGGCCGGATCGTCCTTGGGCATCCGGCCGATCCGGGTGTCGAGCATCTTCGCGCGCCGGAAGAAGTCGGTGTCGGTGGGGCCGGGCAGCAACGCGGTCACGGTGATGCCCTTGTCGCGCAGTTCTTCTCGCAGCGCTTCGGCGAACGACTGCACGAACGATTTCGAGGCGTGATACACCGCCTGCTCCGGGCCCGGCAGCATCGCCGCGATCGACGAGGTGAACAGCAATCGGCCCGATCCGCGCGCGGCCATGCCGGCGACGACGAGTTTCGCCAGCCGCACCGTGGACCGGACGTTGAGGTCGATGACATCGAGTTCGTCGTCGAGATCGGTGGTCAGGAATTCACCCCCGCGACCGACCCCGGCGTTCAGCGCCACCGCGTCGAGTGCCCGGCCGTCCTCGGTCGCCGCGGCGTACAGGCGCTGCGGCCCGGTATCGGTCCGCAGATCGACCCGCACCGTGCGCACCTCGGCCCGCGATGCGCGCAGCGAGGCGGCGGCCACCTCGACGGCGGCGTCCTCCGCGGTGATCACCAGGTCGTAGCCGCGCCGGGCGAATTGGTCGGCGAGTTCGAATCCGATCCCGCTCGACGCCCCGGTCACCAGGGCGAGTGGTCGTTGCTCGGTCATAATTCCCGCCTACCCGGGTATCGCCTTCCCATGCCTGTGCCGACCGTGCGAACGCTGGACGAACTCACCGAACTCGTCCTGAGCCGCCCGGTGTATCTGCGCTTCTCGACCGGACCGGCGGCCGATGCGGAGGGACCGAGTCTCGACTACGAGTCGGGTGTGGCGCTGCCCGGGCTGTCGGTGACGACGCCGGCGCCGGAGCCGTGGTGGCCGGGACCGGCGCGGGAGTGGGTGGCTCGCCGATTGTGCAAGTACGCCGAACTCGGCGCGGTGGACGGCCGCTTTCCGTGGCTGCTCACCGGTACCGAAGTAGGTCGGGGACCCGATCACGAGCCGATCGTGACGCAGGTCGAGCCCGTCGCGATCGTGGGCGAGGAGGTGCTCGCCGAGGCGCAGCGGGTCTATCGCGAGCGGTTCGTCGTCGGGCGCGACTCGCGGGGCTGACCGTCGTCGTTTGCGGAGGTGCGGTGGGGGTAGCCGCCGCACATCCGTGTCCCGACGACATGATTCGAGGGATTCATGTTCACTCACAACAAGGAACTTCAGTTCGAGGTTCGAGTCGATCGCCCCGATCCCCGGTTCGCCACCCTGCTGCAGGAACAATTCGGCGGCGCGAACGGTGAATTGAAGGCGGCGATGCAGTACTTCAGTCAGGCGTTCGTGCTGCGGCGCAAACACCCCAAGACCTACGACCTGTTCATGGACATCGCGACCGAGGAATTCAGCCACCTCGAAATCGTGGGGTCGATGATCACCATGCTGCTCGACGGCCTGAACGACGATCTGAAGCAGGCCAACGAGCGTTGTGACTGGATGCCGGTGGTCTCCCGATCGGACGGCCGGGAGGCCGCGATTCACCAGGTGGCGGCCGACCCGCTGTTCTTCGCCCTGCGCGGCGGCGGCCCCGACGTGGGTAATTCGGCGGGGGTGCCGTGGTCGGGGGCCTACGTGAATTCCAACGGCGAGCCGTCGGTGGATCTGCGCAGCAATCTCGCCGCCGAGACGCGCGCGAAGATCGTCTACGAATATCTGAAGCAGTTCACCGACGATCCCGGCGTACAGGACACCCTGACCTTCCTGATGACGCGCGAGGTGGCGCATTTCCAGCAGTTCACCGCGGCGCTCAACGAATTGCCGGTGAATTTCCCGCCCGGAGCGCTGCCCGGTGACGATCGGTTCCAGAACCTGGCGTTCAACATGTCCGACGGCGATTCCAGCCGCGGGCCGTGGAACGAGGGTCAGGGGCCGTGGCCGCAGGGAATGAGCTGGGATTACGTGGCGGATCCGGCATCGGACTGGCTGGGCAGCGGCAAATCTCGCAACAAGGGCGCGGATTCCAACCCGCAGGGCCAACCCGCTGTCGACGGAACCAAGCCGTTCACCCACGAACAGCACATCCCCGGCTGACCGGGGTATCACGTCCGGCGTGTGAAGGAGGCAGAGATGGACGCGATTACCTTTCTGCGCAACGATCACGAAAGCGTGCTGGGCATGCTCGAATCGTTGGAACGCGGCCGTGGCACCGGCGACGCCGAGCTGCGGACGCGCAAGGATCTGGTCACGAGTCTGGTGATGGCGGAATCCCAGCACGAGGCGATCGAGGAGCAGTTCTTCTGGCCGACCGTGCGCCGGGTGCTACCCGACGGCGACGACCTCGCCGACCGCGCTGTCTCCCAGGAGGATTCGGCCAAGGAACTGCTGCAGCAGATGGAGGAATCGGGCGCGGGTAGCCCGGAATTCGAACTCGCGCTGGACCGGTTCATCCCGGCCGCTCGGGCGCATATCGAATTCGAGCAGTCCCAGGTGTGGCCGCGGCTGCAGTCGGCGCAGAGCTCCGACGAGCTCGAGCGCCTGGGCGCGAAGATGCAGGCGGCCAAGAAGTTCGCCCCCACGCGCCCGCATCCGGACACTCCGTCCGCGCCCGCGGCGCTGAAGTCGGCCGGCCTGCTGGCGGCGCTTGTGGACAAGGCCCGCGATTTCGTCACCGGCCGGCGTGCCCAGCAGCCCCCGACGCCGCCGCCTACCTGACGGCCCAGAGACCCCGCCCGGCCCGCGATTGACCGTGGGCCGGGCGGGTATGGGCTGGAGTACGAGCGACCGATCAGCAGGGGCGGTGGGCGCCCCGGATGGGACGAGTTATGTCTGCGATGGATCCTGATCCGGCCAGGACTCCCGACCTCGAGTCCGGCGGGGGAGTGGCGCCGGGTGCCACGCCGCCGGAAACCGCTCAGACGTCGGGACTGTCCGCTCCCGAACCGAGTACTCGACACCACTTTCCGGCCAGCGGGATCACGGTGATCATCGCGGTAGCCGCGGTCGTGATCGTCTTCCTCGTTGTCGCCGTGGCGCTGATCGTGTCATTGGCCTGACTCGACGGTTCGACAACTCGCCGGTTCGACAACTCGGAACGCACTCGTTCGCCCCGGGATCGGCCTCGGGGCGAAACATTGTCCCGCTCAGCCGGATTCACCGTTTCCGCGGGGACCGGGGCGGGTACCCCCTGATATCGCTCAGCTGCGGTCGGCAGGAGGTCACGAGATGTCAACCCCGCAACAGCAATCCACCCCGCGGCCCCGCGCCGCCGCCCTGGTCCTGCCGGCCGTGGACGCCCATCGCGGCCATCGGGTCGTCGAGTTGCCGGGATCGGGGCGGTGTGGCAGCGCCTTCGCGCCTCGCGAACGGGTACGCCGCGCGTACGGGATTCATCGGCCGGCACATCCGTCTCCGCCGAGCTCGAGTGGAATCACCCCGCGGAAAATCTTCTGGCACAACGTTCTCGGCGTACTCGGCCGGCACCGGCCCTGACGCGCCGATACCGGCCGTCTGCGACCGGGGGCGCAGTGCGCGCCCACCGCCTCGACCAGATGGACAACCCGGCCGTCGGGCCTCGCTCCCGCTCGCCGCACGCCGTTGTGCTCGTCGGGTATTCGTCGCCGTTGACGAATCTCGGCCGCCGTTCGGATTGTTCCCGGTATAGAAGAAGTACCCCAGGTTCTCGTCGGTAACCGTCCCCGCCCGGTCTCTTCGCGACAAGCCTGTGGGCGCCGACGTCAACCGACAACGGCTGGGGCTCAAGGATTTACGGACCGCAGACACCGAGAGCACTCGGGTGGCGGTCCCGGGCGAGCGCCCGGTCGCGGCGCCGGCGGGTCAGCGCTGATCATCGTCCGAGGCGGCGTCGCGGGGCTGCTCGACGGTCGGGGGTCCGGCCGGTCCCGATGTCGCGATGGCCGGATCGTCGTCGGCGGGCGGCTCCGGGTCGCGCCATTCCTCGGCCCGGCTGGAGCGGTTTCCGTGCAGAGTGCCCTGCAATTCGTGGCGTAACTGATCGTCGTGCCGGGCACCGTGTTTGGCATTGCCGCGGTCCATGTCGATCTCCTTCCTCGTGGTGCGTCAGCGGTGCCGTAACACCGCGCCGACGCCCTCGGTGAGTCCGGGCTCCCCGTCGGTGGTCACGATCTCGGCGTCGGCGGCCAAGGCGGCCAGGGGTAGCGCCTCGTCGGCTCGGCGCAGCGCACTGCGGCCCGACGGCAGGCTCGCCGCCTCCACCTCGGTCGGATCCGCGCCCACGTGCACCGCGCGCTCGCCGATCGCGGCCGGATCGATGAGCAGGGTCTCGATATTGCGCTGCGACAACGCCTCGGCCGCCGCGGCGACACCCTGAACCGCCAGCCCGTGCGCCCGGCCCTGCTCGAAGCGGCCGACGATGTCGAGGAAGCGGTCGTGCCACTGCTCGCTCAGTACCTCGTCGACGCGCCGTTCGAATTCGGCCCGGTCGTACGGTGTCTCGCGGGTGAAGCCCTCGATCTGGACGATATGGCGTCGATGGGAGGCCAGGGCCCCGGCCAGCGCGGTACGGGCACCGATCTCACCGGCCACCACGATCACCGTGGCATCGGCACGATCGGCCAGCCGGGCGACCTCCTCGGCCGTGGCGTCGATGGTGCGGCGCACGGTCTCCTCGACCCGGCTCTGCATCGAGCGGTGCGCCGTGCCGCCGCCGTGCACCTTGTGCTCCGGGAACGGGGCGCTCTCGGTCCGGCGATCGGTGCGCCGGCCGGTGGCGTCGACGGTGTAGAGGTCGGCTCCGCGATCGTCCACCACCACGACCGCATAGGCCACCGGCGGGCGACGCAACTGCAGCAGCGGCAGCAGATAGGGCATCGCCGACAGGCGCACCGTGGTCCGCGCGGGCGGCTCCGGCAGTGGTTCGGACAGCAGCAATCCGTCCGCATCGGCGATGACGGCCTGCCCGGCGCGGCCCGGCGGGGGGTCGCCGAGGCCCTGTTCGACGGCGTCGAGCACCGCCTCGGTCGCGCCCTCCTCGCGCAGGGCGTCGCGCACCGCGCGCACCCGCAGCCGCTGCTGGTGAGCGGCGTCCTCGGTATCGCTGACGGTGCCGATGTACACCGAGGCGAACGGGCCCCGGTGGTCGGTCAGCTCTCGCAGTCCGGAAATGGTCACATCGATCGGCTACCCGGATCCGGTCGCCGAAACCACTCCCGACGCCCCGCATCGCAACTCGTTGCCCGAGCCCCGCCGCGCACCCGGAGACCTCGTTTGGCGGCCCGGGCGCCGGGGCATCTTCGACCCATGACCGGATGCCGATACCAGCCCGGCAGCGGTGCGCGCGCCGAGGTGGTCCGACCGTGCGGATCGTGATCACCGGCGCGAGCGGGAATGTGGGCACGGCAGTACTGCGGGCACTCGCCGATACCGACGACGACATCCTCGCCCTCGCCCGCCGCCCGCCCGGCACCGAGCACCCGCCGTATGCCCGCGCCCGCTGGCTGGCCTGCGATATCGGCGCTCCCGCGGCCGCGACCGAACTGGACGCGGCGATGCGGGGTGCCGATGCCGTGGTCCACCTGGCCTGGGCGGTGCATCCGCATCGGGACGATCCACCGCTGCGGCGGACCAACCGCACCGGCACCGATCAGGTGTTGCGGGCGGCCGTGCGGACCGGGGTACGGCAGCTGATCGTGGCGTCCTCGGTCGCCGCCTACGCGCCGGCGCCGCGCTGGGACCGCGTCGACGAGCTGTGGCCGCGCACCGGCGTCGCCGGGAGCGCCTACAGCCAGGGCAAGGCGGAGTTGGAGGCCATGCTGGACACCTTCGCCCGCACGCATCCCGAGATCGGGCTGGCCCGGATCCGGCCGTGCGGAATCGCGCAGCGGGCCGCGGCCGCCGAATTCGGCGATTGGCTGCTGAGCCCCTGGTTGCCGCGCGCGCTCATCGGCCGGCCGTGGCTGCCGGTGCCGCTGTGGCACGACCTGCGCCTGCAGTTGGTGCACGCCGACGACGTGGCGGCCGCGATCGTCGCCATCCTCACCCGCCGCGCGGTCGGACCCTACGACCTCGCGGCCGAGCCGGTACTGACCGCGCCGATGCTGGCGAGCGTCTTCGGCGGCTTCCGGCTCCCGGCCTCACGCGTCGCACTGACCGCCGCCGCGCTGGCCGGCTGGCGCGCCGGACTACAGCCCATCCACCCCGGGTGGCTGCGCCTGGCAGATCGGGCGAGCCTGGTCCGAGCCGATCGGGCTCGCCGCGAATTGGATTGGCGGCCCGCGCATTCCGCGCTCGAGGTGGCGACCGAACTGGCGGACGGACTGCACTCCGGCGTCACGGGCGACAGTCCCGCCCTGGCACCCGGACGGCCCCGCGGCGGCCTCGGCCGACCCACTCATCAGAGTCAGCTGCCGTAGTGGGCGGCCACCAATTCACACAACCGGTTCAGCGATTCCTTGTTGCGCGGCACGAGGGCCAGCGACTGTACCGGGCCGGGTACCAGCCGGCCCGGACCGCGAATGAGCTTTTCGCTCATCGTGACCTCGGTGGTGTCGGCGTCGATCGGATTCATCGCCATCCTGATCCAGGCCACGCCGAGCGGCCACAACTGGGCGTCCAGCTCGATGCTGTGGGGCGGATCCACCGCCCGCACCGTCGTCGCCTGCTGCACCGTGACCGGCCACGCGCCCACGCTGTGGTGAATGCGGGAGCCCACCTGCGGCCAGTCGGCGTCGACGTCGCGGATATGGGTGGAACCGACCACCCAGTGCCCGTAGGACCAGCCGTCGGCCAGGACCGCGAACACCTCCTCCACCGTGCCGGGCACTTCCATGCGCACATCGGTCATCAGCACACACCCATCGCGTCGCGGATCAGGGCCAGATGATGTTCGACGACCGGCGTGGCGGCCTGCGCCACGGCCGTGACCTGGGGAGCGCTGCCCTCGCCGAGTTCGCGGGTGGCGGCCTGCAGGGTGTCGGTGTGGAAGCCCTCCTGCATGCGCAACCAGGCCAGGTCGTAGTCGCGGCCGGATTTCATCCCGGTCTCCGTCAGCTGCCGGCTCTGATCGGGGGTGGGCGTCAACGGCAGGGCGATACCGTTGGTGACCGCGACCGCCCCGCCCATGGCTTCCAACCGGGCGTGGTCGGCGACCAGCATCGCGCCGATATCGCGTACCGGCTGACAACTGCCCAGGACGGCGGCGTGCGCACCGGACGCCAGCTCGGTCAGGTTGCCCTGATGGGCGGCGACCAGAAAATCGCTGTCCTGCGCGGTCGGGGGCGGTGGCTGCGCCGAGCCGATCGCGGTGGGACTCGAGGCCACTGCGGCCGCCACGGCCGCGGCGAGGGCCAGTCGATGCCGAGATCTCATGATCCACTCCTGTTCACCGGGTATTTGCCGCCCGAATGCCCACCTTGCCGCGTGATACACCGCCCAGCGGTACGCGGCGTCACAGCACGGCCGTTCCACCACGGGCCAGCTCGACGATGCGACCGCCCCACCCGTGCTGCCGCATCCCGGTCCGGAAATCGCTGAGCGGCAAGACAGGTCCATCGCGGTCTGCGTCCGGCTCGGCGCCGGGTCAGTCGCCGTACAGCACGGCCGTGAGTGTCGCGGCCGCCTTCCGCCGCGGCCAGCCCGTGCGGCGCTGCGCGGCCAGCGCCGCCCGCGCCGCGTTCGCCCCACAGGTGCCGTGCACGCCGCCGCCCGGGTGGGCCGACGACGATCCCAGATACAGTCCCGGAATCGGGGTTTCGGGTCGGCCCAGGCCGGGCACCGGTCGAAAGATCAGCTGCTGGTGCAACTGTGAGGTGCCCCCGTTGACCGCACCGCCGACGAGATTGGCGTCGGCGGCGTGCAGATCGCCGGGCCGCTGCACGATCCGCGCCCGGATCCGGTCGACGAAGCCGGGGGCGTGGGCCTCCAGCACGGCGTCCACGCGTTCGGCGAGCAGATCGGCGGCGGCGTCGTCGGTGATTCCGCGCGGCAGATGGGTGTAGGCCCAGGCCGACTCCGTTCCGGGTTCGGATCGGCTGCGATCCGCGGTGGTCATCTGCCCGAACAGCAGGAACGGCGTGTCCGGTACGACTCCGGTGCCGAGGTCGGTGGTCCACCGCGCCAGCCCGTTGCGGTCGGCGCCGAGGTGGACCGTGCCCGCCGACCGCAACACCTCCGACCGCCACGGCACCGGCCCCGACAGCGCGTAGTTCACCTTGACGGTCGGCGCGTCCCAGCCGAAGCGGGTGAGATCGCTGCGCAGCCGGGCGGGCAGCTGCTCCTGTGCGAGCAGCTCGGTGTAGAGCGTCGGCGCGTCCACGTCGGCGATCACGGCCCGGCGGGCCCGCACGACGGTGCCGCCCACGGTGACCACGCCGCCGGCTCGCCCACCGCGCAACACGATCCGGTCCACCGGCTGCCCGCAGCACACTCGGGCCCCGGCCGCCTCGGCTCGGCGCGCCAACGCCCGGCTCAGCTCGCCGGCCCCGCCGACCGGTACCGGGAAACCGACGTCCTGGGCGAGCATGGTCAGCAGATAGCCGTAGACGCCGCTGCCCGGGGCGTCCACCGGCACGTCCGCGTGCATGGCGTTGCCCAGTAGCAGCAATTTCGCCGCCTCGTCGTGGAACAACTCGTCGGTCATCCGTCCGACCGGCAGTACCAGGAATCGCAGGTAGCGCAGCAGCTCGGCGGAACCGAGGCGGCGCAGCAGACCGAGGGGACCGCGCACCGGTGGGAACGGACCGAGAAAGGCGCGCAGCAGATGCGGTTTCACCGTCTGCCACTGCTCGGCCAATCGCAGCCAGGTGCTGCCGTCGCGGGGGTCGCGACGGGCCAGCGCCGCTGCGGTGGCGTCCAGGTCGGGATACACCGCGACCGCATCGTCGTCCTCGGCACAGGTCGGATGGCCGTAGACCACCGGCGCCCGGCTCCACCGCAGTCCGTGGTCCTCCAGCGCCAGCCGGCGCAGGCTGGGTGAGGCCGCGGCCAGCGGGTAGAACGCGCTGAACAGGTCCATCCGGAAGCCGGGCACGAGTTCGGCGCTGCGCACCGCGCCGCCGACCTCGTCCTGGGCTTCGAGCACCACCACGTCCCATCCGGCATCGGCGAGCAGGGCGGCGGCGACCAAGCCGTTGTGTCCGGCGCCCACGATCACCGCGTCGGCCTCGTCACCGCCGGCCATCTGGCGAACCTCCTGATTGTCGGTGCCCGAGCGAGCGCGCTCCGCCGACGCGATACCCGGTGCGGTCTCGCGTACACCGCTCACTCCACGCTCGCCCCGAGCGCGCGCAGCGACCGCACCACCGACAGCAGTGCGGCATGTTCGGCGTGGCGGGGGACGCGGCGGGCCGGGGTGTCGCGGATCAGAACGGACAGGTCGGCGTGGGCGCTGCGCAATCGGCTCAGATAGGACTCGACCTGTTCCGGCTGGGCGTGCGTGGAGTCCAGACAGGAGACCGCATCGGCCAGGATCGCGGTCAGCTCGCCGAAGCGGCCGGCGAAATCGCGGCGGAATTCGTCGTATCCGGAACCGGTCGACAACGCCTCGGCCATCCGCTTCACCTGCTCACTCACCTCGGTCAGGGTGCGCAACGGAGATTCGGTGAGCCCGGGATGCCAGTCGCGGTCGCGCCGCCGGCGCACCAGCCAGCGCGGGTTCCAGCGCAGGCTCTCCCGGCCCTGGCCCAGTGCCTCGTCGGCGCGCCGGACCGTCGCGTCGAGCAGCCGGGCCTGCCGGAGCCAGCTCGCCGTGGTGGCTTCGTCGCACTGCTCGCGCAGCCCGTCGGAGATGGCGCGCAGCAGGTCGCGCAGTTCCCCGGCGAGGGCGTCGACGGCTTCGTGGGTGCGGCGCAGATGCATCGGCGGCAACACGAGCATGTTCACCGCCACCCCGATCGCCGACCCGAGCAGGATTTCGGCCATCCAGTAGGCGAGATAACGCAGATCGTCGGCCTTGCCGTAACAGATCATGAGCAGGGCGGTCACCCCGGTCCAGATGCCGCTGGTGCCGAACCGGTGCCACTGGCCGAGAACCATCCCGATGAAGACGGCCACGCCCAGGGCGACGACCGGCAGCGGCACCGCGAGCGAGGTGAGGTAGGCGATCGCCAATCCCGCCAGCAGGGCCAGCGTCTGCTGCACCGCACTGGTGAACGAACGATAGACGGTGGTCGTCATCAGGAACACCGCGGCGTAGGGCGCCATGAACGACTGCGCCGCAGGGATCACCGCACGCGCCAGCAGCCAGGCCGCGACGGCGGCAACGGCCATTTTCGCCGCCTGCACCACCGCCTCGCGTTCGCGTCCCGACCGGGTCCAGGCTCGCACCGGCCAGCTGACGGCCAACCGCTGCGCGATTCGGGTACGGATGTGGTCGTCCGGTGGGGTCATCGACAGCGTCCGGGTCAGCGGGTGCCGACCATCCCGCCGGTCACCGCGACCGTTTCACCCGTGATGAACCCCGAATCCGCGTCGGAGGCGAGGAAGACGTAGGCCGGTGCGATCTCCTCCGGCTGACCGGGCCGGCCGAAGAGGGTCTCGGCGCCGAGCTTGCCGATGTAGTCCTCCGGCATCCCCTGATCGGCGAGGTTCAGCGGGGTCCACGTCGGCCCGGGCGCGACGATGTTGACGCGGATGCCGTCCTTGGCCAGATGGATCGCCAGCGACCGCGACAGCGCCACCACCGCCGCTTTGCTGGCGGCGTAGTCGACCATCACCCGGTCGCCGGTCAGCCCGACCTCCGAACCGGTGGCGATGATCGCCGCGCCCGGCTGCAGGTGCGGCAGCGCCGCGCGTACCAGGTAGAAGTAGGCGTAGATATTGGTTTTGAAGGTGCGATCCCAGTCGTCGGGGGTCATCTGCGCCAGCAATTCGGTCTCGCTGTTCATATACGCGGCGTTGCTGACCAGAACGTCGAGGCGGCCGAACTCGGCGACCGTGCGCTCGACCAGCTCCGCGCAGTAGCCGGGGTCGCAGAGATCGCCGGGAACCAGCAGGCAGCGCCGCCCGGTCGCGCTGATTTCACGCTGCACCACTTCGGCATCGGATTGTTCCTGCGGCAGGTACCCGATGGCCACATCGGCGCCCTCGCGCGCGTAGAGCAGGGCGACCGCCCGGCCGATGCCCGAATCGCCGCCGGTGATCAGCGCGATCTTGCCGCCGAGCTTGCCGGCCGGGCGGTAGTTGCGCGCCGCATAGCGCGGCGGCGGATCCATCTGCGACTCCAGCCCCGGATGGGAAAGGCGCTGCTTCGGGAACGGCGGCGCGGGCTCGGCGGTGGCCGGTGCGGTCGGTGCGGGTGTCGCGCTCGGACCTTCCACGGGCTTTCCCTTCGTCGACATCGGCCGGGAGCTTCCCCGGCCGACCTACCCGGGCGCCCGCTGTCGAAACCTCGTGCTACCAGGTCACGACGGCCTTCGCGACATCTCCGGTGCGGTGGTCGGCCAGAGCGGCGTGGATTTCGGAGTTCACCGGTGCGGCCCGGATGGACGGCGCCATCCTGGTCGTGGCCGCCACCGGCGGCGCGATGCCCGCAGTAGGGGCCGGTGCGCACCAGCCGATCCAGCGGGAGTTGCTGGGCGCAGTACCGGCTCGAGCGGCCGCGGGGTGAACCGAGCGGTACCGGATCGCCCTCGAGGCAGCGGTGAATCATCTTGCGGCCCAGGACCATAGCGCGCAGCTCGCGCGGCTCGCAGGTGGTTTCGCGCACTCCCGCGACACGACGCCCGCCGGGTAGTCGCGTCGCGGGGATGACGCGGCCGCGGGGTTTGTCCGGCCCCGAGGCGGGTAGCGCGATGCATGTCGGGACAGTGGACGAATTCATCGAGATCCGAGGAGGACGATCGTGGCTATCGATCAGGAAACCGGACAGATCACCGGGACGATGGACAAGGACTACAACCTGGTCTGGTTCACCGAACAATGTATGAGCAACGCGTTGCGGATGGAGATCTACTGCCGTGACGCCGAACGCGCGGGAGATACCGAGCTAGCCGACTTCTTCCGTAAGGCGCAGGCGGAGAGCCGCAAGGGCGCCGATCAGGGCAAGGCCCTGCTGAGCCAACGCCTCAGCGCCGCCGGCGCGCACTGACCCGAGCACCGCACTGAGAACACCACATCTCGACGGGAGGTCGGTATGGGTTTTCCGGAACAACAGCAGGAGGTGCCCGGTCTGCAGGCGCGGATGTCCCCGCCGCCGGACTGCGGTGAGGACAGCTACCGTGGCTCGGGCAAGCTGACCGGAAAGTCGGCGGTGATCACCGGCGCCGACAGCGGGATCGGGCGGGCGGTGGCCATCGCGTTCGCCCGCGAGGGCGCCGACGTCCTGATCTCCTACCTCGACGAGCACGAGGATGCGCAGGAGGTCGTCGCGCTGGTGGAGCAGGCCGGCCGCAAGGCGGTCGCGGTGCCGGGTGATCTGTCCGATCCGGCGCACTGCCGCGCGGTGATCGACCGAGCGGCAACGGAATTCGGCAAGATCGACATTCTGGTGAGTAATGCCGCGTTCCAGATGACCCACCAGGACCTCGACGAAATCTCCGGCGAGGAATGGGACTACACGTTCAAGCTGAACGTCGGCGCGCTGTTCCATCTGGCGAAGGCGGCGGTTCCGCATATGCCGCCCGGTTCGGCGATCATCGGCAGTTCCTCGGTGAACTCCGATATGCCCTCACCCACCCTCGCCCCGTACGCCGCCACCAAGGCGGCCATCGCCAACTTCTGCGCCAGCCTGGCGCAAATGTTGGGCGACAAGGGGATTCGGGTGAACAGTGTCGCGCCGGGACCGATCTGGACGCCGCTGATCCCGTCGACGATGCCGGTGGAGAAGGTCCGCAATTTCGGCGACGACGTCCCGCTCGGGCGGGCCGGACAGCCCGCCGAGCTGGCCGGCGCCTACGTGTTGCTGGCCTCCGACGAGGGCAGCTACATCTCCGGTGCTCGCCTCGCGGTCACCGGTGGCCGTCCCATCCTGTGACCCCCCTCTCCTACCGCGCGGGGGGACGTGCCGACGGCCGCGACCAAGCGCCGATCGACCGGCGCTAATCGGTCGGCCCGCGGCCCGTCCCCGGCGGGGCGGCCTCCGGGCGCCCGGGTTGCGGTGAACCCTCGAACAGGATCGGCCGGTCGGCGGGTCCGAGGAACAACCCCAGCAGGAGCATCGCGGCGCCGAGCCCCAGATGCAGCCAGTTGTCCGGGGTGTTGACCGGGATGACGTTCGCCCGCGAGTCCTGATCCACCACCAAGCCGTAGACCCAGAGGGCCAGATAGATGACGCCGCCGCCGATCAGATAGGTCCGCGCCGCGACCGTGGTGCGCCCCATCGCCAGTCCGGCCAGGCCGAACACCAGGTGCACGATGTTGTGCAGCGCCGACACCTGGAACACGCCGAACAACTTCGCGCCGGAATGGTGACCGGACCAGCTCAGCATGTCGTAGTCGGTGGTCACACCCGGAATGAAGCCGAGGATGCCGACCAGGAGGAACGCCGCTCCCACCAGATAGGCCGCAGCCTGGACGGGGGAGACCCGGGCGCGGTGCCGGGGAACAGATGCAGTGGCCATCGCCGCCTCTCCTTTCGAGTGCCGCTGATTCACCCGTATGTCGGAGGTATCCCCCGGCGAGCCCCGCAAACCGGGCGCAACGTGGGCGTTATCGGGTCAGGTCGGCGGGTATGCGTCCAGGAGCAGTTCGCCGATGTGGTCGGTCGATTCCTTCGTCCCGAGAGGTGATACATGTCCGAGTCCGCCGCCCGTGTCAGGCCCGCTTCGTGAGCGCCGACGACCGGATCACCCATCCCTGGGGTGCCCGCACCCCGTACGCGCCGGGGGACACCTGGCCGGAACGCGTGGATATGCACCTGGTCGACGGGGTCACCGAGGACATGGTGCAGCGATGGGTGCCCACCGCCTCGCTCCTGCATTCCAACGGGGACGCGATGGATATCGCGGTCCGGGCCGGTCGCATCGTCGGAGTGCGCGGCCGGGCCGGGGATCGCGTCAATCGGGGCCGGCTGGGCCCGAAGGATCTGTTCGGCTGGCAGGCCAACAATTCCCGCGACCGGCTGACCACGCCGCTGATCCGGCGCCGCGGACGGCTGGTCGAATCCGACTGGGACACCGCGATGTCGCTGATCGCCGCGCGCACCCGGGAAACGCTGAACCGACGTGGACCGGGTTCGGTCGGTTTCTACACCACCGGTCAACTGTTCCTCGAGGAGTACTACGCGTTGACCGTGCTCGCGCGTGGCGGCATCGGCACCAATCACCTCGACGGGAACACCCGGTTGTGTACCGCGACGGCCGGTGAGGCGCTCAAGGAGTCCTTCGGCTGCGACGGCCAGCCCGGCAGCTATGCCGATGTCGACCACGCCGACGTCATCGCCCTCTACGGCCACAACGTCGCCGAAACCCAGACGGTGCTGTGGAGCCGCATGCTGGATCGGCTCGAGGGCGCCGACCCGTCGGCGCTGATCTGTGTCGACCCGCGAACCACCCCGGTGGCCCGTGCCGCGACGATCCATCTGGCGCCGCGACCGGGGACCAACCTGATGCTGATGAACGCGCTGCTGCACGAGTTGATCCGCAACGACTGGGTCGACCACGACTACATCGACGCGCATACGGTCGGTTTCGAGGAGTTACGCAAACAGGTCGCCGACTGCACGCCCGAACAGGCCGCGCGGATCTGCGATGTGCCCGCCGACGATCTGCGGGCCGCCGCCCGGCTGATCGGGACCGGTGAGCGCGTGTTGTCGACGGTGCTGCAGGGCTTCTATCAAGCGCACCAGGCCACGGCGTCGGCGGTCCAGGTGAACAACATCCATCTGATCCGCGGCATGCTCGGTCGCCCGGGTTGTGGTGTGCTGCAGATGAACGGGCAGCCGACCGCCGAGAACACCCGCGAATGCGGTGCCGACGGCGATCTGCCGGGTTTCCGCAACTGGGCCAACGACGCGCACGTCGAGGAGCTGGCCCGGATCTGGAATGTCGATCCGAAACACATTCCGCACTACAGCGCACCCACGCATCTGATGCAGATCCTGCGCTTCGTCGAGGACGGCTCGATCCGGTTCCTGTACGTCAGCGGAACGAATCCCGTGGTCTCGCTGCCGGAGCTGGCGCGTATCCGCTCGATCCTGTCGCAACGGCGGCTGTTCCTCGTGGTGCAGGACATCTTCCTGTCCGAGACCGCGCAGTTGGCCGATGTCGTGTTGCCCGCGGCGACCTGGGGCGAGAAGACCGGTACGTTCACCAATGCCGATCGCACCGTGCACCTGTCGGAGCAGGCCGTCGAGCCACCGGGGTCCGCGCGACCCGATCTGGACATTTTCCTCGACTACGCCCGCCGCCTGGATCTGCGTGATGCCGACGGGCAACCGCTGCTGCCGTGGCGGACCCCGGAGGAGGTCTTCGAGCAGTGGAAGCGCTGCAGCGCCGGACGGTTGTGCGACTACTCCGGACTCGGCTACGCGAAACTGCGTGCCCGCGGCGGGATCCAGTGGCCGTGCACCGAGGACAGCCCGGACGGCACCGAACGGCTCTATACCGACGGGAAATTTCGTGCAGCGCCCGAGGATTGCGAGAACTACGGGCGCGATCTGATCACCGGCGCACCCGTGGAGCCCACCGAGTACCGGGCGATGAATCCGGAGGGCCGCGCGATCATCAAAGCGGCACAATATCTTCCGCTGCACGAACCGCCGGACGAGCGGTATCCGTACGCGCTGATCACCGGTCGCACGCTCTACCACTTCCACACCCGCACGAAAACCGGCCGGGTGCCGCAATTGCGGGCGGCCGCACCGGAAGTATGGGTGGAGATGGCGGCCGAGGATCTGCGCCGCGAAGGGTGGTCGGAGGGCGATCTGCTGCGCATCCGCACCGTTCGCGGGCAGGTGGCCGCGCGGGTACGGACCGGCGGTATCCGTCCGGGCGTGATCTTCCTGCCGTTCCACTACGGCTACTGGGACACCGCCGCGGGCCATCGCCCGACCGGCAAGGACGGGACCGCCGCCAACGAGCTCACCCCCACCGAGTGGGATCCGGCGTCGAAGCAGCCGCTGTTCAAATCCGGTGCCGCGGCGGTGGAACTGCTCCGCCCGGCCGGCCGCTTCGAGACCACGGGCACCCCGGCCGCGGTCGAGCTCGAGCGGAGCACCCGATGAACGATCTGGACGCGGTGCTCGGCGAGATCCACCGCAGCGAGACCCGGGTCGGCCGCCTGCTGATCCGCACCGCCGACCGGCACCGCACCGATCACGAGGTACACCATGTCTGCCGGGATCTGCTGGTGTGGACCGACGAGCATCGCCGGAGCCTGGCCGAGACCGGCCACCGCCGGGGCGTACGCCTGAATCCCGCGCCGTTGAGCTCCGGTGGGCCGGTCGAGGCGCTGCGTCGTCGGCTCGCCGATCTGGTCGGGCGCCGGCACGCGCCGTCGCTGCTGCTCCTGCGTGACCTGCGCTCGATCCACAAACAGGCCGCGGTCGTCTCGGTGAACTGGGAGATCCTGGCGCAGGCGGCACAGGCCGCCGAGGATTCCGATCTGCTCGAGCTGGCCTCGCGCTGCCATCCGGAGACGTTGCGGCAGCTGCGCTGGGCCAACGCCAAGATCAAGGAGACCGCCCCGCAGGCCGTCGCCACCCCGTGAATAGCGCGGCGGGCCCCGGGTATGCGGCCGTTATGACCGCGTCGATCGAGCAGCTGCTGCAGACCCTCACCCGGGTGGTGAACGCGCTGCTGGCCGAGGAGGTCGCCTTCGCGGTCGGTGGTGGGTGCGCGGTCTACGCGCGCGGCGGTCCGGCCACCGACCACGACGTGGACATCTACATCAAACCCGCCGACGCCGACCGGGCCAAGGAGATCCTGATCCGGGCGGGACTGCGGGCCGGGCATCCGCCGGAGGACTGGCTGACCAAGGTCTACGACGGAGACACGTTGGTGGACTTGATCTTTCGGCCCAACTATCGCAACGTCGACGACGACCTGCTGGGCCGGGCGAGCTGGATGCGGATCGGTCCGGCGGCGGCCCCGGTGCTCAGCGGCACCGATCTGATGGTGGACAAGTTGATGGTTCTCGACCCGCACCGGCTCGACTTCACCCGGCTGCTGGCCATCGCCCGCGACCTGCGCGAGCAGGTCGATTGGCGACGTACCCGGATGGAGACCGCGGTATCACCCTATGCCCGAGCCTTCCTGGCGCTGGTGGAGGATCTCGGAATCGGTCACGGAGGTGACGATATGACCCACGACCCGGACGCCGAAGTGTTGCCGCAGTACCTGGTGGCGAATCTGCGGCGTGCCTTCGCCGAGGATCCGCGCACCGCGGAACTTGGTGTGCAGGTGACCATCCGCGGGGGTGTGGTGGTGCTGTGCGGGGAGGTCGGCAGTGCGCAGCAGCGCAGCGACCTCGAGGACATCGTGCGCGAGCGGGTGCCGAAACTGCGTATTCACAACGACATCCGCGTGGCCACGGCGCAGGCGCCGACCGTCGATCACGAACGGTTGAGCTGATGACGGGCCCGCAGCAGTCGAACGACGACATCGTCCGCATCGCCGCGGTGGCCGATATCCATCTGGGCGCCGATTCCGCCGGATCCCTGCGCCCGGCGCTGGCGCGTCTGCCCGAGGAGGCGGACGTGCTGCTGGTGGGAGGCGATCTGACCCGGCACGGGACCCTCGACGAGGCCCGGGTGGTCGCCACCGAACTGGCGGATCTCGGCGTGCCGGTGATCGCCGTCCTCGGCAACCACGATCATCACTCCGACGCCCAGGACGAGATCACCGCCCTGCTGTGCGAGCACGGGATCCGGGTCCTCGAGGGTGAGTGCACGACGGTCCCCGTCGGCACGCACACCCTCGGGGTGGCGGGGACGAAGGGGTTCGGCGGTGGGTTCGCCGGCAAATGCGCGAGCGTGTTCGGTGAGCGGATAATGCGCGAATTCGCCTCCTACACCGTCGATCTCGCCGATGCCCTGCACGTCGCGCTGTGCCGGCTGGACACCGACGTGAAGGTGGCGCTGACCCATTACTCGCCGTGTGGCGACACCCTGCACGGCGAGCCGCCCGAGATCTACCCGTTCCTCGGTTCCTATCTGCTCGGCGAGGCCATCGACACCTGCGGTGCCGATCTCGCGATCCACGGTCATGCTCATGCCGGGTACGAACGCGGGACGACACCGGGTGGTGTGCGGGTGCGCAATGTCGCGCAACCGGTGATCCGCGCGGCGTACACGGTCTACGATCTGCCGATCCCGGTCGCGGCGAACGGCAGCGGCGATGTCGAGGTCGGCGTCGCCGAAGGCAGTCGTACGTGGTGACGCCGACCCGGGATGTCGGAGAGTATCGGTCCCGGTGGACCGTGACCGGCTCGGGAAAATGTCCCGGGAAATCTCCCGGGCCGCGTGCGAGCGACGAGTCGGGAAAAGTTATGGTAATTCACCCCGGGGTGGGCATTCATTTGTGGAGAATACCCGATCGATGGGCGCGGGAACCCCGCCCCGGCGGTATCGGTGAAAACGTTCGCCGATCGTCTCTCGGGCATTGCCCGGAGCGTCCTGCGGACGGGCGAGGTGACGGTCTCCCGGGGCGGGTGGGGGAGATGAGCGAGGGTGGTGGATGCCGGTTCCGGCGCGGCAGGCGGTCGGCCCATGGGTGTGCTGAGCTCGCTCGACGGTAGTCGGCGGGGTACGGTGAACGCAAGGACGCACGTGCAGAATCGCGAACGTTCATCCGTGCAAATGTGCTTGCATTCGTAATTGAATTCGTGAAACGCAATAATGCGTCCGGTTGCGGATTGTTGTGATTGTCGTTAATGTGTCCGCATCCCGGTGGCGTACATGTGACGTTTTCTTCCCAGGCGATGCGTCGATGCCTGTGTCCACATGTGATCGGGTGCGAGCGTGTACTGCGGGGAGGAATGCGGTAGATATCGGGCAGGGGGAACAAAGATTGGTATTCGATGACAACGAATTCTGCATCGGTGAATTTTCGAGGATATCGGGGCAGGGATATCGCGACCGGTGCCGGTAGGCCCGCGCTGTTGTTCAGCGCGGTCACCACCGCCATGCGGATGCGGCCGTACGCCAGCGTGTCGAGCATGCACGACAGCAGAACCTTCGGCGATCTGCTCGGCGAGGTCGCCGACAAGTCCGCCCGGCTCGGCACGGTGCTGCGCCGCCCTCGGTCGAGAGTCCTTGTGGCGCTGGGGAATTACCCCGGCTACATTTCGACCATGCTGGCATTGCTGGCCCGCGGCGATGTGCCGATTCTGGCCAATCCGGCGCTGCCGCTCACCGCCGTGCGCGAGCTGATCGAGGAGTGTGGGATCGACGCGATCGTCGCCTCCGGGCAGACGGGCGGTATCCGGTTGGACGAACGGTCCTGGGCGCAGCGCACCGATGTCGACGGCGAGCGGCCCGCCTTGCATCGCGACACCGAACTGTGCCGGGTGGCCTCGGCGCCGTCGCGCCGGCTGGTGTGCCTGGAGTATTCGGCCACCGCCGTGCTCAACGCCGCCACCGCCTGGGTGGGTGCCAGCAAATTGCGCGAATCCGATCGGACCCTGTGCTTCGCGGGACTGTTCGGCCGCTTCGGATTCCATACCGCCACCGTCGCGAATCTGGTCGCGGGCGCCGATCTGGTGTTGCCCGCCGGAACTCACGCGCCGGGCAACATCCATCGCCATCTGGCCGCGGAATCGCCCACCGTACTGGTCGCCGATCCGGCGGTGTACCAGGCTATGGTGCAGGGGACGCGGGAGGATCTGTCGGTCGATGTCGCGGCCGCGCTGCGGCGGATCCGGCTGCGGCTGTCGCCGCATTCGGTGGCGTCGTCGGTGGCGACCCGGGTGCGCGCGGTGTCGGGGCCGATCACGATCTGCTATGGCCTCGACGAGACCGGTCCGGTCGCCTACGGCTTCGACGGGCCCGGCGGCGGGGGTGTGCACCTGCTGTCGGGGGTGCGGGTGGCGGCGCGATCGGCCGACGGTGAACAGTTCGCCGAGGTGCACACCAAATCGCTGGCCACCACCTATCTCAACGACCCCGCGGAATTCGAACGCGCTCGTGCCGGGGACGGCAGCTATCTGAGCCGCAGCCTCGCCGACTTGCCCGCCGCGATCGTCACTTCCTGAGCTGCGGGATCGGCACACATGCCACAGCCCCCGCGCGGGACGAGGTCGCGGAGGCTGTGGCGTGGGTACCGAGGGGATCGGTCCGATCAGGTGGCGGGGCGTGCCGGCCGGGATGGTTTCATGATCGCCTTCCACCACGACTCCAGCCGGCTGGGCTCGGGCCAGTGCACGATCATCGTGTCGTCGAAATGCTGCGTGGCCGTCCGTGATTCGCGGTCGCTGACATGAGGTGACGCTGTCACGAATATCCTCCGATCTCCTGCCATATGACGCAATAATCTATGTTTCTGGAGACAGATTTCTTATATCCCGAACCACGGGAGAGCGCAACCCCTCACCCCACGATCATCCGCGGTGGGTGATGGCGGTCGCGGCGGTTCGGCGGACAGTCGACTGGCCGGTATCCGACGGCCGACGTGGCGCGCCGTCGGGCCGGTGGAGGAGCGGCGATGGGGCACCGGCGAACACGGCGAACGGCCGATCGGACGGCGGCCGTGCTGCGCTACGTGCGCAGTGCGCCGTGGACCTTCGGCTGGCTGGCGGTGTTGCTGCTCACCACCGTCGTCCAGCACGCGGTTCCGCGCAGCGAGCTGAAGGTCCTTCTGGGCGAACGGTCCACGAATCTGTCGCATCTCCACAGCGATCCGGTGCACGTGCTGGTCACCAGCCTGCTGTGGATCGACGGTTACTTCTGGCTGCCCTATCTGATCCTGTATTGCGTGTTCCATGCGCCGGCCGAGCGATGGCTGGGTGCGCTGCGCTGGGCGAGTGTCGGATTGGTCGCGCATGTGACGGCGACCTATATCAGTGAGGGGTTGCTGGCCTGGGCGATCCGGCACGGGCACGCCGACCCGGCGATGGTGGACGTCCGGGACATCGGAGTCAGCTACTTCCTCGCCGGAATCATCGGCGTGCTGACCTATCACATCGCCTACCCGTGGCGGTGGTGGTACCTGCTGGGTGCGACGGCCTGTTTCGCCACGCCGCCGCTGATCCACCTGACCTTCACCGGAATCGGGCACCTCTCGGCCTTCCTGATCGGCTCGGCCTGCTATCCGATCACCCGATCGCGGTCGGCGCCGCTGTGGGAGCCGCGCCGGTCCCGCGCGCGGGCGGGCCGGCCCACCGGGTGGTTTCGGAAGGCGAAGTGGCGCTGACGGTTTGCGGCGTGCTAAGAGAGTGGACGTGTTGTGGTCTGTTCGCGTTCGTCTCCACCCTCCCGTGTCGCTGTCGGCGCCCGAATGCGGGAACCGGCAGCGCCCGTGGTAGCCGGAGACCTCACGCGCGCAGCACGTTCCGCACCGGCGACCGAAATCCGAGGTGGCGGCACCGCCACCGGAACCCGGTCCGTCTACCGCGACGACCTGGACGGACTGCGCGGTGTCGCGATCGCGCTGGTCGTCGCCTTCCACATCTGGTTCGGGCGGGTCTCGGGCGGGGTGGACGTCTTCCTGGTGCTCTCGGGCTACTTCTTCACCGGACTGCTGGTGCGGCGGGCGGAATCGGGCCCGGTCGGGGTGGGATTCACCGTTCGCCGCACCCTTCGCCGCCTACTGCCGGCGATGGTCGTGGTCCTGGTCGCCGTCGTCGTCGCGACGATCTGCACCCGCCCGTACACCCAGTGGTCGGAGCTGGCCGGGCAGACGCTGGCCGCGCTGTTCTACTACCAGAACTGGCGGTTGGCACTGAGCTGGTCGGACTACCTGGCGGCGGACCCGTCGGTGAGCCCGCTGCAACATCTGTGGTCGATGGCCGTGCAGGGACAGTTCTACCTGCTCGCCCTCCTCGTGGTCGCGGTCGTGGCCGTGTTACTGCGTCGTAGCGGCCGCATCGCGCTGCTGCGCCCGGTGCTCGGCGCGCTCGTCGCACCGGCGGCGGTGGCCTCGTTCTGGTACGCCGCTCACGGCGCGGCCACCCATCAGGGCTGGAACTACTACGACAGCGGCGCGCGGCTGTGGGAGTTGCTGGCCGGTTCCGCGCTGGCCCTGGCCGGACCCGCGCTGCTGGTGCCGCGCCTGCTACGGACCGTGACCGCGCTGGCCGGTGTGGTGGGTGTGGTGGCCTGTGGCTGGCTGATCGTGGACGGCGCCAATCGGTTTCCCGGCCCGGCGGCACTGCTGCCGGTGCTGGCGGCGGTGGCGGTGATCGTCGCCGGCAACGCGGTGCCCGCGGCCGAACGGCCGTGGCCGAACCGGCTGCTCGCGTCGCGGGCGGCTCAATGGCTCGGCGGTGTGGCCTATCCGCTCTATCTGTGGCACTGGCCGTTGCTGATCTTCTATCTGGCCGAGTCCGGGCATTCGCGCGCGGGGCTGCGCGACGGCGCGGCGGTGGTCGTGGTCTCGCTGGTCTCGGCCTGGGCGACGCACCACGCGGTGGAGCAGCCGTTGCGCCGGGGCACCGGTACCGCGCCGGTCCTCGGGGCCGCCCTCGCCTACCGGCGCGTGGCCGGCACGGTGATCGCGATGCTGGCCGTCGCGGTGGTGGCGACCACCGCCGCATGGCAGTTCGGCGTCGTTCGGATGCAACCGGCACAACCGGACCGCATCCTCGACCCGGTCAGCTATCCCGGCGCCGAGGCGTTGGCCGGCGGTGCCGTGACCCCGCAGGCGCCGATGCGACCGACGGTGCTGCAGGCCCCGAAGGAGCTGCCGCCACCGACCCTGGACGGTTGCATCGCCGACTGGGACACCCGCGCCGTGGTCACCTGCACCTACGGGGACCGAACCGCCACCCGGACGCTCGCGGTCGTGGGGAGTTCCCATGCCGAACACTGGGTTCCGGCGTTCCAGGAACTGGCCGCCCAGTATTCCTTCCGTATCCAGGTGTATCTGAAGATGGGCTGCCCGCTGACCCTGGCGGCCGACGCCACCTACAAGGGCGAACCCATTCCGGACTGTCGGGATTGGTCGCGCGCGGTGCTGGATCGGCTCGCCGTCGACCGGCCCGACTGGGTGTTCACCACCGGTAGCCGGCCGCGGGCCGGTGCCGGCGACGAAACCCCGCCCGAATACGTCGACGTGTGGGCGGCGCTGGCCGAACGCGGGCTGAACGTGATCACCGTCCGCGACTCACCCTGGTTGCGCCGCAACGAGATTCGCTATACCGCCGCCGACTGCCTGGCGGGCGGCGGCGATCCGATCGGCTGTGGGATGCGCCGGTCCGACGCGCTCGATCCGGTCGATCCGCAGGCCGAACCCGCCGCGCGCTACCCGAACGTCTTCCCGATCGATCTGAGCGACGCGTTCTGTGACGCCACGGTCTGCCCGGTGGTGGTGGGCAATGTGCTCGTCTACCACGACGAACATCACCTGACAGCCAGCTATTCGCGCACGCTCGCGGGCCCGCTGGGCCGTGCCGTGGAGCCGTTGCTGCACTGGTGGTAGTGCCGCGCATCACTGTGCGGGGCACGGCGGCTCGATTGCCAGTACGGTATCTGCGAGTGGCTCGAGCAGGAGGTGCCCGCACGTGGTGGGCGTGGAACACGGCGCTGGGCGCCGTTGGGTCATGGCCGCGGTTCTCGCGGTCGTCGTGGCGGCGATCGGATTCGGTGCCATGGAACCGGCCGCACCGGACGGGGTCGCGGGTCCGCCTGTTCCGGGCATGATCGCCGAACCCGTCGGCGCGCCGATCCGGATCGCCTACGGCCGGGAGGCGGACACCTTCGGTGACCTGTATCTGCCGGCGGGCGGCCCGCTGTCCGGTTCTTCGGGGCGCTGCCCGGTGGTGGTCCTGATCCACGGCGGTGGCTGGGCCCAATACCGTGACCTGAGCCAGTTCGCCCCGCAGGCCCGGCAACTCGCCGAGTCCGGTATCGCCGTGTGGAACATCGAATATCGGCGGGTCAACGGAGCCGGCGGCTGGCCGGTCACGCTGACCGACGTCGAGGACGCGGTCGGCGCTCTCGCCACCGTCGTCCAGCAGCGCGCGGGCGGCCGGCTGGACCTGAACCGAGTGCATCTGGCCGGCCACTCGGCGGGCGGCCAGTTGGCGGCCTGGGCGGCGGGCCGCCGCACCACCGGCGCGGCCGGACCGCAGGGGCTGCGCATCCGCAGCCTCACCCTGATGGCCGCGGTCCTGGATCTCGACTACGCGGTCGCACACGGCCACGACGGTTTCGCCCGGAAGCTCCTCGGCGGTCTGCCGTCGGAGGTGCCGGAGCGGTACCGCTACGCCTCTCCGATCGCGAATCTCCCTGCGGGCGTACACATCACGGCCGTGCACGGCGACGCGGACCGAGTGGTCGCGGTGGAGCAGAGCCGGCGCTACATCGAGGCCGCACGCCGAGCGGGGGACAGTACCGATCTGCGGATCCTGCCCGGTACCGGACATGCCGAATTCACCGATGCGGCGTCACCGGCGTGGGCCGTGGCCTACGAGGCGATTCTGGCGCAGGTCGCCTCCTCGGCGTGAACCGCGCGCGGGAGGTCCCACGACCTGCTGCCACGATCGGTGACGCCCGATAGTGTGGGTCCGTGACGATCGCGGACAGACAGTACGGCGGCCGTGCGGTGACCGAACGTCGGGCCGAACGCCGTCAGCGCTTCATCGTCGCCGCGACGAAGGTTTTCGCCGAACGCGGCTACGCCGACAGTTCGCTCGCCGATGTCTGCGCCGCCGCCGGCCTGTCCAAGAGGCAGTTCTACGAGGAATTCCGCACTCGTGAGGATGTGCTGATCGCCGCCTACGACCGGGTGCAGGACGAGGCGGCCGCGGCGGTGATGCGGTCGCTGGGTTCGCTGCCCACCGACGATCCGGCCGCGGCGATGGCGGTGGTGCTCACGGCCTATCTGGATTCGATCACGTCCGATCCGTACCGCGCCAAATTGGCGTTCATCGAAGTCGTCGGCGCCAGCGATCGGATGGAACGGCATCGGCGCGAACGCCGTCACGGCTGGGTCGCCCTGCTGGAGATGGTGGCCGTGCCGATCGCCGGCAGCGGTGCCCGTCTGCGCGGTAGCGCGGCTCTGTCGGCCAGTGTGCTGATCGGTGCCGTGAACGGCCTGGCGCACGAGTGGTTGCTGACCGAGCCCCGGCCGGAGGTCCCGGAGTTGACCGATCTGCTCGTCCCCGTGGCGCTGTCGCTGATCGTGACCTGACCCGGCGTCGGGTCGAGGGAACCGGGACGCGCCTCAGCGCGACGGCTCGAGGGCTTCCAGTTCGGCCCGCAGCCGGGCGACCTCCGCGGCGAGTTCGTCGCGGAGTTCTTCGCGTTCGGACAGGCTCAGCCGCAGACTCTCGATGGTCTCGTTCATCGCGGCCAAGCGGCGATCGGCACCCTCGAGGTGCCACTCCAGTACGGAACGGCGATCGACATCGGTGCTGGCCCGGCGGACCCAGTCGAGCAGGTACTCGAGCCACTGCGGTTGCTTCGGCATCGGTTCGTCGTCGTTCCAGCCCCGGCGCAGGGCGGGCTTGGGTGAGAGCACGCGCTCGCGCTCGGATCGGGCGCCGGGCTCGTGCAATTGCACGAGACTCAGCTTGCCGGCGCTGGTCACCACCGCGGTGACCCGATACCGTCCGGCCAGATGCATCCGTAGCTCGGCCGTGCCCCGGCCGTCGGCATCCATCGCACCCAGCCACGGGCCCTCGGCCGCAGTGATGATCGATTCGAGAATGCCGAGCTGACCGACGCCGCGCCGCAGCCGGGTCGCGCGCTTGCGCAGCTCATCGGGTGTGGCCGTCATCTGATCCCAGTGCATACCCACGAACATAGTGGGCCCGCCGCCGCGGTTCCCCACCTCGGGCGAAGCGGGGAACCGGCCGGACTACCGGGTCGGGGCGGTGGCCTGCGCGCTCCCGCTGGCCAGCGCCTGCAGCAGATCGGTCACGCCGGAGGAGGAGCCGGTGCCGCTCGGATTCGGCTCGCCCGGCGCCACCACCGGAGTCGCGGAGCCGGGCCGGTCCGCGGCGGCGGTACCGGCGCCGCCGCACAGGACGGCCGCCGCTGCGGCACCGATCAGGGTGAGAGTTCCGATCTTCTTCATTCGGATGAATTCCTATTCCGTGGATCTGTTGTGGATGCGATTGTCGCACCGTCCAATTCACTACATCCGGGGCGATTCGGACAGCCCCGAGTGTCCGGGGCATCGCCGGTCGGGCCGGTACGTCACCGCCCGGTGCCGTGCAAGGCGGTCGCGGTGCGGGAATTCGGCGTGGCCGCCGGATCGGGACAGGTGCCGAGCAGGCGGTCCGCCGTGCCGGAGCTGGTGACGGTGAACCAGTAGTGCTCGTTCTTGAAATGGTGCAGCCGATGGTTGCGGCGGATCGCGGTGTAGAGCCGGCTCCGCGGCTGATAGTCGGTGTGGATCAGACAGTGCGTCCACTCGTAGGCCAGCCCCAGTGCGCCGAGTACGAGCAGGAAGGTCAGCCCGAGTCCGATGCGCGGAAACCCCAGCGCCGCAACGGCGATCAGGATCGGGAACAACCAGAGGAAGGTCTGCCACGGGATGAAGATCAGGTCCACCCGGCGCGGATCGGCATGGTGTTCGCGGTGTTTGCGAGCGAGCAGCGAATCCAGGGTGAACCGGCCCAGATGCCGGGGACGCCAGTGCAGTACGCAGACGTGAATCAGCCACTCGGTCAACGGAAACGAGGCGAGCATGACGCCGGCGACCAGTGCGTCGGTCGGCTGCCAGTCGCCGACCGCGATCCGGGCCGCCAGCGCGCCCGCCGCCAGCGTGGCGATGATCCACGGCGACGGGCGCCGGACGAACACGCCGAAGGCCCCGGGCAGGGTCGTGGTCCGGCGGCGGGAGCGGGCCTCAGCTGTCATCGTTCGCACCTTCCATCGTGTGCATGACGGTTTCGAATCGGGTTGCCGCCAAACGCAGCAGCGTATCCGCGGCGGTACGGGCCGCCGCGGCGTCGCCGTCGGCGACAGCGGTGGCCACTGCGCGGTAGTGGTCGATGCTGCCGACCTCCGGAGCCATCACCTCGGCCAAGGCGACGATGGCGGGTTCGTAGACCTCGCGCAGTGTGTTGAACAGCAAGCGGAACACGATCGAGCCGGTGCCGTCGACGACGTGGTCCCAGAACGCCAGCGCTTCGAGCTGCTGGGCGACCGGACCCTGTTGCGCGGCAAGGGATTCGACACTGTCGGCGAGCGCGGAAAGGTGCTGTGCCTCGCTGTGTTCGGCGGCCAGGGCCGCGACCTCACGACCGAGGATCAGCCGCGCCTGCAGAATGCTCGCGACCACGGTGAGATCGACCTGGCCGTTGCGCACGAGCAGCCGCGGCAGCAGGTCCAGGCCGGCCGCGCGCCGATAGTCGCGCACCGTGGTCGCCCCGCCCTGGCGCACATCGATCAGGCCGGTGTGGGCGAGTTTGCGTAACGCCTCCCGCACCGTGGGCCGGGAAACGCCGAGTGCCTCGGCCAGTTGTCGTTCCGCGGGGAGGGTGGCGCCGGCGGGCAGGTCACCGTCGAGCACTTCGGCGACCAGTTGGTCGAATACCGCGTCGGGGACCGTCTGCCGGTCGATGCGCTGAAAGGCCATATCCGGACGGTAGGCGCAGGATGGTAAGAGGTCAAGTGGTCAGACCAATTTTGTCCGCGATCGGCCGACAGGTGCGGCTACTATCGGAGCTGTCTCGATCGTGCGGTTCGTGCTCGATCATGGGCCGAGCTACGGAGGTCGGGACGGGAGTGGCGGTATCCGGAGCTACCGATGACGCGGCAGGGCGGTCGGGGGAGTGCGGCGAAAACGAGACCGCCGCAATCCGATTCGGTTCCGCGCTTGCTGGGCGACCATCGCGGACGCGGCGTCCGCATCGGTATGCTGCTCGGTTCCGCGACCGCCGCCCCGCTCGGCACCGTCGAATACCCGATCATGGTGGTGCGCCGTAGCGGCGCGCCACGACGCTCGACCCAC
>NZ_BAGM01000066.1 GCF_000308855.1 Nocardia veterana NBRC 100344 | reverse complement strand
GAGCAGATCGGACTCGATCCGATCCTGGGTCGTCTCCCGCACCGTGAGCGTGATCCCCGGATGCGCGGCGCGGAACCGATGGATCAACGGCCCGATCAGATATGCGGTGAAGGTCGGGGTCATCGCCACCCGCAGATGCCCCCGGGACAGATCCTGCACATCGTGAATCGCGCGCTCGCCGGCGTCGAGATCGCGCAGCGCCAGCCGGGCGTGCTGCGCGTAGGCCTCGCCGGCGTCGGTCAGTCGGACGGTACGGCCGGAACGATCGAGCAGTGCCACGCCCAGGTGGCGCTCGAGCTGTTTGATCTGCTGCGACAAGGTCGGCTGCGAAATATGCAGCGATTCGGCCGCCCGGGTGAAGTTGCCGTGATCGGCGACGGCGAGCAGGTACCGGATGTGGCGCAGCTCCATTCGACGACTATAGACACCACCGATCATGACAATCCGAAACCGGTCTTGGACACTATCGCGGCTCGTGGTCACAGTGGAGTTGTCGACAGATTTCAGGAGACCATTCGAACGGAGGACGGCGATGAGCCGGGATACGGATCTGCTGCGTCGGGCGATCACCCTTGCCGAGGAGGCGGGCGCGCGCGGCAACCGCCCTTTCGGCGCGGTGATCACGACCGCGGACGGTCGTGTGCTGGCCACCGGTCGCAACGAGGTGGCCGAATCCGGGGTGATCACCGCGCACGCCGAATTGACGGCGGTCACCGCCGCGATCGAGGCGGGTCGGGCCGCCGACCTGATCGGTGCCACCGTATACGCCAGCGGTGAGCCGTGCCCGATGTGCAGCGCGGCGATGGTCTGGGCCGGGATCGGCCGTATCGTCTT
The DNA here is from genome assembly GCF_000308855.1 of Nocardia veterana NBRC 100344. Classification (GTDB taxonomy): domain Bacteria; phylum Actinomycetota; class Actinomycetes; order Mycobacteriales; family Mycobacteriaceae; genus Nocardia; species Nocardia veterana. Next base: position 30,019 of record NZ_BAGM01000066.1, on the reverse strand, counting down.
CGCCGCGGCCGAACCGGATTTCGGGGAAATCCTCCGCGAAGGGCCGCGATTCAGGCTTCGCTGCGCCGATGTGGTCGGCGCCGCCGACGTCTCGATCGAGGTCTCGGGACCGCATCTGGGCGAGGAGGCGCTCATCCCCTTCCGTCGCCGGGTCGGAAACCTCGCGGCAGGACAGGGCCCCGCCGGCGTCCGCGCCGAGTAACCCGGGACTCTCGGCTCAGCGCGCCCCGACCACCCAGCGCCGCTGGGCGGTGAAAACAGCGTTCACGCTACGACTGCAGCGCCGGCGACGGGCCGGTTCCGGTCGACGCGCCCGGACCGGCCGGCATCATCGCAGCCGGTTGCGTACCTCGGCGAGCAGTGCGGCCGCCGAGTCCCGCAGCGCCTCCACGAGCGCCTCGCCGGCCGTGCCGAGCCCGCGGGCCCGCACCACCCGGGTGGGGCGCACCGCCGCCGGATGATCGATCCGGATCAACGCGATCGTCGCGGGAACCAGCGGCGCCGCGATCCCGGGCACCACCGTGCCGCCCAAGCCCGCCGCGACCAGCCCCAGCTTGGCGAACCAGTCCCGCGCGACGAACGCGATATCCGGCACGTGTCCGGGTTCGTGCCAGGCGCCGAGCAGTGTGTCGTCGGGCTTCGAACTGCCCGCGATCCACTGCGTCTCCCGCAGCTGCGCCGGTGTCACGCTGATCCGATTCGCGAGCGGATGGTCGGCGGCGACGGCCACCAACAGCGGATCGTCGAGCAGCGGTTCGACCGCCACCGAATCGGGGAGCGCACGGTCGCCGGTGACCACCGCGAGATCCAGCCGGCCGCGAGCCACCGCGGTCAGCAGGTGGGGGCTCAGCCCTTCGCGCACCGGCACCCGCGCCGCGGTCGCCGCGACGGCCCGCGGCACCAGGGCGGCCATCGCGGTCGAGAACGCGCCGACCCGGATCGTCGCGGGTGGCCCGGCGATCAACCGCCCGAGTTGTTCGCGGGCGGTGTCGAGTTCGGCGACAACGGTTTCCGCGTGCCGAACCACGAGGCCCCCGGCCGCGGTGAGCCGGACGCCGCGGGCGTGCCGGTCGAACAGCCGACAGCCGGCCGCCTGTTCCATCAGCGCGATCTGCCGGGAGACCGCTGATTGGGTGTAGCCCAACCGATCCGCCGCGGCGGAGAACGATCCGCTGCGGGCGACCTCGCGGACCACGCGCAATCCGGTGACGGTGAACTCAGCCATGCCGAATACTGATATCAGACGTGCGAGATCATCGCTTGTCGCATGGGTGGGTGCTGGTTAGCGTCGATCCGGTGAGCGTGAACGAGAACCGGGCGCTGGTGGAGCGCATCTTCGAACGGATGGCCGCCGGCGAGACCCGTGCGCTGAGCGATGCGATGGCACCGGAATTCCGGTGGATATTCCCCGGGCGGTGGTCGTGGGCCGGTACCTGGGGGCCGAAATCCGTTGTGGTACACGATCTGCTGCGGCCGTTGATGGCGCAGTTCACCGAGTACCGGATCCGTGCCGAAGCGATTCATGCCGACGGTGACCACGTGGTGGTCCAGGCGCGTAGCACCGCGACCACGGTCGGCGGTGAATGCTATGACCAGCATTACTGTTTCGTCTTCCGCGTCGCCGCCGGACGCTTGATCGACGTGATCGAGTACTGCGATACCGCGCTGGTCGAGCGGGTGCTCGAACCACTGCGATGAGACAGCGGGGACGGGCAGGCTCGCCGAGGACCGCGGTCAGTCGAGCAGCGCGTAGATCGAGGCCGGTGATCCGGAGCCGTGTTCGGTGACGAATCCGCCGACCACGACGGTGAAGTCCCGGGGCGGCAACTCGGCCAGGTGCGCGAGGATCTCGAGGCTGAGCCGGTGGTCGCGGTACAGCAGCTTGGACACTCGGAAGGTGTCGTCGGTGCCCACATCCGGGCTGAACGCATCGGTGCCCAGCGCGCCGCGCCGGCCCAGCACGCCGTGGTCGAGCAGCCACTGCACCGCGGCCACCGAGAATCCGGGGTGCCGGAGCCGTCCCTGCGCGTCCGGACCGGCGAAATCCGCTGTTCCCCAGTATTTTTCCCACCCGGTGTGCAGCAGTACGGCGGCCTCGGCGGGGAAGGGGCCGTGCCGATCCTGCCAGGCGATCAGATCGGCGACACCGAGCGCGTAGTCAGGATCGTGGCGTGCCTGCTCGCTGATATCGATCCGGACGCCGGGTAGCACGAAATCCTCGGGGTCCAGCTGGTCGGCGGTCGCCGCGCCCGGGGTGAAGTGGGCGGGTGCGCCCCAGTGCGTTCCGGTGTGTTCGCCGACGCTGACGGTCTGGAGATAGAAGCCGTCCGACGCGACGGTGGCGATGGTGTCGAAGCTCGGCTTCGGATCGCCGGGAAAGACCGAAACCGTCGTCGCCGACAGCGGATGCGACAGGTTCAGGACCGCCGAATACCCCATGACGACAGCGTGCCACAGCCCTACCGGTTCGGCACCACGGTGGATCGCCGAACCGATAGGGCTGCCGAGCCGAATCCGGTGCTCGGTTCCGGGCCGGAGTCCGCACGCCCGGAACCGGGCGGTTCAGCGCAGATGGACCGGAACCGAGATGTGCCCGTTGGAGATGAAGCTGCCCAACGGTTTCAGCTCCGCGGGATCCACCGCGAGCCGCATCTCGGGGAAGCGGGCGAAGATGGCCGGCAGCGCGATCGTCGCCTCCATCCGAGCCAGCGGCGCACCCAGGCAGTGGTGCGCGCCGTGGCCGAAGGCGAGGTGCTCCTTGTTGGTCCGGTGCACGTCGAAGGCGGTGGTGGTCTCGCCGTGTACCTTCGGATCGCGGCAGGCCGCGCCGTAGCCGGCGAGGATCGGCTCGCCCTTCGGAATCAAGGTCTCGCCGATCGCGATGTCCTCCACCGCGTACCGGAGGGGCAGGTGGTTGACCGGCGGCTGATACCGCAGCGTCTCCTCCACCAGTTCGGTCCACGGTACCCGGCCCGAGACCACGTCGGCGCGCTGCTCCGGATGGGTGAGCAGCGCCACGATGGCTTGATCGATCAGATTGAGCGTGGTCTCGTGGCCGGCGTTGACCACCAGCATCAGCGTGTCGACGAGTTCGGTTTCCGACAGCTGGGCGCCGTCCTCGTCGCGGGTCGCGATCAGCACACTGGTGATGTCGTCGCCCGGCTGCTCGCGCCGGAAGGCGACCAGTTCGCCGACCAGCCGGCCCATTTCGATGAAGTTGGCCTGCGCCTGCTCCGGTGTGAACGAGGTATCGAAGAATCCGTCCACGCAGGCGTGGATCGCGGCGTCGAGATGCTCCGGAACACCCAGCAATTCACTGATGACGCGGATCGGCACCGGATAGGCGTAGTTCGGGCGCAGGTCGACGACCTCGCCCGGCGGTGTCGCCGCCAGCCGCTGGAGCAGATCCGCAACGATCGCCTCGATCCGCGGGCGCATCGCCGTGGTGCGGCGGTGGGTGAAGGCCGGCGCGACGAGTTTGCGCAGCCGGCGATGTTCGGAACCGTAGGCGGTGAACATGTTCCGCGCCGCCACCCACGGTTGCAGCGGCCACGATTCGTTGATGTCGCCGTTGATGTAGGCCGACCAGTGCTGGCGCGGATCCTTCGACACCCGGGGATCCGACAGCAGGCTCTTGAGCACCGCCGCGTCGGTCACCGACCAGGCCGGAACCCCGCCCGGCAGTTCCACCAGCGTGACGGGTCCGCGCTCCCGAATCCGCTCGTTCTCGGCGTGGATATCGGCGCCGGTCAAGTCGAGCACGATTGGTTCCTGCTTCATCGGAAGCTCCTTACGCCATGTTCAACGGAGGGGATGCGGGGAACGTGACCGGCAGCGCCGCCATCGCGCGGTGGAAGGGGCCCGGGCGCCAGGTGATTTCGCTCGGATCGACCGCCAGCTGAATTTCCGGCAGCGCGTCGAGCAGCTGGTCGATGGCGTCCTGCACCACCAGATACGCCACGGAGCGCGCCGGGCACGCGTGCGGCCCGGCGCTCCAGGCCAGATGTGAGCGGTTTCCGGTGCGATCGCCACCGGCGATGACCGGATCGTTGTTGCAGGCCGCGAGGCTGATGACCACCGGCTGGTTGGCGGGTAGCCAGGCGTTGTCGATCAGAATCGGCTGGCGCGGATAGCTGATGGAGAAGTTCGCCATCGGCGGGTCCTTGAACAACACCTCGTCGAGCGCGTCGCGGGTGGACAGGCTGCCACCGAGCATGCCGCCGCCGAAGCGATCGTCGGTGATCATCAGCAGCAGCGTGTTCGAGATCAGGTTCTGCTGCGGTTCGATGCCCGCGCCGTAGAAGCTGATCAGGTTGTAGAGCATCTCCTCGTCGGTGAGTTTGGCCGGGTGGTGGGCCAGCCGGGAGGTGACGTCGTCCCCCGGTTCGGCTCGCCGCAGGTGGATCAGTTCCATCAGCGCCTGGCTCAGATGTTCCATACCCCAGGCCGCGTTCACCGTGTCGAACAGTGCCGCCATGCCCGTGGCCACGCGTTGGCCGAGCTCCGCCGAACAACCCACCATGCGATTGAGCGATTCGAAGACGAGCGGAAAGGCGTACTGGGACACCAGGTCCGCGGAGCCGGTCTCGCAGAAGCTGTTGATCAGCGGGATGGCGATCTTCTCGATCGTGCTGTGCAGCGCGTGCAGATCGATGCCGTCCACGGCCGCCGTATAGGCCTGCCGGTACCGCAGATGCGTCGTCCCCGAGTTGCGCAGCGCGTTCGGATACCACTGCATCATCGGCCGGACCGGACAGTCCTCGGGCACCGTTTCCTGCCACGCCCGCGGGTCGGCGGGGAAGTGGTCGGGATCGTTGAGGATGCGCAGCGCGGTGTGGTACCCGATCACCAATGTCGCCGGGACGCCGGGCGCCAGTTCGATCGGCACCAGCGAACCGTAGCGCCGCCGCATGCGGTCGTAGGTGCCGTGCGGGTCGGCTGCGAACTCCGGTGTGTCCAGCAGGATTCGGGGGCCGTCGGTGTCGATCGGCGAACCCAGGTGCTGAACGGGACAGGTGGCGGTACCGCCCGCGCCGGGTAGTGCGGACAGTGCAGTACGTGGTGTGGTCAAAAGCTGAGACTCCAGAGAATGAACCGTCAAGCGCGACGAGGGATTCCGCTGTCGGGGTGTGGTCCTACAGCGTCACCTCACATCTGTTGTAGGACAAGAGGCTTCGAAAGCCGCCCGGCCGGTCATCCGTAACCGGACTGCCGACCAGGGTAGCAGGAAGGCGCCGATCTCTCCGGTGATCTTGTACCTCGCCGACGCGGATCGGCACCCGTCGGCGAAACACCTCTTGAGCGGGCCGATCCCTCCCGGGTCCACCGAATTGTCGGTGGTCTGTGTTTGCATACCGGCATGACGAGCACCGATCTGCTGGTGGACGCCTTCGGGCGGATCAAAGAGAACGTGCACGGCGCGGTCGCCGGGCTGACCCAGGAGGAGCTGGGCGCCCGCCTCGACCCGGGCGCCAATTCCATCGCCTGGTTGATCTGGCATCTCACCCGCGTGCAGGACGATCACATCGCCGATGTCGCCGGGACCGAACAACTGTGGACCTCCGCCGGCTGGGCGCGGCGATTCGATCTGCCCTTCGACGACGCCGCCACCGGATACGGCGACGGTTCGGACGAGGTCGCGGCGCTCGGTGGGGTCGCAGCGGACCTGCTGCTGGGCTATCACGACGCCGTGCACGACCGCACCGTCGACTACGTCCGCGGGCTCACCGACACCGATCTGCCGCGGATCGTCGATACCCGCTGGGATCCGCCGGTCACGCTCGGGGTGCGGCTGATCAGTGTGATCGACGACGATATCCAGCACTCCGGACAGGCCGCGTTCATTCGCGGAGTGCTGTTGCGGCGCCGCTAGATTCCCCGTCCGGTTCGCCGGCGCAGCGTCACCGGTAGCGCTGAGGGGGAGAGCACGAAGTCCCGATTCGAGGCGCGCACGGTATACCTCGGGTCGGGGACCGGCTGCCAGCGGGTGAGGAGAGCCGCCGCGGCGAGCGTGATCTCCAGCAGCGCGAAATGGTCGCCCAGACAGCGGCGTCGTCCGACACCGAAGGAGAGATTGGCGTGCTTGTCGATCTCGGCGATCCGTTCGGGGGACCAGCGATCCGGGTCGAACGCCTCGGGATTCGGGAAGTATCGGCGGTCGTGCTGGATCAGATAGGGACTGAACATGATGGCGGTGCCGTCGGGGATGGTGAGCCCGCCGACCTGCACCGGACCGGCGGCATTTCCCGCGCTGATCCACGGCCCCCAGAACCGAAGTGTTTCCGAGACAACCTGTTTCAGATAGGCGAGCTCGCCGAGGTGTTCCGCTCGCACCGGTCCCGGCCCGACCACGGCGTCGAGTTCGTCGCGGATCCGCTCGCCCACGGCGGGCCGGCGCATCACCTCGTGCCACAGCCACCCGGTCAGCGAGGCCATCGAGCCGACGCCGCCGGCCAGCATCAGAATGGCCTCGTCGATGATGTGCTCGTCGGACAGGCGTTCCCCGGTCTCCGGATCCGTATGGCGAATCAGCGCCGACACCACATCGTTGAAATCCTCGTCGCGGCGGCGGTATTCGGTGATCGCGGCGCCGATCGCGGCACGCAGGTGCCGCGCCTTGTACTCCCAACGCCGGTTCGCGATCCACCGCAGCCGGCGCAGCTGCGGTGGCAGCGCGGTGCGCAGGATGACCTGACCGAGCAGCCAGGGCACGTTGTCGCGGATCCGGCGGCGGGCGGTTTCGCTGAAATCGGCGGTGAACAGGGTCGAGGACACGGTGTCGAGAACGAGTCCGTGGGCCTGTTCCATCAGATCGACTCGCACGCCGGACGGCAGTGCGGCCGACCAGTTCTCGGCCAGGCGCGCCGCCGTGACCGTATAGTCGGCGAGCCGGCTCTGGCGTAGGGCGGGCGCGATCATCCGGCGGCGCAGTTTGTGTTCGGCACCGCGCAACACGTTGACCGAACCACCCGCGACATCGGCGATCGCCTCTCGGAGATCGTCGCGATTCAATTCGGCCTCCCCGAGGCCGACCGCACGCACCAGCTCCGGAGTGGTCAGCACATAACCGGTCTTGCGGCCGAAGCGGATGCGCACGATCGGGCCCAAGTCGGCCAGGGAGGTCACGAAACCGGGTGCGTCCCGCAGGGCGCGCAGACTGTGTCCGATCACCGGCAGCGCGCCCGGCGCCGTGGGCACGTCGCGCAGGTGCGCCGGCACCGGCGGCGGCGCCTCGGGTTCGATATCGGCGCGGGCCTGCCGGTACACCTCCACGACCGCATCGATACGCTCGGACTGCCGTACGGAAACCCGGTGCCGGGCCATTTCCGTGCGCAGCCCGGTCAGCACGGATCGATCCGCGTCGAGGGCGTCGAGGGTGTCCGCGATCGCCGCCGGTGTCGGATCGGCGGTGCAAAGCCCGGCTCCCGGCGGCACCGATTCCGCGAGATCGGGATCGCAGTACACCACCGGCAGTCCGGCCGCGACCGCTTCGAGCAGCACCATGCCCTGGGTGTCGAAGCCGCACGACGGAAAGAGCAGGACGTCCGCGTCCGCCATGGCCTCGATGCAGCGCCGTTGTGATACCCGGCCGTGCAGGGTGATCCGATCCCGCAGGCCGGCGGCGGCGACCCTGGTCGCGGCGCGATCGGACAGGTCGCCCTCGCCGTAGATCTCGAGGGTGCACCGCGCGGTACGCCCCACTGCCTCGATCGATTCGAGGAGCCGCTTCTCGGCCGACAACCGGCCACACCAGATCACCCGCAGCGCGGCGGTCTCGTCGGCTCGGCGGGGTGCGGCGGGTCCGTGGGAGGCGCCCGGTGCGGCGAACAACGCGTCGTCGACACCGTTGGAAACGATCCGCACGGGCCGGGTCGAGCCGTGTGCGTGGAGCAGGTCCGCGAAATGCCGGGTCGGCGCGATCACGCGGTCGGCGGCCGTCGCCTGAGCGACGATGGTATGCCAGGCATGCCGCGCCGCACGGCTTTCCGGCCGGCGCGGCATCCGCTTCGGCGGAGTAACGAAGCAGCCGTGCAGGATTCGCAACGCCACCGCCGACAGGTAGGGCATCGCGGCGGTGTGCTCGATGAACGCGTCGTCTCGGCTCTGCGCGGTGTGTACCAGTGGAAGGCGGTGCCGCCGTGCGGCTTTCATCCCGGCGATGGCCACGCCGTAGGTGGTGTGGGTATGGACCACGTCGATCGGACCGCGAGCGGCGAACGCGCCGTCGATCAACGCCGCGTTGCGGGCGGTGGGCAGCACCATCGGAAAGCCGTTCACCACCGCACCGGCCAGCGGAACGAGTTCGATCACATCCGGGTCCGGGTCCGGCGCGGCACCGCCCGCCGGTGCCGCGAACAGCGTGACCCGGTGCCCGGCGTTTTCGAGCCCGCGCCGCAACGCCGCGACCGCGGACTGGACCCCGCCCAGTGTGGTGGGGTGATAGTCCGTGAACATGGCGACGTGCAGGCCCGGCACGTTACCCACGGGACGGGTTGATCGAGAGTCCATATCGTCCCCATCGGGTTTTTCGGCCGAAAGTGTTGCGCTCGGCGGAAAAGTGGAGATAACTCGGCATGACCTTCCCGGGACCGACCGACCGGCCGACGGGGGTGAGGCCGTGAGGATCGCGATTCCGCTCACCGGCACCCGCGGCGATGTCCAACCGGTGCTGGCGCTGGGCCTGGAGTTGCGGCGCCGGGGCCACGACGTGGTGCTCGGCGTGCCGCCGAATCTGGTCGATTTCGCCGGCTCGGCCGGTCTGCCCGCCCGTGCCTGCGGACCCGATGTACAGCGGCTCTACAGTTCGCGGGCCGGCCAGCGCGCCCTCGCCACGGGCAATACGCTGCGGTTGATGCAGCTCGTCGCCCGGCAGATGGCCGACTACGCCGATCGGATGAATCGGGAGGTGATCGAGGTCTGCGCGGGCGCGGAGCTGATCGTGGCGAGTACGGTCACCGAGGATCGGGCGGTATCGGTGGCCGAGGCGATGGATGTTCCGCTGGTCAGCCTGCACTACTTTCCGGCCCGCGCCAATGCCGCCTATCCGTTTCCCGGCGTCCTGCCGTCGCACTGGGCGCCGCCGGGGCCGGTCAATCGGGCGACCTGGGCGATCGCGGAGAATCTGCGCCGGATCGTGTTCATGCGCTACCTCGACGATCTGCGCGCCCAGCTGGGGCTGGCGAGGTCGCGGGCGAGTATCGCGGCGGTGCTGGCTCGGCGCGCGGTGCCCGAGGTGCAGATCTACGATCCGGCGCTGGTCCCCGGCCTGCCCGCGCAGTGGGACGGTCGCCGTCCCTTCACCGGATTCCTCACCCTGGACGCGGACACCCGTCGCGCGATCGGTGAACTCGGCGACGAGCACGCCGACATCCTGGCCTGGATCGAGGACGGCGATCCGCCCGTGTTCTTCGGATTCGGCAGTATGCCGATCGCCGATCCCGCGGCGGTGCTCGCGATGGTGCGCGAGGTGGCGCGCCGGCTGCGGGTGCGAGCGCTGGTCAGCGCCGGTTGGAGCGGAATGGGAAACCCTGGCGCGCAGGGGGATTCGCAGGTCGCGGTCGTCGGTCCCTTCGCTCACGACCTGGTGTTCCCGCGCTGCGCGGCGGCCGTCCATCACGGGGGTGTCGGCACCCTGTTCGAGAGCCTGCGGGCGGGTCTCCCGACGTTGGTCTGCTCGGTCTCGTTCGACCAGCCGATGTGGGGCGGGCAGGTGCGGCGCCTCGGGCTCGGCGGGCATCTGCGTTTCACCCGGTTGACCACCGACCGACTGCTGCGGGAGGTCGCGGCGCTGTTGGACTCCGGGCACCGCGATCGCACCGCCCGGTTCGCGGCCCGCCTACGCACCGAGGGCGCGGCCGCCCACGCCGCCGATATCGTCGAGGCGGCCGCCCGGTGAGGACGGTCGTCGCCGACTCCGCGGTCATGTTCCGACGCTGCGCGCGGCATACGTTGCGCAGCCCGGACACGCTGATCATCTCGCTGCTGATGCCGATTCTGGTGATGCTGTTGTTCACCTACGTCTTCGGCGGCGCGATCGACGTGGGCGGTTCCTATCTGGATTACGTGGTGCCGGGAATCATGCTGCTGTGCACCGGCTTCGGCGCGTCCATCACCGCGACGGCGGTATCGGCGGATATGACGAAGGGCAGTATCGACCGGTTCCGGACCCTGCCGATGGTCCGGCAGGCGATGCTCGCCGGACATGTCGGTGAGGGCGTGGTCCGCAATCTCGCCGCCATCGCGATAGCCGTCGTCGTCGCGGTCCTGCTCGGCTATCGGCCGCGGGCGGATACGGTGGCCTGGCTGGGGGTGGTTGCGGTGATCGCCGCATTCGTGCTGGCGATCTCGTGGATCGCGGTCGCCCTCGGGCTGGCCGCGAAGAATCCCGAGGCGGCCGGCGGCATGACCTACGCGATCATGTTCGTCCCCTATATCAGCAGTGCGTTCGTGCAGCCCGCCACCATGCCGGGCTGGTTACGCGGTTTCGCCGAGTATCAACCGGCCACTCCGGTGGTCGATACGGTGCGCGGACTGATGAACGCGACGGGTACGGGTGGACATGCGGTAGCGGCGCTGTCCTGGTGTGCGGGGCTCGCGCTGCTCGGATTCGGTGCGGCGAGCGCGATATTCGGCCGGCTCGCGCGGAGTTAGCGTCCGGCCCCGGCCGATGTCCGGGGCGGGGCGGTGAGGTCGAGTTGCACGCCGGCGGTGGCATCCAGGGCCGCCATGCACATCCGGATCACCTCGTCGCGCGAAATGCGTTGGTGGGTCAGCCATTCGATGGCGACCTCGCGAACGAAGGCGATCCAGCCGGTCAAGGCCGCACCGGCCACCTCGCGCGGGTGGCCGGCGGCGCCGCAGGCGTCGAGAACCCGTTCGCACAGCGCGTTCAAGTCGGCGGTGACCGGTCCGCGCACCGCCGGGTCGGTGGCGAGTGCGCTGCGGTTGGCGATCAGAACCAGCGCGATATGGTCGCGATAGAAGTCCAGGTGTGCCACCAGCGCGCGATAGACGCAGGTGCGGACCGGCTCGTCGGCGATCATCCGTACGTCGGCGAGGAGCCGATCGTGGGCTCGTTTCCAGATGGCGGCGAAGAATTCGCCCTTGGTCGGAAAGTAGTGGTACACCAGCGCGCGGGAGGCGCCTGCCTGTGCGGCGATGTCCTCCATCGCGATCTCGTCGTAGGCGCGTTCGCCGAATATTCGCGCGCCCACGTCCATCAATTCGTCGCGGCGCTGCTCGGGGGTGAGGCGGCGTCGGCTGGGCATCTGCCCATCGTAGGCATCGAACGGTTGACCCGGCGATGGTCGCCGCCTACCGTAATCCTTATTCAACAACCGTCTAATAGGGGTCGGTATGCGACGAACGCTCCAGATATGGCTGATCGTCTTCGGCACGGTGTGCGTGGGAATCGCGGTGGCGCACGCGTTCTTCGGCACCGCGAGCATCATCGGCGGGGGAGCGGTCAACGCGACCATCGATTCGGATATGCGCTTCTATGCGGTGCTGTTCGGGGCCTACGGGCTGGTTGTGGTGTGGTGCGCGCGGAACGTGGAGCGAAAGGGTGCGGCGATCAATCTGCTCGGCGCGGTCTTCTTCGTCGGCGGCCTGGCCCGGTTACTCGCCTGGGCGGCGACGGGCGAACCCAACTGGTTCTACGTTCTGATGACGCCGGTGGAGTTGGTACTCCCGATCCTGAACTATCTGCTGGTCCGAGCCGTGTGTCGGGACGGCGCCGACGCCGACGGCGAGGAGGTGGCGGCGTCTTTGCGGCAGCGGCAGGTCGGATAGCTCCCGCGCAACGTCGTCGGGCGGTTCCGGTGAGCAGCCGCGGTGCGGTGTGGCTCAGCGCGCGGTGCGGTTGTCTCCGGCCAGGCGGCCGCGCCGGATCAGGGCGCGTTTGGCGCCCGGCGGCACCGGTGGTAGTGGCGCCTCCGAATCGGGTTCCGGCTCAGCGGGATTCGGGCGAACGAAGAGTGTGACCGAGGTGGCGGGGGAGAACCCGCTGCGGGTCATGAGCGTCGCCGAAGCCGTATTGCTCTGCTCGACATCGGTGACGATGCGCCGCGCGCCCCGCGCGAACAACGCCTCCGAGCAGATGTCGACGAGCCGCCGCGCGACACCACGACCCTGCATATCCGGCGCCACCGCGATCCATTCCAGATACCCCCAGTCGTCCCGCAATTCGAATTCCATCGAGCCGAGGACGAATCCCACCACCCGATCCGAATCCAACGCCACCCAGCACGCGTTGTCGGCCGAGTCCAGATGCTCGGCCACGGAGGTCAGCGACCACGAGGTGTAGGGCTTGACGCTGGTGTCGAACACCGCGTGCCCCAGATCGAGCACTTGCCGCAAATGGCCCAGCCCCATCGGCACGATCACCACATCGCCATCCATTCGCCCAGTTTGCCAGAGGTGTGCGGAGCGAGATCGGCGCGCGGGGCGCGTCGCGCCGCGCAGGCACGACGCGCCCCCCGGTTGCGGTCGGAATGCCGGCCCTGGGAATCAGGGCAGCGGGACCCAGTTGCCGAAGAACCAGAAACCGTGCCCTGCCGGCCGGCTGTCCTGGTCGTGGTGGTCCGGGCCCGGGGTGTTCTGTGGGCGCGGATCGTGTTGCTGCTGTCGGCCGGGTTCGTTCGGCTGCTGCGGGCCGGGATCGGCGGCGGCGATACCGGCTCCCAGGCCGACGAGGCCGGCCGTGAGCGCGCCGGCGGCGGTGAGCTTCACCAGTTTCGACTTGATTCCCATGAATTTCCTTACTGTGCTTCGAACACGAAAAGTGTTCTCGGACTTGGGGTATCGCCGGGTGTCGGCGACCCGTTCACTGTCGCGCGCCGATCTGGGCGGGCAATTGGTGTGGTTTAGGTGTGCGCTGTGAATCAGCCGTCGGTCCGGTCCGGGCCGCCGTCCGACGACGGGGCGAAGCCCGGTCCGCCCGGCATCCCGTCGGCACGGCCCGGTCCATCGCCGCGTCCGCCCGACCGGCCGGAGTGGGTTCCGCTGGTGATCGCCGTGGCGGTGGCGGTGCCGTTGGCCTCGGTGCGCTGAATGCGTACGACGTCACCTACTTTCACCGCCGAGCGACGGGTGCTGTCGGTGATCGTGTAGGTCTGGGAGAAGTTGTCGGCGCTCTGTGCGGTGATCGAGGTATCCGAGACCGCGGTCACCGTACCGGCCTGGGTGATCTCGGTGGTGAAGCCGCCGTTGCCGTCGGAGATCACGAACACCCCGTGCAGTCCCGCCTCCGCCGCGCCGCCCGGCCCGGCGGCGTTATGCCCGCCCCAGCTCATCCCCGGTCCACCGGGGCCACCCGGCCCACCGTGCTCGTTCCCGCCGGAATGCGTGGCCGCGTAGACGACACCACCGCCCGCCGTGGCGATGACCGCGGCGATTCCGACCGCGGCCAGCGACTTCTTCGTCGACCAGGTGGCGGGCGACGCGGTCTGCCGTGCGCCCCAGGTAGGTTCGGCCGCATCCGGCGAGCGCGGGTCGTTCGCCGGTGGTCGCGGGGTCGGCTCGGTCATCGTGTACTCCTTCGTTCGTCGACCGCGGGCGCGGGGCTTTGCCGCGCTCGCGTTGCTCGGTCAACCCTGCGCGGCGAACCTGGGTATGCGCTGTGGAGTGGATCGGTAGCCGCTGTGGCGCAGCAGTCGCCGCGCTCACAGCCGACGCCCAGCTACGCCACAGCCACCCCCGAGCGCGCCGTTGGTAGGAGACATAGAGTTCGACGATGTTGGAGCGGCCGCCGAAGTCGTAGCTCCAGACCCGGTCGAGGATCTGAGCCTTGCTCAGTACGCGACGCGGATTCCGCGTGAAATACCGCAGCAGCTCGAATTCGGTGGAGGTCGAGGTGATCGGCTCACCGGCGCGCGTGACCTCGTGGCTGTCCTCGTCGAGCATGAGGTCGCCGACCACGATCTGCACGTCGTTGTCGACGGTGGTGAAGCCGGTGCGGCGCAGCAGCGCGCGGCCGCAACCGGGAGATTCGCCGCCCTCACAGCCGGCCCACAGCGAAGCCCCAGGTGGCAACCACCTCGGTCGATAACGATCGACATATGACGACGACTGTGCTCGATCAGCCTTCGGCCACCGCCACCGCGCCGGCCGGCGCAGGGGCGGCGCGCCCGCGGTGGCGGCGGCTGTCCGTGGTGGTGCTGCTCGCGGCCACCGGGCTGCTGTATGTGTGGGACCTCGGGGCGAGCGGTTGGGCCAACGAGTTCTACGCGGCGGCCGTGCAGGCCGGATCGCAGAGCTGGAAGGCGATGCTGTTCGGATCCAGCGATGCCGCGAACGCGATCACCGTTGACAAGACACCCGGCGCCCTGTGGGTCATGGACATCTCGGCGCGGCTGTTCGGATTCAACTCGTGGAGTCTGCTCGTACCACAGGCACTGGAGGGTGTGGCCGCGGTCGCCGTCCTCTATGCCGCGGTGCGGCGGGTGGCGGGCCACTGGACCGGGATTCTTGCCGGTGCGATATCGGCGCTCACCCCGGCGGCGGCATTGATGTTCCGTTTCGACAATCCGGATGCGCTGCTCGTACTCCTGCTGACCGTGGCCGCCTACAGTGTGTTGCGGGCGATCGAAAAGGACAGTGCCGCATGGTGGTTGCCGCTCACGGGGGTGGCGGTCGGCTTCGGGTTTCTGGCGAAGATGATGCAGGCCTTCATCGTCGTGCCGATCTTCGCCGGAGTGTATCTGCTTGCCGCGCAAGCCACCTGGCGTCGGCGGCTCATCCGCTCCGGTGCGGCCGTCTGCGCGGTGGTGGTATCCGCGGGCTGGTATCCGGCCGTGGTGGCGGTGTGGCCGGCCTCGTCGCGGCCGTACATCGGCGGCTCCCAGCACAACAGCGTGTTCGAATTGGCGTTGGGTTACAACGGTTTCGGAAGGCTCACCGGCGACGAGGTGGGTGGCCTGGGCAATATGAACCACGACGTCGGCTGGGCGCGGCTGTTCGGCGCGGAGATGGGCGGCCAGATCGCGTGGCTGATCCCCGCCGCGCTGATCCTCGGCGGGACCGGGTTGTGGCTCACGCGCCACGCCCCGCGCACCGATCCGGTCCGGGCGTCACTGCTGCTGTGGCTGGGCTGGCTGCTGCTCACCGGCGGGATCTTCAGCTTCGCGAGCGGCATCCTGCATCCCTACTACACAGTCGCGCTCGCTCCGGCGATCGCCGGCAGTGTGGCGGTCGGTGTCTGGCAATTGTGGTTGCGGCGCAACGACCTTCGCGCGACCGCCGTGCTGTCCGGCACGCTGGTGGTGACGACCGTCCTGGCCTGTCTCCTGCTCGCGCGGACCAGCGATTGGAACCCGTGGTTGCGGCCGGTGGTGGCCGTGGCGGGGGTGGGGGCGGCGGTGTTGCTGCTGGTCGTCTCCCGGTTGCCCCGCGCACTCGGTGCGGCAGTGGTCGCCGTCGGGCTGGCCGCCGGACTGGTGGGACCCACCGCCTACGCGGTGGCGACCGCGTCGACTCCGCACACCGGGGCGATCCCGTCCGCCGGGCCGTCCAGCGGGCACTTCGGCGGGATGCCGCCGGCTGGTACGCCCGGCGGTCAGGCCACGACGAGCGGTGCGGCTGCGCATGCCGGCCGACCGATGGGCGGGCTCCTCGGCGGTATCACCGTCCGCTCGAATCTGTCTGCGGCACTGAGCGACAACGCCGGCGCCTACACCTGGGTAGCGGCCGCGGTCGGCTCCAACAGCGCCGCTGCCTACCAACTGGCGACCGGCGACCCGGTCATGGCCGTCGGCGGTTTCAACGGCACCGACCCGTTCCCGACCCTCGTACAGTTCCAGCAGTACGTGGCCCAGCACAAGATCCACTACTTCGTGGGCGGTGCCGGCATGGGCGGCATGCGCGGCGCCTCCAGCGGTGGCAGCCATGCCGCTTCCGACATCGCCGCCTGGGTAGCCGACAACTTCCCCGCCCGGACGATCGACGGAGTGACGATGTATGACCTGACCGCACCCGCCGAGTAGGGATCGGACCGCGTACTGACACGGCTGCGCTCGGCCGAACTGTTCTACGATGCTCGCGCTGCGGCAGGTTTGACACAGACGGAACTTGCATGCCGCATGGGGACCACGCAGCCGACCATCGCCCAGTACCGGCTATCAGTCTCTGCGATCAGTGAATGGCTAGACCTTGACCAGCTTGTCGAACCGGTGGATGAAGTCGGCGGCCTCGTCACTGCCGACGCGCTCCGCAACCTGTCGCGTGGGTTTCAGCTCGGCCACCAACCGCCGCGACTTGACCGTGTTCTCGAGCAGACTGAGCGCCGACAGCCCTTCTGTCACTGCCATCGAATGATCACCGAGCCGCGCCAGGCTCGATGCGTAGTAGGCCCGGTACGACGCTTCGTCCCGCGGCTGTGTGGTCGCGCCGACCGACGACCGATAGAAGTCCACCGCCTTGTCATGCTGTCCGAGGCATGTGCGCGCTTGGGCGGTGATCGACTGGATTTCGGCCGGCGTCACGAAGCTCAACCAGATCGGGTCCTCGGCGTCATCGAATCCGCGGTCGACTTCACGCAGCGCGCGGTTAATCGCCTGCTCCGATTCCCGAGCGTCGCCTACCGCTGCGTACGCGACAGCTTCTCGTGCCGCGTGCAGCGCATGGAGACGAGTGGATCGGATCGGCCGAATGGCATCGCTGATCCGGAGACTGAGCTGAAGTGCTTCGCGCATGGATCCAACGCGCCATGCCTGGTGCCGGAGGTCGTCCATAACGTTGCTCCACAGGAACATGTCGCCGGACCGTTCGGCCAGGATCAGTGCCTCGGTGAAGCACTGCCGCGCGGTCTTCTGATCGCCTGAGTCGAACGCGAGCCAGCCTGTGCAGTCCACAAGGCTGCCGGCTGCGCGGGCCAGCTCCCGGCCCGTGGCCGCATCGTAGGTGCCGTGGTCGAGCAGCTGGCGTGCGATCGCCGACTGCTTCAGTGCCGCCTCGACCAGGCCGCCCGAACCGAACTCCGAGTCGTGCGCCCAGAACTGGTCGGCCACGTCGTTGATGTACTGGACATGGTTGGTGCCCACCGTTTGGCTCGTTCCCGCCGCTGATGCGGAGGCGGCGGCCGGGAAGCCAGTGGCCGACGCAACTGCGGCACCGAATAAGGTCAGCCCAAATTGTCTGCGGTCCACGTCAGCTCCTTCATCGCCGTCGGTACCTTCGATACTGCCGATCTCCGCTGTTCCGAGCAACAGCGGAACCAGCGAGCGGCGAGGAACGCCGAGGGTGTCTGCGACCCTGATCAGCTCGCGAACATCGAAAAGGGTACCGACTTCCTCCCGCTCCACACGGCCTGTGTGACTGCGATCCCAGTGCAGTAATACCCCGAACTCGGCCTGCGAAAGCTGGTGCGCGCGACGGATCAACGCGAATGCCTGCCCCGGCCGGTGCGCGGCCAGGAGACGTTGGAACTCGGTTGTCTCCCAGACCAGCCCTGAATCTTCGTCGCTCACGGCCACCCCTCCGACCGGACCTGAATTGTGTTGTAACGCAACAGTAGGCCGTCGCGGACTCGAAAACGCTGTCAACGGCAGATATTGCGCAGCTTCGCCTGCTCACTCGCGGGCGTCGCAAAGGCTCCGCCGCGGCGCGACCCTTCTTGATAGGCCCCGCCGCCGGATCGAACCGGAACCCCTTTCGTTCGCCGACCCAACCCACAGCGCAGCCGGATCGACGGACGAACGGAACTTCGGCGGCGGGTGCCGTCCACACACGAGATGGGAGGACAGACAATGGTTTCCGCTGAACCGAATCACCAGCCCACCGCGATCGGCCTTGTGCGCGCGACAATCTCCGGATCCCATGCGCCGCGGCATGCGATGGAGGTCCAGTGTCACGCAGAACGGCTCGGCTACCTTCATCTCTACACAGTGCGGCCGCCGGCAGACGCCACCGATCCGGTCGGGTACGCGCTCGGGCCGGCGGCAAGCCTGAATGTCGACGCGGTGGTCGTCTACGACTTGGAGACCGTCGGTAACAGCCCGAGCCGGGTGTGCGAGATGTTCGACCTCGAAACGGTCTGTCCCCCATCGACCTGGGCGGCGACGATGCCAGGCTTCACCGACCCGGAACACTCACACCCGGAGCAGCCGCTCACCGTCGCCGCAGCGCAACAGATCATGCAGCAGCACCTGAATTGCCGCGCAGTCGAATGCCCCCGCAAGGCGAGCGCGTACAGCTGCCTGGTCCGCGAGGGCAAGATCGTTCCGCCGGTGGACAGCCCGCGCGAACGGGCAATTGCTCGCGGGATGCGGTTCCGGTCGCGGCGGACCAACGATGCTCCGCTACCGGATGGGGTGAACCTCGAGACCTTGCTCGACGTCTTGAGCGGGCTGGCCGACTACGCCTCGGTCGGGAAACAGTAGCGAGCCGCCATGAGCTTCGCCGAACCCACTGGAGCTCAACCTGAATCGCCGCTGCCGCACGAACCGGACGTCGGGCTCTGCGTGCTCATCACCGTCCCGAATATGCATGAGCTGAAGTTCGTCGCGTGCATGCCGGCCGCGGTCCGGTTCGCATTGCATCGGGTCACCGACTACCCAGCGGTCTCGGTGACGTTCGAGGCGCCGGACCCGCAGCGCCGGCGGCTGCCCTGTGAACGGCTGTGGGCGCTTCCGTGAGCGATATCTGGGTCTTCGGCGCGACCGTGCTCGGCGTTCTGGTGATCGTTGCCGGCGCAGTGTGGTGCTGGCCGACCCGGATCCCGAAAGGGCGCTCCGTTGACGAGAACCGCCAGCGTATCGAAGACGAGGAAGGCCGAACATGACAGTGAGGCGGGATAGTCTGACCAGCAGCAGCCTACCGACGAGGGGAGCCGGACATGAGCGACGCCGAGCAGATGGGTTTCGACATCGAATTCGACGAAAAGACCCAAGCCTTCCTGGATTGGGTCGCACCCGAGCGCATGGAATCGCAGATCCGAGCCTTTCTCGCCACCACCGTTCCCGGCATCGCCGAATACGACGATCCCTGGTGGAAGTCGCCATTGACGTTGCGGATCCTCGAGTCTGCCAGAGAGTTTTTCGGCGACCGGGATGGATTCTTGTCGCCGGAAAAGCGAGACGCGGCAGATCAATTCGTTCGATTCTATGGCGAGTGCTTCGTCCGCCGCGCCGGCATGACGTGGGGCAACTACCCCAAATACAGTGGCGCGCCGCTGTATACCGACTTCAGTCCCGCTGTGCACGACGGCAACGGCGCTGAAGTGTGCAGCATGGTTTCGATGACAGATTATCTGTTCCTCGAGACCGATGGCCCCGGCATGGCGAATTATGCAATCACGTCGGCCGCCCGCGATATGCGCAAAGCTTCTCGCATTACATAACACTTACTCCGGATTTTGATCGGGGGGGTCGGCTTTGCCCGACGAATACGATGCTGTTCGGCGCAATCTAA
Source organism: Nocardia veterana NBRC 100344 (assembly GCF_000308855.1). Classification (GTDB taxonomy): domain Bacteria; phylum Actinomycetota; class Actinomycetes; order Mycobacteriales; family Mycobacteriaceae; genus Nocardia; species Nocardia veterana. Next base: position 10,615 of record NZ_BAGM01000066.1, on the reverse strand, counting down.
CCAATCACGAACGCGGATTGTACTTCGAGCTCGGTCGTGCACATATGCGCGGTGAAACGCCGGAAAAAGGCTGGGTCAAACAATTCCGGATCGAGACGGGACACCGCTCGCGGGTCATCGACAATGCACGCACCGACGGGCGTGGCGTGGAGGCCAGAGAACGCAAATCCGGTCGCCTCCCTGAACGCGAGACACGTGAGCAGTTGCTCAAAGAGAGGGCAGCGCTCGAGTCCGGCCAGATAACGCGCAGCGTGTGGGAGACGGTGGAGGGTGAGAAGATCCCTCGGTCCGTCGCCGACGACATGCGGGCAATGGCTCGCGATTTCAAGGACCGGTTCGAGCATCAGGTCATCTCCAGGGCCGACGCTGCCCGCGCCATAGAGCTGGGCCGATCCCTGGTCGCCAGACAAGGTGAACTGGTTCGAGCCTACGAACTGGAGCGTGCCGATCGGGCACGCAAACGTCTTCAGAACATTCGAGAGATCGTCCGGAAGCGTGAACTCGAACGGCAAAAGCAGCAAGAACGCGCCGACCGTCTCCGGCGCGCACAAGAGCGCCTGCCGAAGGTCCGTGAAGCTGCCGAGCGGCTGCGGCAGAGTCAGGAAAGGAAGCGGCGTGAACGAGTGGAAGGAGAAGCTGCAGAGCGGGTTGCACGCGAATTCGGGGACATCATGAAAGGCATCAAGCGCGAAGAGCGTGCCGCCCGGGAGGCACGTGAAGCACGCGAAGCGCGCGCGATCGCAGAATTGAACGCATTGAGCGGCTACGCAGAGCAGGTGCAACAGGCACGCGAGGCTGCCGACGCCGCGGACCAAGCTCGCCAGCAGGAAGCCGCCAAGGCTGAAGAACGGGCGAGACAGGAGGGAGAGCGAGAGGAACGTGAGCGGAAACAGCGGGAGCGGGACGCAGCCGACGCGCAAACTCGAGCGAGGCTCCCGCCCGACGTGGCGGACCTACTGATCAAGAGCCGCCCAACGCCGGGTTTGGAACACCTGCACCGGCAGCCGCCAGCCCCGGGGAAGACCCGCGGTGGCCGAGACGAACGAGTACGAATGCGGGCGGAACGCGGACGTGGGGGCCGAGAACACCGGTAACCCATCTCGACCGCTGTCCCGTCGCCGACCGAGTCGGCCAGATCTTCCGCTGACCACTGCCACGGGAGGCGGTGCGGACTGTTGTGACCCACGGCGGTCTCGGACTGTTCTTACGTTCGCTCACCGGCCTGGACACCACCGCAGCCACGGCCGCGTTCGAGGAATTCCATGCCGGCCGTACCCTCACCGCCAGCCAACTGCACTTCCTGAAGCTGCTCACCACCTATATCGCCAAGAACGGAGTGATCGAGGTCGGCGCCCGCTACGAAGCCCCGTTCAACGCCGTGGCGCCGACCGGGCCGGAAGATATCTTCTCCGAAGACGATGTGGATCGAATTGTGGCAGCGGTGAAGAACATTCGCACGACGGCCGTGCCCGATGCGGCGGAGTCGGCAGCGGCGAACGGATAAGTACCCGATTGAACTCGGTGGGGCACGACAACGCCGGGTTCGGTTCGAACGGCATGCCGGTGCCGCTGTTTCCTTCTCACTGTCGGCGCACAGGTTCGGCAAAGATCGGGACCAGGGACCGTTCATCGCGCACTCCACCCGCACCCTCGTCGAAGCCGTCAAGCCCTGATCGGCCCGCATCCGCGCCTGGCCGCAGTCGATCGGCGCGGCCGAACGGCGCGCTGCGGAACGGGTTTCGCGAGCCTGGCAGGATGATCGGCTCCGAAAAGAATTGAGCTGCGGTGCGGTACGCGCAGTTCCATACTTCGTCGGTGGCGAATATCGCGAGTACCTTCGTGCGGATGGATCTGCGGGATCCGGCCGATGTCCTCCTCGAGCGCGAGGTCCTGGAGGAGATTCTCGGTCCACCAGGCACGTACCACGTTCCGGTGTGGTCGCGTCAGGACGGCGGAACACTCGACCTGCAATTCGGGGTCAGGTGGGGTGGCGAAGGTGTGGCCGATCGAATCTGGAACACATTTCGCGGGCGCGTCACGTCGGTGTGGGTGCGCTGGTACAACGACGGGGGCGAGTTCGACGACATCGAGCACCGGCCGATGGCCCCGTGGCCGCTGCGGAGCAATGTGTACTGCTACCGCGGTGGAACCTGGATTCGGCGGTGCCGCTACGCCTACGACGGCATTCGGGTGACGTGGAGAACCGTCCCCGGCGCTGCCGCCGCCACGCTCGGGGGCTGGCGCTGGCATCGAGACGGTGCGGCACACATCGCGGCGGCCGCCGGTGACTATCTGGCCGGAAACGACTGGTGCGACCTGCTCGACGACCCCACGCTGGCGACGCCCACGACCCCGACGCGCGGTATCGGGCCGTACGAGGGCGATTTCGAGTACGAGCCGTTCCGCTGGTGGCGAGCGGCTCAGCTACCCGCCGCGCTGAGCGACAGCGATCTGTCCCTCATCCTGTGCGCTGCCACCCGGCTGGAACTCACGTGGCACGGCAGGGCGGTGATGGTGATGGCTCGAGACGATGCGGGAGCCTGGCGCTTCTTCAGTCTCGACGACTGGGACAACTGCGCCGACCCCGCCTATCTGTTCGAGCGGCTTCCGGCTGAGCCCGACGGATCCGCGAGTGCCGACGAAAACCTGCCGCCCAGCTGACCGATCGAGCGTGTGGCCGTCACCGTCCGGTAATGGGCGAGCAGATCGAACCATTCGGCGAGGGACCCGCCCGAGAGGTGGAAGGCGGCATCGTCGGCGGGATCGTAGACCGGCCCGATCACACGGGTTTTCGCCGGCTCGGTCAGCCAGGTTCGCACCTCGTCCGGACCGGGGAGGCGCAGATCCAGCAGGTACGCGTCGAGACTCGTGCTACCGAGCACGGCTTCGGCGAAGTCGGCGGGTGGCGGCGGGAATACGTGGGAGGTCGATCCGTGGTCGAAGGTCAGGCCGACCGAGACGTATCCGGCGCCGTAATGCCGGCGGAGATGACCGCCTGCGCTGCGGTGGGTGACCCGTTCGTCGCCGAGCAGGACGGTACGCGTCTCGGCCGCGACCGTATGTGCCATGCCACCCCAGTAGACGATCTTGTGTCCGGTGCGGTCGTGCCAGCGGATCACGTTGTCGGCCAACATTTCCTCGATCACACCCAGATCGCCTGATCGAACCGTCACCTCCCGATGTGGCTCCGGATGAGCGATTCGCACGGGATCGTCGGGGTGCTCCCGGTTGTATCCGCGCAACCAGGTCACGGTGTCGAGCAACTCCTCGATTCGCCAGAACGGGCGTGCCGCGGCCAGCAGTGTGCGCGGGTCACCGATTCCGGTGCGCACGTAGGCGTCGAGGGCGGCACTGGCCGCATCGTCACCTTCGACGACCAGGCTGCGGAAACCCATGTGCACCACCAGGAAACGCACCATCCGATGGGCAAAGACGGACAGCTCGTGCGCATCGCGGGTCGAGGCGCCCAGCGCGACGACACGTGCCGCCCCCACCATCTCGCGCAGTGCGGCGGGCCCGATGAGCGGATCCGGCGCAGCGGAAGTCAGCGCATGTGCGTGCTGCTCGATCCAGTGCGTCACCGGCGTCGTCGATGTGGTCATGCATCAACGGTCGTACCCCAACCGAGGTTCAGGTCAAGGGGGTGTGAGCCGAGTCATGGGTCGGCGTCCCGCCGCCGCACAGTGGGCTCACAGTTTCGTACCGGCCGCCTCCGCGCGGGCCTGATCCTGCGGGGCGGCCGGCTGCTGGTCACCGGCGTTGGTCTGCAGCCGAGCACGGAGTGAGCGCATTCGGTGTGAGCGCCGAAAGACCGGGTCCGGACGCCGGCATCGCGCCGCCGTCCGGACCCGGTCGCGACCGTCAGCCGCAGTGCACGTTGAAGTCCTGCCACAGGTCGTCCTGAATGCGGCCGCCCCAGTCGATGCACTTGCCCTCGGCTTCGACCTTGGCGTAGGCGAAGTCACTGAACTTGCGATCGTCGTTGATCACCACCGCGGAGTGGTCCTTCGACTGCCGCACCGCGGCGCCCATCGAAATCGGCTCACCCGGCTTGTCCCGCACCGTGACCACACAGTTGGTGCGGCCGTCATAGGTCAGAAAGACCGTGCCGCCCTTCAGTTCATGCTTGTCGATCACGGAGAAGCCGTTCCCGCACTGGCCCTGATAGGCCGCCGCGGACGCGGTGGCGGGTAGCAGCACCGAGGCTCCGGCCGTGATTCCGAGAGCGGCCGCGCACACGGCGATCGATTTGGTGACGTTGAGCAATGTGACTCGTTTCTCTGCTGTCCTGACATCGAGCGTTCTGTTGGTTACCCGAACGCCCGGTGCCCGAACCGGGAGACATGTCACTCGGCCGAACGACGCTCCTCAGTTGCTCTCGCCCTCGTGGGTGTGCTGCTCGTAGGGCTGGTTCATGGTGTGCTGGAACTTGATCGCGGAGGCGATGCCGACCGGGATGCCGAGGAGGGCGGCGCCGATGATGGCGCCCATGCCGCCCAGAACACCTGCTCCGGCGAGGCAGCCGGCGATGAGGGTGAGTCCGGCGGCGTCGAGGACGGGCGCGCCGACCACCGCGCCCGCGACCGCGCCGACACCGCAGCCGACCGCGAGGCCGATGAGGCCGCCGGCCATCGTGCCGACCGAGGTGGCCAGGCCGAATTCGTTGATGGCGGCCTGAATCGCCGCATCGAACCGTTCGGTCTGCGGGTCACCGTCGATGTTCTCCAGGTGCAGTTCCGGCGTCGCCGCGTGTGCCGCCGCGCGCACCTCCGGCGCGGCATGGGTGGCGGCCAAGGCCTTCGGCTCGACCGCGAATTCGGGGACGCCCGCGACCGTGGCGCCGGAAGCGTCGCGCACCTGGAATTGCCCGCCGGCGGTGACGAGGGTGGCGGTGCCGGTCTCGATGACCACGGACTGATCGGCAGTGGAGCTGGTGTACTGCACGCCCGGCATGATCTCGGTGCTCAGGATGTGGTCTGCGGCCGTCGTGGGCGCAGCCGAGGCGACAGCCGAACCGGCGCCCAACGCGCCCACCACTGTCATCGCCGTGACGGTCATGCGGGTGATCTTGTTCATGGATCCCTGTTCCGTTCTGTGTTCTGTGCAGCCCTCGATGGGAGCGGAGACAGACATTAACGGAAATGATTTCCATTTTCCATTCGGGTCACCGAACGTCCGCAGCGCAACGGCCCCCACTGTCGCGCAGTGGGGGTGGATGCCGAAGTTCGTTGTCAGGCGGACCTGTTCCGCTCGGGTGCGCGGTGCAGGGCCGGGAGGAGATAGGTCCGCAGATGGTGGCCGACGGCGACCGGGTCGTCCGGATCGATGGTGTCGCCGGGGACGGTGCCCAGGCTGATCAGGATGCGGGCGACCCATTCCGCGACCTCGGCCAGGTTGTGAGCAGGGTGGATTTCCCCACGCTCGGCGGCCTGGTCGACGTAGGGGCGCCAGAAGGCGGCCAGCGCGGGCACCAGGGCGGCGACTCCCGCGCCCGCGCAGGCCGCGAATTCCTCCGGTTCGGTCGATCGCAGCCGCATGAGCAGCGCGCCGGGATCGTCGTAGGCGCCGCGGCCGATGCGCACGCCGACGATGAGCTGATCGGCGAAGGTGTCCATGCGGTCGAGTTCGGCGCGGGCATCGTTCCACCAGGTGTCGGTCAGCCGCACGATCGCGGCGCCGATCAGTGCCGGCTTGTCCGGGAAATGCCGGTACAGCCAGGCGCGCGAGACGCCGGCCTCCTCGGCCACCTCCATCATCGTCGTGGCGCGGATACCCTTGGCCGCCAACAGTTTCTGCGTGGCCGCCAACAGCCGGTCGGTCACCGTCGTGGTTGTCGTCTCACTCATCCGCCACCCCTTTCGCCGCGCACCCGCACCCGGTTCGCCGACCGGTTTCGCCGAAAACCCTAGCAATGTGTGGACAGATCTGAGAATGTGTCTACTAGTAGACACTATTCGAAATCTGTCTACGCACCGTTCGGTGTGAAAGGAGTGGTGATGTATCAACCGCGTACCGCGGTCATCGGCGCCGGGATCAGCGGGTTGACCGCCGGCAAGATGCTCGGCGACTACGGGGTGCCGTATGTGTGCTTCGAAACCTCGGATCGCGTCGGTGGCAACTGGGCCTTCGGCAATCCGAACGGGCACAGCAGCGCCTACCGCTCCCTGCACATCGACACGTCGAAACATCAACTGTCGTTCCGGGACTTTCCGATGCCGGAGCATTTTCCGGATTTCCCGCACCACACCCAGATCAAGCAGTATCTCGACGACTACTGCGAGGCCTTCGACCTGTACCGCCGCATCGAGTTCGAGAACGGCGTCGAACACGCGCGCCGGCTGCCGGGCGGTGGCTGGGAGTTGCGCACACAGCGCGGCGAATTGCGGAAGTTCGATCTGCTGGTGGTCGCCAACGGCCACCACTGGGATCCGCGCTATCCGAATTTTCCCGGTGAATTCACCGGCCGCACCATGCACGCCCACCACTACATCGACCCGCGCACCCCGATGGACTTCTCCGACCAGCGCATCCTGGTGGTCGGGCTCGGCAACAGCGCCGCCGATATCGCGGTCGAACTGTCGTCGAAAGCTCTGGGTAACACCGTGACTCTGTCCACCCGCTCGGGCGCGTGGATCGTGCCGAAATACATCGCCGGCAAGCCGGCCGACAAGTATTTCCGCACCAGTCCGTACATTCCGTACTCCTGGCAGCGCAAGGTCGCGCAGTGGGGACAACCGCTGACGGCCGGTCGCCCCGAGAATTACGGCTTGCCCAAGCCCAATCACAAGTTCTTCGAGGCGCACCCGACCCAGTCGGTGGAACTACCGCTGCGGCTGGGATCCGGGGACGTGGTTCCGAAGCCGAATATCGAGCGCTTCGACGGCGCCACAGTGCATTTCGTGGACGGCACCGCCGACGATTTCGACATCATCATCTACGCCACCGGTTACAACATCACCTTTCCGTTCTTCGACCCGGAGTTCATCAGCGCTCCGGACAACAAGATCGACCTGTACAAGCGGATGTTCCTGCCCGGCATGGAAGATCTGATCTTCGCCGGCTTCGCCCAGTCGACTCCGACCCTGTTTCCCTTCGTGGAATGCCAGGCCCGCCTGATCGGGGCGTACGCGGTCGGCCGCTACCGCTTGCCGTCGATCGAGGAGATGCGCCGCGTGATCGTCGCCGAACAACAGCACTACACCGGCCATATGGTGCCCAGCGCCCGGCACACCCAGCAGGTCGACTACTTCCTCTACGAGCACGATATGCGGGTGCGGGAGCTTCCGGCCGGTGCGCAGCGGGCCCGTATCTCCGGTCCGCCGCCGTGGGCCCGGGTGGCGGAGACCGATCGACCGGTGGGAGTGGCGCAGTGACGTATCGGCAGGTCGAGTTCCGCTCCGACGGAACCACTTGTGACGCATGGTTTTTCCCGGGTCCCGAGTCGAGCCCATTCGACGGCTCCGACGGGCGGCCGGTGGTCGTGATGGCGCACGGCTTCGGCGGCACCAAGGACTCCGGACTGGAACCGTTCGCCGCGCGCCTCAGTGCCGCCGGCGTGGCGGTATTCGCCTTCGATTACCGGGGTTTCGGCGCGTCGGCGGGTGCGCCGCGGCAGCGTGTGTCGATGACCATGCAGGCGCAGGACTACCGGGCCGCCCTGGCCGCCGCCGCGCAGCAGCCCGGTGTCGATCCGAATCGTCTGGTGGCCTGGGGTATTTCGCTGTCCGGCGGGCATGCGTTGACCGTCGCCGCGGATCGGCGCGACATCTGCGCGGTGATCGCGGTCGTGCCCCTGGTGAACGGGTTGGCCGCGGGCCGAACGGCTTTCGCGCAGGTGGGCGGTGTCGCCATCGCCAAGTCCACGGTGTCGAGTGTGCGCAGCGCCCTGGCGGGCCGGTTCGGCGGCAAGCGTGTGATGATGCCGCTGGTCGGTAGGCCCGGAGAGCATGCCGCGCTGACCGCCGAGGGGTATTACGAGGCCTACACGGCCCTCGCCGGCCCCACGTGGCGGAACGAGGTCGATGCCGCGATCGGCATCGAATTGGGTGGTTACCGGGCCGACAAGCGTGCCGCGCGGATCGGCGCACCGGTGCTGATGCAGATCGCCGACTTCGATCGCGCCGCGCCGCCGCATGCGGCCGCGAAGGCCGGATTCGCCGCCCGTGCGGAGATCCGCCACTATCCCGGCGACCATTTCGATCTCTTCGCCGGCCACGACTGGTTCGACGCGGCCGTCGACCACCAGGTGCATTTCCTGACCCGCCACCTCCTCGGTGCACCCGCCCCGGCCGCCGGCCGAGCGGACGGAGTACGCCGATGACGCGGGCCGCCCTGGTGATCGGCGGCGGCTCGGGCATCGGCCGCGCGAGCGCCCATGCGCTGGCCCGGGACGGTTTCCGGATCGTCGTCGGGGATGTGAATCTCGAGGCGGCCCGCGCGGTCGCCGCCGAGCTCGGCGACAGCGCGACCGCATTCGCGCTCGACGTCACCGACGAGAACTCGGTGGCCGCCGGATTCGAGCAGTCCGGTGCCCTGCACGCGGTGGTGAACTGCGCCGGCCTGTCGATGCCGGGGCCGATCACGGAACTCGAACTGGCGCACTGGCAGACGACCGTCGATGTCTGCCTCACGGGGTCGTTCCTGGCGATCAAATACGCCGGACGCCATCTGGTCGACGGCGGTTCCATCACCTGTATCGCCTCGCTCAACGGTCGCCAACCCGGAACCGGGATGGCCGGCTACTGCGCCGCGAAGGCCGGTGTGCTGATGCTCGTGGAGGTCGCCGCCCTGGAATTGGCCGAACGCCGGATCCGGGTCAACGCCATCAGTCCGGGACTGGTCGACACGCCGCTGGTGGCGGGTATCGCCTTCGTGCCGGGCCTCACCGAGGAGTATCTGGAGAACACGCCACTGGGTCGCAGCGGCCGTCCGGAAGAGGTTGCGGAGATGGTGGCCTTCCTGGCTTCCGATCATGCCACCTGGATGACCGGCGCGACCATCGATCTCAACGGCGGCGCGCACCTGAAGCGCTATCCCGACGTGCTCGCCCGGGTGCGAGCGATGCAGTCCGGCTAACGGCCGGAGTGCGGATACGTGTGCTGATGCAGGCGGTGGAGCAGCGCCTGCATCAGCCCGGCGTCGAAGGCCGCGGTCAGCGTGCCCTCGGTGAAGCGGTCCGCGCGAACCAGCAGGGTCAGGTACTGCAGACAGTGCTGGGCGGAGCAGGCCGCGAGTGCTGCCCGGTCCCGCCGCTGCACGACCGTTCGGCCCGCTTCCCAAGTGCCCCAGGGGAAATGCGACAGCAACAGGTGCCGGTCGACCAGAAAGCGGACGACCTCGTCGACGAGCGGATCCTTGCGTGTCCACGGCGGGCACGGCGTGCCGTCGGGATTGCGGGTGACGAGTTCGCCGAAGGAGCCCCGGTGTTTGTCGACGCGCCGGATCAGCTCGGTCAGCGTGCCGCGGTCGTGTGCGGTCAGCCGGGCGAGGGCGGCCTCGGCCGATTCGATCGTCATGGGGTTGGCCTGCGTCACGATCCGACACCTCCACTATCTGAAATCTGAGCATTTCATATCATGGGGTGGGGATGTGCGCCGCCGTACCTCGGTCCGCGCTCAGTGGGATGGGGGTGTCTGCCGGTCGGTGCGACGGAAGACCGGCAGTGAAGCCGGATCGCCGACGAAGTCGAAAGCCGAACTGCGCGTGTCGACTTCGCCGTCGGTCGCCAGCGAGACCGGTGGCCCGTCCACCCGCACCCGCAGCTTGTCCGCGCGACGATGGACGTAGGTGGGGGAGTCGCCCAGGGTTCCGGTGATCGAGGCCCAGATCAGTCGCAGCCGGGAGAATCGGCGATCTGCACGCAGGTACCTGATATCCAATCCGGCACCGTGCAGATCCGTTCGGGCCGTGGGTACCTGATCACCCGGCCGATAGGTGCCGTTGCCTACGAACAACATCCAGACCGCCGCCGGTTCGCCGTCGATGGTGGTTCGCAGCGGCTGTGCGCGGATCAGGACGCAGAGCATCGCGACGGCCGCCGCGGGCCATTTGCCGATTCGATGCTCCCAGCGCTCCCGCAGGCGCACGAAGTCCGGGTAGCCGCCGAGACTGGCGGTGTTGACCACCGTGCGTTCGCTACCGTCGTCCACTCGCACCCGGGCGGTATCCGCGAGCGCGACCTCGCCGGCGTGGAGCGCGACGACGGTGGCCGCGATATCGTCGGCGCCGATGTCGCGGGCGAAATGGTTGAGCGTCCCGCCGGGTAGTACGGCCAGCGGAAGGCCGTGCCGCACAGCGGCTTCCGCGACGGCGGAGACGGTACCGTCGCCGCCGAGCACACCCAGCGCACGGACGGCTCCCGCGCGCACGCGGGCGTCGATCTCGTGGTCGAGGTCGACGTCGTCGGACAGCTCCAGCACCGTTGCCGCCGGGAGCCGGGTGCGGACGTCGGCGAGCAACTCGGCGCCGCCGCCGCTGCCGGACTGCGGATTCGCCACCAGCAGCAACCCGTCGCCACCGAGTAGCGGGGGCACGCGTTCGGCCGGACCGACGAGGGCCGGTTCGTCCGCCCGCACGGCCCACCAGCGCCGGGTGCCGACCGCCACCACGGCCCCCA